>CAJTSB010000031.1:20490-29143 GCA_910578825.1 uncultured Lachnospiraceae bacterium | reverse complement strand
AGACCAAAGTTTACATAATATCCCCGGCACATCAGTACGCTGGGCGTGATTCCGTTTAAGTAAGCAACTGCCGCCAGATAACGCTCGCTGCGGTTGCCGAACCCATCGCCCCAGTAATCAGCATTGACATTTTCCCCTGGCTTGCCACGGTGGTTACGTCCCGGTTCATAGTCAATCGTATCTAACGCCTCCCCGGTAAATCCGTCAAACAGAGTCAGATATTCCGGTCCCTCCATGATCGTTCCTGCTCCATTTCGCCAATCCTTATCCTGCCCTATCATTTTCCCTCTGCCGTCGATAGTGCCGTCCGCTGTCTTCATCACCAGCTCCGCATAACCGTCCCCATCAAAATCGTAGACCATGAACGGCGTATAATGTGCGCCGGCACGGATATTGACGCCCATGTCAATCCGCCACAGCCTGGTGCCGTCCAGTTTATAGGCGTCATAATAGACGTTTCCCCGATAGCCGTCCGCCATGTTATCGCCGGAATTCGAAGGCATCCATTTGAGAACAATTTCATATTCCCCATCGCCATCCAGATCCCCACAGCTCGCATCGTTGGGGGAATAATCGTATTCCTGTCCAGTCGGAGTTACCCCGGGGGCAGGCATATCCAATTCAATATCAAAAAAATCGTTGGCATTGACGCGGATGTCTTCGCTACACTGCGTCTCCTTGCCTGCGACCAGCGTATGTATAGAGTAGACCGACTGCAAGGTTCCCTGTTTGTCCACATAATTGGTGCTGTCTGTGACAGGGGTATCTGTGATTTTCTGCCCATCCCGATAAATATCAAAAGATGTATTTGCAGCATCCGTACCCAGATATCTCCAACTCAGATATACACCGTCCGCCGTCTTGATGGCAATTACGCCGCGATCAAGCGCTTCTGCATGCCGTACCACATCTGCTGCCTGCCGCTTATTTCCCGCAGTTGCAGCCTCTCCTCCTGCCGCGTTCTCTGTCTGGTCACGCCCTGCGGCAAGCGAGACAGAGGACTCTCCCATAGAAACCGCCAGAACGAGACATAACGCCACGGCAATTCCTCTCTTATTCATCTGTCTTAATTTCCTTAATTTCATTGTTCATTCACCCTTCCTTCTGCATCAATATTTTTAAGACGAGATACGTTCCTCCCACTCCGCCTCTTTAAAACCTGTAAGTACCATATGATCATCCACAAGCAGTGGTCGTTTCACAAGCATTCCATTTGTCGCAAGCAATTGCAGCTGTTCCTCCTCGCTCATATCAGGCAGCCTGTCCTTTAACTGCATTTCCCGGTACAACATGCCGCTGGTATTGAAAAAACGTTTCAGCGGCAGACCACTTTTTTCGTACCACTGTTTCAATTCCTCATACGTGGGATTATCTTCTACAATATGACGGTCCTCGTACGCGACATTCTGTGCGTCCAGCCAATTTTTTGCCTTTTTACAGGTAGAACATTTTGGATATTCTATGAATAACATATCATCTTCTCCTTTGCTTTTATTTTCTTCCACTATGATAGCATCTCCCATCTGTAGCGTTATCTTACCTTAACACGCCGCAGAAAAAAAAGAAAGCTAATTATTGTAAATTTATGTGGATTTTATGATACAATAGGACATGAGGAGGAATCAACCTATGATGAACGAAATCCAGGACGAAAGATATTCCGTCGCCGACGAAGCCATCTACGACGCGTTCTTTTTAGTCCTCAAAGAAAAAGAATTAGATAAAATAACCGTTTCCGATGTTATAAAGAGAGCCGGAATCGTCCGAAGCACCTTTTACAATCACTTCGAAAATATTCCAGCCCTCGTAATTGCTGTTGAAGATAAGACCATACAGGACATATTTTCCTTAATGGAAACGTTTCGCCCCAAAAATGACCGGGAAATCTGCAAAACATATTTTCTGACAATCTGCGAATACACAATGACAAACCCATTTCTGGCAAATCTCTTACGCAACCCAGGCGGCGGTGCATTTTTTGAGAAATTCATCACCATGTTCCACCGCTATGTATCGAATGTCATGCAAAACACGGATCCTTCCCATCCCAGCAAGGAAGAATTCTCCTATATGATTGCCTGTGTCATCGGCAGCACGGTCGGCGTGCTCCACAAATGGAGCGCAGAAAATTTTCAGGCTCCCGCGGAGGTCGTCGCCGATATTTTAACACAGTCGTTTATCGCGGTCATGATGCCCTTTATATCATAAGGGCTCGTCAATCAGCGCTTCCTGCCGTTTGATCTTTTTGGTCGAGCTGCGGATAAATGGATTTTTACGCACAATCAATCCCGTAATCTGGCGGTAGGTCGGCTGGTTCTTATTATATTCGTCTATGAACGCCTGCAATCCCGCCTGAATTTCGGTTTCGCCCAGACCTTTTGCCTGAACAACATCCATATCCGGATAAATTCTTGCCGTCAGACCATTGTTTTCACCGGTCACAATGACCTCTCCTACCAACGCGCCAAGCGCAAGTTTATTCTCAATCTCCTCCGGCGAAATGTTCTCACCGTTCGAAAGGATAATCAGATTCTTTACACGTCCGTTGATAAACAGGAATCCATCTTCATCCAGATAACCCTTATCTCCTGTGTGGAGCCAGCCGTCTTTCAACGTCTCCGCCGTTTCTTCAGGCATCTGATAATATCCCATCATGACACTGCTGCCCTTTACCAGAATTTCCCCATTGTCAAAAGCAATCTGCGCATTGGCAAGCGGTCTGCCAATCGAACCCGGTTTATTATCCCCCGGCATATTGGAACTGATAACCGGAGAACATTCGGACATGCCGTATCCCTCATAGATATCGACGCCGTATTCCGCAAACTTTTCAATATAAAACGGATCAAGGTGCGCGCCGCCGGTAAATATGATTCTCAGTTTCCCGCCAAATACCTGGTCTGCCAACGCCTGTTTGGGAATCGCCGGATCCGCGGCTGAAAGCCTCTTATAGATAGTCTCCACCATCATCGGAACCATCAGAATAACCTCCGGCTGGAAAATACCCATATTTTTCACCATATGCAGGAGGGAATCATTGATGCAAATGGTTGCTCCCAGAGAAAATCCTTTCAGCCAGTCCATGACAAGGCAGAAAGCATGATGAATCGGCAGCACGCTCAACATTGCTGCTCCGGGCTCTGCCGTATAACGAACATATTCTACGTTTGTTGCCAGATTATACTGCGTCAGCATAACGCCCTTGCTCTTTCCGGTCGTTCCGGAAGTGAAAATAATTGTAGATACATCTTCCGCAGACGGTCTGTCTGCGTCCGCACCATTCGCTCCGGAAACCTTCTTAAGTTCGGCCAGAGATACCACCTTTTGATCAGAAACTTCCACCTCTTCTTCCTGAAGAATCCAGATTTTCCTCAATTTGGGGCACGCTGCCAGAATTGCATCCAAAAGCGGCAGATGTTTCGGACTCAAGAACAGTCCTTCCGAATCCGAGCGGTTAATCAAATCAATCAGATCCTCACCCGGAAGACCGGCGTCAAGCGGCACGGCAACGGTATTTCCGGTAATCACGCCCAGATAGCTCTCAATCCACTCCACAGAACTGACGCCAATCAGCGCAATATGTTTCCCCTGAAATCCTTCTGCAAGCAATCCCTTCCTGATTGCCACAACATTTTCCATCAACTCTGTATAACTTCTCTCCAGAATCTCTTTTTTCTTCAGCCACTTTACCGCCTGAATGTCTGCAAATTTCTCCGCACTGTTTTCTAAAATGTCACGAATAAGCATTCCCATATTTTTACGCCTCCTGCTGTAATTTTTCCATCATTTCAAGCGCCTCTGCAATTGTGAGCACCTGCAGTACGTCGTCCTCCTCAAGCTCTACGTCAAACGTGTCCTCAAGTTCTCCCAGAAAAGACATAAAATCCAGGGAGCTGAACCCCAAATCCTCACGGAATCTCATTTCATTTTTCATATCCTCCGGCTTTACCTCGCAATACTGCGCTACAATCTTCTTAAACTGCATTTCCTGTGTCATCATTCTTCCTCCTGATTTCTTTTTGTGTGCTTACAACTTGTTTCATACCTGACATTTTTATACCTGTGCCATAATTTCGCCGATGCTCATATCCGGCTCTGCAATTCCTTTAAAAAGAATCCGCATCATATAGTAATATAAGAGTTCCATATCGTGCTCCTTAAGGTGCGCCGTCTGATAATGGTAGGAGAAATTCATTCCCCCATGCTCCGTATGCGATACGGTCAAATACATTTTCTTCGTCGCCGCTCCATTGGCAAACCATTTCGAATGTTGCTGAATATCTGCCAAATGCGGGTTATCCATTTTCACCGGCAGCGGCTGATACGTAAGATAGCAGCTCTCATAAGAGGTATGCTCCGGCGTATGGTAACGCTTTCTCATTTCATCCATAATCAGCGCCGGGTCATAATTGCTGTGCATATAAATACGATTCTGCACATTCTGGATTTCATAAGCCGCCGCTATAAACTCCATCTCAGCGGGAATCACCGTCCGGCAGGGAAACATAATCGTCCTGCTGCCGCCGGACGTCCACTCGTCATGCGTGGAACGCCGGGAAATAAAATTCTGAATCGTGATATCCTCCTGCCCGTCATTTACCTTCGAGAGATACGTACGGATTCCCAGAAGTAAAAGGTTCGTCATCGAAAGCTGATGGTTCATGCAAAATGCAAGCAGATTTCTCGTCGGCTCCGGTTCCAGATAATAGTCCTTTACCTCCACAAACAAATCTTTCATCTCAATGTCTGCCGCCCTTAAATTCGGTTTTCCATGCCGCAGCCTTGCCTCCTCAAGGACAGAAGTCCCCTGGATATCGGAATAAAGCGGTTCTCCCAGTGCATCTAACTGGTCGTCCCAGAATTTCTTGTCCTTGGCAAAACGTTTCTCGTTATTGGCTTTTTTCAGGTCCTTTTCCAAAACCATCTCAAAATCTGCCAGATCTTTCGGGTACTCGGAACCGAACCGGTAATGCGTATAAAGCTGCATCAAATCATTTATCATCACCACCAAACCGCAGGAATCAATCAGCCTGTGGTCCATATGGATAAAAAATCCGTTGAATCCCTCCGGAAGTCTTACCATCGTCACGTCACACAGCGGGATATCATCCCCATCGAACGTCTGATACGCCCACTGCTGCATAAGCTTATCCGCCTCGGAGAGGCTCATGCCGGATAAATCTTTAATGGGTATGTCCCTGGTTTCCTTTTCCACAACATACTGTTTGACCTGCCCTTTCTCATCAGGCTTTGTAAAGCGCAGCCTCATACATCCATAACGCTCAAACTCCAACTGGATACATTTTTTTAACAGGCCAAAATCCAAAGCTGCTTTCAGGGATGCCACAACGCTGACGCCCGACACCTGCTGCGTCTTATAATCCTGAATCCAATTGTGGTGCATCTTCTGTGCTGCTGTCAACGGATAATAATCTCTCATGGATAATCCTCCTTTTTTGTACTGGCACGCGCCGCTTCGCGTCACCTGCCATTTCATCGGAAGGCATTCCAGAAATGCTGCGCATTTGCCTTCCTTCCTCTGTGAAACTAACACATTTTATATTTAAATTCTACCCCCTGAGAGAGTTAGCATACACTTTACCTGAAATTGACCGAGACATTGTGAATGTGAAACGGTCTTTCCTATAAGAGAAAAAACTGCCGCCAAGCTGATATTTCAGCTTAGCGACAGCTCAAGAATACCTTTTCAATCATATTTCTCAAAAAATCCCAACACCTTCTCCCGGTACAATTCCGGCTCCTCATAGGCGCTGCAAAGATGCCTTGCCTCCGGCATCACCACAAGCTCCTTCGGCGCACGGCACAGAGAGTAATTGTACAACGAATTGCCCGGATCCACATACGTATCCTTTGCACCGTGAAAAAATAATACCGGACGCCCGTTCGTCTTTAAGGCTTCTGCCGTGTCCGCATCCTTCATGCGGAACCCTGCGAACAGGGCGCAGAACAGATTCAGGCGGAACAACAACAGCCCGATCCAGTGCAGGTGGAACCAGTTACTTGCCATATCCTGCATCTGGCTTTTCATGGAACAGAACGCACAGTCTGCAATCAAACCTTTGACCTGACGCGGCAACCTGCGACCTGACGCCATCAGCACCGCCGCCGCTCCCATGGATTCCCCATAGAGGTATACCGGAAGTTTTTCCTGATTGCGTCTGGCAATATAATACGCCCACCTTTGCACGTCAAACTGCTCTCTCGCCCCAAAAGTAATATATTCTCCCTGGCTCTCCCCACAGCATCGCTGGTCGATAAAAAGCAGGTCACAGTGATTCTCGTGAAGAAAACGAGATATATAGGCAAAATCCCCAAAACCGCTTCCTTTATATCCATGGCTTAACAGCACAATTCGTTTCGCATTGTCCGCCGGAAGATACGATGCATGTAATCTCAGCCCATCCACGCTTCGGATATAGCATTCCTCCATTTCCTGACTGGCGCACCATGCCTTTCCTTCCTCATACTCTTTCTCAAATTTATGTCTCGGATGGTTCACTGTGGTATGGGATAAGGCAAACCATTTCTTTTTCTCCTGTTTCTTATGATCTTTGTAACGAACTGTCATTTTGAAAAACGACCAGCCAAACGCCATAAATACTGCAAATGCGCCGGACAAGGCGCCAAATACTTTTAAAAACTTATTTTTCACCATCATACCATCAACCTCTTTTTATCATACTGTGCTAGTACATGAACATGGCATTGTTGCGCCCGAAACGCGACATATCCCTGACCATGATCTCTGCACTCCATGATTATACCATGTTTCCAAGCATTTTTCAGCCATTTGCTGCGTTATTTTTTCGGCTAACCGGCACAATTTACTGAAAATATATTCGCAGGTATCAGATATTAGCAAGAACCACACAGAGGTTCCATCATAAATGATTCATGCTCTTGCAAAGACAGCGGTAACGGTGATGATGTTATCTTCGATTTCCGCAAAAATTTCGCCGTTCATCTTGCGCATAAGCTGTCTGCAAATGTAAAGCCCCAGCCCGCTGCCACCAATGTTTTCCGCATTTACTCCGCGCCAAAAGCTCTCGAAAATATGCGGCAAATCGTCCTTCACAAGCGTACAACCACCGTTCACAATCGCAATTTGGACGCATTCGTCGTCTTCTGGAAAAATCAATTCCACACGTCTGCCATCGCCGTATTTGAGGGCATTTTCCATAATGTTTTGCAGCACTTCAACGCTCCTGCTCAAATCCCCCGAAAGCAGACAGTTTTTATATGTTCCGATAATAAGCTCTGTTTTGATAAGCGCCAGTTTTTCCCTATAATATCCCGTGATTTTTTCAACAAGCTCCGAAAGATAAAACTCTCCTATATTCACTTCAAAGCTAAGGAAATCTTCTCTTGAAGCTGTTATGATCTGCGAAACATAGCTTTCAATCTCATCCGCTTTTTCGGTGATGTTCTCAGCGATTTTTTGCTGTTTTTCCGTGTCCGAATACAAATTTCTCGACAGTGCAGCCGAGTAAAGTTTTATTGCGGAAAGCGGTGTTTTAATATCGTGCGAAAGCGATAACAGCAATATTTTCTTTTCTTTCTGCATTTCCAGTTCGCGCTGCTTTTGCTGTTCGATGTTTTCACGGAGAATATCAATTCCCCAAAGGAATTTCCCGAAAAAACGGTTTTTCGTTTCCTTTATCGGCATGGTGAGATTCCCCTTTGAAAGTTCGTAGGGGATACCGCTCAAACGTTCAAAGGGCGCAAGAATTGCGAATTTTAAGTAAAGCATAACTGCGATAAATAAAATCGCCATAGCACCGAGAACAGTATTTACAATTCCCACAAGATGTGCCTTGTTGGAATAACCATTTGTACTGTAATCAAAGCGATAAAGTTCTCCGCTTATCTCATGGATAACATAGTCACTGTCCGTGCTGTAAAATTTTTCTCCGTATCGTTCAATATTTGTTACATACACACATTCGGACATGTCGGCAGAACCATTCGTTTCTATTTCACGAACAAGACGGCTTATCTCCACTCGATATGGTCTGCTCCCATCAGTTTTGTCGGCAGCAAGAATCATATTCATCACAGCAAACAATAGGATTATGGCAACCGTAACCGCCGAGAAAATTCTGTTAAACGCCTTCATATTTATAACCCACCCCCCATACAGTCACTATTTTTTTAGGATTTTTGGGGATGTCCTCTATTTTCTGCCGCAGCCATTTTATGTGTACCGTCAGTGTCTGCTGTTCCGAAAAGCTGTCGTTGCCCCAGACCTGTCCGAAAATGTATTCCTTACTTAAAGCCCTGCCCATATTCTCCATCAAAAGCAGGAGCAGTTCAAATTCCTTCGTGGTCATTTCCAGCTCTTTTCCGTTTTTGTAAACGGTACGGCTCGCCTTATTTATGCGTATATTGCCATCAGTAATTTCATCAAGAGCGTAACGGCGTTTAAAAATTCCGCTTATTTTTGCGAGCATGATATCAATATCATAGGGCTTTTCAATGTAGTCGTCTGCGCCGAGATTCAGTCCGTTCAGCTTGTCCTCTTTTTCCGTTTTCGCACTTACAATCAGTACGGGCGTGTTGCTTTCTGTACGGATTTTTTCCAGAACATAAAACCCGTCCCTGTCGGGCAGCATGATATCAAGCACGACAAGCC
>CAJTSB010000031.1:0-20480 GCA_910578825.1 uncultured Lachnospiraceae bacterium | reverse complement strand
TCAACAATGAGAATATCCATATTACCACCCTAATTCCAGAAGCCAGTTATTCAATGCGCGCTCCCGTTCTCTTATCTGTGTGGAACAGTCGCTTAAGTCATACTCTCCCTTTATGTTCCCGTCAACAATGTACATGACCCTTGTACATTTTGCCGCGACCTTAACATCGTGAGTAACGAGCATGATCGTTGTTCCCTCAGAATTTAATTTTACAAGTTCTTCCATTACTTCGTCGGAGGAAGTGCGGTTCAAAGCCCCTGTCGGCTCATCGGCAAAAATCATTTTCGGATTGTTTATCATACTGCGGCAAATGCACGCCCGCTGAAGCTGGCCACCCGAAACCTCGTTGATGTCATTGTCGGCAATGCCAATAATGCCGAGCTTGCGCATTAAATCCTGACCACGCCGCGCCGTTTCCTTGCGGGATTCATGGAGCTTTTTGGATTGCGTTGCGGGAAGTATGATATTATCCAATATGGTGAGGTTTTTCAGCATATACATTTGCTGAAAGATAAAACCCATTTCGTCAAGACGCAGGTCTGCAAGTTCTCTTTCGCCCATTTGGGCGATATTCTTACCGCAGAAGCTCACCTCCCCTGCGGTAAGATCATCCATGCCCGAAACCGCATATAGCAGCGTGGATTTGCCGGAACCCGACGGCCCCATAACGGCGACCATTTCCCCCTCGCCCACGTTGAAATTTACGTTTTTCAGAACATTGTTCTGACGCTTGTTCACGATATAGGTCTTGCAAAGATCCTTTACTTCGAGAATATTCATAATTGTTTCTTCCTTTCATTATTCAATGCTTGCCGTATCGGAGGATTTGATTTTTCTTGTGTACAGAGAGGTCAAAAACGCGCTTATGGCTGTGGCGGTAAGGACGATAACGGGGAATACCGCGTATATCTCCACAGGGTTCTGCATATATTCTACGCCCATTTCAAGCCCCATTGTCCTGAAAACAGGGTCGAAACAAAGCTTTGTAAGGAGCATACCCAAAAGCTCCGCAAGAAGTACAGCCGCCGCCACCGCAATGAAAAATCTTAACGTGTACTGTCCGTATATTCTGGTGTTTCTCATGCCTATAGCTTTCATAAGGGCGATTTCTGCCTGTTCCTTCGCAATAAAGGAACGCACCATAAGAACGGTGACAAGCACGGCTAAAATTGTCGTAAGTGCGGCGGACATTTTTTTCACCGCGTCTATGGCGTCGCCAACCCCGGTGGTGTCACTTACTGTTTCGCCCGCTGTTTTAACGCTTGAAAATTCCGGGTATAGCTCTTTGATCTTTCCGATTCTGCGTAATACCTCTTCATCGTCGGGATCGTCGGTAAATTTTATCTGCGTACCGGGGGAGCCGGTTGCTGCGGTATAGTTTATGTCGCAGTCGGTATGAACCCTTACGGAAATACCCCGATTGACCATTGACTGATACAGAGCGGTTATAATGAACTCCATCGTTTCGCCCGTCGGGTAGGACACAATAACGGTATCGCCTATCTCCGCCTTAAGCGTTTTTGCCAAAGGAGTCGTCACAGCGATTTCGCCGCTATTTTGGGGAGGGGTGCCCTCAAAATATTCATACATATCCATTGTTGTTCCCGTGCCCTGAAGTATAGCTGCTTTGCTTTCATATTCGCCGTGTCCTATCATCGAATAAATATAATATTCCGTCATACACTCCGCAGGCATACTGTTTTCTGCAAGGGTCTGCTCCATATCCTTAAGATGTTTTTTAACCTTTTCATGTCCGTCCTCAATCATAAACTTCATAGTTTCATCGCCAATGTCCGTAACGGCGTGGCAGTCCGTCATACCGAAATATTTCAGCAACTTTCCGCTTTTAAGAGACGCTGTGGCATTGGAGAGTATTATCAGCAGAGACATACACAAAAAAAACGTAAGGATAATGACAGCGTAGCGTTTGGGACTGCTTACAATATCGTTTGCGGCAAGGAAAGCCGTCGTGCCAAGCCGCGACTTTCCAAGGCTCATAAGGCTCTTTTTGCGGAAACGTTCCCCCGTCTGACCGTTTCTTACGGCGTCGATCGGGGACATTTTGCTCACCCTGCCCGTACAGCCGAGACAGAACAGGAGAATTACAGCCGCTACCAGAACCGCGCAGATAACGTTGACAAAAGTGGTATTTCTTTCATTGATAATTATCGAATCTGTTGACAGGCTCATAAGCATTTTGCCAAACGGATAGCTGAACACTAAACCAATCGCCGCGCCAACAACGGCAATAGCGAAGTATTTTGTAAGGTACAGTCCCCGAATTTTTATGTTACGTATGCCGATTGCTTTCATAACACCTATCTCGTGGAATTCCTCGGAGAGAGTAAAGGCTATGGTGAACCGCAGCACCGTGAAGGATATGATTATAAGAATAAGGCTTACCACAAGGATAAGACCCGTGATTATCATATCAAAAATATAGGCTTGATCCAGCATCTCCGCGTTGCCCGAAAAGGTAAAGCTGTCGGATATATCCGCTATCTGGGACAGGACCTTGTCAAGATCGGCGGTGTGTATGTATAATAATTTTCCGCCGTATATATTTGTTATCGTTTCGTCGGACATATATTCGTCAAAGTCGTCACCATTCAGGATAAACTTCTTAAAACCCATCATTTCCGAACCGAAGACAGCGTCTCTGAAACCGCCCGCAAAGGTAAATTCACGGCTTATACCCTCTATTTCGACAGTAATTTTATCGCCAACCTTAAGACCCATGTTTTTCTCCGTGAAACTGGCAGTGTATATTTTCCCTCTCGGCACACTTTTAAGAATACTTCCGTCGTCTAAAAAATAATTTATCCCCCTATCTCTGTCGCTCTGTAATACTAATGTCTGACTGAGATTGGAAGCGTTAAGCGGTTCACCGTCCCGCGTAATATTAGACTGGGACATTCGGACGAACTCCTCGATACGGAACTCGTCTATCGCAGAAGCGTTTTCAAGCGTCCCGTAAATATCCTTGTTGCCAGATTTGTTTTCGCTCAGCGCGAAGTAATCGGGCACGTCCGCCATTTCAAAATAGCTGTCCAGCGCAGTCGTCACGGTAATAATGTTGCTCACGCCGGAGGACACGAACATCGACGCGAGTATAATAAATACCAGCAATATTACGTTCATCGCCCTTTTGCGTTTGAGGTCTTTTTTCAGTATTTGTAAATACATTTCCTCTGCTCCTTTCGCTTTGTGAGCCTATTGTAGCATAGAAATTATTAAATAATCCTTAAATCGACTGCGGCAATCACATCATCCGCGCCCCGGTCACGAACAGAAGGTTTCTCCTGTACCAGAGCACACTCCCGTCTTGCCTGCGTAAGAAATAAATCCGCTCGTCATAATAGTTGTTCATCTGAAATTTTAATTTTTGTTTTAGTTGCCATATAGCCCTTTCTTTTAAATTAAGATTATTGCTGTTCCTTGCTATTCCATGTGTGTGATATATTGTTTGTCTGCTTACACCCAACTTTTCAGCAACATCTTCCTGTGATAAACCACTTCTTTTTCGTGCATTAAAAAGACTGTTTCCCAAACTCATATATTAAGACCTCCTGTGTTTTAATTGAATAAATTATACGTGATGTGCAAATAAAAATCTAGCAATTAAAAATTGCAATTTCGCCCGTTTTCTTAACATGAAAAAATAAAGGTGTGTAAATGATATATTTCGTAGCCGTTCGGCTCTTGATATCCAGAGAAAGCTCACTGATAACGGCATAGCGTTCGCAGCCTTCTGTCTGATACAGCAGCCGCTTTTCCATTTCGTTCAGTTCCATGTGAATCTCCTTTCTCCTGAAAATGAGTACAAAAAAGGACATCCACCTGAATAAAAGATGAAATGCCCTTTGGCATGTACACTATTCCATTTTATGTATAAAAGCAGTTTGCCGCTGTTACGTCGCTTTCTGCTGGTGTCTCTGTGTTACATTCCCATCAGGCAATGGTACGATGGGAAACCCAAAAAGAAACTGCCCTATGGGCAGCTTCCTGTATCTACTTTGCTTGTGCCATTGAGAATAAGGTTTCTTGCAAAAGTTTAGAGAAATTGATATTATTTTTTTCAGCAAAAGTATTCAGCCATGCAGGAATAGTAAGATTTTTCCTTACAGCTTTTTCACCATATTTTTCTTCATAAGCATCAATGTCTAATAATAGCATATTTATCATACACCCATTTTCAACAGTTATTTCTGAATAATCGGAAGCATGTGGAATTTTCTCTCCATCTTCAAGTTCTCCTAATATCCAGCCACTGGCTGCGTCAATTCCCATTTCAATAGCCTGTTCCAAGTCTTTTCCCTCTGTTACACAACCGGGTAAATCTGGAAATTCCACCACATATCCTCCGCTGTGATCTGTAAATGGCTTAAATACAGCCGGATAAATTAATTTCAATATATTCACCTCCATTTATATAAAAAGCAAATGGGACTTAAAGTCCCGCTTGTTTCATAATTGATTTCACTGTATCAGGATTCAAATCCCCTCCATGTTCTGGAATTGTAACTTTTCCAGGCTTAGCCGGGTGTTTGTATTGGTGGTGTGAACCTTTTTGCTTTACTTGATACCATCCATTTTGTAATATCATATTTTCAATTTCTCTAAATCTCATCCAATACCCCCTTATTCATTCATGGCATCTCTCCTTTCCGTTAATATAATTATATTGTAATGCGTATTATGCGCATTGTCAAGAATTTTATTACGTAATAAAGATAAAAAAGGACATCCACCTGAATAAAAGATGAAATGCCCTTTGGCATGTACATTGGCTCGGTCTTCAAACACTGCGGATTTCTTTTATCCCATCGGCGTCCCAACCTCAATCAGATTCCCATCCGGGTCATAAAACCGAATCACCTTCTGCCCCCATGAGTGTTCCATCAGCCGATTCACATAGGTAATTGGCTGATGGTAATTATCCAATTTTTCTGCAAACGCCTCAATATCTTTTTCCTCAAAATAAAGCTCGCTGGCATTATTCTCTGGAATAATTTCTCTTTCAATAAATTTTTCCCATATTTTTTTATCCTGAAGGACAAGCCCTTCTGTCATAATTACATTTCCATTATTGTCAAGAATCACACGCAGACCAAACAAATCCCGATAAAACGAAATGGATTTCTCAATATCTTCCACTACAATTAATACATTTTTCAGTTTCATTTTTTCCCTTTCCGATAAAGGCTTCATACACTGCTCTTTATTTCCCAGATGTACACTTCCTCAATGCAATCCTGACCTCTATCTAGCAAACAATTGTAGAACGTCTGCGTATGAAGGAATAACCATACTGCATTTCGGGGCCATCAGACAACTTCTGATGGCTCCATCGCATGAAACAGCCGTTCCTCCATCTCCACCAGCGTATTGGCGTAATCCCTTAATTCTTCCGCCAGCCTTTTTCTCCCTGTCCCCTCCTCTTTCTTATATAGAATCCGATGCTCCATACTCGCCCAGAAGTCCATGGACATCGTTCGAAACTGGATTTCCACCGGAAAATACTCCATGCCATCCATACAGTACACCGGAATCCCCACTACTACATGGTAGCTGCGGTAGCCGTTGGATTTCGGATTTTTAATGTAATCACTCTCACGAACTACAATCAAATCTGCCTGGCGCTTTAAGACCTCCACGAGATCGTAAATATCTTCTGCAAAATAACAGATGACCCGCACGCCTGCAATATCCTGCAGGTAATCTTTGGCATTCATGACCGTTGGCTCTTTGTCCTTCTTTCTTAATTTATCCTCCAGACTGCATTTCTCCTTTATCCTGCTCTGGATATTATGGATCGGCTGGCTTTTGGAAACCTCATACAGATTATGTTCCAGCACATGAAGTCTGGCAAGCAGAACTTCTTTGGCGTCCTCATAAGACTGTATAAACGTATAGTATTCTTGATCTGTCATTATATATCTTTCCTCCCGGTTGCAATTTACTTTATCGGAACCGATAAGAGACCTCAGGTCTCTCCCCAGCTGCGCTGGGTCCCCCCTCAGGTCATATCCTCACACAATATCGTATCAGAAAAATATAAAAAACATATAAAAATTTGCGGATAAAATTATTAAATCTTTTTTAACTCTGGCTGGAATTATAACCGGAGCAGATCTGCTGCAATTATAAAACGCCCGATATTTATTTTATCCTGACAATATCCTCCAGTTTTCTAATATTTCTTCACATCTGTCAACGTCAAATTCCTCCACAGCCTCTTTCAACTGCCGGAAGAATTCTATCTGCCCGCTTTCATAACGATAATGTTTCATTTCTTCCATAACCTCTTCCACCTGATCCATGTCCAGATCTTCTATCGCCGCCGACAAGCGCTCAAAACAGCCTGTCAAAATCTCTTTTGAAATCTGTTTCTTCTGCGCTTCGTCCTCTTCTTCCTCCGCACAGAAAGGCTCCAGCACCGTAAGATATTCCAGATACTGACACAGCATTTCCTCCGTTCCTTCCCGAATGGCAACAGAATCCCTTGCATTTCCTGCCTTCTCCATTGCGGCAGCTTTCTCAGACAACGATATGGCTCCAATCTGCTTGGAAGAACTTTTAAGTGCATGAACCTCTATCGTATATCCAGTCCAGTCTTTTCGCTCTACCATGTCTCTGATTGTCTGAGCCTTTTTCTCGATACTGCGATAATATACTTTCAATGTCTTCCAGAATAAATCCTCATAGACAAAAAATTTCATTGCAGTTTCCACATCCAGATCCCCGACCGCAATCGGCTCCAGGCGTTTCGGCTCTCCGTCCGTCTCCGACAGATGATAGGGCATTTTGACCTTCTGGATTTTTTCTACCGGAAGCCACTGTCTCACCTTATCTACCAGAATACGAATTTCAATCGGTTTGCCAATAAAATCATTCATACCCTCCCGACAGAACATCTCTTTCGTGCCCTCCACGGCATTGGCTGTAAGCGCGATAATGGGAACGTCATTATATTCAGAATGAAAACGCCGGATAATATGCGTAGTCTCCACACCGTCCAATTCCGGCATCATGTGATCCATAAATACGATGTCATAATGAAAATTCGCTATTTTTCCGATTGCCGCCTGCCCGCTGGTCACCGTATCTATCTGCATTTTCAAGGGCTCCAAAAGTCCTTCCGCCACAGTTAAATTGACTGCGTTATCATCAACAATCAACACATGTGCATCCGGAGCAATGAAATCATATTCATTCTCCTCCTCATCCTCTTCAAAATGAATCTGCCGGCCATTCAGAATTAATGCGATACTCAGCGCGAACAACGGTTTTTTTACCACGAGCAGATTGGGAATATGATACTCCACATGATCGTAGAAACCA
Source organism: uncultured Lachnospiraceae bacterium (assembly GCA_910578825.1). Classification (GTDB taxonomy): domain Bacteria; phylum Bacillota; class Clostridia; order Lachnospirales; family Lachnospiraceae; genus Petralouisia. The sequence goes on along the minus strand of CAJTSB010000031.1, from coordinate 13,136 downwards.
ATCAACAAGACTGCCGTCACCTGCGGATGGCTTCGCACATACCCTTCAACGAGCTCTGTGAACATGGGGTATTCTATAAAAAGGAAATTCCTCTTATTGCCCGGAAGAAGGTCAAACTCCTTGGCTGAGACAACACGCACACATTCTACCCCCAGACGTCCGGCGTCCGAACAAAACTGTTCCCATACATAGGGATTGGACATCAAACCCGCCACCAAAACGGAATCCGGCTCATTGATCACAATGCCCGGGGTTTCATTGACAATTTTCTGAGGGAGTACAAAGGAGAAACGGCTGCCTTTCCCATACTCGCTCTCCACCCCGATATCCCCATCCATCAGTTTCAGAAGCCTTCTGGCAATCGCCAGACCAAGCCCCGTGCCTTCAATGTTGCGGTTTCTCTTGCTGTCCACCTGCTGAAAAGATTGAAATAATTTGCCAAGATCCTCTTTTTTAACGCCTATTCCAGTATCCTCCACGGAAATACGCAAATCAAGCTGCTCCGAAGACGTCCGCACATAATCTACTTTGAGAACAATCTTTCCCTCTGCCGTAAACTTCGCCGCATTATTCGTAAGATTTAAAAGAATCTGTTTGATCCTGAGATTGTCGCCCCGCAGCTTGCTCGGCAAATCCGGCACAATATCAACAATCAGCTCCACATCCTTTTCTTTCAGCCTTGCCAGCACGATATTGGCAACATCATACACCATCGACATCAACTCGTACTCGCTCTCAATGATATCCATTTTCCCGGACTCTATTTTAGAGAAGTCAAGAATGTCATTGATAATCGTCAGCAGCGATTTCCCGGCATCCTTAATCTGATTGATGTAATTCTTTGCCGCAGGAGGCAGCTCTTCCCTAAGCGCCATCTCCGCCATACCGATAACCGCATTCATGGGCGTACGGATTTCATGGCTCATATTGGCAAGGAAATCAGACTTCATATGAGACGAACGTTCCAGTTCCCTGTTTGCCTGAAAAACGAGATATTTATGATATGCCATCTCCGACAAGACATCGGCAATTAAATGCAGGAATTTAGCCGCGCTGTCAATCGTCTTCTGCTCTTTGATAGTTACCTTTTTTACGGCCTCCACATACTCTTCTTCCTCCACGCCTATTTCCGCCGCAATCTTTCTTACCTGGGCAAGGTCGGGAGATTCGGTAAGTACCTGACCGCCGATAAAACAGCCTACCATTTTATCGTCCGCCATGATTGGCGCTGCAAAATCCATAAGTCCCGCATGGCAGAAATAAACGACAGATTCACCGCGTTCCAACGCAAGGTTCGCCCCCTGGCTGTCGCATTGTTCGCAACGCACACATCCAAGCGCAGAACCTCTTGTATATTTCATACAGAAATCAGAAAAATGACTGCCCGTCGTAACCGGCCTGCCATTTGTTTCTGTGGTAATCGCCGCCATCCCGCTCATATCCGAAAATCCGTCCTGTATCTTCTGTAAAATCTCCTTGTCAATTAAATCCGTCAATTTCAGTTCTTTATATTCCATGCCCACGCCTCCACCCCCTGTCACATGCCGGTTCAATGTTTACTTACTTCCTGTCAAAAACACTGCAGTCGCTGTTAATTATCCGATAAGTTTCGCAATCTCTTCCAGAAGCTTATCACGGTCAACCGGTTTTAACAAATATCCCTGCGGTTTTAAAACAAGGGCTTCTTTAATCTTTTTGCGCTCCGTAACACCGGTAAGGAAAATCACGGGTATATCCTTCGTCGCATCTTTCTCCCTCAGTTTTTCCAGAATGGAAAGTCCATTTTCCTCCGGCATCAGATAATCCAGCAAGATTAAGTCTGTCGTTCTTCGCTCCAGGAATTTCAGGGCAACCCTGCCGCTGACAGCCGTCGCCACATCATATTTCTCATGGAGATGTTCGTTGATAAGTTTGAGCATCATAGGGTTGTCATCCACCACCAGGACATGTTTCTTATGCGGAATCGGCTCTGTCTCCTTTGTTTCTTCTGATTGCGCATCGGGCTCCTGCATACCCATAAGTTCATCTGGCCCTGCACAGTCGATATCCTCGTCGTCAGAACCCTTAATTCTTTTTTTCTGCATGAAATCCAGAATCTTCTCCTTGATGGCGGTTGCAGAAAGCGGTCTATGTAACACCAGACTTGCAACATTGACTGCAATCCGCTCAAACTCGTCACAGTCTTCCTTAGAGCCAAGGATAACACAGGGAATGTTAGACCGCATAAGTCTGGAATTGATGCTTAACATCTGAACAATACTGTCCCTCGCTTCATTGTAAAGACAGTATACAAAAACATGCGGTGCAAAATAATCTATATGTCCCACGATATCTTCATAACGCGTCGAAGAACTTAAAACAAAAAAGTCATCCGTAATCTGCTCAAAAAACGCTGTGATTGCTGAATCATTTCTCCCCGTTACCAGAACCTTGTATCTCATAACGCTCCTCCTTAAATTCATAATGTAGAATCTACCCCTCTGACTGTTCGACAAGCATCAGGGCTCCTCCCAGCTTCGCTGGGCCCCTCCTCATGCTATTAATTATAGCATTGATTTTTACCGGAAGCAATGATATAATGCTGAGTGGCGGTTCATGCACCGGCAAGTAAAATATTTCAAAGGAGGGTTTTTCACATTGCAAACATGGCATATCGTTTTGATTGTAATTCTCGTCATTCTTGTGGCTGCAGTTATTGCACTTTACATACTTGGCAGGAAATCACAAAAGAAAAAAGAAGAGCAGGAGGCACAGATTGCCGCTGCCGCACAGTCTATATCAATGCTTGTGATTGATAAGAAACGTATGAAACTAAAGGATTCGGGATTACCCGCCGCAATTCTGGAGCAGACGCCCAAATTTATGCGTCATTCCAAGATGCCTATTGTCAAGGCGAAGGTAGGACCCAAAATTATGACGTTTATCTGTGATGGCGCTATTTTCGACAGTATTCCCACTAAGAAAGAGGTAAAAGCCGTTGTCAGCGGTCTTTATATCACAAAAGTAAAAGGAATGCGCGGTTCCATAGAACAAGCTCCCAAAAAATCAAAATTCTGGCAGAAATTCGATGAAATCAAAAGACAGCGCGGCATGAAATAACACAGAACACATATTTAGAGCAGTTGCAAATTCCTATTGCGGCTGCTCTTTTTTTGGCTCCACAAATTTCTTTGCACGGTACTCCTTTGGCGACATCCCTACCTGTCTGGTAAAATCCCTGGAAAAATGCTGTGGGTTTTCCCGATAGCCAACCTTAGAGGCCACCTGTTTGATTTTCATGCGGGAATTATCCAGATAATTCTTCGCACATTCCATGCGGGTTTCAAGCAGCCAGGCGGAAAATGACATTCCCGTATATTCACGGAACAGTTTTCCAAAACTGCTGTAACTGACCGCCATTTTTCGCGCCATCTCCGATGCGCTCAGTTTTTCTCCCACATGCTCACGCATATATGCAACCGTGTCTTCCATCCGAAATACGCTGTTTCCTTCCTCTGCATCTGCATTTCCTTCCAGAGAGGAATCGTTCCTTTCCGCCATCATTTTACGGGCAAGTTTTCCCACACATTTTTCCAGTTCCGAAAACGCGACCGGTTTTAAAATGTAATCCCATGCGCCCATCTTAAACGCGTTCCTCACATATTCAAAATCATCGTACGCGCTGAGTACCAAAAGGGCGCAGCCCGGATTCTCCTTATGAATTTCAGACACCAGGATCAGTCCGGAACCACCCGGCATATTGATGTCGGTGATTACAAAATCCGGTTCTTCACGGTAATAGATTTTCTGTGCTTCCGCCACCGACTGTGCAAGAAACACTTCATATTCCCACGGGTGCTCCATGCGCTTAAAATCCGCTCCAATACTTTCACAGATGAGCGTTTCATCATCAACAATCAATACTTTCATCTTTTCTATCCTTTCGGTTTTTGATATAATTTATATCAGCAAAAACAGGAGCATAGGAGGAACGGCTATGAAAACACATTCTTTTTGGGATTCAATTTATATGAAACTTCTGCTGGAACTCCTGATTCTCGCCTTGATCCCGATTGTCCTTGTCATCAGTATCTTTTTCTATCTGAACCAGCAAAATAATACCGACACAAAATATGAGCTAAACAACCGGGTAACCAATTCCATCATTACAAATATCAATAACAACCTGGCATTTACCACCAGAACCACTCAGTCGCTGTTATCAAGCAATGAACTGATCTATTTCTTAAACAACGGTTACGCCATGGATACGGACTATGACAATTACACTTCCTCCATCCAGAGCTATATCCAGGCCACCATCAATGCAGACCCCCGCTCCGATATTTATATTTACGCGGACAACCCTGCCATTCCCATGAGCATGGATGTATTTTATCATCTGTCCGACATTTCAGAGGAGACGCCAGTCGCAGGATTTCTGGAAAGCAGCCGGGTAGAACAATGGTTTTGCGAGTCCGACTTTGCAGGTATTTCCAATCCCTACCTGTTTACCACGGAAAAATGCTTTGTTTACCTGCGCAAGGCATATGATTTCCGCAAAAATTTCCTCGGTTTAATTGTATTTTCCATTCCGGAAAAATATTTTCTGTCGTTTGAAAACGAACTCAACGAAACCGTCATTTCTTCGGGAAATCACCGCATCGTCAACCTCAGCGGCGATATTCTGCCAAAAGACACTTTATCCATGATTTACGCGACCAGCCAACCTCAGTCTCAGACCGACGGCTACCTCGTCACCTGGAACCATCCAGAAGATTTTCCGATCTCCATTATTACCGTCACAAAAAATTCAAATTATGCGCAATTTATCGGCATTTTCCTGCTGATTCTGGGGCTGTTCACACTCCTGTCCGCCATCCTTTGCCTGCGCAGCCTGCGGCAGATGGAACGGCAGATGAACCAATGCCTTACCGCCATGGACGCATCCATCAGCAATAATTATAACACGCGCATTCCCGTCAACGGCAATAACGAAATCTCCCATATCGGCCGACGTATTAACCTGCTGCTCACACAGGCCGCGGAGCTGTCCAGACAGAATATCCTAAAAGAAACCTCCAACAAGGAGAGTCGTCTGATTGCCTTACAGCATCAGATTAATCCTCATTTTATCTACAATACGATGGAGGTTTTTTCTTCAAAAATGAAACTTTACGGACATTTTGAGGAATCGGACTGCCTGGTGGCCTTCGCTAATATTTTCCGCTATAATATCTCTACCAATGACGCATTGGTGGAAGTGCGCATGGAATTAGAGCAGCTCCACAATTACCTGCGCATCCAGAAACTTCGTTATCCGCAGCTATCTTTTACCAGCGACATTCCGGCGGAGCTTATGGCCGCACTGCTGCCCAAGTTCACACTCCAGCCCATCGTTGAAAACGCCATTTCTCACGGTATTTCAGACAACAGCCATACGCTGTCAATCCATATTTGCGCTGACAGAAAGGAAGAACGCCTGCTGTTTCGCATAAAAGACAACGGCACAGGCATTTCCCCGGAAAAATTATCACAGCTAAACCAAATGCTGCACAACGCCGGCAACACACCGGACATTGTTTCGGATGGACATTCCGTCGGGCTTAAGAATGTCAATGCACGCCTGGAACTCTACTTTGGAAAGGAAAGCCGCCTGTCCATTACAAGCGTTCCCGGACGGGAAACCTGTGTAAGTTTCGAAATCCCCTGCCAGTTTCTTTGATATTAGCTGCCTTCTAACGGCGGCTCAATTTCTTTTTTGCCTCCTGATACTGCTGTCGTTCAAAATGTTCCAAATCTGTTAGTCCCAATTTTTCCATATATGCAATCGCCTTTTGGTATTCCAACGTGCATTCTTCCCTGGAATCAGCGGTAAGAATCTCTATCTCGGCCCCACGGTAAAAATTTTCTATCTTTTCTTTTAATTCCTGCATCTGCCTGTCCGTTCCCACAGAGACGGCGGCATCCGCGGCTTTACTGTCATAAATGCTGCATCCCCGGTACTGCTCTTTGAATGCCTGCTTTTCCGATAACGGCTGGTATTTCTGCACAATCGTCCAATCCACAAAAAATTCCAGGTTCAGAAAATATTTCTCTGCTGCCTTCTGATAATTTTCTTCAAATTCCTGTTTCACCGAATCCCTGATCATATAATGTCCGTCTACGATATCGTATGTTTCTGTCCCGACAGACGGCGCAGCGTCCAACGTTGCTTCTTCCTGCGTCATATAGGAAATAAACCTTGCAATTTCCCGCTTATGATTTGCTTTGCTATGAACCATCGTCACGGTCCAGCCACCGGAAGAAACCGATTTCAGGTTTGGCATATTCTGCTTATCTCCCCGCACCTGCCCAACATACATCATCTGCGCATGTTTATCATTGCTGCACAGAATATCCTTTGCCTCCTGAACATTGGAATAGCCGGTACAAAAGAAAATCCGTCCGGACTGCACCTGTTTTCTCCTCTGGCTTAAACTCTCCGTAAACTCTTCCGGCAGCATCAATCCTTCCCGATACATCTGATTGCCAAACTGCAGGGATTCCAGCCATTCCGGCTGACGATATTTTGACAGATAATTTCCTTCTTCATCTTCTGTCTTCATTCCAAACTGTTCCGCAATATTCTGCGTCCACCAACCGGAAAACGGTATTACATCCTGATTTCTGTATGTCAGTCCTTTTGCCGCACGCAGGGCCGCTAGCAGTCCTTCTTTCGACTTTAAATCCTCCATGGAAACTCCGGTTTGCTCCAGTAAATCCGTCCTCACATAATTGTTATTGTGCGTTCCAAGGTAACCGCCATACGCCTCATTCACCCGCTCTTCTCCGTAATAATAACTGGCAATGGCATACCAGTTTCCGTCCGCATTCCGATACCATTCTTTCATGGAGTCCGGAATATTTACATCCGGCGCATAAGTTTCAAATAACGGCTCCAACGGCGCAGCCATTCCTGAATTTTCGATCATGTAGCGCTCCGCGGTTTCCGCCTCAACGGTAATCAGGTCCGGAAGAGAATCGGTGGCAAGCAAAGCATCCAGATCCGTCAAATCCCCGGATTTCACCTCCAGATTTACCCCGGTATTGCGAAGAATTTTTGCATCGGCAACATTCTTCCGGGGATCCCACGTCTTCGCATAGCCCTCCTCGGCTACAAACCAGGTAATCGTCACTGGTTCTTTCTGCTCTGAATCGGATTCCCCAACAGATGGATTCGCCTGTTTTCCTGCCACGCACAAAAAGACCCCCATGATTACCACTAAAATTGTCTGAACCATCTTCTTCACATCCATCCCTGCCTTTCTATGCGTCGGACGTATCACGGACATCATACTGTTTTGACAAATCCCGAACTTTTGTATTTGGAAAAAAGAGGCCTCCTGCGAGACCTCTCTCCCCTGTATTGCGCAACAAATGTTATACTGTTATTTCTTAATTTTTACTTTGACTGTCGCACTGTTCGCGCCATATATTTTTCTGCCCATACTGTCCTTTTTGTATGCGCATACTCTTACATAATACGTCTTGCCTTTTTTCAATTTTTTAACCGTTTTACTTAATTTGTCAGAAGTTGTCTTCTTTACCGTGCCTTTCTTAAATTTCCTGGACGTGGAATAGGAAATCTGGTATCCATTCGCTCCTTTTACTTTCTTAAAAGTCACTTTCATGGACTTCTTCGCAGAATTCTTCACCTTGGGTTTCTTTACCTTCGCCGGCTTTGTGACCTTTTTCCATTGCGCATACAATGTCTGGTTTTTCGTAATCTTCACAATGCTGTTTGCCGTAACCTTTGTTCCCTTTGTCTTAGCCGTGTACCATCCCGAGAATGTGTACCCCGCCCTCTTAGGCGTTGGCAATGTTCCATATTTCTGATTGTATGTGACAATCTTACTCCTGACACTTAACTGCTTTCCTCCATTGACATCAAAGGTTATATGATAGTTCTTCGACTGCGAAATATCGCTTGCCGGCAAATCTCCCTGCCGCATCAGGCTGATATCATCTACAACGACCCAGGGCGCCAGTCCCGCTGCACCTGAACATGCAAGCCTGCTGCCAACAACCACACTCTTCACATTCCCGTCAACGGGAATATCTGTAATGGTTGCCTGATAGAAATCTTTCCACACATTGTTAATCTGAATCTTTGTCTTATAATTCTTAACAGAGCCATCCTTGTAGGTTACAATTGCATACAATCCTGCCGTATCTTTCACCGCGCCAACAGAGGTTCCCTGATACCATGCATACAGCGTATACAGTCCTGCGGGAAGGACGGTGGAAATTGTCTGCTCTACCTTAAAGTCAATGTCTTTTCCAACTTCCGCCCAGCCGGTATAATAGTAAGAGCCGGACTTTGCATTCGCAGAATTGGGCTTATCAATGAACGCATTGTTATAATCATTCACTTCCATATAATTAGTAAGCGTCCATCCGGTTGCGTTTTTGCCGTCATTTTCCTCGAAACTGCCATTCGTCACATAATTTTTACCGCTAATATTTACGAGACAAGTCGTTTTCCAGGTGTTTGCCGCTACGTTGATTACACTGCCGTCACCGGCATTTGTATAGGAAAATGCTCCAATCGAACCATTGATCGTATATTCTCCAAAAATCGCCGTCTTAAGTTTTTCTACCTGCGCTGCATCCCAGGTTACCGGAACATCCATGGAAGTTCCGTCATTTAAGTTTGCCCTGACACTCTGCGGAAGTTTGGGCGTTTGTTTGTAGCCCATCTCGCAGGACGCCGTATCTATCGTACTCACTCTGGTAGGACCTTCCGCTCCCGTATATACCCACTTGTAAACATTGATAGACGGAAGCGCTTTTCCACTGAAATCAAAGAGCGCCTGGTTATTCCATTCACTTCCGTTCATGTCGTCTTTAATTTCCGGATCTGTCTCTTTCGCATAAATAGATCCCCAGCCGGAACCATAAAGCCTCCATGCTTTCATGTTCGCTTCCAGCACTGTTTCTGCGTTCGCCGCACCTTCCACATACTCCGTGGGCGGCACCCATGCCGGTTCCCAGTAGAAGGTTCCGATCCCTTTATCACCGATTGCCGCAACCGCTGCAATCGCATCGCGGACTGCTGCCGCCTGCCCTTCCGCATCTACCGGATACCGGAATTCCATGTCGCTGGCGCCTTCAAATACTTTGTCCGGATATCCGTCTCCATCCTTGTAGGTCCATGCATAGGAAATCTCCGCGACCATGACTTTTTTATCATATTTTTCAGCAATCTTCTTTAAATTTGTCGTCAGCGTCTGCGCAGTTCCATGCCAGAAAGGATAAAAGGAACTTGCAAACACATCATAATCTACCTCATAATAATCCAGTGCATCCGCCTTACCCATCTGGTAACTCTCACTCTGCGGATCGGTATAATGTACGGCTACAAGAATCCCGGGATCGATCGCACGAACCGCTGCGCTGCCTGCCTTTAACAGCCGAAATACGTTCTCGTCACTTGTTTCTCCCGCCATGCCGTTGTTAATCTCATTGCCAATCTGCACCATGCCTACATCAACGCCTGCTTCCCTCAGGGTGTTAATGCTATCTGTCGTAAATTCTGTCAGGGCAGCTGTCTTCTGCTCCAGATTCATGCCTTTCCATGCCTTGGGCACGCTCTGTTTCTTAGGATCCGCCCAGAAATCGGAATAGTGGAAATCAAGCAGGACTTTCATTCCATAATAGGTAGCAATTTTACCCATCTCCGTTACATTTTCAATCCCACAGTTGCCTGCGCCGTAGCCTTCGCGGTATACCTGCGTGCCATTGGCAAGGAAATATTCGTCGTATCCGGCGCCCTCAAAATAAGACGGGTCATCCGGCGACACGCTGGTCTGCGGTTCAATAATCCATTTCTTCTTTGTCTCAGCCACCTGGCTGGCTTTATACTCAGTTCCTGTTTCATCCACATATTTATAATTGCCGTCTACGTCTATCACATAGGGGCAGTTCCACAGGCGCAGGCGCACATAATTGACCCCTGCATCCTTTAAAATCTCAAACAGATTCTTTTCATTATTATTTTCATCGTAATACTTGACGCCGCTCTGCACTTCACTGATGTAGGTAGAAACGTCCACACCGTGAATAAAATCGTTGGAAAGTCCGTCTACTTTCTGTACGGTAATCGGAGCGTTTTTCACCGCCTGACTTGCCTCCAGCGATACGTTCTTAATTCCGTACCATTCGCCTGCGGGCACCTCTCCGCTGATGGTAACCGTTACGCTTTGTCCCTCTGCGACAGAAACAGACTTTGTCGCAATAAGGTTGTTCGTACCCCAGTTATCGTCCCAGCCATTCTGAATCAGGGATGCCGTCTCTTCTTTCTGGCTTTCATTATTGCGGATTGTCAGTTTCAGGGGATTTGCAGCCCTCTCATTTCCTACGATAGCAACTTTTGCCACATAGTCGCCCGCTGTCATGTTCTCAACCGTCTGACTAATTGAAAATAAGCCTGCATTCTCATCCCACAGGCTTAAATTTCCATTCTCAAACTTATAACCATATGTGCCTGTACTGGTCCAACCATCCAGATTTTCAGAAAGTTCCCCGTTTTGCAGCGTGCCATTCGCCGCCATAACAATACCGGGCAACGAACCGTCAATGGGAACTATCGTAAATAACAGACACAGACTGAGCAGTATACCAACCACTCGTTTCCATTTTTTCTTCATTCGATTCTCCTCCTTATCCTCCTGCCCATGCAGGCTTTTCAATTTCTAATTTTATGATAAGGGGTTCCTCAAATAAAAAAAATACCATTTTTATGAAAAAAATACCAGATTTCGTTTTTAATCGAACGCAATCATCTCGTCTGGATTCTCCTGAAGTTTCTGTAAATATTCTTCCATTTCCGCGCGCAGCTCTTCCCGGCGCAGTGCAAACTCAATGTTCGCCTGGATAAATCCAACCTTACTTCCCACGTCATAGCGATGCCCCTTAAAATCATAGGCGTACATCGCCTGCTCTTTTGCCAGACGTTTCAAAGCATCCGTCAACTGAATTTCGCCGCCTTTTCCGGCATCCTGTGTCTCCAGGAAACGAAAGATATCCGGCGTGATAATGTATCTTCCCAATACCGCAACATCGGAAGGCGCCTCCTCAGGCGCTGGTTTCTCCACCATATCGTTTACTTTGTAGACACGCTCATCCACCTGCTTGCCCGCAATGATGCCGTACTTATCCACAACCTCATGCGCCACGGTCTGCACACCAAGGATGGAAGTCTGATATTCCTTGAACACATCCAGCATCTGTCCCAGACAGGGCTGTCTGGATACTACCACATCGTCTCCTAACAGTACCGCAAACGGCTCGTCCCCGATAAAATGTTTCGCTGCCAGAATCGCATGTCCCAATCCTCTCGGCTCCTTCTGGCGGATATAATGAAGATTTGCCATATCCGAAATCTCCCGGACCATATCGAGCATTTCCTGCTTGTCGCTTTTCTCCAGTTCCAGCTCAAGCTCAATCGAGCGGTCAAAATGATCCTCGATGGAGCGTTTATTCCTTCCGGTCACAACAATAATATCCTGAATGCCTGCCTCTACCGCCTCCTCAATGATATACTGAATCGTAGGCTTGTCTACAATCGGCAGCATTTCTTTCGGCTGCGCTTTGGTCGCAGGCAGAAATCTTGTCCCAAGTCCTGCCGCAGGGATAATTGCTTTTCGTACGTTCATCATATATACATTCTCCTTTTCCTGCTTATGAAAGCGTAAATTCTCCTGATTCCTTTGATTTGATATTCATAACAATGGAACAATCTGCCAGATGTTCGTAATTTACTTCCAGATTATATTTCACCTTTACATCTATATTGTCATCGGTCTCTGCAATGTCAACACTCTTAGCGTCAATTCCGATCAAAAGGCTTCCAAAAGGGGTGTTATAATAAGAAACGTTCTTCTTATTTTTTTCAAACACCATATGTACGTTAGAAACTCCTTTTTTGGTGATATCAAGCGAATCTTCCGTGAGTTTGATGATATTTTTTGTATTCCCGTCAAACCCTTCCATCACTTCATCATACAAAATATAGTGTTTGCCGTTTTTTTTGTAATAATCTCCAGCCGTAATTACTTCTACCGGCGTAACATCTTCCTCATTCTGAGCCGCAAACTGCAGCCCGCTGATAGACAACAGCACATCTTTCGTCATAGCTACTCCTCTATATGTATTAACTGCGCCTCTTCAATTTCACAGGGCAAAATTGAATTGGCAAAATTTTTAAATTTCTCTGCTGCATCACTGACATAAAACTGGTACATCGGTTCTCTGGACATCTTTCCGTCATTGGAAATCTCATGCTCCATAAGCAGCCGCTTCAATCCCTGCGCCGTCTCATAAGCGGGATTCACCAGAGTAACCTTCTCCCCCATTATTTCACGAATCATTGCACGCAGCAACGGATAATGGGTGCATCCGAGAATCAGGGTATCAATATCCGATTCCTTAAAATACGCAAGATAGCGTTTCGCCACCTCAACCGTAATCGGGTCTTTGAGCCATCCTTCCTCCACCAGAGGAACGAACAGTGGACACGCTTTGCCTAAGACGCTTGCATTCGGATTATGCCGGTGTATCATTTCCGTATAAATCTGGCTCCCTACGGTTCCTTCCGTGCCAATCACGCCGATTCTGCCGTTTCCGGTAATTTCCGCCGCGACCTTTGCTCCCGGTTTGACGACGCCGATAATCGGCATCTTCATCTCCGGTCGAATCGTTTCCAACGCAAAAGCGCTCGCCGTATTGCATGCCACCACAATTGCCTTCACACCTTTGGACTCCAGAAACTGGATAATCTGTCTGGAATAACGGACAATCGTTTCCCTGGACTTGCTGCCATAAGGAACCCGCGCCGTATCTCCAAAATAAACAATTCGCTCCTGTGGGAGCTGGCGCATGATTTCACGCGCCACGGTAAGCCCTCCTACACCGGAATCAAAGACACCGACAGGGGCATATTTTTCATTTTCATAAGGCTGATTCATCACATTTTCTCCACAAAACAGGTCATACACAAATATATTACCTGTTTTAGCGGGAAAATGCAAGTGTCTGGGAAGATTTACAAACACATCCGGTAACAGTTCAGCCTATATGTTACATCTTAACATTTTTTCATGGAGTTCTTGCAA
>CAJTSB010000030.1 GCA_910578825.1 uncultured Lachnospiraceae bacterium | reverse complement strand
GGAGGAGCCCTGATGCTTCGTACTGGAGCCAATAAAGTAAAATAGCATGAGGAGGGACCCAGCGTAGCTGGGAGGAGCCCTGATGCTTCGTACTGGAGCCAATAAAGTAAAATAGCATGAGGAGGGACCCAGCGTAGCTGGGAGGAGCCCTGATGCTTCGTACTGGAGCCAATAAAGTAAAATAGCATGAGGAGGGACCCAGCGTAGCTGGGAGGAGCCCTGATGCTTCGTACTGGAGCCAATAAAGTAAAATAGCATGAGGAGGATAGCCTATGGCAGACAGAAAAACAGAAGAATTTCGTTATTATGAAATGCCCATGGGCAGATACGATCTGGCTCTTCTCGGAGACCGATGGATTACCAACTATCGAACCGGAGAACAGCATTTTCACAATTTTTTTGAAATCAGCTACTGCTACTTTGGTGAAGGTGTGGTATTTCTGGGTGAAAGGTCTGAGCCGTATAAAGATGGTACGATTTCCCTGATTCCCAACAATTTTGCACATGGCATACACAGCAGTGAGGACAGCATCTGCAGTTGGGAATTTTTGTACCTCGACCTTTGTGGATTCGTGGAGCGGTGTTACCAGGGACAGGAATATCAGGGAGCAAAAATTCTGGAGGAAATTACACAGTTTCCGATCCTGATAGATTCCAAAGATTATCCAGGGCTTTCCAATGTGGTACGTGCAATTTTGGAGGAGAACCGGCAAAAGAAAGCGTTTAATCAGGAGGCAGTAAATGGTTACATCTACGTGCTGATTCAGGAGTTAGTGCGTCTGAATCAATACATGTCCCGGGTTGATGAGAAGGAATCGCTCCATATTGAAAAAATCCGTCCTGCGCTGGTCTATATAGAAACGCATTATCAGGAAGAAATTAAAATTGGGGCGTTGGCGGAGTGCTGCAGCATCAGCGAGCCTTATTTCCGCAAATTATTTCGCAATTGTATGAAAATTTCGCCTCTGGAATATATCAATACGGTGCGCGTCCAGAAGGCATGTGATTATCTCCATAAGAAAGATTACCCAATAAATGAACTTGCATGGAAAGTGGGGTACTCTTCCGTTTCTACATTTGAACGAAATTTTAAGAAGATTGTGGGGAAATCCCCCAAAAACTGGAGCCTTAAATCCAACGTGAACAGGGAATTTGTGAGATATTCTACAAAGGTATTGCGGGGATGGAGATAATTATGCTAAGATAAGAAAATAAGCAGGGTAGATAATCGCAGCTGCAAGCGTCGAAAGACCGCAGGTGAGGAAAGTCCGGGCTTCACAGGGCAGGATGCCGGTTAACGGCCGGTGGAGGCGACTCCAAGGACAGTGCAACAGAAATGTACCGCTACAATGTAGTAAGGGTGGAAGGGCAGTGTAAGAGACTACCGCCTGTCTGGTAACAGGCAGGGCACATGTAAACCCCATCCGAAGCAAGACCGAACAGAAACGTTGACGTGGCCCGCCAGTTTCAGGTAGGTTGCATGATCTGACTGGCAACAGTCAGGCTAGATAGATGATTATCCACGACATAACCCGGCTTACAGCCCTGCTTATCATTTGGAAGGAAGAAGGGGGAATTATCTGTATTGTTGACAGGAGTGATTATATGAGACAGAAAATGCAGAAATTCATGATGGGGAGGTACGGAGCAGACCAGCTTGGACAGCTTTTGATGGGAGCGTCGGTTGTATTACTGCTGATTTCCATGTTTACAAAATGGGAAATTTTTTATATTCTGGCATTAGGGCTGATGATGTACGAGTATTACCGTATGATGTCCAGAAAGGTGGAACAGAGGTATGCGGAGAACCAGAAGTTTCTCAACTGGCGGTATCATCTGGCAGTAAAGTGGAACCGCGAAAAGGAGCATTTGAAACAGCGTAAAATCTATCACTTTTATAAATGCCCTTCCTGTAAGCAGAAGGTGCGTGTGCCGAAGGGCAAAGGAAAGATTTGCATAACCTGTCCGAAATGCAGGACAGAATTTATCAGGAAGAGTTAAGCGATGTTTACGTAATATGTTACAGGTATCGTCTTAAGAGCAGTATGTATAGAGATATACACTCTGCTCTTTTTGATGCCCGTTTCGAAATGATTTAGAATATTTTGCATTAATCTGGATAAATTTTGCATTTTCTATATATAAGAAATTCTAAAATATATCTGGAAAAACAGGGTTTAATTTCCAATCTCAAATTTCTATCATAATTATCATTTATAATATCTGTGTAAAATAGTATACTGGGGAGAATTGAGGAAAATATACATATTGTTAAGAAAAATAATTCCGGAATGTTTTATAAAATAAATTATTACCAGGAGAGAAGGGAATGTTTATGGACAAGGCAACAGTATTGTTGGTGGAAGATGAAACCAAGCTGCTGGAAACCTTATCAGATTTTCTTGAAATAAACCATTATAATGTAATACAGGCTACGGACGGGTTGGATGGCATTCAAAAATTCCACGCGCACCGTTCGGAGATAGACATCGTGCTGTTGGATGTCATGCTGCCTTTTACGGACGGCTATGAGGTATTAAAACAAATACGTTTGTGTTCCAATGTACCGGTAATCCTGCTGACGGCAAAGGAAGAAGTGGAAGATCAGATTAAAGGTTTTTCTTATGGTGCGGATGATTATATTATCAAGCCGTATTCTTTATCGATTATAAAATTACATATTGAGGCGGTATTGAAACGTTTTGGGCATGGAGAGGATTTCCTCTATGCAGGCGACGTCAGAATAGAGGTAAAAGCAAAGAAAATCTATGTCAGGGATGTGTTTGTGGAAACGACGCCAAAGGAATTTGAATTGCTTCACCTTCTGATTCGAAATCAGGGAACTGTTCTTACCCGGGATTATATTCTGGACACAATATGGGGAGATTATTATGTAGGGGATGTGCGTACGATTGACACGATTGTAAAACAGCTTCGCAAGAAACTGGGCGGTGCATCCTATATACGAACCGTATATGGCGTAGGATATTGTTTTGAGGTAGAAGGAAATGAGAAGAAAAATTAGCGCTCGGATTTTTATGGCATACTGGCTGCTTGTATTTTTAATTGCAGGCTCCTGCATATTATGTTATAAAGTTTTTTTCCCATATTATTATGATATGGTGAAAGATAAACAGATTCGTGAGGCATATATGGATATCCAGGATTTGGATTTGGCAAACCTGGACGATGAGGAACATTCGGTATTTGCCGAATATGAGGGGGAGAATCTCAGTTTTACGATTGCAGATGAGGAATTGAATCCTGTTTATACAACGAGAAATAATAAAAAATATCTCATATATAGAAATATCAAGATGAAACAGGATTTATTTTCGAAAACGCCTGAGGTAATGGAGCGCAACAGCAAGTTGAAGGAGACGACGAAACTGCGGGGAATCATTACCCAGAATAATATAGATTATTACATTGTAATCAAAGATACGATTCAGAAGGTAGGAGAGGCAAGTATTTCCGAACAGTTTTTTATTGTTGCTGCGGCAATTATTATTTTGTTTGCCAGCCTGATTATCTGGAGATTTGCCAAAACTTTGTCTGCACCAATGGAGCGCCTTGTGGATATAACGGATAAAATTGTGGGCGGAGATTACAATACGCGTATAGATGTTGGGAAGAAACAGGAAGAAGTGGCAAGGCTTGCCGAAAATATCAACAGCATGGCGATACAGCTGCGCCACGATAAGATGCAGATTGAGGAAAGCAGGAGTCAGCAGCTGCGCCAGAATATGAATCAGGAGCGAATAGACAAAATTCACAAGGAGTTTATGGCGAATATATCCCATGAACTGAAAACCCCGCTTGCTGTGATTTCCAGTCAGTCCGAGATGCTTGAATACGCCGAAGGAGATAAGAAAAAGTATTACCTGTCATCCATTCGGGAAGAAGTAGAGAAGATTTCTGGTATGGTAGGAGGACTTCTGGATGTCTCTGCTATGGAACATCATATGGAAGGCATGGTGCAGAAAACACTCGATATGAAGGAAGTCATGGAATATATCCTTATGAAGTATGAGGGATTGGCGAAGAAGAAACATCTGCATATGGAAACATTTCTGGAAGAGGAGTGTTTTGTGTATGGCGACCAGGAATATATTGAGCAGGCCGTCAATAATTATATGATGAATGCCATGGAGCATATTGCACTTGGCGGTAATATCAGGGTTACCTTAAAGAGGCAGAAAGACGACATTCGGGTAGGCGTCTATAATACCGGAAGACAGATTCCAGAGGAAGATATGGAGCGGATCTGGAGTGGTTTTTACACCACAAAGGAAAAAAATGCAAAGACATTTTCCAATGTAGGACTTGGCTTATACATTGTACAGAACGTAGTTGCAATGCAGAATGGAAAGTGCGGGGTTAAGAATCTGCCGCAGGGTGTGGAGTTCTGGTTTACGCTGCCTGGCATAACAGTTTCAAATTGACGGGACTCTATCTATAGTTGCCTGATGACCAGCTGCATTTATAGATAGAGTTCTGTTGCAATTGAAGGATTTATTTCGCAAAAGCGCCACGTGCGTGGCTGCGCAGGCGGTTTTTCTGTCCTTTGTATTTTTCTTCGCAGTATTTGCAGCGATAAGTCGCTGTTTCTTCGTCTGTCAGCAGAAAGATTTGATCCAGCTCCTGCTCAATAGAAGTGATGCAGCGGGGGTTTTTACAATGCATGACGTTCTTAATTTCTTTGGGGAGATGGAGTTCACGTTTCTCTACAATCTGTTCTCCCTTGATGATGTTGACCGTAATGTTATGGTCGATAAAGCCCAGCACATCTAAATCCAGATTATCAATATCGCATTCCACCTTTAAAATATCTTTTTTGCCCATCTTATTGCTGCGCGCATTCTTGATAATGGCGACACAGCAGTCCAGTTCATCTAATTTGAGGTCATAGTATAGTGACAGACTGCTTCCAGCCTGAATATGGTCTAACACAAAACCTTCTGTAATTAAGCCTACATTTAACATACTTCTACCTCCAATAATGTAAGAATAAGAGCCATCCGCACATAGACACCATATTGTGCCTGCCTGAAATAAGCTGCTCTGGGGTCGTCATCAACCTCAACAGAGATTTCATTGACTCTGGGAAGTGGGTGCATGACAATCATATCCTCTTTGGCAAGAGACATTTTTTTCTTATTCAGAATATAGAAGTCCTTCATTCGCACATAGTCGTCCTCGTTGAAGAAACGTTCCTTCTGCACTCTTGTCATATATAGTATGTCCAAATCGGCCATGGCGTCTTCCAGGCGTTCTACTTCCTGAAATGATATGTTGTTCTTATGCAGAACATCCTCGCGGATATAGCTGGGGACACGCAGTTCTTCCGGTGATATCAATGTAAATCTGATATTGGGGTAACGAATGAGTGCATGGATGAGTGAGTGAACGGTACGGCCGAATTTTAAATCGCCGCAAAGCCCGATGTTGAGATTATCAAGGCGTCCCTTCAGGGAACGAATGGTAAGTAAATCGGTTAAGGTCTGCGTCGGATGCTGATGTCCGCCATCGCCTGCATTGATAACGGGAATTGTGGATTTCTCGGAAGCAACTAGCGGTGCGCCCTCTTTGGGGTGGCGCATGGCGCAGATATCTGCGTAACAGGAAATTACACGGATGGTATCGGAAACGCTCTCGCCTTTGGCGGCAGAACTGCTGTCCGCACTGGAAAAACCAAGAACACTGCCTCCCAGGTTCAACATGGCGGATTCAAAACTCAGACGCGTCCGGGTGCTGGGTTCATAAAAACAGGTTGCAAGCTTTTTCCCCTCACACGCATGGGCATATTTCTGAGGATTGCTTTCGATATCATTTGCCAGAGTGAGCAGTTTGTCCAGTTCATCAACGGACAAATCCAGTGGGCTCATTAGATGCTGCATATTTTGCCTCCTACATTCTAATATTTTTATTATCATATCTCAGAAAGGGGTAAATTTCAAGAGGAAAAAGAATTGCGGTGTAAGAAAAATTATAGTAAAATATGACCTAAGGAGGAAATATTCAATGGAAAACAAGAAGAGAGAGTATCAGGAGAAAAAAAGAATTATATTTTTTGGATTGCCGTGGACATTTACAAAATATTTCATTAATGAGGAACTTCTGACTGTTAAGAAGGGACTTCTGAAAACAGAAGAAGACGATTGTTACATGTATAAGGTTCAGGACGTTAAAATGACGACCACCTTACTTGAGCGTATATTTGGACTTTCTACGGTTATCTGTTATACCGGGGACACCACAGACCCACAGATTTCTCTTACACACATCAAAAATGCAAAAGAAATCAAAGGGTTTATCCTTGAGGTGTCTGAGACGGCGAGGCGCAAGAGGCGTACGATGAATACGCTCGATATCGGGACTATGGATAGCGACGATATAGAATAAGGCTCACCTGTCGGTTTCAACCAGCAGAGTTTCAAAAATAAGACCTGCAACCATCCAGAACGGGGCAAAGTCCAACCGGACGACCCCCTTTATATTTGTACGCGCTTTACTGTAATCCCAGGGGCAGATGTCATATTTTCTGAGGATACTTCCGCTGACATATTCGCCCGCAAAAATGAGTATACTGTATAAAAAAGCGCGTATTGCGGTCGGGAAATTTTTAAAAAGGTGGCAAAATGGTTTTAAGAAGGACGCCATGCCGTATATAGGAAACATCCACAAAGATGTCTGCCCTATCAGTTGTAATTCACGTTTTCGATAGGAATCAAGGGCGGTGAACACAATTTCCATACACCAGCCGGTGAGACCACATAGTAAAAAATTCTTTTTCATGGAATTAATATGCCCGATTTTGCAGAACCTATGCAAAAATGATTGACGGAAAAGTCAAACCAATTTATAATAGATATGTTGTGATAATTTAGTACAAAGGAGTATGGTATTATGAAGAAAATGAAGAAAACAAGTTTGCTGCTGGCAGCAGTTCTGGCGGTGACAATGTTAGTTGGATGTGGTAGTTTTGATGCCAGCGGGTACATGAAGGCATTGCTGGACAATTCATATAAAAACGATTCTACTGCATTCGTGGATCAAAAGGTTGGTACGGCAGAGCAGGCGAAGGAATTATATGATTTGGGAATTGAGACGGAGTTGAATAGTCTGATTTCCGGAGTAACGCTTTCTGATGAACTCAAAAATGAGTTTACAACTGTATTGCAGGATGTTTATAAGAGCGTGAAATATACCGTTGGAGAGGCGGAAAAACAGGATGACGATTCCTATGTAGTAGAGGTAAAATATCAGAAAATGAAAGTATTTGCGCCGGCGATGGAGAAATTTCAGGCGGATCAGCAGGCATATACGGATGAACTTTCCGAGCAGGTGCAAAACGGTGGCGAATATCCATCTGAGGATGAAATCAGCGAAAAGGTATATACGATGTTGAAAGATGCCATTAAAGACGCTGCTGCAAAAGCGGAGTTTGAAGATGAGGCGTCTACCACTGTAAGGATAGAGCTTAAAGATAAAGTTTACAGCCCGAATCAGGATGATGTTGAGGCTTTGGAATATGCATTGTTTGATTTGGAAGAGGCATCTGGTCTGGAAAAGTAATTTGGACAGACAGGGACTGGAGGAAAAATTATGGCTGAAAATGCTAACTGCAGCAGTGCAGGGACATGTTCAAGGGAGAGCTGTGAGGGATGCCCCAGTAAAAGCGGCGCGTCTCAGAGCATGATACAGGAGATGAACCCGTTTTCCAGTGTGAAAAAAGTTATTGGAGTAGTCAGCGGCAAGGGCGGTGTAGGTAAGTCATTTGTGACGGCGTCTCTGGCTGCGGCAATGCGCAGGAAGGGGTATGAAACAGGAATTATGGACGCGGATATCACAGGACCGTCCATTCCGAAGATGTATGGTGTGCACGGTCCGGCGGAGGGCAATGATATGGGTCTGTTCCCCATTCTGACAGCGGATGGGACGAAGGTGATGTCCCTGAACCTTTTGATGGAGGATGAGGAGGCGCCGGTTATATGGCGTGGGCCGGTGATTGCCTCTACGGTGACACAATTCTGGCATGATGTATACTGGGGAGATTTGGATTTTCTCTTCGTAGATATGCCTCCGGGAACCGGGGACGTTCCGCTTACAGTATTTCAGTCATTGCCGGTAGACGGAATTGTGATTGTGACTTCTCCCCAGGAGTTGGTGCAATTAATTGTAAAGAAAGCGATCAATATGGCGTCTATGATGCACATTCCGGTACTGGGACTCGTTGAAAATTACAGTTATTTAAAATGTCCGGACTGCGGCAGGGAAATTAGGCTGTTTGGGGATAGTAAGATTGAGGAAGTATCAGCGGAGATTGGCATTCCGGTATTGGGAAAAATGCCGTTAGATCCTGAGTTTGCCAGACTGGTGGATGAAGGGAAGTTCTCAGAGATAGAGAATCCTTATCTGAAGGATGCCATAGATAAGGTCGAAAATTTATAATCCAAACAAAAATAAAATGTCTTTTGACAGCGTAAGGTCTTGCGGGAAGTGGATTTGCTTTCTGCAAGGCTCTTTTTTTGCAAATTTTTTTGTGAGTTATTCCTAATTGCTTTTTTCATTATGCGGTATTACAATACCCATACGGAAAAAGTTTCCGTAATTATATCCAGCCGTTGGCATTCTCTGTGCCAACACAAAAGTTCTTTTTATTTCTGCATAGTAGTCCAGCTTTATTCGCCAGTTACCAATGCAAGAATGAAAGAAAAATAAGTTGTATGGAATTGTGTATTCTGCAAAATTCCACTCCGCAGAAAGGAGGGGTTCAATGAAGGTTATTTTTGAGGAATACAGCGGTATTATCATTACAGCGGTTGCAATCATTGCGTTGATTGCAGTTGTTGGTTTGCTGCTTGCCACAAATGGACCGGTACATTCGGCATTTGTGGATTTGATTAATAATCTGTTCAGCAAGACAAAGGTATCCTGAGACAGGCCGGGCGGTTTGTATCGTGCAGGCTGCCCGGGGATTGGAGGTAACATGAAATATGATTGGGAATTAACAGAGGAGGAGTTCGGTCCTTTGTATCCCTATATCTGTGATAAAAACGTAACAGATATCGACTACAATGGAAAAACATTGTGGGTTACGGATTTGAAACGGGGGCGCTACCGGGCCGATATTTTGCTCGGAGAAGAGTTTGTTGAGCGTTTTACGCATCGAATTGCCAATCGGGTCAATAAGCCGTTTAACCGTGCAAATAACGTACTTGAGGCAGAGACAAATGAACTCAGAATCAGCATTATTCATGAGTCAGCAGCGGTTTCCGGACGCAGTATCTGTATCCGCAAATCACTTCCCAGAGTTCGTCAGACAGTAGAAAGCATGTTGGACAGCCGTTACTGTACGATAGAAATACTGAGTCTTTTAATTAACTGTGTGAAGGCCAAAATGAATTTTGCTTTCTGCGGGGAACCGGGTGTGGGAAAAACAGAGTGTGCGAAGTTTTTCTCCAGGTTTATTCCGCCGAATCAGCGTGCGATTACGATTGAAGACAATCTGGAGATGCATTTCCATGAAATCAATCCGGAGAATGACTGTGTGGAACTACAGGTCAGCAAAGATTTAAGTTATACGGAGGCGATTAAGCTCTGCCTCAGGCAGAATCCCAAGTGGATTATCCTGTCGGAAGCGCGTTCTACGGAGGTACAGTATCTTCTGGAGCAATGGTCTACCGGGGTATATGGATTTACTACGCTGCATCTGGATGATCTGCGGAATTTGCCGGATCGGATTATGAATATGATTGGGCGTTCCAGGGATGCGGACCGGCTGGAGAATTATATTTATGAATTTATCAGTGTAGGCGTGCTGCTGCGTCAGTATCAGAATGAAAACGGCATGGTAGAACGCTATATTGACCAGATGTGCTTTTTCGACCGGAATGCTGGGAAAAACGCAATTTATATGTTGGTAGAGGATGGAAAACAAGTATCGGATGTGATTCCGTCTGATATTTTAAGACGGCTGCAGCGGGCGGGAATTGAAGAGCCGTTTCACTGTCCGCAGACCTGTGCATATGAGCCTTTGGACATAGCATTGGTCAAGGCGTCCGGAAAGACAGAACAGGAGGCTATATGAAAGAAAAAGCAGCACAATATAAGAATTTAAAAGCCAGAAAAGAGAAATTCGGACTGTTCTATCCGGGGAATCTGCAAAGGCGGATTGACAGTTACGGTTACAGTTTTTCCATGGGCAAATATGGAGCCTTTCTGTCGCTATCAATGATGATTGCCATAGGCTGCGGCATGTTGTTCAGTCTTCGTTGGTATTTGATCTTACCTGTAGTAATTGCCTGCATAGTATCATTGCCGTTTCTGATTCTGGATGGGTATAAACAGATGTATGAGCATAAGCAGTTTTTGGATGTATCGGATTACATGGAACAGATATTGTATTCTTTTCGCCAGAACCAGAAAATCCTTCTGTCTTTGAAAGATACCCGCACGATGTTCCACGAAGGCAGGATGTTCGAGGTGTTGGGAGAGGCAATTTGCTATATTGAAACCGGCAGTTACGAGAAGGAGCTGTACAAAGAGGCCTTGGAAATTATAGAGTGCGCGTATCCGGCAAACCGTTTGTGCAAAATACATGAATATCTTCGGACGGTGGAGGGGAACGGTGGAGCCTGCGAAGAAGGAATTGATTTATTGATTGAGGACAAGGCAGTGTGGGCAGATAACGTGATGCTGCTACAGGAAGATAAGAAAGCGGCGCGTATGCGGGCAGTCTTTTCCATTTTCGTGACAATGATGCTTGCGGTAATCTTTCATATGGTATATCGTTCCATGCCGGAGCAGTACACCATTATCTATCATCCGGTTACTCAGGTTGTGACAATGTTATATTTGATTTTGAATATTGGAATTTTCCGAAAGGTGAACAGACAGATTGCCAGGAGCTGGATTGAGCCAGAAGAGGAAGATGAAGAAAAGCTGTCGGAGTATTATCGTATGATCTGTGATTACGATGGCAAAAAAGAGGCGTTTAAGAGTTTTGTTTTTGGAGTTTCAGCTTTTGGAATCGCACTGTTTGCGTTCTTGATAAAGTTTCCCATTGGTGTGGCAGTTGCTGTAGTCGCAGGAATTCTTTTGTTGAACCAGCACAGGATTGGATATCGAATTGCGTATGACAAAGTTGTACGGGAGATTAATCGTGTATTTCCGGGGTGGCTGATGGAGATGGCGCTGCTTTTACAGGGAAATAACGTGCAGGTTTCCATTGAAAAAACCATTGACCATGCACCGGCAATTCTCAGGTGGGAGTTACAGCATCTTTCGGATAACCTGAAACGGACGCCGAATGCGATTGAGCCTTATCTGGAATTTCTGGGAATGTTTGAACTGTCCGCGGTGGTTTCTTCTATGAAAATGCTTTATGCCATCTCAGAATCCGGCAACGGGGATGCGCAGTCACAAATCCGTATTCTTGTACAGCGCAACAGTAAGATGATGGATAAGGCAGAAAAATTGTCAAATGAAAAAAGCCTTGCCGGAATTAATGGAATTTTTTATCTGCCTCAGGTGACCGTGTCTTTGCAGACGGTGGCAAATATGGTGGTATTTATGTTGATGTTTCTGGGGCAGATGAAGTTGTAGGAGGAAGGTGCAGTTTATGGGACAGATAATGAAGACGTATCTGGGAATATTTTTCCTTTTAGTAACCGGGATGATTGGAATAGGCGTTGTGACAGCCGGTATCCAGTCTGCGAATGCCAGGAATTATCATGCGGATGTGATTAGTGAGATTGAGTGCAGTAACTTTAATGATGCCGTTGTGTCCTCCTGCCGCCGGCAGGCGAAAGAGGCAGGGTACAGCTTACAGGTGAAAACAATGGCTTATGACACACGGGGACATGCGATGATAGCAGAGGTTATCCTGGACTATGAATATGCAATTCCTGTGTTGAACCTGGTAACAGATCATCAGGTTCGGGGGTTTGCGAAGTAGAGGTAACCGTTTGAAATGGGAGGAAGACAGAATGAAAGGTGTAATTGAGGAATTTGGCGGGGCTGTTATTTTCGCCCTTGCAGGAGGAAGTATGTTAGGCATTTTTGTATATGTACTGGAGCGATTGCTGGGGTTGTAATGGAAGGAGAGAATTAGATGAGAGAGGTATTTGAGAAATATGGGAAGGTAGTGATTGCGTCGGTATCTTCTGTGATACTGATTGGATTTGCAGCAACTTTTTTGACGACCGGGCAGGTGTTTGATGCTATTACTGCCTTTTCGCAACAAATTTGTTAGGAGGGATGATATGAAAATGATTGCAGGTGTACTGTTGTCTTTGAGCCTTTTGTTGACGGGGCTGCCTGTACCATCACAGAATCTGGCGTGGTGTAATACGGAGTCAATAACGAAAGAGGTAAAAGAAACAGGATCGGAAACAGACGTGCCACAGGAAGAGGAAGGGACGATCAGGAAGGAAAACGTTCAGGGGGAAGAGGATGGAACCTCTGATGCACCAGAAAAGAAGGAACAGAATATAAAGGAAAAAGAGGCGGAGAAACAGGAGCCGCCCGCATACCGGGAGGAGAAATCCGAAGAGCAAAAACAGTCGGCAGATCAAAAGACAGGGGTATTGAAAACTACCGAAATCAAAACCGGGCAGCAGGCACAGAAATCAGAGGAAATCCGGAAGAGGGAGGTAGAGGAGCGACAGGCAACTATTCCGACCGTAACTCTTGTGCAGGATGGGGAGACGAAGAACCTGAAATATGAGACAGGAGAACTTAAGAGCCTCGATCCATCCGACCGTCTGGAGGGCTACCACACGGAAGTCTCGCGAAAAATTATCTGCAAGCACACGGCGGCAGCCATCAATGCCAGCGTGAAGTGCAGCGGCTCCTCACTGAACCCGACGGAAAGAAGCTTAAAAGGGGGCATTGCGCTGACCGGGAAACTGAGCGGTAAGGGTTACACCGCAAAGGTGGAGAATTTCGACGCTGGGGGAACGAGGAACACGGTTTCACACCTGCGCCTGAAAGTTACGGTTAACGCCGGGGGAATCAAAAATCAGGAGATTCCACTTGCATACCCCTACGTATGCACGGATGGTTACGCCGGATATGCATACATTGAGAACCATTTCGCATACTGCCCTAACACGGAACAGTTCTATACGGTGGCATCCTCTCATGTATGGCTGGGGTGTACGCGTGGGGATTCTGGCAATCCGGAATTTCACCCCACGGAATACCAGCATGAATTTAATGTATACAAGCAGATTGCCAATAAATACAAGGTGGCGTACCATGCGAACGGGGGTATGGGGAGTGCAAATCCCCAGAACGCAACCTATGGAAGGAATCTGACGCTGAATACAGGGGAGAATTTCAGGCGCACCGGATATACCCTTACGGGATGGAACACGAAAAGCGACGGCAGTGGGACGGCGTACGCATTGGGGGAGGTGACAAAGAACCTCACTACGACAAATGGTGGGACGGTAATTCTGTATGCCCAGTGGACACTCAACATTTTGACAGTGCAGTATGATGCGAACGGGGGGCGTGGAGGCAGGAATGCTCCACAGAATATTTTAGGCTTTTTCAACAGATGGAGTTATCTTACAGCGGCAAGGGATCCGGAGGATTTTGCCACCTTTGAGTTGTCCCGGGTCGGCTACAGCAAAAAGGTCGGAGCGGAATGGAATACAAGGGCGGATGGGAAAGGAAAATCCTTTGCCGAAAACAAAACGTACAACATGACGGACTATGCGCCGGATCTTACCACCGGAAACCGTACAGTAACTCTGTACGCCCAGTGGGAACCGAATGTCTATACTATTACGTTGGAAAACCAGCTTAGGGAACCCGATAAGGCAGGAACGCCGAAACTCTATGATAAGTATGAAACAGGGATTTTTCTCGATAATATATGTACGACGGAGCTAAAACCCGGGGAGGGGAAAATTGAGATTCCGCAGAAGAAAGGATACCTGTTCAGGGGATATTATGATACGAAAATAGCCATTTCCCAGAGTGGGGGAAGAAACGGTGGTCAGAAGATAAACGCGGATGGGACGCTGAGTCCGGAAGAGAGCGATGCATTCCTTCGCCCGACCTATGACAGAAACAGGACATGGTACGCCTGGTATGATTACCTGGTGTCATGCGAAGATTACGCTGACATTCCCTGTGACATTGGCAGGGAGGAGGAGGACGTGCGGGAAGACATTGGTGTGCGCCTCACCTACGACCCCAGGACACGCACAGCAATTGTAGATGTCGGGAAAGCCGGGTGCAGGGCATCTCTCATCGGGCAGCCGTCTGGAACGAAGGTCGGGAATTTCACCTCTACAGTAAACCCGGGCTCTGCAGCCGGGGGCAGCGGCAAGAGCAAACAGATACAGATTCCAATCTTGCAGGGCGTCTCTGAGGGCTCGGCATTTCGCCTTGAGGTCACCAAAGACGGAAATATTCTCCATGACAGGAAGGTCTATTACCAGGACGGGCGTTTCCGGACAATCGCAAGACTCGGAGAGCAGGAGGCGAAAGCGGTATCTTCTGGGGGCAGCATCGCGGGCAGCGCGTGGGGCACAGGCGAGGCATACGACTTGTACCAGTACCACGGATGCACAGAGCTTGGGGACGTAAAGGAGCCGGGGAAGGTGCAGCGGTACTTCCGCTACAAGGACGTCAACATGGCATATAGCGGGAACGGCGCAACTGAGGGGAGGAATACTCTGGAATATGATGTTTCCCTGGAAGACATGTACCAATTCCGGGGCAATGGGTTTAAGAAGGAAAGGATAGAAAGAAAACGGACAGCAGACCATAGGGAGTACGAATGCAAGGTACGCTATAGTTTCCAGGGGTGGGAGATGAAGATATCATCCTATGCTGAAAAAGAACAGAAGAAGATGACTCAGGTTTATAATATTGCTGCTGGAGAGGAGGCAATTTCAGACCATACCACGGAGGATTTGAGCACTTACCAAACTGCAGAACCCGTACGCGTCTTGCTGGGGCTGGACGGGATGGGGGCATTCCAGACCTCCCAGGGCGCGCAGGGGACCTGGGAGGGAGCCCTGCAGGCGGCAGCAGCGCCGAAGGAAGGGCACGCAAGGGAGTACATCAACCTGGCGGCGAAGTGGAACGCCTTCCCGACCATCGCAGTGACACCTGGGGAAAAGCTGGAATTCTTTGAGGGCGAGAACGTCACGAAAGAAGACCTTATCCGGCGCCTGACGGCACATGACAATGAGGATAACAATAAGAATCATAGACCTTATGTTGCAGACCTGAATGACAAGTTGTGTATTGTAAAGGTTTCCTATCCAGAACCTGAGAACCATAGCCAGGCAGCATATGAAAAGACGTATGAAAAGGACGTACCTGCAGATTTCCTGCTGGATACCTACTACCTGAAACTTGAGGAGAACGAATCGGTGGACGTGCTCGTGACATTTGCTGTCACTGACAGCACTGGCAACACCACTGAGGAGGAAATCCTGGTGAAGGTAAAGTATAACCATTACCCGGAAATCAGTAGCGAGGACACCTTCTACTACCTTAAGAAAGAGGCGAACCGCGGGGAAATCACAGAGGAGGTGCTCATCGGGCGTGCGCAGGCACAGGATAAAGAGGACGGCGACATCACGGCAAAGCTTGCGCTCAAGGATTTCGATTCGCAGGAAATCAAGATGCAGACGGAATCCAAAGTGGAATTTGACGTGACCTACCAGGTTACAGATGCCTATCGGAAGACCACTTACAAGACCGTGAAGGTGATGGTATGGGATGAAGACGCGTCTATTGCCCGGATGCCGAGATACTATGTCCGGTATATATCGGAGAAATATCTGGACACGCTGGAGGAGGGATCTACCTGGCGGAAACCGGAAAACTTTGCGTATCTGAAAAGGATTCTCAGAAACGGGACACCCATGGAGACCTGGGACTTCAGCCATGAGGACGTGCTTGCAGTCCAGGATTGGATTATTGAAGACGGGCAAGGGCGCTGGAAGGTTGGGCAGGAGGCAAATCGCCAGTTTCTTGCAAGGTTTGTCCATTGCAAACAGTAAAGAGGAGAGGGACTTAGGTTCTTATCTGGAAAGTAACAATGATAATATTTAATGTGTGCTTTGAAAACTGAATATTAGGAGACAGATAGTGCGAACGAAAGTTCTTGTTTTTTGCTTAGAACCGTGTTACTGTGTTAATATGTAATACAATTGATAATCGTTTTTTTTGAGGGAAGGAGCAGGGGTATATAATGAAAAGAATAATGTGTGTGGCACTGGCAGCAGTGGTGCTGTTTTCCAGTATTTATATAACCGGAATACAGACACAGGCGGAGGAAATGCAGGAAAAGAAAAAAGATATATCGGAGTGCACGTTTGTTGAAATGAGAGAAGAACTACGGTATGACGGGTCGGGAGATAGGCTGATAATGCTGCCACCGCAGAGCTACACGGGAGAAGAGATAAAACCAGATATCACCATTAAAGATGGGGATTATATACTGGTAGAAGGAACGGATTACAGTGTAAGTATCATGGCTCTTGCAGATAACGTGAATGTAAATACGAATCCGTGGATGGTTAAAAGCGTAACGGGTGTTAATGATAGAATTACCGGGGTATGGGTAACAGGAATAGGAGATTATAAGGGAGGTGTAGATTGTACATTTGCCATCCTCTCCGAGAACCAAAAGGAGACGGAAGACCACCTGATCTATAGCGACAAGGCAGTCCTTGCAGGGTATGACGGTGTCACGATTGACGGGTACGTTGGTGCAGAAACGGAAGTTGAAATCCCACTTTACATTGATGGGAAACTGGTGCAGGAAATCAACGAGAATGCATTTGCCTATAATCCAACCTTGGAGAAAGTGGACATCTCGGATAACGTGTTCCAGATTATGGATGGTGCTTTTTTTCGATGTGGACGGCTGAAAGAAATAAAATTTTCCAACCAGCTTTGGGGAATTGGTTCTGGTGCTTTTGCTGGATGTAAGTCTCTGAAGGAAATCTTTCTGCCGGCGAGCTTAAAGAAACTGGGATTCCAGGCATTTAGCGGCAGCACTGCCTTAGAGGCAGTACATTCAGAATCAGAGAGTATCTATGACGTGGACGGCGTGTTGTTTGACAGAAACGGAGGGATTAATAACTGCACAAATGAATTGTGTTTCTTCCCACCAGCAAAAGAAGTAGAGACATATCGCATCCCAGATGGGACTCAATGGGTTGGTTCACGTTCTTTTCGGCAGGCAGAGTTGAAGAACATCATTATCCCACAGTCTGTGTCCAGTGTGGCACAAGGGGGGCTTAGTGCTTTTGGAGGGAAGGCTGAAATAAGCGGTGAGACGGAGGAAGAAATTTCTCAGAATGCAGTGAATATTATATTTAACCATGATGAGCCAACAAATGACATCCTCGATCCTAAGATACCATTTTCCTATACACTTCCAGCAGGAAGTACAATTACCGTGAAGAATGAGGCAATGAAAGCGGCAGCGGAGGCGGCAGTCTCCGAACAGTACAAGGACAATGTCACTGTCCGGATTGCCAAGAAGGCATCGGAGGGGTTCGAGCTTGCCAGGAATGCTTTCATCCTTTCTAAAGAGGAACAGGTACAGCTCTGCTGGACGATGATCCCGGCAGACACCACGGAGAACGTCACCTGGAAGAGTAAAAATACGGCAGTTGCGGAAGTAGACTCGATACAGGGAAAGATTACGGCGAAAGGTTATGGAAAGTGCATAATCACTGGCACGGATGAGAGCGGGCACACACAGGACGTGGACGTATTTGTCTATGATGCCTGCACCAAACCGATCTTCATGCTTGACTATGCCAGGAACGAAGATGGAACATTCAAGGAAGATGAGAGGTATTCCGCCTGTGTTCTTCCGGAGCTGACGAATGGGAAGAAGGAAGGAAATTTTGTCCCTGGGAGCATGAAGACAGCTGTGGCATATGCGGATGGGTACGCCGGCGACATGCCGATCAGGTTTGAGAACAGCGCCAGGGACGTCGTGACGATACGCAGCAAAAATGAGTGTACCTACCGGACAGGAACCCCGACTGAAGACGGTGGATATGTGTGCCGGGATAACAAGTACATGAGACTGTATCTGGAGTTTTTGAAACCTGGGACGGCAACCATCACGGCGGTCTTTGACGACAACGGAAAGGAAATTTGCGAGAGCATTACCGTCCATGTGGGGCAGCCGGGAGGAGAACCTGGTTCCGGATACCCTGGAGGTTCCGGAGTTGGGAACCTGCAGGATCCGGGAAACCAGGACGAGACAGGAAATGGCAAACAAGATCAGGAACTACAGTGCCCCAAATCCATCAAAAAGGCATATGGCAGCAAGCCATTTGTCCTGAGAATAAAGCGAGGGAAAGGCGACGGCAGGCTCACCTATTTAAGCTCCAACCCGAAGGTAGCGAAAGTGGAAAAGGGAAAGGTAACCATAAAGGAAACCGGAAGGACTGTCATAACAGTAACAGCCGGGGAGACTGCGAATTACCGGAAGAAGGTGTGGAAGGTTACCGTAGACGTCACGCCAAAGAAACAGAAGGCAGGTGTAAAAGCAGCAGGCAGAAGAAAACTGAAGGTAAGATGGAAGAAGGACGCCCGCGCAACAGGTTATGAGGTGCAGTATTCCACGGACCGGAAGTTCCGTAAGGGCGTTAAGGGAGCATCTGTGAAGAAGAAAGGGATTTCCGCAAAGACCCTCGCCAGGCTGAAGAAAGGTAAGACGTATTATGTCCGGGTGCGCGCCTATAAGAGCGTGAAATTCGGAAGTAAGATAATAAGGCTATACGGTTCATGGAGCAGCACAGCCAAAAGCAGGAAAATAAAATAACTGATTGCCGGGCAACGAAGATTAACGGCCAAATGGCAAAAAGAATGGAAACTGTCTTCTGATATGCAGAGGGCAGTTTTTATCTTATAGGAAAGAAGCCTGCTTTGTTTCAGGAAAGAGAATGATATGAAGATTGGGAGGATGCAATGAAAAAAATAAACGAGACGGTATTAAATCTAATTCTTCCGGCGGTTGTGTTTTTGGGAGTGATGGCAATTCTTGCAGAAGGAGCCTTAGTCGGCAAAATCGGAAAACGCATGGATGTTCAGAGAGAGGATTTTTCGCAGATGGAAGATGCTCGAACGGTGGAGGAATTGTGTGAAAGAAATGAGCCGACGATACAATGTGTCGGGAAAAAATTGTGGAGAGTGGGAGAAGTTCTTTCCATTCCGGCAGTATTTAAGGCAAGAGATGCAGAAGGAGGCAACCTAAATATCACAGTTGAAGATATTATAAATCAGGATGGGGCAAGTGTCATGGAATGTTATCAGGAGCAGACAAATCAGGCAGTGTTTGCGAGAAGAGGGGTCTATACGTTTTCGTTGATAGCAATGGATAAACAGCGAAAAATATGCAAACAAATGATTTCTGTTCTTGTGGATGAGAGATAGAAAGGGGGCAATATGAAACATGTAATATATGGTGTGGCGCTTTTTGCGCTGACAGTTATGGTGATAGCCGGGGTAATGGTTGTAAGCGGCAAAAATATCCGGGAAAACGAGATGGATAAAGCGTTGAATACGGCGGTGGAACAGAGTCTGGAACAGCTGAAAAAGTATGGGAGCTATGAGATAGGGAACGAACGGGAGCTGATTGCAGATTTCCACCAGGCGTTGCTGGTACATATTTCTTCAGATGCAGATATAAGAGTAAAAATTCTGACTGCGGATATAGAAAGGGGTGTTTTGGATGTAGAGGTTACCGAGACGTACCAAACGATAAACGCCAGGAAGAAACAGGCAGTATGCAGAAAGACTGTAATCCTGGAAGAATATGTGGAAAAAAAGAGTTATTGCATGGTTGAATTTCAGGTGGATGGATTGATGTATGAGAAATATTCATTGTATCAGGGGAGTGTCATTGTTGCGCCAGATAAACCACAAAAGAGCGGACGCGTATTTAAAGGCTGGAGAAATGTGGCAAGTAATCATTGGCTTTCGGATAATCAGACAGCAGATAAGGATATGATGTTTGCAGCAGTATTTGAGTGATGGCAATGTTATAAAAAGATAAGTTTTTGATGTGATTTTTGTTGCGGCGGAATATTATCGTTAGAATGTTCCGCCGCAACGAAAAATAAGAGAGAAAACGATATTTGAGTTAGAGGTTGGCAGCCTTCTTTGCATAGCTGGTATCTACCAGATCTTCATAAGAAGGGGCTGCGGTAAGTTCTTCGGCGTCGGAAAGTATATCCAGAAGAAGCTGATAACTGTCTTCTTCAAATACGAGGTTTTCTTTCCAGGTGTCCTGTTCGTAATATCTTTTAACGATAGTTGTCAGAGTCTGTGCATCCGTCTCTTTGAACTGGGGAGCAATTGCCTGAGCAATTTCTTCCGGAGTATGGTTCGTTACATAATCCATACCTTTTTGGAGAGCATTCGTAAATTTCTGTATGACGTCCGGGTTCTTCTCCATGTATTCGGATTTGGCGCTGAAAGAGGTATAAGGCACATAACCGGAATCTACGCCGAGGGAGGCGATTACGAAACCGTCTCCTTCTAATTCAAGGGAGGTGGCGCCAGGTTCAAATTCCACCGAAAAATCGCCTTTTCCACCGGAGAAAGCGGCTGCCGTGGAGCCAAAATCAATGCTCTGATCTATGGAAAGGTCTGTGGAAGGGTCTATGCCATTTTGTTTGAGTATATACTCAAACACCATTTCCGGCATACCGCCTTTGCGACCGCCCAAAACTTCTTTTCCTTTTAGGTCAGTCCATTTAAAATCAGGTATTTCCTCTCGGGCTACGAGGAAATTTCCGGCACGCTGCGTCAACTGAGCGAAATTTACAACATAATCCTGTGCTCCTTCGTTGTAGGTATAGACAGTAGTTTCG
This sequence comes from uncultured Lachnospiraceae bacterium, assembly GCA_910578825.1. Classification (GTDB taxonomy): domain Bacteria; phylum Bacillota; class Clostridia; order Lachnospirales; family Lachnospiraceae; genus Petralouisia. Next base: position 9,798 of record CAJTSB010000030.1, on the reverse strand, counting down.
GGTCCCATGAATCCGATATCCGCTTCACCGGATAGAACAGCAGTCATAGTTTTGTCCGCGCCAAAACCAGTGACGAGCGTCAGTTCAATTCCTTCTTCTTCAAAATAACCTTCTTCAATGGCGACATACATTGGAGCATAAAAGATAGAATGCGCTACTTCGTTTAGTGTCACCTTTGTGGCGCCCTGGCTTTTTTGGGGAGCAGAGCAACCTGTGAGAAGTGTAACGCCCAGAATGGCAGTGATGCATGAGAGCATTGTCAGGCAGCGAAATAAATGTTTTTTCATATTTTTCGTCCTTTTGCTTTTTGTTTATATTATGTAAAAGCCACAGAACGGTTACGCGTTTCCCATTTTGCAGGTCTGTTTTCCTGTGCCATTTGTTTCAGGAAACGCAAGATCTGCCCTTGAATTTTTTTATTAAAACGGCTAAAATATCAGATGAAAGAGAAGAAAGTGAAGGGAAGATGGATGATGAAGTCTAAGATGGATTTGCATACGCATACCATTGCCAGTGGACATGCATATAATACACGTAAAGAGATGATAGCGGCAGCTTATGAAAAGGGATTGGAACTTCTGGCGATTACAGAACATGCACCCGCTATGCCAGGCAGTTGTCAGCAGATATATTTTTCCAATTTTAGAGTTTTGCCTCGTAGGCATGAAAATATGACGGTGTTGTATGGTGCGGAGTTAAATATTTTGGATTATGAAGGTCATGTGGATTTGCCGGATGAGATATTAAAGGAAATGGACGTAGTGCTTGCGAGTATACATCCGCCATGCTATGTGTCTGGAACAACAGAGGAAAACACAGCGGCCTATCTTGGAGCCATGAAAAATCCATATGTCAATATCATTGCCCATCCGGATGACAGCCGTTTTCCCATTGATTATGAAGAAGTGGTGAAAGCAGCAAAAGAATATCATGTCTTGCTGGAGGTCAATAATACATCAGTGTCACCCTTAAGTTTCCGTATGAATGCCAGGGAAAATTACCTTCGAATGCTGGATTTGTGTGTCAGATACCAGGTTCCCGTTGTGGTGGATTCAGATTCGCATGTCGATGTTTTGGTGGGTTCACAGGAATATGCGCTGGAAATGTTAGACGAAATGGGTTTTCCGGAAGAACTGATTATGAACACAAAGGGCGATGTGATTTATGATTACATCAACTATTCGCCGAAGTAAAAAATATGTTTACTTTACAACTTTAATATGATAAAATCGTTAGAGAAAGAGGTAAATAATACCTCAGAAATACATAGAAGGAGAATGGGTATGAGCAAAAAATTGAGGACAAAAGCCGTAGACCATTTGTTTGAAGCAATATTAAGTCTGGAAAACATGGAAGAGTGTTATAAATTTTTTGAAGATGTGTGTACGGTAAATGAGCTGTTATCGTTGTCACAGAGATTTGAGGTGGCAAGGATGCTGCGGACGCAGAAGACATATCTGGATATTGCGGAAGAGACGGGCGCATCTACGGCAACCATCAGCAGGGTGAATCGTTCTCTGAATTATGGAAATGACGGATACGATATGGTATTTGCCAGAATGGGCATGGGGGAGGAAAAGCAGGAGTAATAAAAGCGACTGTCTTTTTGACAGCGCAGGAAAAGAAAGGATTTATGTAAAGTCCAGTGTAACTCTGTGAAAAGAGCTACACTGTTTCCATCCATTCTGTTCTTATAATGGCTGTAATTCCCTCATATTAAACTATAGCAGATGTTTATTAGTTTTTGATTAGTTTTATTACGAAAAAATACAGCGTAAAAACATTTCTGCCTTTACGCTGTATTTCTGCTTAACTTTTGCCTTTTCCGCTGTTCTTGCTTTTGCCTTTTTCCGGCGTCTTGTCATTCGTGGACGTGCCAGGAAGTCTTTCGTCAATCATTTTTTCAATGAGCTGTTTCTTAATATAGACGTCAAAACACAACATGCAGATAAAAGAAAAACGTTGTAATTCTGCCTGCGTCTCTTTTGGCAAATCCGTAAAGGTCTGCAGGCTCGTCTGGTATTTTCTGGTAAGGTCTTTTTGGACGTGTTTCATGCCGGACTCTTCCAGGCGGAAAATTTCTTCGTAAATATTCTCCAGGTTAAAATTCAGATCCGAGGCAAAGTATTTATTCGTTATGGGATTTAAAATTGCCTGTATGTCCCCGATGCTCAGAATGTTTTTAAAGTAGTAGATAAAAATCAGAGCCAGCATATGCTCCCTGGAATACTTTTTCCTGAGCGGAGGGGGGAGCAGGTTGTTCTTGGCATAGTTGTTTATCATCGTCTTGGTCAGCACTTTGTCATCCGGGTGCCGTTTGCAGGCGGAAAGGTGCGTATCCATGAAAGTTGTAACCTGGTCCATATATAAATCAATGTTGGGAAAGTCTTCCGGTTTGATAAAATCAAGGTCGGACAAACTGTTTAAAATGCTGTTCAGTATATTTTTTTCATCAATTGTCATTAATTTTCACCTCACACACATTATATAGTATTCAAAACCATAGGACAAGTATTTTATGATTTTCTGCAGGAGAGAAAGAAAAAAAGTTGAAATGTGAAAACAGATACACTATAATAAACATATGTTTGAGTGCATACACCAGAGAACAACATTGGATATGTCTGGCGTACACAGGGAGGAAATAAGTATGTTTGATAATTTGAATGCTATGCAGCGGGAGGCCGTATTCCATACCGAAGGGCCGCTGTTGATTCTGGCGGGAGCCGGCTCAGGGAAAACCAGAGTGTTGACGCACAGGGCTGTCTGCCTGATTGAGGAAAAGGGCGTCAATCCCTATCATATCATGGCGATTACATTTACGAATAAGGCGGCGCAGGAGATGCGGGAGCGCATTGACAACCTTGTGGGATATGGTTCGGAAAGCATCTGGGTATCCACCTTCCATGCCGCCTGTGTGCGGATTTTACGGCGATATATTGACCGGTTGGGTTATGACAACCATTTTACAATTTATGATACAGATGACCAGAAGTCGCTGATGAAAGATATCTGTAAGCGGTTGCAGATTGATACGAAGATTTATAAAGAGAAGGCGTTTCTGGGTGTGATTTCGTCTGCAAAGGATGAATTGATTTCGCCGGAAGAGTTTGCGCTGCGTGCGGCAGGAGATTTTGCAAAAGAGAGGCAGGCGGCAGTTTACCGGGAATATCAGGCGGCGCTTCGCAAGAATAATGCGCTGGATTTCGATGATTTGATTGTCAAGACCGTGGAATTGTTTTTACATGACGCGGAGGCTTTGAACAGTTATCAGGAACGTTTTCGTTATATCATGGTGGATGAGTATCAGGATACCAACACCGCACAGTTTGAACTGGTTCGCCTTTTGGCGGCGAAATACCGGAATTTATGCGTGGTTGGGGATGATGACCAGTCGATTTATAAATTTCGGGGCGCCAATATCAGGAATATCCTCAATTTTGAAGAAATTTACCCGGATGCAAAGGTCATTAAGCTGGAGCAGAACTATCGTTCCACGCAGAATATTTTAAACGCAGCAAACTTTGTAATTGCCAATAACGAAGGCAGGAAGGAGAAAAAGCTGTGGACGGAGAATGACGAGGGGGAAAAGATCAATTTCCAACAGTTCGATTCTGCGTTTGACGAGGCGGATTATGTGGTGAGTGATATCCGGCAAAAAGTCCGGGAAGGGAAATGCAGCTATGGCGACTGCGCGATTTTATATCGCACCAATGCGCAGTCGCGACTGTTTGAAGAGCGGTTTGTTGTGAGTAATCTGCCTTATCGTGTTGTGGGTGGCGTAAACTTTTATGCGAGGAAGGAAATCAAGGATTTGCTCGCCTATTTGAAAACGATTGATAACGGCAGGGATGATTTGGCGGTGCGACGTATTATCAATGTGCCGAAACGGGGAATTGGAGCGACGACGCTAGGGCGTGTGCAGGAATATGCCGCGGACAACGATATGAGTTTTTATAATGCCTTAAAGATGGCGGATGATATATCCAGCATCGGGCGGGCCGGGGTGAAAATCAAACCGTTTGTGACATTGATCCAGTCCATGCGCAGTAAAGTGGAATATCTGAGTGTGTCTCAGTTATTGCAGGAAGTCATAGACGAGACAAAATATGTGGAGGAGCTTGAGGCAGAAGATACGGAGGAGTCAAGGGCGCGTATTGAAAATATTGACGAGTTAATCAGCAAGGCGGTTACGTATGAAGAGACGGCTGAGGAGCCCAGTTTAAGCGGATTTTTAGAGGAAGTTGCGCTTGTTGCGGATATTGACAATCTGCAGCAGGGCACTGACTATGTGGTAATGATGACATTACATAGTGCAAAGGGACTGGAATTCCCTAACGTGTATCTTGCCGGTATGGAAGACGGTCTGTTTCCGAGTTATATGACAATTATCTCGGATGATCCCATGGATATAGAGGAAGAGCGGCGTCTTTGCTACGTGGGAATTACGCGCGCCATGACACATCTTACAATTTCATGCGCCAGACAACGTATGATTCGCGGGGAAACTCAATATAATAAAGTATCCCGTTTTGTGAAGGAGATTCCAGGAAATCTGCTTGGTGGAAGAGCGATAGATGCAAGAGTTGGAGATGCGTCTGGGGAAGTGAAGACACGATCATTCCAACAGGCAGGTTCCAGGGTGAATCCGATTTTTAAGGTTGGCAATGCCTCTCATAAAAATCCCTATCAGAAGAACCCGTATCAGAGCACCTCATTTTCCAGCAATACGACCAGTAAGATTTCGCTGGAGTATGGAAAGGGAGACAGAGTGAAGCATATCAAATTTGGCGAGGGAACGGTTGTGCAGATTGTGGAAGGCGGCAGGGATTACGAGGTTACCGTAGATTTTGACAGGGTTGGAACCAAGAAGATGTTCGCCTCGTTTGCAAAACTAAAAAAAGTATAAATTTTCAAAAAACTGGTATGCTAATCAGTAAAGGTATGCTATAATATGGCAAAGGTTAGTGCGAAAGAACACCGCAAGTCTTTCGCGGAATGACGGTTTGTGCTGGAGAAGGCACGGAATGGAGGAAATCATGAACAGAGACAAGATGGATGGACTTTTAAATTCGATGAAATTGAATGAGTTGTTACACAAACAGGAAGAACAGGAGAAGAAGAAATCAAAGCTGCTTTGGATTTGTGCAATTGCAGGAGCGATTGTAGCAGTAGCTGCAATTGTATATGGAGTATATCGTTTCTTTACACCGGATTACCTGGAAGATTTCGAAGATGATTTTGAGGACGATTTTGAAGATGATTTCTTCGATGAAGAGGATGAGGACGAATAAGACGGATGACAGGAAGATACTTTTACGCTTTAGCGTGACGAGGTCTTTCCCGCAGAATGAAAAAGCTCCCGCATTATGTGGGAGCTTTTATTACTCTGTAGAGGAATAAACAATATGCGGACTTGTCCGCTTTGTTTTTTTGAAGGAGAGGATTATGAAAAAAGGACAGATACTGGAAGGTTTTGTTGAACGGATGGATTTTCCCAATAAAGGGATTGTGACGCTGGAAGACGGGAAACGGGTAATCGTCAAAAATGCGTTGCCAGGGCAGAAGATTTCTTTTTCTGTAAATAAGGTCAGGAAGGGAAGAGGGGAGGGAAGGTTGCTCGAAGTGTTGGAGAAATCCCCCCTGGAATTGGAGAAAACGCCATGTGAACATTTTGGAAACTGCGGCGGTTGTACATTTTTGAATTTAAGCTATCAGGAGCAGTTGGCATTAAAAGAGCGACAGGTAAAGGAATTGTTAGAACCAGTGTGTAGAACCTATCAGGAACAGCGGGGCGGCAGGGAATTTACTGATATTTTTGAGGGCATCAAGGAAAGTCCGCGGCAGTTTGCCTACCGCAATAAAATGGAATTTTCTTTTGGAGACAGTTACAAAGACGGGCCGCTCTGTCTGGGTATGCATAAACGCGGCAGCTTCCATGATATTGTGACTGTGTCGGGCTGTAAGATTGTGGACGAGGATTATTCGAGGATTTTGTCAGGCGTGCTGTCTTATTTTCAGGGACAGGAAACGCCCTATTATCATAAGATGCGTCACATCGGTTATCTGCGTTATCTTCTGGTGCGCAAGGCTGTCAGGACAGGAGAAATTCTTGTGGATCTGGTGACAACCACGCAGATAGATGAGGCTGCTGAGACAAGGCTGCTGGAAGGATTTGTGGAAACTTTGCAGGGGCTTGCACTGGACGGTGAAATTGTCGGTATTTTAAATACGCATAATGACAGTTTGGCGGATGCGGTAATCAATGAAGGGACGCGCGTGTTATGCGGGCAGGATTTTTTCTATGAAGAAATTCTGGGGCTGCGTTTTCGGATTTCGCCTTTCTCTTTTTTCCAGACCAATTCTCTGGGAGCGGAAGTTCTGTATGAGATGGTTCGGGAATATGTGGCGGATGCCGGTAATGACAAAGTGATTTATGATTTGTACAGTGGAACCGGGACGATTGCCCAGATGCTGGCGTCCGTGGCAGAAACGGTGATTGGCGTGGAGATTGTCGAGGAGGCCGTGGAGGCAGCGAAGGAGAATGCAAAGCTCAATCATCTGGATAACTGTGAATTTATTGCCGGGGATGTTTGGAAGGTGCTGGATGATATTGAGCAAAAACCAGACTTTATTGTTTTAGACCCGCCGCGGGATGGCATTCATCCCAAAGCTCTCGAGCGTATCATTCGCTATGGTGTGGACAAGATGGTCTATATTTCTTGTAAGCCGACCAGTCTTGCAAGAGATTTGGAAGTGCTGCAGGCGCGTGGGTACATGGTGGAGCGGATGTGTTGTGTGGATATGTTTCCGGCTTCTGCGAATATAGAGACGTGCGTCCTTTTGGGTAGGAAATAGTAACACCGCTGATACTGTCTATGCGTATGTTGATTTTAAGCCAAAAGACAACGAATATCTGAAAGATATGCAGGGGTGTGCAACTTATACGGAAATCAAAGAATGGATAAAATCAGAGTATGATTTAAAAGTATCATCCTTGTATGTGGCACAGATAAAAGACAAATGCGGGTTTGAAAAGCGTCTGAATTACAATGTAGGCGATAATAAAAGCCATGTGCCGAAATGTCCGCAGGAGAAAGAAAAAGCGATTATGGCGGCTTTCAGGCATTTTAATATGATATGAGTTTTCAGTGTGGAAAAGTGAGCCGAAAGGCTTACTTTTTTTGCTCTTTTCAAACTATGAAATAAGCTTGCTATAAATGGGAATCCGTCAACATGGGCTAGAGCCATTAAAATTGTATTTTATAATATTTCGTTCTTTACGCAAGCAAACTTGATCCACGATACTCCGTATCGTGGGTCAAGTTTGCTTTTAACGTCTTATGCAATAAAATCATAACCGGAATCTGGAATGTCAATAATGAGCGGATTGTCGTCAGTGCTGTTGCCTGTAGCGGAATTTCTGTTTCTTAAACGGTCATTCCTGACTTGACTTCCTGATTCCAATAATTCTTTTGTCTTATATTGAAAATCAAAAATATCATTCGAGTGTTTCCTTTTTCGTTTGTTCTGAAATTTCTTGAACCATTTCACCACAGCGTCATGTCTATGGCTGTCTGTCCGTTCATCCTTATGTTTCAGGAACTCTAAGAATTTAGCATTTAATTGTTTTTCTTCTGAAAGGATATTTGAGCAGATTTCGGCAGTGTAGTATACTTCTTCTCTCATTTTCTCCGTTTCCGCTTTCAATTTTTCTACTTTCATTCTTTCGTCAGTAACAGTCAGTAATTGTGCCTGTACGGTTGCTTTATCGTTCTCAATAGAGATACGCTGTTTTTCAAGCTCTTCCTTTTCGGCTTTTGTATTTTCTTTTACCATATTCATAGCCTGTTCCAATTTATCTAATTCTGATTTTCTCATATTCATATCAATCTCTCCTAACTGTAATTGTAATCCTCTATCTGATAATTTTTTTAACATATCAATTGTCAACCCCTTTTGGTGATATACACCATTTTTATCATAATATCCGGCGAGGTGTTCCTCAATCGGCTTGTTTTCCTGTTCAATGTCGTAGCCTTTATCTATCAAGGCTTTTCTTAATTTCCGGTGTAATCCGGCTAACTGTTTTGGATTTTGAAAGAATTTTGTTTGTGAAATCGCACATTTGATTTCTCCGTTTTTTTCTAATTCATGGCAAGGAATGAATGAAATATGTAAGTGAGGATTTGTTTCGTCTTTGTGGATTGAAAAACCAGTGATATTATTTTTCCCGAACTGTTTTTCCAAAATCTCAATTACATCCCACATCCATGTATTTTCGTGTTCTGCAATAGAATCACTGTCAAGCTGGACTACTAATGGACGGATAATCACTGTATCATTTTTTCCCTTTGTGGCGATTCTAGCTCCATGTTCTTTTGCATATTCAACACGTCTGTTAATTGCGTCAACCATATCTTTAGAATGGCTTGTTTTCTCCCACTGTCCGTTAGAATCTTTATAATATGATTCATTTAATAAAGTAAGGTCAGAATCAATGTCAGGGTTGTTATGTTGTACTTCACAGCCATTCATTTTATCTGTACCTCTGTCAATATGTCGGATATATCCGGCAATACCGCCATGTCCTGTTTTACTTGTTTTTGTGCTTGTGTATGTCCCAGAATAATGGATTTTTACACTTGCGTCAAAACTCAAATATCCAATGCTAATCACCTCTTTTCTATATGTTATACCTTAATAATAAATCAGAATTATCAGAATGCAATCCCTTGTCAAGTATTTTTTTAAAAATTTTTTCTTTATTTTTTTCTCCGTTCATATTTTGGCTTTTTCCATGATATGCTGCCTATGGCGGTAAGTTTTGGCTTTCCCGAAAAGGTATCTCTTTCCGTTCGCCGTAGCAAAATACATCGAAATAAATTTCGATAATTTTGCAAGGGGAAATCCCCTTTGAACCCCTTGCTTTTGTTGCCCCGGCACTGTATCTTTTTTCCCTATTTGGTGTTTAATGCTCTAATATCTAATAAAAAAATCGGGTGCAGGAGTAAAAACGGAAAGGGGCTAATTTAGAAATGGACAAAACGGATAACGGGGAGTATAATTCTGGATAAGAAGAAATTTGTCGAAAAAAGACCGACATTTCACAAAGATGAAATTTTTTGCATATACCAGGGAAAGGGGATTTACTATGAAGAACATCATCAAAAAATCAATCACAACTATAATCATCATGGCTTTAGCTTTGACGCTTACCATGCCTGTTATTGCACAGGCGAAAGCTAAGACAAAAATAAAAATCAACAAAACAAAAGTCACTTTGACAATCACAAAGAAAAAGACAAAGCCGACTGTTCAGTTGAAAGTAAAGGGAACATCTAAGAAAGTGAAGTGGACGACTTCTAATAAAAATGTTTCGGTGTCTAAAAAGGGCAAGGTGACCGCTAAGAAAAAGGGTACTGCTGTTGTAAAGGCTAAAGTAAATGGAAAAACTTTGCGGTGCAGGGTGACTGTGAAAGATAGCCGGAAACCTGTAAATAAGCCAACGAATAAACCAGAACCGCCAAAAGAATGTCAGCATGTGTGGGTTAAGAAAGAAAAGATTGTAGGATGGAAAATAGGATGTAGTTGCGGCGAAATATTCGACAATATTGAACAATGGTCTGCTCACAATTTACAAATTAAATTAAATGGTGAACAAGGACACTCATTTAGTGAAAGTAACATCTATGAAACTTACTACGAATGCTCGAAATGTGGTGTGAGAAAATAAACAATCAGCACGAACTCAAAAAGTAAAACAAAGATTTGATATTATAATGTTTAAAAAATTAA
>CAJTSB010000029.1 GCA_910578825.1 uncultured Lachnospiraceae bacterium | reverse complement strand
ATGCATTTTCCCGTTTGGGTTTCGCGCAAAACGGGTAGATGGGAAGGAGCCCCGGCTGTCTCAGCCGGGGCTCCTTAGCGTTATCTGGCTCCATAGTCGGGGATATAATTAAAAAATGTGAAAAAAGTGTGAAAAACTAAATATATTTTCTGTTTCTATGTGCAATTCCTATAGTTTTTGGGGATGCAAAAAAGAGAGTGTTGTATAAAAATGATATTATAAACTAATAAACTTGGGAAAGTTGGGGCATTCCGTTATGGAATACTTACATTTTTCCCACAAAGAAAGGAGTTATAACGTGAGGAAAGTAATGAGAAACGGATGGAAACGTGTCTGTTCGGTAATCCTGACGGTGGCATTGGCAGTAACCATGCTCCCGACAGGCGCACAGGCAGCAACATCTTCCTCCGCAAATGCGGATGGAACATTCAGTAACCCGATGATTTATGCAGACGTGCCGGATATCGACATGATACGTGTGGGGAATGCGTATTACATGGTAAGCACGACCATGCATCTGTCTCCGGGATGTCCCGTCATGAAATCTACAGATTTGGTGAACTGGGAAATCGTCAATTACGTGTACGATATTCTGGGAGACGAGGACGAGATGAATTTAAGAAATGGCAAGAGCATGTATGGCAACGGTCAGTGGGCAAGCAGCCTGAAATACCATGGGGGGAAGTATTATGTGGCTTTTAATTCCAATACAACAGGAAAGGCCTATATATACACCACAGATGATATTGAGAGAGGTTCCTGGGAGAAGACGGAGCTGAACGGATTTTTCCATGATATGTCCCTGTTCTTTGACGACAACGGCAAGGGCTACATCCTTTATGGCGGCGGAGCCATCAAATGTGCAGAGCTGACCGATGACTACAAATCCGTGAAGAAAGAGACAGAGAAGACGCTCTTTGACGTCAGAACAGATACCGGGGAAACACACCTCAATGAGGGAGACGGACTGTTGTGCGAGGGAACGCATATCATGAAGAAGGACGGCTATTATTATGTGTTTAACATCAGCTGGCCGAATGGAGTTAAGCCGGCAAGGCCAAGACTTGAGATGTGTCATAGGAGTAAGACTTTCCCGGAAGGTAACTGGGAAGGAAAGGTGATACTGGAGTCGAATTTCACGAACAACGGTGTGACTGCCGGAGTAGCGCAGGGTGCGGTGATTGATACGCCGGATGGAAAATGGTATGGTTTCCTGTTCCAGGATCATGGAGCAATCGGTCGTACGCCTATCCTGACAGACTGTGTGTGGAAAGACGGCTGGCCAATGCTTGGCAAAGACGGCGACGGTAAGACGGTGGAAGCAGTTATGAAACTTCCATCTGCAGGCAGCGACATAAAGTCTCTGGTAAAATCTGACGAATTCTACAATGATGCGGAGCACAGGGAATTCGAGGCGCAGGTGAAAAAGGAAAACGCACAGAAATTCCTTGCTGCCGGAGGAGATGGAGAGACGAAGAACGGAAATCCTGTGGTGGTTTCCGATGATGATGGAACCAGCACAGACCCCAGCATCATCCAGCTTATTACAAACGGTGGTTTTGAGACAGGAACGACGGACGGCTGGAGCATTACACCGGGTGAAAAATCCGGCAAGTTGGAAGTTATCAATACAGACAAAGCAAGCGGCGAATACAGTCTGTTTGTTTCCGAAAGGGGAGCAATGGGCGTAGGAGCCAGCCAGGATGTCAGCGGCAAGATGAAGGTGGGTAAGAAATATACGATTTCCGGTAAATTGAAATATACTACAGGTCCGGACACGAAGAATTTCTATGTAACCATCCAGCATGGACCGAATTATCAGTATCGGCAGAATATGGTTACAATCAATGCGAAAAAAGGCGAATGGGTAGAGTTCAGCGGTGATTGGACAGCGGCAGATAAAGGTGAATTTGCGTTTGATCCGGAGCAGGTTTATGTATTTGTGGAGACGCCATGGGCACAGACGGCCAATCCGGAGAATGATTTGATGGATTATTATCTGGATGATTTTTCCATGACGACCACGAACGATAATATGGCAGGAGACGGTACCTTTAATTCAGGAGCAGGTCCCTGGAAGGCATTCGAGGATCAGGGAACGGTAGAGGTTGTCTCTGGCGGACGCGGTGGCGCAGATGACAAATGCCTGAAGATGAGCGGACGTACGATGAACTGGCACGGCGCAGGTCTTGTCTTTGGCGATAAGATGACGCCGGGCAATACCTATACCATTAAGGCATGGGTGAAATATGATGCTGAAACACCGGCAACGCAGAAGTTCTCCTTTACGATGAAAGGTCTGAAAGGAAACGAGACAGATCCGAATAAAGCAAACTATTCCTCCATGGCGGAAGGAACTGCAAAGAGTGGAGAATGGACAGAGTTTACAGGCAAGTGGACGATGCCGGAAGACGCCAATACGGCGCCGGATGTTTATCCATGGACGCTGTATGTGAATACAGACGAGGCTGGACCTTCTTTTATGGATTACTATCTGGATGATGTGACCATCACAGAGGATGTAGTGGAAAATAAAGATACGCCAGAGGGCGGAGAGCATGATTACAATGGTTCTGACTTAGACCTCGTATGGCAGTGGAACCATAACCCGAACAATAACAACTGGTCTCTGACAGAGCGTTCCGGTTGGCTGAGATTAAAGACCGGCAGCAAGGCAACCAGTATCCTGAATGCGAGAAACACGCTGACACAGAGGACGTTTGGACCGACCTGTTCCGGAAGTATCAAGATGGATATCAGCAAGATGGAAGTGGGAGATGTAGCAGGTCTTGCATCCCTCTCCTTCAAGTACGGTTACATTGCCGTGAAGAAAGAGGCAAGTAAGACAAGGCTTGTGATGATGGATGGTTCCGCGAATGATACGAATGAGAAAGTTGATAATCCGGTAGAAAAGGCAAGCGTGGACTGCACGGGAACCACGGTATACCTGAAAGAAGACTTTAATTATGCAGGAAATGCAGATGGCAGCGATAAGGATACCGTAAGTTTTTACTACAGCTTTGACGGAAGAACCTGGACGCAGCTGGGTAGTAAGATGAAGATGAGTTATGAGCTGGTTCATTTTATGGGCAGCAAATTTGCGATCTTCAACTATGCGACGGCGAAAACAGGCGGTTATGTGGATGTGGACTACTTCCGCGTATCCGATAAGATTACCGGGGCGCAGGCACCCGCAGGGGATGCGCTTGGCGCTACGATGACAGCTACGAAAGAAGTTAGCGGCATTATCGGTTCCAATTGTGAAGTGAAACTGAACCTTGATGCGTTGAAGGCACAGAATCATTCCAGCCTGAAAGCATCTATCGCCATTCCGGAAATCATGGATGTGGAGAAGGTGGAATTCAATACCGCAGCCATCAAGGGTAAGGCAGAGTATACTTATAAGAAAGGCAGATTGATCCTGTCCGTTACGGGGACAAATGTTTCCTTTGAAGCAGCAGACAAATTATTTGCAACCATCAAACTGAAACTGAAAAACTATGCAAGCAAGGACGAGGATGTGGAGATACGCGCAGACTATATCCAGGTGGATGGCAGTGCAGATACATACAACGCAGATAACTGTAACGCCGCTATTAAATTAAAATATCTTGACACAAAGGCGGTTGCCAAGAAACTGGGTTATGGAAATCCGATTTTCACACAGGCGTTTGGAGCAGACCCCTATGCCATGGAGTATGGCGGAAGAGTTTGGGTATATATGACGGCAGACGCATATCAGTATGATGCAAACGGTAATCTGAAAGATAACAAATTCGAGTACATCAAAACATTGCGCGTAGTTTCTTCCGCGGATTTGATGAACTGGACAGACCACGGGGAAATTAAAGTGGCAGGACCGGACGGAGCGGCAACATGGGCGAATAATTCCTGGGCTCCGGCGATTGCGCATAAGACGATCAACGGTAAGGAGAAGTTCTTCCTCTACTTTGCAGACGGCGGCAGCGGCATCGGCGTATTGGAGGGCGATAGCCCCTTAGGACCGTGGAGAGATCCGCTTGGCAAGAAACTGTTCCCGACGACGTATCCGGTAGAGGGCGTGCCGTGGCTTTTCGACCCGGCAGTGCTTGTGGACAGCAAGGGAGACGGATATATTTACTTCGGCGGTGGAATACCGGGCGATCCGAATCCTACGGATGACCAGAAAAACAATCCGAATTCGGCAAGAGTTGCGAAATTGGCGCCGGATATGATTCATGTAGAGGAAAAAGACGGCAAGCCGATGATTGAAAAGATTGACGCCCCCTGCATGTTTGAGGACAGCGGTATTTTCGAATACAATGGCAAGTATTACTATTCCTACTGTTCCAATTTCATGGGACCGCATTATCCAGGTAATCCGGGATTCGGCAATATCTGCTACATGGTAAGCGATAACCCGATGGGACCGTTTACTTATGCGGGAGAGATTTTCTCGAATCCGAGCGTATGGTTTGGCACCGGTGGAAATAACCACCATGCAACCTTTGTATTTGAGGGCAAGAGTTACTTTATTTACCATGCACAGACTGTATCAAAAGAAGAAGGAAAAGATAAGGGTTACCGTTCCACCCACATCGATAATATTGAGATGAACAAGGACGGAAGCATCAAGCCTATTAAGGGAACTTGGGCGGGCATTGACCAGCTGCATACGATGAATCCCTACGAGCGGATTGATGCGGAGACGATTGCCTGGAATGCAGGCGTTAAGGTAGCGCCTTGTAAGGAAGAGGGCAAGATTTTCAAAGAATACAATACAGCATTGACAGACTTGCAGGATAAGGACTGGACCGCTGTGGCACAGCTTGACTTTGGCAAAAATGGCGCGTCTGAATTTAAAGTGAACGCTGCATCCGCAATTGGCGGCAAGATTGAAATCCGTCTGGACAGCCCGGAGGGAACGCTGATTGGAACAGCAGAAGTTCCGGCAACCGGCGGCGAAGATATCTATAAGGCAGTAAGCTGCAAGGTAGACAATGTAACAGGCGTTAAGAATGTATTCCTGGTATTCCGCGGAGATGCGAAAAAGAATATCATGAATGTGGATTATTATCAGTTTACGGAGAAAGAAGTCATCACAAACCCGCCGACTAATAATAACAAGCCGGCAGTGAACGAGACCTTTGCCGGAGCGAATGGTCAGACCTTTAAGGTAACTTCCCTGGGCAATGGCAATAACTGCGTGACCTTCACCGGAGCTGGCAACAAGGCTACGGATTGTGTGATCCCGGACACGATACAGTATAAGGGTCAGACCTTCAAGGTAACTGCAATCGCCAATAATGCGTTTGCAAACCAGACGAACTTAAAGAGCGTGACAATCGGACAGAATATTGTTACCATTGGCGCAAAGGCATTCTACAATGCAAAGAACCTGAAGAAGGTGACGATTAAGGGCAGCGCCATTAAGACAATAGGCAAAGATGCTTTCAAGGGTATCAATAAGAAAGCAACGTTCAATATGGTGAAGAAGACGTTTACGTCTAAAAACCTCAAGTTCAAGGTTACAAAATGCACAGTATCAACGAAGGAAGTTTCGGTGACAGGAACCTCGAAGAAGAAAGCGACGAGCCTGAACATTCCGTCAACTGTGAAATATAACGGAATGACCTTCAAGGTAAGGACCATCGAAAAGAAAGCGTTCCGCAAGATGACAAAACTTAAGAGCGTAACGATTGGCAAGAATGTCAAGAGCATTGGTGCAAATGCATTCGATGGAGATAAGAAACTGGCGAAGGTGAAATTCAGCGGAACGGCAATTAAGAGCATCGGAAAATATGCCTTTAAGGGTATTAAGAAAAATGCTGTGTTTACCGTGAAGAAATCAAAGAAAACGTATTATAAGAAACTGCTGAAAAAAGCAAAAACCAAAAATTATAAGGTCAAATAGACCGGATGGGGAATTACAGATAAATACGTAATATGTATCAGCCGCCTTTGTGCAATTTTGTGCAAGGGCGGCTGAACTGTTTTCTGATTTGCCGACGTTTTTATCCCCTAATTTGATACTTGATATGTTACATTGAAAGATACATAGATGTGGCTGCTTATTTTACAATGATGCGCATACGGCTTTTTACGCCGTCTTCGGTTGCATAAATGTATGCTTTTCCGGTTTCGTGCGCAGTTACCAGCCCGTTTTCGTTGACCGTTGCAATGCAGGTGTTGGAGCTGGAAAAGACTGGTTTGTTTCCGGATGAGACCGACACTTTGACGGTTTTCTTTTTGCCGACGGCAAGTGTGAGTTCCGTATGTTCAAAGGTTACCGTCGGTTTTTTTACCGTTATTTCGCATGTTTTGCTGATCCCGTCCACGGTTGCACTGATAATGGCCGTACCGTTTTTGACGGCTGTCACGGTACCGGAATCGTCCACGGTGGCAACGCTCTTTTTATTGCTCTTCCAGACGGGTTTGCTTTTGGATGTGGATTTGACGGTCAGACGGACTTGGTGTCTGCGATAGAGAGTGGCAGTACGCCTGTTTAGACTGACGACAGGTTTTCGCACGGTGACCCGGCAGCTTGCGGTTGTCTGATCTGCTTTGGCAGTAATCGTAGTTGTACCGGGCTTTTTGGCCATAATAAGTCCTGTTTCGTCTACCGTGGCAATGCTTCTTTTGCTGGAACGGAAGATGACGGGATGACCATTGGATGTTTTTGCCGTCAGTCTGGCAGTATAGCCGTTTTCCAGAGAAATGCTGTTTACATTTAGCCGGATAGTCGTCTTTGTCACCTTGACGGTACAGCTGGCCTCGCCATTTTTAATCCGGGCAGTGATTTTTGCGGTTCCAGATTTTTTGGCAGTAATTTTGCCATAGGTGTTGACAGAGGCGACTTTGCTGTTGTTGGATGTAAACGTGGGTTTTTTTCCATTGGATGTAACCGCGATAAGATAGCATTCGTCTCCAATTTTCATGGTCTTTGTGTACATATTTAACACGACGAATCCAACATTTGAAGATGCATACGTGGTAAGTGATTGATTCAAGAAAAGAAACAGCATGGATACCATGCAGAAGACAGCCAGAGCTGTTCGTAAGAAATTGTTCCTGGTTGACATCGAATTCCCCCTTTCAGGGAATAAGAACGTCGACATTAATCAGATATCACAAATGAGTTGTGATTTGTTTAATATAGCATGGAAGGAAGGGCTTGTAAAGATAAATTATATAAAAAGATTGTAAAATATATAATTCAGACTTATAATTAGAGAAAAGCATTTCAGAACAGGAGGCGTCCATGAATTATATAGGAATAGATCTTGGTACATCAGCGGTGAAACTTCTGCTTATGCAGGGGGATGGGAAGATTTTGAAGATTGTCAACCGGGAATATCCCATTCATTTTCCCAAACCAGGCTGGTCTGAGCAGAATCCGGAGGATTGGTATCAGGAAACAGTGGCAGGATTAAAAGAACTTTTGGAGAACAGTGATAAGTCTCAGGTTGCAGGCATCAGTTTTGGCGGGCAGATGCATGGTCTTGTGGCACTGGATGTAAATGATACGGTCATTCGTCCTGCAATTTTGTGGAACGACGGCCGGACAGCGGAAGAATCGGACTATCTGAATCAGGTTGTCGGTAAGGAGGCTTTGTCAGAGTATACGGCAAATATTTCTTTTGCGGGCTTTACGGCGCCCAAGGTTTTGTGGATGAAGAAACAGGAGCCGGAGAATTTTGCCAGAATACATAAGATCATGCTGCCTAAGGATTATCTTGCGTATCGTTTGAGCGGCGTTCACAGCAGTGACGTGTCGGACGCTTCAGGAACGCTGTTTTTCGACGTCAAGAATCGCTGCTGGTCCAAAGAGATGTGTGAGATTTGCGGGATCAGACAGGAATGGCTGCCTGAAGTATATGAGAGCTATGAGGTGATAGGGACGCTGAAAACGGAGATTGCAGAGGAGCTCGGCATTTCTGCAAAGACAGTGATTGCAGCCGGCGCCGGAGACAATGCGGCGGCGGCAGTCGGGACAGGAACGGTCGGGGACGGCGCTTGCAATATTTCACTGGGAACAAGCGGTACTGTATTTATTTCGACTAAGGAATTCGGCGTGGATGCGAATAATGCTCTTCATTCGTTTGCCCATGCGGACGGCAGTTATCATTTGATGGGATGTATGCTGAGTGCCGCGTCCTGCAATAAATGGTGGATGGATGAAATCATCGGTACGCAGGAGTATGCAAAAGAGCAGGAGCAGATTCAGGGGCTGGGAGAAAATCATGTGTATTTTCTGCCCTATCTGATGGGAGAGCGTTCACCGCACAATGACCCGGACGCAAGAGGGACGTTTATCGGATTGACGCTGGATACGACAAGGGCGGATATGACTCAGGCGGTGTTGGAGGGCGTAGCGTTTGGGCTGCGTGATTCCTTAGAGGTTGCACGGAGCCTGGGAATTCAGATTTCACGGACAAAGATTTGCGGCGGGGGCGCCAAAAGCCCGTTGTGGCGAATGATTCTGGCAAATGTTTTAAATATCTGTGTGGAAGCGCCTGAGAATGAGGAAGGACCGGCCATGGGCGCAGCTATGCTGGCTGCGGTCGCGCATGGGGAATATGAGTCGGTGGAACAGGCCGCGGAGGCGATTGTCAGGCGCAAAGAGGTCATAGATCCGGAGCCGGAACTGGTAGCGCGTTATGAGAGACGTTACCAGCAGTTTAAAACAATTTATCCGGCGTGCCGCGCTCTTTTTGCGCAGCTGAAATAGCAGGGTGGCAGATACGTTTTTACAGTCTGCACAGGGACATTCTCTGTGCGGGTTAGAAATATAGCAGAAGAAGGAAGGAGAACCAGGTATTATGAATAACATGCCAAAGGAAAAAATTGCAATTGTAGCGGTGAGCAGAGACTGCTTTCCGATGACGCTTTCCGAGAATAGAAGGAAGGCTGTCGTAAAAGCATATCAGGACAAATATGGGGAAATTTACGAATGCCCCATTTGCGTGGAGAATGAAATGGATATGCGCAAGGCGCTTGCAGACATTACGCAGGCAGGCTGTAACGCGTTGGTGGTCTATCTTGGAAACTTCGGGCCGGAGACGCCGGAAACATTGTTGGTGAAGGAATTTAACGGTCCGGCAATGGTCGTTGCAGCGGCAGAGGAGACCGGGGATAATTTGATTCAGGGGAGAGGAGATGCTTACTGCGGTGTATTGAATGCCAGCTATAATCTGAAACTGCGCAATTTGAAAGCTTATATTCCGGAGTATCCGGTAGGAACAGCGGAAGAATGTGCGGACATGATTCATGAGTTTGAACCGGTTTCCAGAGCTATCATCGGTCTGAACAGTCTGAAAATTATCTCTTTCGGACCGCGACCGGAGAACTTTCTCGCATGTAACGCGCCCATAAAGCAGCTTTACAACCTCGGCGTGGAGATTGAGGAGAACTCGGAGCTTGATCTTTTTGAAGCCTTCAATAACCATGCAGGAGATGAGAGAATTCCGCAGGTTGTGACCGAGATGGAACAGGAACTTGGCGCAGGCAATAAGAAACCGGAAATTCTGGCAAAACTGGCGCAGTATGAGCTTACCCTTCTTGACTGGGTGGAAAAGCACAAAGGAAGTCGTGAGTATGTGACGATTGCCGGAAAATGCTGGCCGGCATTTCAGACGCAGTTTGGCTTTGTTCCCTGTTATGTTAACAGCCGCCTGACGCAGAGAGGAATTCCGGTTTCATGCGAAGTGGATATTTATGGCGCGCTCAGTGAATTTATCGGCACGGTTATCAGCCAGGATGCGGTGACGCTTCTTGACATCAACAATTCCGTTCCGGCAGATATGTATGAGAGTGAAATGAAAGGCAAATACGATTACACACTGAAAGATACCTTTATGGGATTCCACTGTGGAAATACGGCGTCCGGTAAGCTGTCATTTTGTGAGATGAAATACCAGCTTATCATGGCAAGAAGTCTTCCCGTTGAGGTGACGAACGGAACGTTGGAGGGAGATATTGTACCGGGAGATATTACATTTTATCGTTTGCAGAGCACTTCTGACGCCAAAATCCGCGCATATATCGCGCAGGGTGAGGTTCTTCCGGTTGCCACCCGTTCCTTTGGCGCTATCGGTGTATTTGCAATTCCTGAGATGGGCAGGTTTTACCGCCATGTACTGATCGAGAAAAACTATCCCCATCACGGAGCTGTCGCGTTCGGACATTTTGGAAAGGCTTTGTACGAAGTATTCAAATATGTGGGCGTTCCGGTGGAGGAAATTAATTTTAACCAGCCGAAGGGTATGATGTATCCGACGGAAAATCCATTTGCGTAGTGTTGTTATGCTAAAATAAATAAAAGATGTCAGGGAGCGGAAGGAAATGATCTTTGTTTCTTTCCGCTCCCTGACAATATAAATGCGAGACAGTGTTAATTTTGATTGTCTGAAACAACCGTCCTCATTGGAGGACGCTGCCGGATGCCTTTCTGATACAAAAATACCCCTGCAAGGGCTACACATATGGCTGCTGCAAAGATGAAAATATGCAGAAGAATCGATGTTCCGCTGTAGTTTAAAATTTCCGGTGCAAATGTCCCCCAGAGATTGAACAGCATATGGAAGAGGATGGACAGATAGAGGCTGCCGCCTTTGTAGCACACATATCCGCAGAAAAGCCCTACCACAAATGCATAAGTGCCCTGAATCATGTTCGCATGGAACAGTCCGAATAAAAATGCCTGCAGGATGTTTGCCGCCAGAAACGGCAGAACCTTTGTAGCATATTTCATCGTGACGCCTCGGAAAATCAATTCTTCACTGATGGGTGCAATCAGAATGGAATACAGGGCAAGTATCGGCGTTACATTTCCGAATCCAATGCTCTTCATTAATTCCTCATAGGTCTGGTACCAGCCGGGATTGATGGTGGCAAGCAGCATGATAATATAAGTGGATATGTATTGCATACCAAGCATCAGCAGGATAAGCCCGCCGATCATCGGAAGGTTGATAATGGAAGAGACTTCCCGCCGGGGCTGCTTGTGGGGACAGAAACGTTTCCAGTACCAGAATCCGAGAGCCAGAGCGGCAATTACCGCATAAACCGCGGAGATTCCGGCAAGGAACTGACTGTCCATCAGAGAGCCCATGACAGAATTAAGCGCAGAGCTGATGATGGCGTTTGTATCTGTGGTATTGCCAGTGAAAAGTTCCCGGTTTGAAAAAATTGCCAGGAAGATTTTCAGAAACACTCCCGCAAAGGATACTACAAGCTGAATTGCAAAAGCGAGAAGCACCGGGAGCAGGCAGAACAGGATTCCGCCGATTCTTTTTGATAATTTCATAATACAGTTGTCCTTTCCTGAAAAACATTATTGTATTATTGTAGCAGTACAGGAGAAAAATTGCAACTAACTTTCGGGTTGATTTTTCTCTATAATTATTATAAAATACAAAATAGCGTATATTTATACAATTTTGACCGGAAACAACAGAATCCGGTATATTATATGAAAGGCAGGAGGACAAGATTATGAAATTTGGAAAAAAATTAGCAGCAATGTTGTTGGCAGGTGCAATGCTGACAGGGATTATGGGATGCGGGGTTCCCGCAAACATGGTTCATTCCCCGGATGATATGGCAGGCAGGAAGATTGGCGTTCAGCTTGGAACGACAGGCGATACGCTGGTAACGGATGCGTTTAAGGACGACAGCAGCACGACAATAGAGCGTTATAAAAAGGGTGCGGATGCAGTACAGTCCTTAAAGCAGGGCAAGATTGACTGTGTTGTCATCGATTCTGAACCGGCAAAGGCGTTTGTAGACCAGAACAATGATCTGACGGTTTTGGATACCGAGTATACCGATGAAGAATATGCGATTGCGATTGCCAAGGATAACTCAGAGCTGAAAGATAAAATCAATGCAGCGCTTGCGGAGCTCAAATCAGACGGCACCTTAGACCAGATTATGGCAAATTATACTGGCGACGATACCATGGGTACCTGCCCATACGAGTCTCCGGCAGATGTTGACCGTTCCGGCGGCAAGCTGGTAATGGCAACGAATGCGGCATTTAAACCGTATGAATATTATGAAAATAACGAGATTGTGGGAATTGACGCCGATATGGCACAGGCGGTTGCAGATAAGCTTGGCATGGAACTTGAGATTCTTGATATGGATTTTGACGCTATCATCAACGCAGTACAGTCTGGCAAGGCAGACATCGGCGTGGCAGGCATGACTGTCAATGAAGAGAGATTACAGAGTATTGATTTCAGTGATACGTATGCGAAAGCGAAACAGGTAATCATCGTTCGTGCAAAATAGGAGGAAAGACTGCTGTGCAGAGTTTTATCGATGAATTTACACGGAATTTTATCATAGATAACCGGTACCGGTATATCGCAGAAGGATTTGTCAATACCCTGATTATTTCTTTTTTTGCTGTGCTGGTGGGAATTGTTGTGGGATTTCTGGTGGCAATTATCCGTTCCGGATATGACAGGACCGGACGGATGAAAATAGCCAATTTCATCTGTCAGGTATACCTGACGGTGATGCGTGGAACGCCCACGATGCTTCAGGTTTTGATTACATATTATGTTATTTTTGCAGCGGCAAATGTCTCGAAGATTTTTGTGGCGGTTGTGGCATTCGGTCTGAATTCCGGCGCATACGTGGCAGAGATTGTTCGCTCCGGCATTATGTCTGTGGATGAAGGACAGTTTGAGGCAGGAAGAAGCCTTGGTTTGAATTATCGTCAGACCATGCAGTTTATTATTGTGCCGCAGGCATTCAAAAACGTGCTGCCGGCGCTGGGAAATGAATTTATTGTGCTGCTGAAAGAGACTTCTATCAGCGGTTATATTGGTCTGACGGATTTGACGCACGGCGGAGATATTATCCGGGGAATTACTTTCTCGGCATTTATGCCGCTGGTTGCAGTTGCCCTGATTTATCTTTTATTGGTGACCGGGCTTTCCTGGTGCGTAAACAGAATGGAAAGGAGGCTGAGGGTCAGTGAGCGGTAAGGTATTGCTGGAAACAAAAGATTTAACGAAAGATTTTGGCAAAAATCAGGTGCTTAAGGGCATCAGTACCCAAATCTGCCAGGGGGAAGTCGTTGCCATCATCGGACCTTCCGGCTGCGGAAAATCAACATTTCTGCGGTCATTGAACCTCCTGGAGACGCCTACCGGCGGAAGTGTAATTTTTGAAGGAAAAGAGATTACAGCGCCCGGGACGGATGTCAATAAAATCCGTCAGAAAATCGGCATGGTATTTCAGCAGTTTAATCTGTTTGCCAATCTGAGCATTCGGGACAATATTACCCTTGCCCCGGTGAAATTGGGACTGATGAGCAAGGAGGAGGCTGAGAAACGTGCGGCAGAGCTTTTAGAGCGCGTGGGACTTCCCGACAAAGCGGGTGCTTATCCGTCCATGCTGTCCGGAGGACAGAAACAGAGAATCGCCATTGCACGTGCGCTGGCCATGAACCCGGATGTGATGCTTTTTGACGAGCCGACTTCCGCGCTTGACCCGGAGATGGTCGGAGAGGTATTGGAATTGATGAAAGAGCTTGCGCGGGATGGGATGACGATGGTCGTGGTGACGCATGAGATGGGATTTGCCAGAGAGGTGGCAAGCCGCGTGATGTTCATCAATGAGGGTGTCATCTGTGAGGAGAATAGACCGGAAGAATTTTTTGAGAATCCTCAGAACCAGAGGTTGCAGGATTTCTTATCGAAAGTATTATAGAGTTTATAGGATTTCTTATCGAAAATGTTATATACAAAAGCGATTAACGATATGAAATGGAGGAAACCATGTCATTTGCACATCTTCACGTTCACACGGAATACAGTCTTTTGGATGGCTCCAATAAAATAAAAGAATATGTTGCCCGTGTGAAGGAGCTGGGCATGGACAGTGCCGCCATTACGGATCACGGCGTTATGTACGGCGTGATTGATTTCTATCGGGCGGCAAAAGAGGCGGGCGTCAGGCCCATTTTAGGATGTGAGGTTTATGTTGCGCCCGGATCAAGATTTGACCGTGAGAAAGTGGAGGGGGAAGACCGCTACTTTCATCTGATTTTGCTTGCAGAGAATAATACCGGCTATCAGAATCTGATGAAGATTGTCTCCCGCGGTTTCACTGAGGGGTACTATTACCGTCCAAGGGTGGACAGGGAAGTGCTTGAGACTTACCATGAGGGGTTGATCGTGCTGAGTGCATGTCTCGCCGGAGAAGTGCAGAAACTTTTGCTGCGCGGTTTTTATGAGGAGGCAAAGGAGGCGGCGCTGTGGCATGACAGAACCTTTGGACATGGGAATTATTTTCTGGAGCTGCAGGATCATGGGCTGCCAGAACAAAAGACCGTGAATCAGCAGCTTCTGAGGTTGAGCCAGGATACCGGAATTGCGCTTGTGGCAACGAACGACGTCCATTATACGTATGAGACGGATGTGGATTCCCATGATATACTGCTCTGCATTCAGACCGGAAAAAAGCTATCAGATGAGAACAGGATGCGTTATGAGGGCGGGCAGTATTATGTTAAATCGGAAGAGGAAATGCGCGCCCTGTTTCCTTATGCGCAGGAGGCCCTGGACAATACGCAGAAGATTGCAGAGCGTTGCGATGTGGAGATCGAGTTCGGTGTGACAAAATTGCCGAAGTTTGACGTTCCCGAAGGGTTTACGTCATGGGAATACTTAAACAGACTCTGCCATGAAGGACTGGTGCGGCGATATCCGGCGAAAGACGGTATTGTGGACATTCCTGGCAGGGAAGAGCCCATGAAATTCGAAGAGCTGAAAATGCAGCTGCAATATGAGCTTGATATCATTCAGCAGATGGGTTATGTGGATTATTTCTTAATCGTATGGGATTTTATTCGTTTTGCCAGGGAGAGCGGTATTGCCGTGGGTCCGGGACGCGGAAGCGCGGCCGGAAGCCTGGTGTCCTACACCCTGGAAATCACGAATATTGAGCCTATCCGCTACAGTCTGATTTTTGAACGTTTTCTGAATCCGGAACGTGTGACGATGCCGGATATAGATATTGATTTCTGCGTGGAGCGGCGGCAGGAAGTCATTGATTATGTCAGTGAGAAATACGGCAGGGATCGTGTGGTACAGATTGTTACCTTCGGTACGATGGCGGCGCGGGGCGTTATCCGGGATGTGGGAAGAGTCATGGATCTGCCTTACGCTTTTGTAGACGGCGTTGCCAAGCAGATTCCCATGGAGCTGGGAATTACGATTGATAAGGCTTTGCAGATGAATCCGGAGCTTAGGAGCCTGTATGAAAATGATGAGAGCATACACAGGCTGATTGATATGTCCAGGCGTCTGGAAGGACTGCCAAGGCATACTTCCATGCATGCGGCGGGCGTCGTCATCAGTTCGAAGGCAGTGGATGAGTTCGTGCCTTTGTCCAGAGGCAGCGACGGGGCCATTACGACTCAGTTTACGATGACGACTTTAGAGGAACTGGGACTTTTGAAGATGGATTTTCTGGGTCTTCGGAACCTGACCGTTATTCAACACGCGGTAAATCTCATTCATACCAGTCAGAGGACGAAACATCCGGGCATTCCGGAAACAGAGCTTTTTGATATTGACAGGATAGATTTTGACGATAAACCGGTTTTGGAATCTCTGGGAACCGGCAGGACAGACGGCGTTTTCCAGTTGGAGAGCGCGGGCATGAAGAACTTCATGAAGGAGCTGAAACCGCAGAGTTTGGAGGATATCATAGCAGGTATTTCTCTCTACCGTCCGGGTCCGATGGATTTTATCCCGGCATATATCCGGGGAAAGAATAATCCTCAGACCATCACCTATGACTGTCCGCAGTTAGAGCCGATTCTGGAGCCGACCTACGGCTGTATCGTCTATCAGGAACAGGTTATGCAGATTGTGCGCGACCTTGCCGGGTATACGCTGGGAAGGAGCGACCTGGTGCGGCGTGCCATGTCGAAGAAAAAAACTTCAGTCATGGAAAAGGAGCGCAGGAACTTTGTATATGGCAACAAAGAAGAAGGGGTTCCCGGCTGCATCAGCAATGGAATCAGCGAACAGGTGGCAAATAAAATTTTTGACGAGATGACGGATTTTGCTAAATATGCATTTAACAAATCCCATGCTGCCGCCTATGCAGTGGTGGCATATCAGACTGCATTTTTGAAATACTATTATCCTGTAGAGTATATGGCAGCTTTGATGAGTTCCGTCATGGACCATATCTCAAAGCTCTCTGAATATATTTTCTCCTGCCGCCAGATGGGAATTACGGTATTGCCGCCCAGTATCAACGAGGGAGAGAGTGATTTTTCCGTGTCGGGAAATGCCATCCGTTATGGATTGTCCGCGATAAAAAGCGTCAGCCATACCTTTATTGAAAAGCTTTGCAAAGAGCGCATGGAGCGTGGATTGTTTACCGGGCTGGTGGACTTTTTAACGCGCATGGCGGACAGTGATATCAATAAAAGGATGGTGGAGAACCTGATTAAATCGGGTGCGTTGGATCATCTGGGAGCCACCAGGAAACAGAGCATGATTGCGTATGCCGGAATTATGGAACATATTTCCAGGGACAAAAAAAACAACATGGCGGGGCAGATGACGTTGTTTGACCTTGCCGGAGAGGAAGAAAAAGCAGATTTTCAGGTAAAATTGCCGGATGTAGGCGAGTATCCGAAGGAGACGTATCTGGGGTATGAGAAAGAAGTGCTTGGCGTCTATATCAGCGGTCATCCTCTGGAGGAGTATGAGCAGAAATGGCGCAAAAATATCACCAGGGTTACGACGGATTTCCTTCTGGAAGAAGAGAGCGGGCAGACCAGAGTCGTGGACGGCGAGAATGCCATGGTAGGCGGAATGATTGTGGACAAGACCATCAAGTATACGAAAAACAATCAGACAATGGCATTCATTACCATCGAGGATTTGGTTGGAACGCTGGAAGTTATTATTTTTCCAAAGAATTACGAGACAAACAGCCGCCTGTTAAATATTGATGAAAAGGTATTTATCCGCGGGCGGGTGACGACTGAAGAGGAAAAGAATGGAAAGCTCATCTGTGAGCGCATGTATTCGTTTGACGATACCAGAAAGGAACTCTGGTTGCAGTTTCCGGTCAGAGAAGATTATCAAAAACAGGAGCAGGCGTTATTTGAGCTGTTAAAGGACAGCGACGGGAAGGACAGTATTGTAATCTATATTTCCGGAGAGAAACAGATGAAACGACTTCCACCCAGCAGGAACGTTGCCGCAACGCCGGAGATAGTCAACAGATTAACTAAGTTTCTGGGAGAAAATAACGTAAAAGTTGTAGAAAAGAATATTGAAAATATTGGCAAAAGAGATTAAAATAGTGTTAAATATTATGCGCAGAAAGCCGCGCATGAATACGGAACTGTGAATGTAATGAAACTTGAGATAGAGACAGGAGGTAATTGTTATGGCGAAAAAGATAGAAACAATTGCAGTATTGACAAGCGGCGGCGACGCGCCCGGAATGAATGCGGCAATCCGTGCCGTTGTGCGTCAGGCACTTTCGAACGGGAAGAAAGTAAAAGGAATTAAACGAGGATATGCAGGACTTCTTCAGGAAGAGATTATAGATTTGGAGGCGAGAAGCGTATCGGATATCATTCAGAGAGGCGGTACGATTCTGGCAACGGCAAGGTGTAAGGAGTTTACGACGCCGGAAGGACAGCAGCTTGGCGCAGATATCTGTAAGAAACACGGTATTGACGGCGTTGTTGTCATCGGCGGAGACGGTTCCTTTAAGGGTGCGCAAAAACTGGCGTCTCTGGGCGTCAACACGATTGGCATACCCGGAACAATTGACCTGGATATTGCCTGTACGGAGTACACGATTGGATTTGATACGGCAGTCAATACGGCGATGGATGCGATTGACAAGGTTCGCGATACCTCAACCTCCCATGAGAGATGTTCCATCATCGAGGTTATGGGAAGAGGCGCGGGATTTATCGCGCTGTGGTGCGGAATTGCTAACGGTGCGGAGGATATTTTGCTGCCGGAGAAGTACGATTATGACGAGCAGAAACTTGTCAATAATATTATCAATAACCGCAAACGCGGCAAGAAACATCATATTATCATCAATGCAGAAGGTATCGGACATTCCACCAGTATGGCTAAGAGGATTGAGGCGGCGACCGGCGTAGAGACGCGCGCTACGATTCTGGGACATATGCAGCGTGGCGGAAGTCCTACCTGTAAGGACCGTGTTTATGCTTCGACTATGGGCGCGCTGGCAGTGGATTTGTTGTGTCAGGGCAAAACAAACCGTGTGGTTGGTTATCGTCATGGGGAATTTGTTGATTTTGATATTGACGAGGCGCTTTCCATGGAGAAGGCAATTTCCGAGTATCAGTTCAAAATCTGCGAGAGCCTCAGCCGATAAAGGGGACAGAGACGTATGATTACGAGTGTTTCGAACCCGAAGATGAAACATGTCATACAGTTAAATAAAAAATCGAAAACCCGCTATGAAGAGCGGGTTTTTGTGGTGGAAGGAATAAAAATGTGCATGGAAGTTTCCCGTGAGCTGATAAAGGAAATGTATGTATCAGAGCGGTTTCTTGCAGAAAGCACAAACCGGGAACGTCTGAAAGGTTATGCGTATGAGGAGGTATCGGACGCTGTGTTTTCCCATATCAGCGATACGAAGACGCCGCAGGGAATCCTCTGTCTGGTGCAGATGCCGGAATATGCATTGGAAGATCTGCTGGGTGATGGTTTTCCTGCTGCATCTGCTGTGGCAGAAGAACCGGTTTCAGCGGGCAAACAACCGCATCTGCTGATTCTGGAGAGCATTCAGGATCCGGGAAATCTGGGAACTATGATGCGCACCGGAGAGGGAGCGGGCGTTACCGGGGTGATTATGAACCGGACAACGGTGGATATTTTTCACCCGAAGACGATTCGTTCCACTATGGGTTCGCTGTTTCGGGTACCGTTTTATATCTCCGATAATCTGGAAGAGACGATTGCTATACTCAAAGGCAAAGGCATTGCAATGTATGCCGCGCATCTGAAAGGGCAGATCTGTTATGATGAACCGGATTATACGGTTCCCAGCGCATTTCTGATTGGAAATGAGGGAAACGGCTTAAGCCCGGAAATTGCCGGACTTGCAGACACTTATATACGGATTCCCATGGAAGGAAAGGTGGAATCCTTAAATGCGGCAGTAGCCTCCGCGCTCCTGATGTACGAGGCCAGTCGCCAGAGGAGGAAGGAAAATTGAGGAGGAAGGCAAATGCGTATCTGGTTTAAAATTTTTAAAGACAACCATCTTCTGCGT
Organism: uncultured Lachnospiraceae bacterium; assembly: GCA_910578825.1. Taxonomy (GTDB): domain Bacteria; phylum Bacillota; class Clostridia; order Lachnospirales; family Lachnospiraceae; genus Petralouisia. The sequence goes on along the minus strand of CAJTSB010000029.1, from coordinate 12,823 downwards.
GATACGGTCGTTACAGATGAGAGTGATGATACGCGTACACACAGAATTTTTCGTGCGTTAGAGCAGGTCTGTTACGAGTTTGATTTAAGCCAGCCGATATGGCTGGACGCAACGGTGGCAGAGTTCAAACGCCATGCCAAAGCGCGGTTTTATCAGGATAATTTTGTAGAACAGATAGACTTTGATTTTCTGGAAATCCATGTGATTGAAGAATAAAAAAGGCTGCCCAATGGCAGCCCTTTCTAAAAATAAAAATTAAATTTAATTTTCACCTGTGCAGTTCATATCTGTAAAACTGCAGGTTGTATCGTCATCCGAGCTTGCGCTGTTCATGTTGGTAATGCTGCTCGCGGTTTCTTTGGTTTCTACGCAATTCATATCATTCAGGCCGCAGGTCGTGTCGTCATCTGAGGACATGCCGTTGAGGTTCGTAATATCTAAATTCTTTTCCTTCTCCATCGAAATACCTCCTAAAATATGATTTATGTTTGCTGTCAAGTGTTGAGACATATTATAACTTTACTTTTTGCAGATTGCAAGTGGAAAAATGTTGATTTTTTATTTTTTGAAATTTATAATGGAAAATATTAAGAAAGAGAAAGGAGAAATGTATGGGAAATTTGATTAACAAACAGGTGGAACCGTTTCAGGTGTCGGCGTTTTCAAACGGAGAATTTATTGAGGTCAGTGAGAAGGATTTGCAGGGACATTGGTCCGTGCTGTTTTTCTATCCGGCGGATTTTACGTTTGTGTGCCCGACAGAGCTGGGCGACCTCGCAGAACATTATGAGGAGTTTCAGCAAGAGGGATGTGAAATTTATTCTGTCTCCGAAGATACACATTTCGTACACAAGGCATGGGCAGACGCCTCCGATACGATCAAAAAAATCCGCTATGTGATGCTGGCGGATCCGGCGGGCATTCTGGCGCGTCAGTTTGGCGTGCTGGTAGAGGAAGAGGGACAGGCGCTTCGCGGTACGTTCATCCTCAATCCCGAGGGAAAAGTCAAGGCATATGAGATTCACGATATGGGCATTGGAAGGAATGCGGAAGAATTGCTGCGCAAAGTGCAGGCGGCAAAATTCGTGGAGGAGCATGGAGACCAGGTATGTCCGGCAAAATGGCAGCCCGGGGAGGAAACACTGAGCCCAAGCCTTGATTTAGTGGGAATGTTATAGGAGGAAGGCAAATGCGCAGCATTTATAGGAATGCCTTCCTCCGTTATGGCAGGTGACGCAAAGCGTCGCGTGCCGCTACATTTTATTTTAGGAGGAAGACGAATGGAGATTGATAAAATAGCGTCTAAAAGCAGCTTGATTACGCCGGAGCTGGAGGAACAGCTTTTGGGGGTACTCGGGAAACTGACGGGGGAGGCGCATCTGGCATGTGTCGTGGATTTAGAAGATAAGGCGTCTGTGGAGATGGCGGAGCTGGTGCGCCATATTGCCGGTTTGTCGGATAAGCTGTCCTGTCAGTTTTATGATTCAAAGGAGGCAGAGGAGGCTCTGCCGGAACTTGACAGTACGCTCCTTCCGGCAACAGCATTGTACAGACAGGGGGAGTATACGGGCGTCGCGTTCCACGGCGTAACCGGGGGCAAGGAGATGAATTCCCTGGTTCTTGCAATCTACAATGTGGCCGGACCCGGGCAGGAGATGGACAAACGGATACTGAAAAAGCTTGGAAAACTCAGTCATAAGTGCGAGATTAAAATTTTTGTCTCCCTTGCCTGTCATCACTGCGCCCAGCAGGTGATTACCTGTCAGCAGATGGCGGCGTGTTCAGAGGCGATTGAGGCGCGGATGATTGATGCAAGGCTGTACCCGCATCTGGCAAAAGAGTATAAGATCGAGCGGATTCCCATGACGGTCATCAATGAAAAGGAAATATTGCTGGGAACGAAGACAATGGATCAGATGTATCAGTATGTGAAGTCCTGCAAATAGATTGTTGCAAATATGCACAAAAGTAATGGCTGTTTTTTGACAATTTTAGACATATTTTTCCTTTTTTGCAAAAAAGGCTTGAATTATCTTGTGGAAGATGCTAGCATATGTTTATACAAAAACGGATAGTGACCTGGAGAACATGGAGTAGGGTTGACACGGTAGAAATACTGTTTATTAACCCTACTCTTTTTTTATACCATAGGCGTAACCTGTTGCTGTGAAGTGTGAAATACAATTTTCCTATGATATAAAATATTTTACTTGCGTGGTGTGTATCCTGATATTGGAGGTGGGAACAATCAGATATGGTAAGACCAGAACATGATTTGTGGAGGAAATATGGAACAGAAATTTTATGATGCAATGGCAGATTGTCCGGTTGTGGCCGCGGTGAAAGATTTTGACGGAGTGGAGCGGTGTCTGGAATCAGATGTGAAGATTGTATTTATCCTGTTTGGAGATATGTGCAATATCGCAGAAATTGTAGAACGAGTAAAGGAAGCAGATAAAATCGCATTGGTGCATATTGATTTGGTGGAAGGTTTAAGCAACCATGACGTTGCGGTGGATTATATTCGCAAGAATACAAAATCAGATGGTATTATTTCCACGCGGATGAATATGATTAATCGTGCAAAGGAGTTGTCTCTATACACTGTTTTCCGTATTTTTGTTTTAGATTCCAGGGCTTTTCAAAGTATCGAGAGGCAGAGGAAACAGATTAAGGCAGATTTTATAGAAATACTGCCGGGGGTTATGCCTAAGATCATCCGCAAAGTCGCCAGGCTCAGTACACAGCCCGTGATTGCGGGGGGGTTGATCAGTGACCGGGAGGACGTTATTGAAGCATTGGATGCGGGGGCAATTTCCGTTTCTACAACAAATCAGGATGTATGGTTTATGTAGTGCACACGGAACTTATTGATTAACAGGCAATAGACGAGGAGGATTTTACAATGGCGAAATATGTTATGGCACTGGATGCCGGAACGACAAGTAACAGATGTATTCTTTTTAACGAAAGAGGAGAGATGTGTAGCGTAGCTCAGAAAGAATTTACACAGTATTTTCCGAAACCGGGCTGGGTAGAGCACGATGCGAACGAGATTTGGTCTACGCAGTTAGGAGTTGCAGTGGAGGCAATGCAGAAGATTGGGGCTTCTGCAGAGGATATCGCTGCAATCGGCATTACCAACCAGCGCGAGACGACAATTGTATGGGATAAGAATACGGGAGAACCGGTATATCATGCGATTGTATGGCAGTGCCGGAGAACATCAGAATACTGTGACAGTTTGAAAGAAAAGGGACTTACAGATACTTTCCGTCAGAAGACGGGACTCGTAATCGACGCATATTTTTCAGGAACCAAGTTGAAATGGATTCTGGATAATGTGGAAGGAGTACGGGAGAGAGCAGAAAGAGGAGAACTTCTCTTCGGTACGGTTGAGACATGGTTGATCTGGAAATTGACAAAAGGTGCGGCGCATGTAACGGATTATTCTAACGCATCACGTACGATGTTATTTAACATCAATGATCTGAAGTGGGATGAGGAGATCTTAAAGGAATTAAATATTCCGGCAAGCATGCTTCCCGAGGCAAAACCGTCAAGCTGTGTATATGGAACGGCAGATTCTTCTTTCTTCGGCGGAGCGATTCCGGTCAGCGGAGCGGCAGGAGACCAGCAGGCGGCACTGTTCGGGCAGACCTGTTTCACGGCAGGCGAGGCAAAGAATACATATGGAACCGGATGTTTCATGTTGATGAACACCGGAGAGAAACCTGTATTTTCCAAAAACGGTCTCGTGACTACCATTGCATGGGGCATTGACGGAAAGGTAAATTATGCATTGGAAGGTTCCATCTTCGTAGCAGGAGCGGCAATTCAGTGGCTGCGTGATGAACTGAGAATTATTGACAGTGCTCCCGATTCTGAATATATGGCAAAGAAGGTCAAAGATACCAACGGCTGTTATGTAGTTCCGGCATTTACCGGTTTGGGCGCGCCCCATTGGGATCAGTATGCAAGGGGAACTATCGTAGGAATTACCAGAGGCGTCAACAAATATCATATTATCCGTGCAACTCTGGAATCTCTGGCATATCAGACGAATGATGTATTGGAGGCAATGAGAGCGGATTCCGGTATTGAGCTGAATTCTTTGAAGGTTGACGGCGGCGCAAGCGCGAACGACTTCCTGATGCAGACGCAGGCAAATATTATTGACGCTCCTGTAAACCGTCCATCCTGCGTAGAGACGACAGCTATGGGAGCTGCTTATCTGGCAGGCCTTGCAGTTGGCTATTGGGAGAGCAAGGAAGATGTTATTAAGAACTGGTCTATCGACCAGACCTTTAAACCACAGATTTCCAAAGAGGAGAGAGAATCCATGGTTAAGGGCTGGAACAAGGCAGTGAAATATTCATTTGACTGGGCAAAAGAAGACTAAAGACTGATATTTTCCCTGTCCGGGACGGTCAGGGTTCCTCCTTGAGGGCTGTGTGTCCCGGGCAGAGGCTCAAAATACCGACGAAAAGAAATCTTACAAAGAAAGGGGAACACATTATGTTACCATATATTGCAGAATTTATAGGAACTATGATATTGATAATTTTAGGTGATGGCGTAGTAGCCAATGTAACATTGAATAAATCAGGAATGAAAGGTGCAGGCTCTATTCAGATTACGTTTGCCTGGGGTCTTGCAGTTATGCTGCCGGCATTTATTTTCGGAGCAGCGTCCGGCGCACATTTTAACCCGGCATTGACCCTGGCGCTGGCAGCAGATGGAAGTCTGGCATGGAATCTGGTACCGGGCTATATCGTTGCACAGTTTGCAGGCGCATTCCTCGGCGCATGTATCGTATACGTTCTGTTCAAGGGACAGTATGACGCTACCGAAGACGCGGCTACCAAGCTTGGCACATTCTGCTGTGCTCCGTCCATCCCGAACCCGGTATTGAATCTGCTCAGTGAAATCGTGGGAACTTTTGTACTCGTATTTGCAATCAAAGGTCTTCCGGCAGATGCACCGGCTGGCGTTGGCAACCTGTTAGTATTCGGAATCATTGTTTCCATCGGTATGTCATTAGGCGGACTTACCGGATATGCTATCAATCCGGCACGTGATATTGGACCTCGTCTGGCACATGCAGTTCTTCCGATTAAAGGAAAGGGAGGCTCCAATTTCGGATATGCAGCGATTACCTTGTGCGGACCGATTATCGGCGCGCTCCTGGCAGTAGGATTGTATGCAGTAATTCCGTGGTAATTGTCCTAAGGAGGGACCCGCGGAGCGGGAGGATGCCTTAGGGTTCCTGGCGTTACCAATAGAGTATATTATAGAACTCTACGCCACAGACATGACAGCAGAGCTGTCATACGCCTCTGAAGAGGCTTTCGTCTGTGGCTAAGGGGAAATTTATATATGACATTGCAGAGATGATGGAGAAGCAATGATTGCATTCCTGAAAAGAGGGGTGTAATTGTTGCTTCTTTCTATACAAACGGAAATTTCTACAGTTTTCTTTTATCATAATCAGAAAGGAAAGGTGAAAATATGTATGATGTAGTAATTATCGGGGCCGGTGTTTCGGGAGCGGCTTCAGCGAGGGAACTTTCCAGGTACAAGCTGAAAGTGTGCGTGGTGGAAAAGGAAGAGGATGTCTGTTGCGGAACATCAAAGGCAAACAGCGCCATTGTACATGCTGGTTACGACGCGGCGACCGGTTCTCTGATGGCTAAACTCAATGTAGAGGGCAACCAGATGATGGAAGAGCTCTCAAAGGAACTTGATTTTCATTTTAAGAAAAACGGCTCCTTAGTCGTATGTCTTCATGAGGAGGAGATGCCCGGGTTAAAAGAACTTTATGACAGGGGTATAGCAAATGGAGTCAAAGATTTGCGTATTATCGACAGGGAAGAACTTGTAAAACTGGAGCCGAATATTGCCGATGAGGCAGTAGCAGCGCTGTATGCGCCTACAGGTGGAATTGTGTGTCCGTTCGGCATGAACATTGCTTTTGCAGAAAATGCAGCCACGAATGGCGTGGAATTTAAGTTTGATACGGAAGTTACCGGATTTGAGAAGAAAGATAACGCCTGGATTGTAAAAACCAGCCAGGGAGATATTGAGACAAAATATGTCGTAAATGCAGCAGGCGTCTATGCAGATAAATTTCATAATATGGTCAGTGAAGACAAAATTCACATTACACCACGACGCGGAGACTATTGTCTGTTGGATCGTTCCACAGAAGGATTTGTCACACATACGATTTTCCAGCTCCCCAGTAAATTTGGAAAGGGCGTACTCGTGACGCCGACCGTTCACGGCAATACGCTTGTGGGACCGACCGCGATTGATATTGAAGAAAAAGAGGGAACCAATACCACGCAGGAAGGAATCGACGAACTCATCAAAAAGGCGGGAACTACGGTAAAAGGTCTCCCCATCCGCCAGGTTATCACATCCTTTGCGGGACTGCGTGCGCATGAGGATGGACATGAATTCCGGATTGGCGAACTGAAAGACGCCAAAGGCTTTATTGACTGTGCGGGAATCGAATCACCGGGACTTACAAGCGCTCCGGCAATCGGTAAGATGGTGGCAGAGATTCTCAAAGAACTCACAGGAGCAGAGGAAAATCCTGATTTTGTGGCGACGAGAAAAGGCATCCTTGATCCGAAGACGTTGAGCAATGAGGAACGTGCAGAACTGATTAAGGAGAAACCTGCATATGGAAATATCATCTGCCGTTGTGAGATGATTACAGAAGGTGAAATTATTGACGCCATCAACCGTCCGCTGGGCGCAAAATCCTTAGACGGCGTAAAACGCAGAACGAGAGCGGGAATGGGACGATGCCAGTCAGGATTCTGTTCTCCCAGAACAATTGAAATCCTTGCAAGAGAACGTGGGGTAGATCCGGCGGAAATTACAAAGTCCGGTGGCAACTCCAGGATTATCGTAGGAATCAACAAAGACAGAATATAGTGTCGGAAAGCGAGGAAAAAGTATGTTAAATTATGACATTGTAATTGTAGGCGGCGGTCCGGCGGGATTGGCAGCGGCGGTATCCGCAAAGAGAAACGGTATAGAATCCATTCTTGTCCTGGAGCGTGACAAGGAGCTTGGAGGCATCTTAAACCAGTGCATCCACAATGGTTTTGGACTTCATACCTTTAAGGAAGAACTGACAGGGCCGGAATATGCCGGAAGGTTTATTCAGCAATTAGAGGAAGAGAAGATTGAATATAAATTAAATACTATGGTGATGGATATCTCGGAAAATAAGGTTGTCACAGCCATGAACCGTGAGGAAGGCATGTTTGAGATTCAGGCAAAAGCCGTGATTCTCGCCATGGGCTGCCGGGAGCGTTCCAGAGGGGCGTTGAATATTCCCGGATATCGCCCCGCAGGCGTTTATTCCGCCGGTACGGCGCAGCGTCTTGTAAATATGGAAGGGTATATGCCCGGGCGCGAGGTGGTGATTCTTGGCTCCGGCGATATCGGACTTATCATGGCAAGAAGGATGACCTTAGAGGGCGCCAAAGTAAAAGTGGTGGCAGAGCTTTTGCCCTACTCCGGAGGCTTGAAACGTAATATCGTACAGTGTCTGGACGATTTCGGAATTCCGCTCAAACTGAGCCATACGGTGGTAGACATTGATGGAAAAGAGCGCGTAGAGGGCGTAACGATTGCACAGGTAGACGAGAATCGCAGACCGATTCCGGGAACGGAAGAGCATTATACGTGTGACACGCTGCTTCTGTCCTGCGGCTTGATTCCGGAAAATGAAATTTCCAGCGGACTCGGCGTGGAGATGAATCCTGTTACGTCCGGTCCTGTGGTAAACGAATGTCTTGAGACGAATATTGAGGGCGTATTTGCCTGCGGCAATGTACTTCATGTACACGACCTTGTGGATTTCGTTTCCGAGGAGGCGAAGGCAGCGGGAAAACATGCGGCTGAATACATTGCAAACGGTGCGAAACATATAGATTCGAAGGCAAAGGACGTCCCGATCATTGCAACGGAGGGCGCACGTTACACGGTTCCAAAGACTATCAACCCAGAGCGGATGGATGAGAAACATATTGTACGTTTCCGCGTAGGCGACGTATACAAGAATTGTTATGTGTCCGTATATCTTAACGATAAACGTGTGATTCACAGGAAACGCCCGGTGGTCGCACCTGGAGAGATGGAAGAAGTAGTATTGAAGAAAGAAGAATTGGCGGCATTTCCCGATTTGTCCCAGATTACTGTGAAAATAGAGGAGGCGTAAAATATGGAAACAAGAGAATTGATTTGTATCGGCTGTCCGATGGGATGTCCTCTGAAAGTGGAAATGAATAATGGTGAAGTCTCCAGTGTGACCGGAAATACCTGCAAACGCGGAGATGATTATGCGAGAAAAGAAGTGACGAATCCGACCAGAATCGTCACGAGCTCCGTGATTGTGGAAGGCGGCAGCCTTGCGGCAGTATCGGTGAAGACGAAAGAAGATATCCCCAAAGGTAAGATTTTTGACATCATGAAGGCTCTAAAAGGCGTGAAAGTACAGGCTCCGGTTCATATCGGAGATGTGATTATCAGTAACGTGGCAGACACCGGCGTGGATATCATCGCCACGAAAGACGTAATCTGAGAAGTAAATATCAGTCACAGACATTCCCCCTGCAACATAGGATAGAGCAGGGGGAATTGTTGCGTTTACAGGGGGGATGTATATGGAAAGAAACGTCATGCGTCTGTGTGAGTTGCGGGAAAAGGAAGTCATCAATATCTGTAATTGCGAATGTCTGGGGTTTGTGATAGACGTTGAGATTGATATCTGCACCGGTATGGTTCTCGCCCTGATTATTCCGGGCTGTGCGAAGTGGTGTTGTTTTTTTGGAAGAGGAAATGATATTATCATTCCCTGGAAACATGTAGTAAAAATCGGACCTGACATCATTCTGGTGGAGCTGCCGGAGCCGAGAGGAAAATAAGGAAAAACGGATCTGTAAAAATGTATTTTTTGAAGAAAGAAGTTTGTTTTTTCGTGAATAGATAATATCAAAAATACCATACTAAAAGTATATTTTGCTGTAACAGTCAGGTGTTGAAAAAGCTGTTTTTACGCTGGTTTGGACATAGCTGTTACAGATTATTATGCGTTTAGGAGGATGATTCATGAAAAAGAAACTGGTATCAATTCTGCTGATTGCGGCATTGACAGCGGCTGCGGCTGCCGGCTGCGGAAACAGGGACAATAATGAGAATGCAGCGGACGACAAAAATACGTCCAATCAGGAAAATGAGGCGGTTGACAATGACAATGGAGGAGAGGACGACCTGATACAGGAAGTCTCCGGCTCCGTATATTATTTGAATTTTAAGCCGGAACAGGCACAGCAGTGGAAAGATCTGGCGGAGGAATACAGTGATGAGACCGGGATTCCGGTAACCATCGAGACGGCTGCGTCTGGAACGTACGAGTCCACGCTGAAATCGGAGATGGCAAAGTCGGAAGCGCCCACGCTGTTTCAGGTGAATGGCCCGGCGGGACTTGCAGCCTGGAAGGATTACTGTTATGACCTGAAAGACAGTGCGGTTTATAAAAATTTAAAAAGTGATGATTTTGCGTTGATTAGCGATGATGGACAGGTACAAGGCGTCGCTTATGTGATTGAAACGTACGGATTAATCTATAATAAGGAAATCCTTGAGGATTATTGTGAGACAAACGGGGCAAAAATTAAGGACGTTTCAGAGATTAACAGTTTCGCAAAACTGAAGGAAGTGGCGGACGATATGCAGGCGAAAAAGGACGAGCTTGAAATTAAAGGCGTTTTTGCTTCGGCCGGCATGGATTCTTCTTCCGACTGGCGTTATAAGACGCATTTGGCAAACATGCCGATTTATTTTGAGTATCAGGATGATGATCTTGATACCACAGACGCCATCAAGGGAACGTATCTGGACGCCTATAAGAATATGTGGGATTTGTATATCACGGATTCCACGGTGGAGCCGACGATGTTGTCTGGCATGACCGGGGAAGATGCAGCGGCAGAATTTTCCATGGGGGAGGCGGCTTTTTATCAGAACGGCACATGGGTATATAACGATATTGCCGGTAATGATGTTGATGATGAAGATATGGGAATGCTTCCTATTTATATAGGGGTTGGAGATGAGCAGAATCAGGGACTTTGTACGGGGTCTGAAAATTACTGGTGTGTCAATAAGAATGCCTCCCAGGACGATATTGACGCGACCCTGCATTTCATGGAGTGGGTCATTACCAGTGACCGGGGACGCGAGACGTTCCGGGATGAGATGGGATTTGTGACGCCGTTTGAAACGTTTACTGAGGAATATCAGCCGGAGAATCCGCTTGTGGCTGCGGCGAATGAATATATTGACAGTGGAAAGAACTCAATCCCCTGGGTATTCTCAACGATACCGTCAGAGGGATGGAAAAATGGCGTGGGAAGCGCGCTGCTTGAGTATGCCCAGGGAACCGGAGACTGGGATGCGGTCAAAAAAGCATTCATTGAAGGCTGGGAGTCGGAGTACCGTGCGGTAAATGAATAGCAGGAAAGCAGAACGAATGGAGGGAGGCAGTTTATGCATAAGTCTTTGAAACGATATTTTCCTGTCTTTGCATTTCCGACGCTGGCGGCCTTTACAATTGGATTTTTTATTCCGTTTGTCATGGGTATCTATCTGTCTTTTTGTAAATTTACGACAGTGACGGATGCAAGGTTTATCGGATTTGGAAATTATTTGAAAGTATTCACGGATAAAACCTTTCTCCATTCGCTCTGGTATACCGTCGCTTTTACCATTGTATCTGTGGTGTTTATCAATGTGCTGGCGTTTGCTGTGGCAATGCTGTTGACAAAAGGGATTAAGGGGACAAACCTGTTCCGGACGGTATTTTTTATGCCAAACCTGATTGGCGGAATTGTACTGGGCTATATCTGGCAGCTTTTGCTGAATGGAATTCTGGCACAGTATCAAAAGACGCTCACCTACAATTCCGTCTATGGATTCTGGGGGCTGGTTATTCTGATGTGCTGGCAGCAGATCGGGTATATGATGATTATCTATATTTCCGGCATCCAGAATATTCCGGGAGAGCTGATTGAGGCGGCAAAGATTGACGGAGCAAAACCAGCGCAGATTTTATTCCATGTGACAATCCCCATGGTGATGCCGTCGATTACCATCTGTACTTTTCTGACATTGACAAATGGATTTAAACTTTTTGACCAGAATCTTGCCCTGACGAACGGCGAGCCCTCGAGGATGTCGGAACTTCTGGCGTTGAATATCTTTAACACGTTTTATGGAAGGACGGGATATGAGGGCGTCGGGCAGGCGAAAGCGGTCGTGTTCTTTCTTCTGGTGACGATTATCGCCATCATCCAGATCAGGTTGACGAGAACAAAGGAGGTACAACAGTAGTGGAGGTGAAAAAGGTAAAACATGGATGGCTCCTGACGGTATTTTTCAGCTTACTGACCGTGGCATGGGTGTTCCCGATACTGTTGGTTGTCATCAATTCATTTAAGAAAAAGGTCTATATCAGCCGCAAGCCATTTGAGATACCATTCGGTAAGATGTTTGTGGAGCTGGAAAATTATGTGCGGGGAATGGAGAAAATCAAATTTTTTGATGCATTGAAAAATTCCCTCTTCATCACCATCTGTTCGGTGGCAGTGATTATATTGTGTACTTCGATGTGTGCCTGGTACATATCCAGGGTCAAGTCTGCATTTTCCACCGCCATGTACTATTTATGTCTGTTTTCGATGATTGTGCCGTTCCAGATGGTAATGTTTACGCTCTCAAAGTTGGCAAATATGTTGCATTTATACAGCCCAATTGGTATTATATTAGTATATCTGGGATTTGGCGCCGGCCTTTCGGTATTCATGTTTTGTGGATTTGTAAGAGGAATTCCGCTGGAAATTGAGGAGGCGGCCATGATTGACGGCTGCACGCCGATTCAGACTTTTTTCCATGTAGTGTTTCCAATTTTAAAACCTACCTGCATCACAGTAGCGATTTTGCAGACGATGTGGATTTGGAATGATTATCTCCTGCCGTACCTTGTGTTGGACATCAAGCGGTGGAAGACGATTCCCATCGCCATCCAGTACCTGAAAGGCGGATATGGTTCCGTGGACATGGGCGCCATGATGGCTATGTTGGTGCTTGCCATTATTCCGATTATCATCTTTTATATGTTCTGCCAGAAGTATATTATAAAGGGCGTTGTGGCAGGCGCAGTAAAAGGATAGAGGAGGAAGGCAAATGCGCAGCATTTCTGGAATGCCTTCCTCCGACATGGCAGGTGACGCTGTGCGTCGCGTGCCGATACATATTGATTAGGAGGTATGCGCATCATGCGTAGTAGTGGAATTTTAATGCACATTTCTTCGCTGCCCTCCCCTTATGGGATAGGAACCATGGGGGCGGAGGCGAGGAAATTCGTAGATTTTCTTGTAAAGGCAGGACAGAAGTATTGGCAGGTTTTGCCGGTTTGTCCGACCAGTTATGGGGATTCCCCCTATCAGTCTTTTTCGAGTTTTGCCGGGAATCCTTATTTTATTGATCTGGACGTCCTCTGTGAGGAGGGATTGCTTACAGAGAAGGAATGCAAATCATATTCGTGGGGCCAGTCTGTAACAGAGGTGGATTACAGCGTTCTCTATGAGAATCGTTATCCCTTGTTACATAAGGCGTTTGAACGATTTCGCAGGAAAATTCCCGGTGAGTATGTGCTGTTTTGTGAGGAGCAGGCCGACTGGCTGAATGATTATGCGCTGTTTATGGCGCTGAAGGACGCGCATGACGGCGTATCATGGAA
>CAJTSB010000028.1:12096-32379 GCA_910578825.1 uncultured Lachnospiraceae bacterium | reverse complement strand
AAGAATTTTCATGGCAGAATTGCAAGAATCTCATGAAACAGTGCCAAAATGTAACAAACAGGCTGCGCTGTTACAAGTGTTGACTTTTTTCTGCTTTTCCCTTACCATGGATAAGGATTATTGAAAATAAATTCAGGAGGAAACAGCATATGCCTGATAAAATCGGTTTTATCGGTCTGGGTCTGATCGGCGGTTCCATTGCCAAGACCATCCACCGCATCTACCCTGACATTACATTGATTGCATACGATTTAAATACAAATGCCCTGACATTAGCGCAAGAGGAATCCGTGATTTCCCAGGGCTATTCAGATGTGACGGAAGATTTCGCTCAATGCCGTTATATTTTTTTATGTGCACCTGTGCAGAAAAATGCAGAATTTCTTACAAAATTATCTGATTTTGCCGGGGAAAATTGCATTATTACGGACGTAGGAAGCGTGAAAAGCTCTATTCACAAGCTCGTTTCCGGTACAGAGATCGCTCCTTATTTCATCGGCGGACACCCTATGGCAGGCTCGGAGAAAAGCGGTTATGAACATGCAACCCCCTATCTTCTGGAAAATGCCTACTATATTCTTACGCCGACTTCGGATACAGACGCAGAAATTGTTCGGGAATTTGAGGAATTCATTCGTTCTCTGGGCGCCATCACCATGGTACTCGATTACGAATCGCATGATTTTATTACGGCAGGCATCAGCCATCTGCCGCACATCCTTGCCTCAAATCTTGTAAATCTTGTACAGGACATTGACAACGAAGATAAGACGATGAAAAAAGTGGCTGCAGGTGGATTTCGCGATATTACGAGAATTGCCTCTTCCTCCCCGGTGATGTGGCAGCAGATTTGTCTTACAAACAGGGAGCAGATTTTAAAATTGATCGATTTATTTATCCGTTCCCTGCAAAAAACAAGGAACCTGATTTCTGATTCTGGAAGTCAGGAGCTATTTGATTTTTTCCAGCGTGCCAGGGACTACCGCGACTCTCTTACGATTACGAGTTCCGGCCCGATCCCCAAAGTGCATGAAATCTATTGTGATATGGTGGACGAGACCGGCGGTATCGCAGCCCTTGCCACGATACTGTCAAATGATGACATCAACATTAAAAACATTGGCATTATCCATAACCGCGAATTCCAGGACGGCGTACTTCACATGGAATTCTACGAGGCAGATGCGCGCAACAAAGCCATTGATCTGCTGCGCAAATATGATTATACGGTATATGAATAAAACTATAAAATAGAAAGAGGATAACATATGCAAATCACAGACAAATACACTTTCCATGGGGAACTTTCCGTTCCCGGCGATAAATCTATCTCGCATAGAAGCATCATGTTTGGCGCTATTTCCAAAGGACTTACCGAAGTAAGTAACTTCCTGCAGGGCGCGGATTGCCTTTCTACGATTTCCTGTTTTCAGAAGTTGGGAATTTCCATCGAGAATGATGCTTCACGTGTACTGATTCACGGAAAAGGACTTCACGGTCTGACGCAGTCTTTAGGGGTTTTGGATGTTGGAAACAGCGGAACAACTACACGCCTGATATCGGGCATCCTTGCCGGACAGCCTTTCGAGAGCATGTTGGATGGCGACAGCTCTATCCGCAAACGCCCCATGAAACGTATTTTCACTCCGCTCTCCGAGATGGGGGCAAAATTTCAGTGTTTTTCTGCTGATGGTTTCCCGGATTGCCTGCAGAAAACAGATTTAGGCTGCGCGCCATTTCGGATTAGCGGCGGACATTTACATGGCATCCATTATCTGTCCCCAGTTGCCTCCGCTCAGGTGAAATCAGCAGTTCTTCTTGCCGGTCTCTATGCAGACGGAAAGACAAGCGTAACGGAACCGGTACTGTCAAGGAACCACACGGAACTGATGCTGTCGGGATTCGGCGCAGATATCCGCTCAGACGGTACGACATCTTCCATAGAGCCGGAACCCCAATTACTTGGACAGAACATCCATGTGCCGGGAGACATCTCCTCAGCAGCATATTTTATCGCCCTCGGGCTGATTTCCCCACACACGGAAATTAAAATCAACAATGTCGGCATCAATCCCACACGAGACGGCATTTTGAAGGCAGCGCTTGCCATGGGCGGCAATGTTACCTTATTAAACGAAAGAACCGTTTCCGGGGAACCGGTTGCCGATATTCTGGTAAAGAGCAGCACGCTGCACGGAACAGACATCAGCGGTGAAATCATCCCCACGCTGATTGATGAAATTCCCATCCTCGCCGTAATGGCTGCTTTTGCAGAAGGAACCACAACGATTCGCGACGCCGGGGAATTACGGGTCAAGGAATCTGACCGGATTGCCGTAATCACAGAGAATTTAAAAGCCATGGGCGCCACCATCACGCCTGCTGAAGACGGCATGACCATCGAAGGCGGCCCGCAGCTTCACGGTGCACGCATTCAGACACACGCGGACCACCGGATTGCCATGGCGTTTACGGTTGCAGGGCTCAATGCACTCGGAGAAACAACACTGGATGACGAAACCTGCGTTGCCATCTCCTATCCCTCTTTTTACGAGGATATCCTCTCGCTTACAACATAAATAGGGAAATCCATACACGGATTTCCCTTCTGTCCATACATTTATTCCCCTTCCACGGGTTTCCATGCCTGTCCAAACTTCACATCGCGAAACAGTTCCGTCAATCCGGTAATCTGTTTCAAACGCAGGATTTCATCACGACTCATCCCCAGATGTTTGGAAATCCATGCATCCGAGCGGCCGATATCATGAAGCTCCTTGACGATATTGCTCATCAAATCCACATCATGCGTACCACGCGCCCGGTTATGCCGTATGGTACTCGCCATCCGGTTGGAAAACGGTTTGTCGATGACAGATACCGGAAGCATACCGTTTTCCCTCTTATAAATATCTTTATGATCCATCATAATCTGGTAACGGTGAAAACCGTCTACAATTACATAATTATCCTGCGCCGCAGAGTAGTAACAGACAATCGGCATCGTGTACCCATCCTCCTTGATGCTGTCATATAACAGGCGCATTTCCGGCGGTGCAACGGAATTCGGATTATAGGTATTGGGGACGATTTTCTCAATTGGTACTGCAATTACCTTGTATGCCGGGCTCTTAAAACTGTTATCGCTCATCTATGAATCCTCCGTATTTTCTTCGTATGATGTCAATGCGCTCCTGTTCTTTCCTGGATATTCCAAATCCCATAAAACGGCAGATATGATCATTTTTGAGGATACAGAAACACATCCTCTTCCAGCTGGGAATGTCTTTCGTTGACTTGATATCGTCCGTATGGTCGGGAATTTTCCCTATAAATACAACCCTGGAATTTTTATTGAGCGTATAATTGGATACTCCATTCCTGCGGATATGATATCCTCTGTCAATCAGCTCCTGAATTGTTTCCTCCGGCAGCCCGCCTCCCGTTTCATGCCAGAACCTGATGGAAGTCTGAAATTTACGGACATAGTTGTTGCGAATCCTCACCGGCAGCGTATCTAAGAGAAACTTCGTGTAAGACTCCCACGTATGCCCCTCCGGAAGCGTAATATTACGATATCCCACCGCCTTCGTCCGGGCATAGACAGAGTTAAAGTTGGCTCCCTGCACCCTTCCAAGCAGTTTTGCCCAGATTTCCTTGTCAATCACCCGGTACAGATTCAGGCTGTCTTTCGCATAATCGTTAAACGGAGACGCCACCCGCATCTGGCTCGGTTTCAATCCGGCTTTGTAATATAAGTCATACAGCCCGTTATAATCATATCCAAATTTGTAATTTGCCACCCAGACGTCACTGTTTGTCCAGTCATAAATCGGCGACGCCGTCCAGACGTCCTTAAATTGTTTGGAAATCCAGCACTGCCCTTCATAGCCATACTTCCGGTTCAAAAATCCGCTGTAACGCTGCATGGATTCTTCCGCCCGCATTCCAAGCAGGCATACCGTCTTGCCGTTTCCATGCTGTTCTTTGTAGTATCTGCCGAACTGTTTGGCGAGATCCTCCTGCGGCATCCGGTATCGGTAATGATGAAACGGATCCGGCAGTTTGATTACATAGGGATGTTCAGGCATCGGCCGCACCCAGATGTCCCTCTTCATATCATCCCACGGGTACCAGTACATTTCATAGCTGCTGAGTGCCGTCCGCGTTGCCATGGGAAGGCATACCCAATAGGGATCCACCTCTTTCTCCAATTTCTGAAATGTCCGCTCCACATATTCTGTTGTCATCGTATATTGCGCCTCAAAATCCTGATGAAATAAGCCGATTAACCGCTCCGGGTAATGTTCCCGCTTAAAATCAAGCAGAAGATTCAACAGCACGCCGCTGTCTTTTCCTCCGCTAAAGGAAACATAGATATTTTCAAATTCCCGAAACAAAAAATGAAAACGTTCCTGAAGTGCCTCGTACACATTCTCTTCCTGATATTGTCGAACCATTTTGGTCTCTCTTTCTTCTGGTTAAATTCAACCTTGACCCTGAATTGAATCTTCTCTTAAGTAACGTGTAAATATATAGAAATGATGTTTCACAACCGCATTACAAAATCAGCATCGCGTCCCCAAAACTAAAAAAGCGGTATCTTTCCTTTACGGCCTCCTCGTAGGCGCGAAGTATATTTTCCCTGCCCGCAAGCGCTGATACCAGCATGACCAGCGTAGACTCCGGCAAATGAAAATTGGTAATCAATGCATCCAATACCTGAAACTGATATCCCGGATAGATGAAAATATCCGTCCATCCGCTGCACGGTCTTACCCATTCTCTGTCCGACGCTTTTTGCAGACTTGCCTTATCCGGCGTTGCCTCTGCATACATCTTCGCTGCCGCAGACTCCAAAGTCCGACAGCTCGTTGTTCCTACGCAAAATACCCTGCCGCCCTTTCTTTTGGTATTATTAATGATATTCGCTGCCGTTTCATCCAGTTCAAAATACTCTGAATGCATGTGGTGTTCCTGTATCTGTTCCACCTTTACCGGACGAAAGGTCCCAAGTCCCACGTGAAGGGTCACCTCTGCAATCGAAATCCCCCTGGCACGGATATCATCCAAAAGCTCCCTCGTAAAATGAAGTCCCGCTGTTGGCGCCGCTGCAGAGCCATTGTATTTCGCATAGACGGTCTGGTAACGTTCTTTATCCTCCAACTGATGGGTGATATAAGGCGGAAGAGGCATCTGGCCAAGCTGGTCAAGGATTTCCTCAAAGATTCCTTCATAGGAAAAGCGAATCAATCGGTTGCCGTCCTCAACCACATCCAGAATTTCCCCCGCCAGCAGTCCGCCGCCAAACAGAATCTTTGTGCCTGGTTTCGCCTTCTTTCCCGGTTTCACAAGCGTCTCCCAGATATCATTTTCCCTGCGTTTGAGCAGCAAAAGCTCTATTTTTGCCTGCGTGCCTTCCTTTTCTCCGAACAGCCTTGCCGGAATGACTCTCGTGTTGTTGATGACAAGACAATCCTGCGGCGTCAGATAATCAAGAATCTGAGAAAAATACTTGTGTTCCGGTTCCCCGGTCTGCCGGTTTAAAACCAGCAGACGAGAGCCAGAGCGATCTTCCAATGGATCCTGGGCAATCAACTCTCCGGGCAGATCATAATAAAAATCTTTTACATTCATAAGTAACCCTTACTTTCTAAGTTCAATGCCCATTTCTTCCAATGTCTTTAAGATTTTGTTCATAGCAGGCGCATAATCCGCCTCCTCCAATGTCTTATCCTTTGCACGGAATGTCAGGGAATAAGCCACAGACTTGAATCCGGATTTAATTTGTGTTCCCTCATAGATATCAAATAATTCATAGCCTTCCAGATATTGTCCGCCTCTTGCGTCAAATATCTTTTCCACCTCTCCGACGAGAATCCCCTTGGGCATGACCATACTGATATCCCTGCTTACAGCCGGGAATCTTGCAATCCCCTCGTATTTTCGCTCAAAACTTGCCAGTGAGACAATGATTGGCATATCCATCACCGCCACATAGACGCGCTCTTTGATTTCATAATTGTCTGCAACCTGCGGATGGATTTCACCCAGGTATCCGACAATCTGTCCGTCATAGATGACGTTCGCCTGTCTTCCCGGATGAAGGAATGGTTTCCCTGCCGCGGGATCATACGTCTCTTTACCATGTAGTCCCGCCTTGTCAAAGAATTCCTCAACTACGCCTTTCATCGTATAGAAATCACCGTCTCCATACATGCCAAGCGTAAACTGCATCCGCTCCTCGGGAAGCTCCGTCACCGGAATCTGCTTCGGCAGATAAATATTTCCCAGCTCATAGAGACGCACATTCTTATTTCTGCGGTTGTAATTTGTGGCAAGCGAAGTCAGCATACCGTTGAGGGAAATGGTACGCATAATGCTGAAATCCTCTCCCAGTGGATTGGAAATTACAACGGTCTTACGCAAATCGTCATCCTGTGGAATCAGCAGCTTATCGAAAACTTTCGGACTTTCAAAAGAATAATTCATGCTCTGACTGAATCCACAGAATTCCGCCGTATCCCTTGCCAACGCCTCCACTTTAAGTTTAAATGACAGTTTTCCGGTCGTCGCCTCACCGCTCGGCAAAGAGGTCGGGATATTATCATAGCCGTAGAATCTTGCCACTTCTTCCGCCATATCTGCAAGACATTCCAAATCCTGTCTCCAGGAGGGAATAATCACTTCGTCCTTCTCATCATCGTAATCCAGATCTATCTTTTTAAAATAACCGATCATTGTTTCTTTTGCAATATCGGTTCCCAGAAGTGCATTCACTTTCTGAGCGTCAAAGGGAATTCTTCTTCCCTCTTTGACCTTGCCATAGACGTCCACAACGCCGCCAATGACTTCTCCGGCTCCAAGTTCCTCAATCAACTGGCAGGCACGGTTAATCGCATCCATCGCATTGTTTGGATCCAGACCTTTTTCAAATTTACCGGAGGCATCCGTGCGCAGTCCAATTTTTTTGCTGGAAAGACGGATGTTTGTTCCGTCAAAACATGCCGCCTCAAAGAGCATGGTCTGTACGTTATCTGTAATCATAGAATTCTCACCGCCCATGATTCCGGCAACGCCAACCGCTTTCTCACCATCGCAGATCATCAGTACGGAATCATCCATCGTACGCTCCTGTCCATCTAAGGTAACAAACGTTTCTCCTTTTTCTGCACGGCGTACGACAATCTCTTTGCCTGCAATCAAATCCAAATCATAGGCATGCATCGGCTGGCCGTATTCTTCCATTACATAATTGGTGATATCTACAATATTGTTGATGGGCCGGATGCCCTGTGAGGCAAGCCTGCGCTGCATCCATTTCGGCGAGGGTGCAATTTTAATATTCTTTACCACTCTCGCACAGTATCTTGGGCAGAGCTCCTTATCCTCCACCGTTACTTTCACATAATCATTTACCTCTTCATCATTCCCGGTAACAGTTACCACCGGAGGCTTGAATTCCTTACCAAAAGTAGCCGCTGCCTCTCTTGCCAGACCCAGCACGCCAAAACAGTCCACGCGGTTTGAAGTAATCTCATATTCAAATACCACATCATCCAGTCCCAATGCCGTAATCGCACTCTCCCCGACCTTGACGTCATCTTCAAAAATATAGATGCCGTCTTCCGGCGCCTCAGGATACATATCTGCATTCGAGCCAAGCTCTTCAATGGAGCACATCATGCCGTTTGACGGCACGCCTCTCAATTTTCCTTTTTTAATTTTGATGCCACCCGGCGCCTTCTTCCCATCGTGTCCGCCTGCCACGCGTCCGCCATCCAATACAACGGGAACCTTCTGCCCCTCTCTGACATTTGACGCACCGGTTACAATCTGAATATCTTCTCCGGTTCCCACATTCACCTGGCATACGACCAGCTTATCTGCATCCGGATGTTTCTCGATTTTATCAATCTGTCCAACGATAATCTTCTCCAAATCCGCATCTAACTTTTCAAATCCTTCTACCTTTGATCCGGAAAGCGTCATAGCATCCATATATTCCTGTGCCGTCACATCCAAATCCGGAACGTAGGCTTTTATCCATGATAATGATGTATTCATATTCTCTCTGTTCCTTTCTTCTATTCACTGTCTGAAATTACAGCCCGCACATCAACTCGTGTGCAGCCATCGCGTCTAAAACTGTTTCAGAAAACGGTCGTCATTTTCATACAACAGACGCATATCATCAATCTCATACTTGAGCAGCGCGATACGCTCCAGACCTACGCCAAAAGCAAATCCGGTATATTCTTCCGGGTCAATACCACTCATTTTCAATACCCTTGGGTGTACCATACCGCAGCCCAATATCTCAATCCATCCGGAACCCTTACAAAAACGGCATCCTTTGCCGCCGCATTTGAAACAGGTCACATCCACCTCGGCGCTCGGCTCCGTAAATGGGAAATGATGCGGACGGAATTTTACTTTCGTCTCTTCACCAAACAGCTCTTTGGCAAACTCGGCAAGCGTCCCCTTCAAATCTGCAAAGGTAATATTTTTGTCAATTACCAGTCCCTCTATCTGATGAAAAGATGGGGAATGTGTGGCGTCCACCTCATCCGAACGGAATACACGCCCTGGCGCAATCATGCGAATCGGCAGTTTTCCCTTTTCCATCTCACGCACCTGAACCGGTGATGTCTGGGTACGAAGCACAATTTCATTATTAATATAGAAGGTATCCTGTTCATCCTTTGCCGGATGGTTTGCCGGGATATTCAATGCCTCAAAGTTATAGTAATCATATTCCACCTCAGGACCTTCCACAACCTCATAGCCCATGCCAATAAAGATGTCCTCTACTTCTTCTAACGCAATTGTATTGGGATGGCGGTGTCCGACTCTATTTTTCTTCGCCGGAAGCGTTACGTCAATGACCTCCTGTTTTAATTTCAAATCACGCTCGGCGGCCTCCAGCTTTGCCTTCGTCTCCTCGATGAGCCTTTCAATGCTCTCCCTCGTCTCATTTACAAGCTGTCCCACTACAGGACGCTCCTCAGGCAGCACATCCTTCATGCCTTTCAAGACTGCGGTCAACTCACCCTTTTTGCCCAGAAATGCAACCCTCACATCATTTAATCTTGCAAGTCCGTCAGAATTTTGGATTTCGCGAATTGCGTCCGCTTTAATCTGTTCCAGTTTTTCCTTCATAATCTTTCTCCTTATCTGCATTATAGATTCCCTGCGCACCTGCGCATAAAAAAATGAAGTCCCTACGCAAACGCATAGGGACGAAAAATCCGTGGTACCACCCTGATTTTCGAAAATCAATGATTTCCGAACACTCAATCTGCGTAACGTGCAGCAACGTCATATCCTACTCTCTGTCTCTTATCTGCATAATTTCAAATATGAAGCTCCAGTGGGAAATTCGATTCCTGCCTTTTCTTAAGAGGACTTGCAGCTGGTAATCCTCTCTCTCTGTAAGCAGCACAGGTCTCTACTGTACACCATCTTAGCCTTTCACTATATCGGGTATTATTCTATCATGAGTTTTTCAAAACTGCAAGTATTTTTTCTGCATAATGCCAACAAACGTAATCATTCCGCCTGTTTGCTACAAAATGGTCTTATTTCATGAAACATACATGATACTGCTTTATAATGACATATGCCTATTTTCCTGTCCGGTAATTTTCATAAATGCTGTTAAATTCTGCACACAGCAATAAAATATAGATGCCAAAATACAACCAGAGCATCAACAATATAATTGTCGTCAGGCTGCCATACATGGAAAATCCATTGAAATAATCGACATAAATGGAAATCCCAAAAGACAAGAGCGACCACCCAACCGCAGCCATAATACTGCCTGGAATCTGGCTTTTGAGAGAGGTTCTCCGATTGGGCAGCAATCGAAAAAGCGCCGCAAAAAACAGACTCAGGATTGCCAGAAGAATCAATGACCGCAGTTTCAAAATCTCCTGCGTGATATCTGATACAATCGGAAGATATTGCACAATCAGATATTGCAGGCTGTTCCCGAACACCATAAGCGTCAGTGACGCCACAATGACAATCACCAGGATTAACGTATAGAGAATGGCACGAAAACGCAGGAAAACCCAGTTTCTGGTCTCTTCGATATCATACACACGGTTCAGTCCGCCCATCAGATACTGGATTCCCTTCGCCGCGGACCACACCGCTGTGATGGCCGCAATTGACACAATCCCCACAGATTTGTTGTACATTTCATGGATAATTCCAATCAGGAAGGGTGAAATATAGGTTGGCATAACACGATTGATCATGCCCAGAATCATCCCTTCTGTCACTGGCGTATACTGCACCAGAGAAATGAACAACATGATAAAAGGTATCAGAGATAACACAATGAAAAATGCCGACTGCGCGGCAAATGCGCTGATATTATCTTCCCTGCATTTTTCTGCAAAGAAACGTAATCTTACAATTATTCTCCAGACCATCATTCTGCCTCATTATAAATATTTTCAATGGAAATATCATGGTAAAACTTCATCAATATATCCACATACTTCATGCCTGCCTTCGCCATACCGTTCGCCCCGTTCTGGCTCATGCCGATACCATGCCCGTATCCTCCGCCATATACGGCGAATCCATCCTCCACCGGTTCCACGGTACAATACGCACTGGGTAAAAGCGCCATACCAATTGTTTCACCGTTTTTATCTGTCACCTGCGTCGCGGCAGCGCCAAGCACCGTACGCACATTATATTCAGAAAAGAGCGTCACTGTTCCCTTCTCATAGGAAATACTAAGCTGCTTTACCGCCCCATAAGCGCAGCGCACATCTACCGTAATCTGCCCTGGTATGCCAAATCCCGCCAAATCTGCCGCGGTTCCTTCTGTGCCATCCGCCTTTGTTATTTTTACATTCGCAGCATTCGCCTCAAAACGCGCTGCAATCGCTGCGTTGACCTCCTCCAGTTTTTCCTTCAGGGAAAGATTTGCCGTCCATCGAAAATATGCCCCCTCACTGTCATAGGCATTTATCTCCTTATTCTTAATAAATTCTGCAAATTTCGTTTCATCGGAAATATCCGGCTCGCTTCCATCACTGAGCAGAGAGATTCCCTGCAGATATCTCTGGGAAACATTCGTCTCCTCATTCCACGCATCCATATCACCGGAAAAACCGCAGGACGTGGAAAAATAATACGCCTCCGCAATCTCGCCATTATATTTGATGACTTCTCCCACCGTATCTTCCACCGCAAGATTTGTCTTCTCATTCTCTTCCTGCTTATTGTATACCTGATAACTGGTACTGTCGTCCACATGGGCTCCCAGCGACGCGTAATCTCCGCGCATAAGCTGAATGCAGGCATAACTCCTCGCACAGACTGCCTGTGTGCAGAGCGCATCCCGCTCATAACTCGCCGGCATCTCACTGGGCACAACACCACAGAGATACTTTTCCAGCGGCAGTTCATTTACAACACCATAACCTTCCGGATATTGCCGGATTTCCATGGTTCCACGATAACCTAACGACGTAGGATTGCCATTCCCGTCTGCAAAGTAAATCCTGCCATTCTCGTCTTTGAGTTCAATCTTCACATAATCGACACCTTCCGTCAAAAACTGCGCTGCATTTATCACCTGTCCGGCCTGAATGGTTTCCTGTTTCTCTCCGGCCGTCACAATTCCCTCTGCGTCTGCGGTAAGAACAGGGTTCTCGTGATGCGTACCATTGTCTGCGTTTAAGAGCAGAACACGAATATTATCTATGGTAGCCGGCTCGTGAAGGATCACTCCGCACACCTGTTTCTTTGCAACCACAAAATCCGCTTTGAGATTTCCAATCACAAGTTTCGATTCATCCAGTTCTTCCACGGTTCCATACGTCTTATACACATTCAGTTTCCCACTGTATTCCAAAATCCCGTAGCCGGATATCTCAATCTGATGCTCATCAAAACTGAGAACCGTACCCGTAATTTTATCTTCTTTCTTATAAATACCAACGACCTTGCGGTCTTTCCACTCAATGTCACAGATGGTATCGCTGATTTCTTCCGTCAGCCCGCCAATATCAAGTGAGATCTGCCTGTTCTCATAGAGAATCTCTGCCTGTTCCTCCTGCGTATGATGCACAAACACGTTCTCCAGCGTAACCTTTTCCTCACATTCCTCTTTGACGCCGATAATTCTCCCATCAACAACATAAACCTGATACATATCGTAGTGGTGAAAATAATTCACTCCATCTGCAATCCGCATATAACCTTCCTGGGTCAAACATTCCTGCGGAACATGCTCTTCCTCCTCTTCATCCAGAAATATCAGGTTGACAAGCGTAACTTTCTCCATTGTGTCCAACAAATCCAGAATCTGCTCATATATCTCATTCCATTGATCGCGCGGAACCGCTTTCCAGAAAAAACGGTCCTCATATGTAATATATTCCTGAACAGAGAGCTGTTCCAGGACAAGCTTCAGTTTCCCATAAGTCAGTTTCCCATCCAGATTCTTCTTATGCAGGAATTCTTTTAACTTCTCTTCCCACTCTTTCTCTCCGTAATAGGTAAAACTGAGTTGTGACGGCAACTCGGCCAGAGCCACATACTCATTGCTGTACTCCGTAATCACCTGTCCCTTACTCACGGTTCGGATAAACAGAATCATGAGAAACAACAGGATCAGAAAAAGGAGACCTATGAAATAATTTCTTTTTTTTCGAAAAAACTTTCGTTCCATGCAAACATTTTCCATTCTTCGCCGCCCTCAGGCACCCCGTCCCTGGCAGCAGATTTTTATAAGGCAGAAAGGCTGCCTTTCTCCAAAGCAGCCTTTCCTCTTTTGTAATTTATCTTTCGTTCCTAAACACTTCCTTGGTACCTTCCATCTATCCTTCGTGCTTCTGAAATCTTTCGTAAGTCCTGCGCAAATCTCTTTTGTAAAAATCTTTCGTATTTTCAAAATTTATTCTGAAAAGTACCCCAAAATGCCGTTTCCTGCGATTTTGACTCCTAGCAAAGCTAGGTGGGTAACCGCAGCCTCTCTTCTGCCTTCCGCTGCATATTGGCGGCCTGACATCCAATTGGCGATATAGGAATCCCATGAAAGTAAATGTAGGTTCAAAATAGCAGGGTATCGAACATCCCAGGAATACATTCTCAACTTTCTCAACTAACCTTGATTATACTCTATTATGCCCGAAACCGCAACCGAAAATTAATGTAAATTTCATGTTAAAGTCACATTTATTTCCATTCATCTGGCGTGACCTTCGCTGCATCATCCGGTGAAATCTGTCCAGCAGATACGGTAACAGTCATGATTT
The DNA here is from genome assembly GCA_910578825.1 of uncultured Lachnospiraceae bacterium. GTDB lineage: Bacteria > Bacillota > Clostridia > Lachnospirales > Lachnospiraceae > Petralouisia. The sequence goes on along the minus strand of CAJTSB010000028.1, from coordinate 19,090 downwards.
TCTTCGTGACAGCTTTCACATTTCCAGGATTTACCACAGAATACTCTATCGTATAAATTCCCGGTTTCTCAAAATAGTATTTGCGATACTGTTCAGCTGTCAATGTCACAAACTCCTGTGTTTCCGGTACTTTTACCTTAATAACAATTCCGGAACTTACATCAATGCCTGATACTAATTTTGCAGTTACGCCTGCCTTCAAATCCAAGAAGTCATTGCACTCCAGAGTCTTTGCAGCCACAACGCCCAACAGATTCGGCGCCTTCGTATCTCTGATTACAAACGTTGACGTTTTGGTTGTTACCGCCTTCTTATTATATGGATTGGCAACCGAATACTGTACATAATACGTTCCCAATCTGTTAAACCTGTAACTCTTAGACGTATTGGTGGAAAGTTTTACATATTTACTGGAACCTGGAACCCTTACTTTAACAACAACCTTGGAAACCATATTTTTGCCGGACAGTAATTTTGATTTAATGCCATTTCTCAGATTACGTACGGTATTGTATTCCAAAGTCCTCTTCGTAGGCACTCCGGTTAATTTTGGTTTCTTAGTATCTCTGACAACCACTTTTCCGGTTACTTTTGTCACCTTCTTGTTATTAGGGTTGGTCACATAATAAATGAATTTGTATGTTCCCAGTTTCTTGAGCTTGATTGTACTCTTCTTATAAAGTCTTTCCTTTTTACTTCCTGGATAAATAACTTTAACCTTAATTTTATTTGTTAATTTTTTCTTGTCAACTGTGTATGCTGTAATCTTTGACTTGGGCCTAAAGGTGCTATTGTATTCCTTTTTCTGTGTTTTCTTCACACCCTTGATAATCGCCTTTTTCGAATCGACCACCTGATATGTCACCACGCTGCTGGCGCTTCTGCCCAATGCATCCGTTACGGAATATGTAATATTGTATCTTCCAAGTTTCTTTGTTCTTACCTTGCCGCTGTAGGTCAGCCTTCCGCTGATATCATTCCCCAACGAATCATTCGCCGAGATCCCGGCAAAAGGTTGAAACGAAGAACCATATTCAATTGTAGTCTGAGCGCCGGAAACATTAACGCTTGGTCTGTAACCGCTATACGGGTTGCCTGCCAGAGGATCCGTGGGATCCCATCCCCGGCTGCCAAATCTTGCCGGTATCTTGATTGCTTCTGGTTTCCCCAGAGGATCATCATTGGAAGAACCCCAGAATACCGTAACCGACGTTCCCAGAGGGCAATTCTCATAAATCCACTTGGAATCCGCCACTGTAAGCCGTACACAGCCATGGCTTGCCGTTGTACCCAGCTTATTATACTGTACATACGATTGCGATGCATAATCTCCATTAGCGTAATACCAGACTGAATGAAACAGAACGCTTCCATGAATACGCGTACAATACTGACCGTAGCTTGGACCATCCAGTACATGCCAACGCAATTTCTGACTGGTACGAAACGTTCCTATCGGCGTTGCATTTCCAGTTGAGCACACAAATGCCCTGTCCGGCTTTCCGTTGCTGTATACGGTCACTACGTTCGTCGCCTTATTAATCCTGATTGAATAGTTCCCTGCTGCCTGTGCATCCCCCTTGTTCAAAGAAAATGCCGACAACAGCATAACCACAAGTGCAAATACCATGATAATACTTTTTTTCATCTTCTTCATATTCCATATCCTCAAACTTCATCCTAAATCCTTATAAACAGAGTTGCTCTTTTTGTGCTGATTTCCCGACTTTAAATTTTCTGCCTGAAAAGCTCCCGGAAACAGTTTGTCCAGTGTCACCACCTGGTAATCTTCCGGACTGTTCGCAAGAATCACCTGAAACGTTTCCATATCGCAGAATTCCGCCAATACCTGCCTGCAAATCCCGCAGGGCGGCAGATAATCGCCATTGTCACCGTTTACCACAATCGCCGTAAATTCCCGCTCTCCCTCGGACACAGCCTTAAACACCGCGGTGCGCTCTGCACAATTCGTCGCAGAGTAACTTGCATTCTCGATGTTACAGCCGGTAAATATCCTGCCGCTCTTCGTAAGAAGCGCCGCTCCAACGCGAAAATGGGAATAGGGCACATATGCAGATTCTTTCGCTTTCATGGCCTGGGCAATCAGTCTTTGATAATCCATTATGCCGCTTCCTTTCCAACTATTGCTTACGCAATTAGTTTATTTTATCTTATAATATCAAAAAAATCTATATAAATCATTTGTAAAGAATAAAATTTTTATTAATTTTCTATGTGTATTTTACCAAAACTGGCGTTTTGCACGATTGATATTGATTGTAAACCAGACGACTACGGTCAAAAACAATACCATCATCGCCTGCATAATATAGGGAAGCTGTGCGACATAATCATTGATAAATCCCACGATACCGAACAGGGTGGCTACGGAGCCCAATACAATGGTTCTTCCATAGATATAGTTGATGTATCCGTGTACGTCACGGATTGGTTCCATATTTCCCCCGGTGAAGAAATTGCTCAGTTCCTGTGTACGTTTCATCTTAATAGCGGAATATATTGTATATACCCCATAAATAAAAATTATTGCATCAAATATAATAAGCATATCTTTTTCCTTTCCTAAATCACATTTTTCTGTTATAATTTATTATAACTGTTATTGATAAAGATTTCAATTGAGATTTCTATAAAAGAAATCATTGAAACTTTTCAATATTTAGTGTAAAATATATGTAATATGTATATTTAAATCTGTAATTCACAAGGAGCGATAGGAATGGAAAATGTAAAAATACTTATTTGCGACGACTCAATACTGGCGCGTAAACAGTTAAAGGACATTATCGTTGAACATGGTTATAACAATTTTCTGGAAGCTTCCAACGGCCAGGAAGCCATTGACCAGTACAAGGCAAACAAACCGGAACTGGTTTTTGTAGACATTGTAATGCCCATCAAAGACGGCGTGCAGGCGATACACGAGATTCGTGAGTTTGATCCGGAGGCAAGTATTATCGTCGTCTCCTCTGTTGGAACTCAGACCCAGCTTAAGAATGCAATTATGGAGGGAGCGCGGGACTTCGTCCAGAAACCTTATACAAATTCCGGCATTGCTGATATTCTGAAAGCACGCTTTGGAGGGAGATAAAAGTTATGCATACGCAGTTTTTTGGTAATTTTTTACTTAACAAAGGAGTCATCACTCCGGAACAGTTAATTGAAGCTCTGAAAATTCAGGCAAACACACATAAAAAACTCGGAACGCTGGCCATTCATTCCGGCTTTATGTCTGCAAGCGAGGTCGAAGACGTGTATATCACGCAGACGCATTTTGATAAATTATTTGGCGAGCTTGCCGTTAATCTCGGGTATCTTACAGAGGGACAGGTGGACAATCTGCTGACTACCCAGCTCCCGGATTATATGCTTCTGGGGCAGATTTTGATTGACCAGGATATTTTAACGCATGTAGAACTTGAAAATCTGATTACAGAATACAAATCCGTCTATGAGATTTATGATCTGGAGCTGATTGAAGAACAGCAGGAAATGGTCAACAAACTTCTCTCAGACTTTTACCTTCCGGAGGATATTCCACATTCCGAACATATCCTCTCCTATTTTACGCTCCTGTTTAATAATCTGGTACGTTTTATCGGCGAGGATTTCACTACCCTTGGTATCATGAACCTCACGGAAGTGCCCACCAATTTCTGCATCTCTCAGGAAGTGGAAGGCTCTTTCTCGTTCTTTTCCGCATTGGATATGGAACAGGAAACGGCTGTCGCATTTGCCGGGAGATATGTCAATGAAGAGTTTGACACTTTTGACGAATACGTACGTGCATCCATAGAAGATTTCCTGAACCTTCACAATGGTCTGTATACGGTGAATATGTCCAATGATTATTCGATGGAGTTACAGTTACAGCCCCCGGTTGCCTACGAAAACACATTGATAGAGACAGGATTTTCCTTCTATCTGCTTCCGATCATGTATTCTTTCGGAACCATCAATTTCCTGTTTTCCATCAAGAAAATGGACGAATAAGTTTACATTTGCTCATTGTATCATTATAAAGCAAATCACTTTACATATGAAAACACCTGGAAAATACTTTTTCCAGGTGTTTTTGTACAAATATTTATACGCCTAAGAACTTCTTCACTACCTGCTCCATCTCTTCCACTTCACAGATTGTGTTATGTAAGACCGGAGCAGTACGGATATCTTCAATTGCCTGTGGTACCCTGACTTTTGACAGGGATTCCAGCTCATCCACCAATTCGAAATCGGGCTTGCTGTCATATTTTTGATCAATCGCCGTCATAACGCTTCTTGTAAATTTATAGGGACTTGCCGTGGAGGCAATCACTGCCTTCGTCGTATCATTTGTCTCCTCCCGATACTTCCTGTATACGGCTGCCGCCACTGCGGTATGCGTATCTATGATATATCCTGTCTGGCCATAAATTTCACGGATTGCAGCCGCCGTCTCTGCCTCACTGGCATAATTACCGTAAAAAGATGCCAGCTGCTCTCTCATCTCCTCGGTAATCGTATATGCTCCATGCTCCTGCAGCGAATTCATCAGCTCCAGATTCTTATCTGCATTGTCTCCCGCAATGCGGTAAATCAAACGCTCCAGGTTGCTGGAAATCAGAATATCCATCGAGGGAGAAGACGTGAGGATAAATTCCCGGTTCTTATCGTAAGTGCCTGTGGTAAAGAAATCGTACAGAACCTTATTCTCGTTGGAGGCACAGATGAGCTTTCCAATCGGAAGTCCCATATTTTTTGCATAAAAGGCGGCAAGAATATTTCCAAAATTGCCTGTGGGCACAACTACATTCATTCTCTCGCCATTTTTAATTTCACCGGTCTTGACCATTTTCGCATATGCATATACATAATACACAATCTGCGGTACCAGTCGTCCGATATTGATGGAATTAGCCGATGAAAACTGATAACCTGCCCTGTCTAACTCTTGCGCCAGCGCCGAATCAGAAAACATCTGCTTTACGCCTGTCTGCGCCTGATCGAAATTCCCGTTGATTCCCACAACAAATGTATTGTCTCCCTTCTGGGTCACCATCTGTTTCTGCTGGATGGGACTTACGCCATCCTTGGGATAAAATACAATAATTTTGGTTCCCTCTACCTCCGCAAAACCTGCCAACGCAGCTTTTCCGGTGTCACCGGAGGTCGCTGTCAAAATGACAATATCATTTGTGACCTCGTTCTTTCTCGCCGCCGTAATCAAAAGATGCGGCAAAATAGAAAGCGCCATATCCTTAAATGCAATCGTCGCGCCATGAAACAACTCCAAATAAGAAACATCCTGTGCTTTCACCAGCGGAGCAATTTCTGCGGTATCAAATTTCTCATCGTATGCCTTCTCAATACAGGTTTTCAGCTCTTCTTCCGTGTAATCGGTAAGGAAAAGTTTCATTACCTCATATGCCGTCTCCTGATACGTCATGTCCGCAAGTTTTTCCACCGGGACGTCCAGTGTCGGAATCTGCTCCGGTACAAACAATCCGCCATTCCTGGCCAACCCTTTTAAAACTGCCTGAGAAGCGGTAACTTTTTCCTCTGCATTTCTCGTACTTACATATAACATTGCTATATCCATCCTTTGCTCTATCATTTTCTAAAACAAAGTGGGTTTGCCCACTTTGCCGCGCCGAGCACAATTGCGAAACAAAAAATACCTCTTGTGCGAGTGCGCATATTATTTATTATCTTATAGGAAGACACTTTCACGCTTTAGCGTGACAATGCATTTCCCATAAGATAAGGGATATTCCTCAATCGGAACACCCCTCATTATAAAAGTTTTCTATTTTTCTGTCAACAATCGCCGCATAAAATATTACGGAAGCGTATAAAATTCATGTCCTCCATGCTGAAACAGCCATTTCAGATGATTGTCGAACCATGCCATATCATTCGGATTCGCCTTACTTCTTGCGGAAAAGAACAATGCACCCTGGGAAATATCTTCCCCATGCAATGCCTGCTCCACCGCGTTGATTGTATCTGTGGTTACCGTAACCGAGAAAAACCTGCCGTCAACGGTCGGTGAAAACTGTGGTTTGCCGCCGCTCTTCTCAAACACTACATCATAAACGGTCGATGCATAATTTTCGGAAAGCACTCTGTTCAAAACAACTTCTGCCACCAGCGTTCTTCCCTGCAAATCCTCGCCGCCTGCTTCAGCCTGTACAATCCGGCATAAGGCATCATAATCCTCCTCAGCAATCACGATGTCTCCATAGGGATTTATCGGCTCCTGTTGGAGCTCCGTATGCGCTTCCGGCGCCGCCTGCGCGCACACTGCCTCAACTTCACGCTTTGAGATTTCCACCTCAACTTCCTCTTTCACACGAGTTGGGCTCGTCTCCAAAAATTCCCGGTACGCGGTTCCCAGATTTCCTTCCAGCGCCGGCGCAGCTTTGGCATCCTCCTTCTTCAGCTTTTCTCCCATATCGACAAGAACGATTGGTTCCGCTGCAGTAACGCGCCCTCCTCTGCTGCCTGAAGTCTGGTCGTTAAAGAATACCAATGCAAAGACAGTAAACCCAGAGGCAAAGACAGCGCAACCCTTGTACACCTTTTTCGCTATACTCTTTATGCGGAAATACGCATTCTTAAACAGATTTTGAATTATCAACATATTTGTTTTCCTTTCCTGTTTTTTATGATATACTTATTTTGTAGATTTCATTCAAAAAATGCATGAAAACATCTCAGGGAGGAGTTTATGCTGCCAGGCGCGTATCTTGCTTTTAAAAAAAACGGAACTGCTTACTATCGTTCCAGCATCACCTTTCAGAACAAACATATTTCCCTTGGCAGTTTCCCATCGGAACAGTATGCACATCAGGCATATCTGGAGGCGTCTCGCCTGCTTTCCGATTTTTCCACAACCATTGACGACATTTTCTCACTACCGACTATTCTAAGTTTTGATAAGGCGATTTCTTTGCTGAATTTTCGGGATAACCATATATATTTTAAAAAT
>CAJTSB010000028.1:0-12028 GCA_910578825.1 uncultured Lachnospiraceae bacterium | reverse complement strand
CGATTATGGTATGCAGATCGGCATCCTCTCACGTTACGGCATCAAAAATTATGCCGTCAAAAACCGCGATTACTATTTTGCCAATGACGATTCTACGGATTTCCGCTATTCTAATATTATTATAGTCAACCGTTATTATGGTGTGACAAAAATCACGTCTCATAACGCCTGCAACTACAAAGTTCAAATTCATATCAATGGAAATTATACGGTAGGATGCTACCAACAGGAAGAGGAAGCGGCGATTGCTTACAACAAGGCTGTCGATCTGGCAAAAAAATCCGGCATCGACAAAAGTTTTCAGACGAATTATATTGAAGGCTACTCCCCCAGGGAATACGCCGAAGTGTACAGCCGCATTAAGCTCTCCAGAAAATTTTTGAATTATTTAAAGGGGATTTCTACAACATAACGCTGCGAAATCCCCTTTTGTCTCTGAGAATATAATCCTTTGGAAATGATATTTCTTATTTATATCTCTTATTTCTTATTAATATAGTTAATCAGTCCTTCAGATTGAATAATTTTTTGCATAAACTCAGGAAACGCCTGCCCCTGGAAGGTCGTATTCTTCGTCTTATTCGTGATGATTCCGCTGTCGAAATCAACCTCCACTTCATCGCCTGCCTCAATTCCTTTGGACGCCTCCGGACATTCGATGATAGGAAGTCCGATATTGATGGCGTTACGGTAGAAAATTCTCGCAAACGTCTCTGCAATCACACAGCTTACGCCTGCGGCCTTAATTGCAATCGGTGCATGTTCTCTGGAGGAACCGCAGCCAAAATTCTTGTCTGCGACAATCAAATCCCCCTCCTTAACGTTATTTACAAATTCCTTGTCAATGTCTTCCATGCAGTGCGTTGCCAATTCCTTCGGATCAGAGGAATTGAGGTATCTTGCCGGAATGATCACATCCGTATCTACATTGTCTCCATATTTAAAAACTGTTCCACTGGCTTTCATGATTCTCCTCCTAATTATAATGTAACGGCATGCGCCGCTTTGCTCCGCCTAATCTTCTGGTGCTGAAATCTTACCGGTGATTGCGCTTTCTGCCGCTACCGCCGGACTTGCAAGATACACTTCCGAATCCACATGTCCCATACGTCCTACGAAATTACGGTTTGTCGTGGAAACGCAACGCTCGCCCTCTGCCAAAATGCCCATATAGCCTCCCAGACACGGTCCGCAGGTAGGCGTGCTCACAATCGCCCCCGCCTCGATAAAAATCTTTATCAATCCTTCGTCCATGGCCTCAAGATAAATGCGTTGGGTTGCCGGAATGACGATACAGCGAATATTCTTAGCAACCTTTCTGCCCTTCATCACCTCCGCAGCCGTACGAAGATCGTCCAAACGCCCATTCGTACAGGAGCCGATGACTACCTGGTCAATCTTCACGTCGCCAATCTCATCAATGGTTTTCGTATTCTCCGGCAAATGCGGAAATGCAACGGTTGATTTCAAAGATGCAAGATCAATCGTATATGTCTCGTCATACTCTGCGTCTTCATCCGCCTCATAGATTTTGTACGCCCTGTTCGAATGCTCTTTCATATAATCCTCTGCAAGCTTATCTACCGGGAAGATTCCGTTCTTTGCGCCTGCCTCAATCGCCATATTGGCAATTGTAAAGCGGTCATCCATAGAGAGATTTTGAATTCCTTCTCCGGTAAACTCCAAAGATTTATAAAGTGCGCCGTCCACGCCAATCATACCGATGATATGCAAAATGACGTCTTTGCCGCTGACCCATTTCGAAGGTTTTCCGACAATATTGAATTTAATGGCAGAAGGCACCTTAAACCATGCCTTGCCAGTCGCCATGCCAGCCGCCATGTCCGTGCTGCCGACGCCGGTAGAAAATGCCCCCAATGCGCCATACGTACAGGTATGGGAGTCGGCACCGATAATCACATCCCCTGCTACCGTCAATCCCTGTTCCGGAAGCAGCGCATGCTCAATTCCCATCTGTCCCACATCAAAATAATTTGTAATCTCATGTTTGCTGGCAAATTCACGGACACATTTGCAATGTTGTGCCGACTTGATATCCTTGTTGGGCGCAAAGTGATCCATTACCAATGCGATTTTATCTTTATGGAACACGCCTTCTGTTGTGAATTTATCCATCTCATGAATTGCAACGGGCGAAGTGATGTCATTTCCCAAAACAAGATCCAACTCTGCCTCAATCAACTGTCCTGCTTTCACTTCGGAAAGTCCCGCTGCTGCGGCAAGAATTTTCTGTGTCATTGTCATTCCCATAATCTGATCCTCCTTTTTGCCGGGCTCGCATTATTATGTATAATCTTTGTGATGTGAACCTTTTGGTACCATGAGATTACACAATACGCAAACACAGCTTTTCTTCTCACTTGCTATTCTAACACAAATCATAGTATAATAGAAATACATAATACGTATAAATACTATAATATTTAGTTATATTATTATACATTAACAGAACCTGGCAGCATTATATTTCAAAAATATTCTACATTGATTTCATACAAAGGAGCATTTATGGAGCAGAATCTTTCCTCTTACCGTATCTTTTATGCTGTGGCTGAAAAAGGAAATATCTCAAAAGCAGCAAAAGAACTCTATATCAGCCAACCCGCCATCAGCAAATCCATTCAGAAATTAGAGGATAATCTGGGCATACGGCTATTTGACCGCAGTTCCCGTGGGGTAACACTCACCCCGGAAGGGGAACTTCTATACACACATGTAAAGTCTGCGTTTGAGACATTGACCCTGGGCGAGGACAGGCTGCGCCGTTCCATTGCGCTCGGAATCGGGAATCTGTCGATTGGCGCAAGCTCCACGCTGTGCAAATACGTCCTCCTTCCTTATCTGAAGGAATTCATCAGGCAATATCCGCATATCAATATCTCCATCGCCTGCCATTCCACCAACCATACCTTAAAATTATTGGAGGAAGACAAGCTGGACATCGGATTGATTGGCAAACCGGAAAATACAAAAAATATCGAATTCTGCCCGCTACGGGAAATAGAGGATATCTTTGTCGCAACGCGTGATTACCTGCACAACCTGCAGGTACGCGGGGTGAACCGCCAACATATGCTGCAAAATTCCACGCTCCTGCTACTGGACAGAGAAAACATCACCCGCCAGTACATCGACAGCTATTTTCAGGAGCAAAATGTCCTCCTGCATGACATCATCGAAGTCTCCAATATGGATTTATTGATTGAGATGGCGCTTGTCAGCCTTGGCATTGGCTGCGTCATCCGGGACTTTGTGAAGACAGAATTGCAGACGGGAACTTTGCTGGAGATTCCGCAGAAACACCCAATCCCCAAACGTGAAATTGGATTTGCTTACAGCAAAAATGCAAGAATCTCCAAATCCCTGGAACATTTCATTGATTTTTATACTAATTAAATTTAAAATTAACAAAATATATGAACCTTGGTATCATAACGATGATTTCAAAAACCCCTCAGGCAAATACCTGAGGGGTTGCTCTTTATCATGATACTGATAAACCAAAGTCATTTATTAATTGTTGATTAATTTCTCTTCTTCGCTGTTCCAGCTATAGAGCTTGCGCACTTCTTTGCCGATTGCCTCTGACGGATGTTCCGCAGCCAGTTTTCTCATAGCCTTAAAGTGAACCTGACGTCCTGCCGGAGACATATCTAACAGGAAGTCTTTCGCAAAGGTTCCATCCTGAATATCGGATAAGATTTTCTTCATCGCCTTCTTGGTATCTTCTGTGATAATCTTCGGACCGGTGATATAATCGCCGTACTCTGCCGTATTGGAGATGGAATATCTCATTCCTTCGAAACCAGACTGATAAATTAAGTCTACAATTAACTTCATCTCATGAATGCACTCAAAGTATGCATTTCTCGGGTCATAGCCTGCTTCTACCAAAGTCTCAAATCCAGCCTGCATCAGCGCGCATACGCCGCCGCAGAGAACTGCCTGCTCACCAAAGAGGTCCGTCTCAGTCTCGGTACGGAAGGTTGTCTCCAAAACGCCGGCTCTTGCTCCGCCGATTCCCAGCGCATATGCAAGCGCGATATCCTGTGCCTTGCCGCTGGCATCCTGCTCTACTGCAATCAGGCAGGGAACTCCCTTGCCAACCTGATACTCGCTTCTTACCGTATGTCCCGGTCCTTTCGGTGCAATCATCGTAACGTCCACATCCTTCGGCGGAACGATTGCTCCGAAATGAATGTTGAAACCATGTGCAAACATCAGCATATTGCCTGCTTCCAGATTGGGCTCAATGTCTTTCTTGTACATATCAGCCTGCAGCTCATCATTGATCAGAATCATGATGATGTCTGCTTTCTTTGCTGCCTCATCTGCTGTAAACACCTCGAATCCCTGTGCCTCAGCTTTAGCCCAGGACTTGCTGCCCTTGTACAGTCCGATAATTACATTGCAACCAGATTCTTTTAAGTTCAATGCATGTGCATGTCCCTGACTGCCATAACCGATCACTGCGATTGTCTTTCCATCTAATAAGGAAAGGTTACAATCTTCCTGATAAAAAATCTTTGCCATTACTTTATCCTCCTAAATTTTAATGATTCGATACCTAATCGAACATCCGAACGTCTGAGGAACCCCTCGTCAGTCCCGTAATGCCAGTTCTTGCAAGCTCTAATATCTCATAGCCTTCCAAAAGTTCCATAAATGCATCCAGCTTATTCTGACTGCCAATCAATTCAATCATCATGGAATCATTTGTCACATCCACAATCTTTGTCTTAAAGATTTCCGCCAGAGAGATGACTGCCTGACGCTCCGTGCTCTTCACGCGGATTTTAATGAGAATTAACTCCCGGCATACAGAATTCCCGCTTTTCAGTTTTTTGATATCGACCACGTCTTCCAACTTGGCAAGCTGCTTTTCAATCTGCTCCAAAATCAGCTTGTCCCCGCTTGAGACAATCGTTATTCTCGTAAATCTCGGGTCTGCCGTCACACCGGCGGATATGCTGTCGATATTGTACCCTCTCCGGCTGAACAACCCAGACACATGACTGAGCACATTCGGGCTATTTTCAACCAGAATCGAAAATGTCTGTCTTTCCACTTGCAAAACCTTCCTTTTCTACTTCTTCGCGCCACTATTAAGTTTAGCATATTCAACCATTTTGTCAATACTTCCCCGGTATCTTTTTCCGAACCTGGCAGACGGTCCCACTAACTGGCTGGGCGATTCCATACTTCGTCAATTCCATCTGCCTTCCACTCATTCCGTTCTTCAAAATAATCTTCCACCGTCAGATAATGATAACGGCTCGCCGTTTTTAACGCATCATAGATATAACGCAATGGAATGCGGCTCCTGTTATTTTCCGGATCTCCCGGCTCTGCCAAAAATACAGTCTCATCCTCTTCCTGGTAAAGCCAGATATTTACATAATGCCCCGGCGTGTCCTGCCAGTAAGTATCGTCATTATAACTGCTGATAAGCACAATCGCGGATTCTGCCAGCTCCATCTGCTCTTTGAATTCTTCATAGGTACCTGGTTTCCGGTACAGCTCACACGTAAACCCGCTGTGCTCCAGCGTTTTTTTCATATATTCCCAATCAATCGCCCCCATCTCACCCGTAGGCGTATAATCCGTTACCGCCCGGGCATACTCGTACGTATCCAGCGGCGATACCTCATAGGGCGACAGCGTATTGTATATATTCGCCAGACAACACAAGCCGCATCCAAATCCTCCAAAGGAATTCCCTTCTACCTGAAAAGTACACCATTCCCCGGACCATGGAATCCCCTCTCCCCACGACCTGGGCCCCTGAAGAAACGTATAGACGTCTTCCTCCTGGCGGGCGAAAGTCTGACGCAGGTACTGTTTATCTTCTTCCGATAACATCCGCCCAAGATAACCGTCCGAGCCAAAATAAAGCTGTTTCTCGTTTGTAAATTCTCCTCTCTCCGACTCGTTTACCTGTGTATATTCTTTCGCATTTTCATATTTCTCCGCTGCATTCAAAAGCGCCAGCAAAAACACTGCCACACATATTGCAGACAGACTTCTTTCCCTCATGTTCCTTCTCCTACTGAATTGAATATTTTATCTTCATCCGTTCTTCCCTGACAAATACGGACTTGTACTGCTCCATCTGAAATCGGTAAACAAACAATTCACATTTACATAAAAACAAATAATATGGATTGAGTTTTTCTCCATAGAGGCTTTCGAAATTTCCCTGCCCTTTTGAAATAATCACATCCGCATGGAATAAAGTTTCCCTGGCTTCTTCACTTAACCGCCCGACAATTGTTCCAGGGGCTGCATTTCCATTTCCCATGCAGGGCACAATCTCTGTCAGGCCTACCTCCTTCGCATCCTCCAACGTCGCATCGTTGATGACGTCTCCGCCCCTTACCATGGCAGTGATGTTCAGTCCGGGAAAAGTTTCTTTTATCTGTTTGATAAATAATTTATCCAGAACAATCTCGCCGCAGTTATCTGTAAGATAAACCAACGTTCGTGCATTTTCCAAATCTGTCCGGAAAATCTGGTATTCCTCCTCCGGAACAGTCTGCCCGACTGCGTTTTCAAGCAATTCTTCCAGCGTATCCTCATTTACATGCTCTACCGCAGAAAAATCAATGTAATTCGCAGCACAGACGTATTTGATACACTCCTTGAGAGGCTCCCTTGCATTCTGTATCTTCTGCTCAAGTTTCTTCTCCATTTGCAGTAATAACTGGTTATATTGGTGTTTCTGAGCAGTATAGTCTCTGTCCTCTCCCCAGAAATCCCGGTATAGACGCGCAAGACGTTCGGTAATCCCCGGTGACGATTCGGTCCGTCCATATTGGTACAAAACCTCTAATACCAGGTGCATATACTCCGATTTTTTTTCTTCATCCGGAAATTGCCGGATGGATTGTTCTTCCTTGGATAAAATACAGGAAATACACATGGATCCTGCATGCATAGAATTCATCTCCTTATCTGCAATCTGACCCCATTATATCATTTTTCCGAAAAAAGACAAGTTTGTTCCGTTTTATCCTAAGTTATTTTACACAAAAATAAAAATACAAATTTTACTATTGAAAAGTTAGTCATATATAACTATAATAGAATTGAAAGGTTAGTCATATATAACTATATAAGAAAATTATAAAATACAAAGGAGGCAAAGATAAGATGACACTGAAAGAACTGGAAATCGGAAAGAGCGCTCAGATTCTGACCGTAGGCGGAGAGGGTGCGTTGCGCCAGCATTTTCTTGATATGGGCGTAATTCCAGGAGCAGAGGTTACCGTTATAAAATTTGCTCCCATGGGCGATCCGATGGAACTACAGGTTCACGGCTACGAACTGACCCTGCGTTTAGAGGAGGCCTCTCAAATTGAAATCAGTCCCATCGAACAGAGAAACCGCATGCACGAAGGCGCAGCCAATATAGAAAAATCCTCCCACCCGGGCCTGGGGGAAGGTGGAAAATACCATGATGAAGAACATGCCTCCCCGCTTCCGGAAGGAACACTGCTTACATACGCGCTTGTCGGAAACCAGAACTGCGGAAAGACAACACTGTTCAACCAACTGACCGGTTCGAATCAGCACGTTGGCAATTTTCCAGGCGTAACGGTAGACCAGAAAAACGGTCCCATCAAAGGGCATCCTAACACTTCCGTCACGGATTTACCCGGCATTTATTCCATGTCACCATATAGCAGTGAAGAAATTGTTTCCCGAAACTACGTCTTAAATGACAGGCCGAAAGCAATCATTAACATTGTGGATGCAACAAATATCGAACGAAACCTGTATCTGACGATGCAGCTTCTGGAGATGAATATTCCCATGGTAGTTGCTTTGAATATGATGGACGAAGTCACTGCCAACAGAGGCGCCATCGATATTAATACCATGGAATCTATTCTCGGCGTGCCGGTCGTTCCCATTTCCGCCTCCAAAAACGAGGGCGTCCACGAATTGGTTGAACATGCCATCCATATTGCACAATATCAGGAACGACCATCCCAACAGGATTTCTGTGATAAAAACGACTTTGGCGGCTCCGTCCACCGCTGCATCCATGCTGTCATTCATCTGATAGAGGATCACGCGCAGCGCGCAGACATCCCGGTCCGTTTTGCGGCAAGCAAAGTCATTGAGGGGGACTCTTTGATTTTAGAACAACTGAAACTGACACAAAATGAAGAAGAAATGTTAGAACACATTATCTTACAGATGGAGAATGAGCGTGGTCTGGATAAGAGCGCGGCAATTGCCGATATGCGTTTTTCGTTTATCGAAAAATTGTGTGAACAGACCGTCACAAAGCCGAAGGAAAGCAAAGAGCGCATTCGCAGCGAAAAAATTGACCGCATTCTTACTGGAAAATACACGGCTATCCCCTGTTTTATCGGCATTATGGCGCTTGTCTTCTACCTGACCTTCAACGTGATCGGCGCATGGCTGCAAAGTTTACTGGAACTCGGAATCGGAGCGCTGGCAGATATTACAGACACAGCTCTGTCCGCAAGTCATGTCAACGAGGCGCTTCACGGCCTTGTTATTCATGGTATTTTTGAGGGCGTTGGCAGTGTGCTCAGTTTCCTGCCTGTTATTGTTACGCTGTTCTTCTTTCTCTCTCTGATGGAAGACAGCGGTTACATTGCGCGTGTCGCTTTCTTTATGGATAAACTGTTGCGCAAAATCGGTCTCTCCGGACGCAGCATCGTCCCCATGTTAATCGGTTTTGGCTGTACCGTTCCGGCAGTGATGGCAACCCGGACGCTCCCCAGCGAACGTGACCGCAAAATGACAATCCTCCTGACGCCGTTCATGAGCTGTACCGCCAAGTTACCAATTTATGCATTTTTTGTCAGTGCATTTTTCCCCAAACAGGGAGGACTTATTATGACGGGACTTTATGTCCTGGGAATCCTTATTGGTATCCTTGCTGCTTTTCTGTATAAGAGCACCCTCTTTCGCGGTGAAGCCGTGCCTTTTGTAATGGAGCTGCCCAATTACCGGATGCCGTCTGCCAGAAATGTCATACAGCTGTTGTGGGAAAAAGCAAAAGATTTTTTACAGCGAGCATTTACGGTTATCTTAATTGCCACCGTCATAATCTGGTTTTTGCAGAGTTTTGATTTGCATTTTAATCTTGTATCTGATTCACAGGACAGCATTCTCGCCATGGTAGCGGGCTGGCTTGTTCCAATCTTCACTCCGCTCGGGCTTGGAGATTGGAAAATCTGCACCTCCTTCATCAGCGGTTTCATGGCAAAGGAAAGCGTGGTATCCACGCTGGAAGTTTTGTACGGCGGCTCTGTTGCCTCTGCGCTCACCCCTCTGACAGCGGGCCCGCTGTTGGTATTCAGCCTTCTGTATACGCCATGTGTGGCTGCCATTGCCTCCGTGAAACGGGAACTCGGCACAAAATGGGCAATCGGCATGGTGCTTTGGCAATGTGCGATTGCGTGGATTGCCGCCCTGGTCGTCCGTTTGATTGGATTGGCAGTCTGAAAACACTACAACACCGGTAATAGAGCCTGTTGCCTGGCTCTGCCGCCGGTGTTGCCATCCTGAAATACGCTTACTATGATTTCTTTTCCAAACTCCCAACCCATTATACTGTCTGAGAACGAAAATCCTTATATGCCTGTACGAAATCATGATATTTATATCTTGAGACCAGGAGTTTATCTCCATTTTCCATCCTTACCCCCGTCCTGTCGTACCCTTTCACATAAATAAGGTTTATCAGATACCCGCGGTGGATGCGGTAAAATTGTCCCCGGAGTTCTTTTTCCATGTCTCCAATCCTGCCATAATATTTTAACATGCCACTTTTCAGGCATAAGACAACATTATGGTTCTGACTCTCCATATAATAAATATCATCCAGCCGTATGGCTTTTTCCCTGCCCTGATGCCGAATTGTAAGTTTGCCCTCGTGCTGTTTTCCTGCCGTAACTGCCACCTCCAAGTCTCAATTTACTTATCGGAGAAATGGCGGAAATATCTAACATTTGTCTCGTGAATGGTCGTCTGGGTCATTACGGTTTCTTTTTCATCCAGTATTTCCTATCTACGGATGACATCTCTTGCAGGGTTCATACCCCTTTGCGATTACATCATCACGGTTTCCAGAATATGATTGTTTATTCTTTTCTGCTGTCTGTGCTGCGCTTTCGCAATCCGGATAATGGAACTTTTTCGTATTCATGTTCAAAATGTACTCCCTGCCAGCTTGCATTGTCTGCCGCTGCTCTTCTGTTTCCATGCCTGCGGATGCATTTTCATCGAAATAGCTGTCGCCATTTGCATAATCGATGACGATATTTGGTTGAACATTATATACAAACACATGAAAACATATGCCATCCCCATCGTCCTCCACCGACCACGCCTCCATGGAAACGCCATATGCCAGAAGGTCATCGCCATGAAAGACAGGCGTTACCCGGTATAAAACATGGTTTCCGGTTTCTTCCACATAATCGGCTACCATATTTTCAAATGGCAGCATTCCTGTTACATTTAAGTATCTGGTTCCGGTAATCAGGTTTTTTTCGTTTGCATTTTCCGCCGATAACTGATACCCTATCAGATGGCAACGATTGTACAGATATTTGCCATCCACATTATCATATTTGATGGTCTGCCATCCAGACGGTTTTACCTGTCCAATCTCTCCGCGCTCCTCTGTCGGCATAATATCCTGCCCGATATTGGCACACGCAACCCCACACCGTCCAAGCTTATCTAAATCGGAATAATATTCAAATGATTCCGTTGGAAGATTCGACTTCGTAAAGTATGGAATATTGTCATTTATTATGGTATAGACTTCACCGGAATATGCAGGAATTTCAGGAACATCCTCCAATTCACAACTATTGACAATTTCCTCAACGGAGAGCGTTTCTCCTTCCTGCACATTCTCTGTTCCCAATCTATGTGAAGAATCTGTTGCCTCAGATTCTGCGCAGGCAGGGACAAATATTGCCAAGCTAAAAATAAACAGGCAGCAAAATATGTTTTTATAAAATTTTGTATCGGTATATTTTTCAAATAATTTTCCCATATGTCCATTCTCCAAAATAATTTATTGATTAAAACACTGTTATTCCCTGCCAATACTTTTCGTAACTCTTTGCCCCGCTTTTCATGTTTTTCATATGCGTTTATTATCTTATCATATCTCAGGACAGAAATCAATTTGCCTCCGATTCCCGATTTTCTCATTTAAATATTCTTCCAGACAAATTCCTTTATCATGAATTTCTTTTGCGGCTTCTTTTCCCACATATCTGTAATGCCATACTTCTTCCGCTGTCCCGGTAATGTCCGTTTTATCACCCGGGTATCGGAAAACAAATCCATATTTATAGCTGTTTTCCTGCAGCCATAAATAGACGTCATACGTTGCCCCATTAATATCAACTGCAAATCCGAGTTGGTGCTCACTGTAACCCGGTACGGCAACCCATTGCTTTGCCTGCTCCACGGCTTCACTATCCGAATATCCTTCCGCTTTGAATTTAGCAATCTTTTCATCGTAAAGACTTTGCTGTTTTTGCTGGGTACGATAGCCAGACACTACCATCGGCAGCTCACCCAGGTTTCCCTCCCTCGCAGCATTAAGCATTTCCAGAAGAGGCTCATATATCCTCTCGTCCACACACTCTCCGCCTTCAACCTCGACCAGATTCACATCATAATTATCTGGAATTGGATTATCCTTATTGACAAGTATGAGATTCCATGGCTTTTCTGTTTCTATTCCCAATGTTTGATTATGTGTAATATTGACAAATGTTCCACCCACAACACCACTGTCTTTCACTGTCTTACCAGAATCAAACCATAAAACACTGCTTACCGATACCACCGCAAAACAGAAAATTCCCATTATGAAAAAACGTCTGTTACGTCTCTTCCTTCTTCGTTTATACTGTACCTTCTCCTGTCTCATATTAAAGTTCCTCCTATCTCAATATTTGAAATTTGTCAATATATCTCCCGATATATTTTTAAA
>CAJTSB010000027.1 GCA_910578825.1 uncultured Lachnospiraceae bacterium | reverse complement strand
GGGGATATCGCTCCGGGGTTCGAATCCCCATTTACTCTGAGGATTCCTCAAATGAACCACGGGGGATTCGAACCCCCGACAACCTGATTAAAAGTCAGGTGCTCTACCGACTGAGCTAGTGCTCCGTAACTGGGCTAGCTGGATTCGAACCAGCGAATGCAGGAGTCAAAGTCCTGTGCCTTACCGCTTGGCGATAGCCCATCAAAATGTGCGGTGATGCTTAGACCAAAATCCTATCTGCCTGGTCAATCCTTAGTCCATCACAAAAGGTGGATACAGGGATTCGAACCCTGGGCCTCCAGAGCCACAATCTGGCGCGCTAACCAACTGCGCTATACCCACCATATGACAGGCTGAACCTGTCCTACTTCTCCTTTCGGAGAAAACGTGCTCGAAGGGATTCGAACCCCCGACCCACGGCTTAGAAGGCCGTTGCTCTATCCAGCTGAGCTACGAACACACGTGTAACACCATGGCTGCTAAACTCAAAACACCTTGTTAAACATCCAGATGTGCTTTCGCACTAAACTCGAAAACATCTCGCCAAGTGCTCAATGCAAGCGGGTGATGGGAATCGAACCCACGTATCCAGCTTGGAAGGCTGGTGTTCTACCATTGAACTACACCCGCACAGGTATCTCATCGGGGTGACAGGATTCGAACCTGCGACCTCCTGGTCCCAAACCAGGCGCTCTAGCCAAGCTGAGCCACACCCCGAAGGTCATATCACATTTATGTCGTGACGCAAGCTATATTATATGTGATAGAAATGAAAATGTCAACAATTTTTTCAATTTATTCCAGGTATTTTATTTTAAAATGTGCTTCGCCCTCTGCATCCAGCTCCATCAGCGCATAAGAAGGCAGATGTCCATCCTGTCTCGGATAGGAAACGCTGCCCGGATTGAGCATTACAATTCCTTTGCTGTTATCCAGCAATGGCTTATGTGTATGCCCGAACATCACGACGTCCATGCCGCGCCCCAAAGCCTCTTTCCGCAAATCTTCCGTCTCCATGGCAACGTAATAATAATGGCCATGGGTAATCAGTATATTATATTTTCCTATTTTCAGTTCTTTCTCCCGTTCCAGTTCAGAGAAAAAGTCATTATTTCCCGCAACAATCTCTACAGGACACCCCACAAGCTCCTCGATATACGATTCGCCTCCTTCAACATCACCGAGATGTATCACCCTGTCTATGTCCCGTTCACGCTCGCGGATTTTCTTCAAATTCTCATGCCGCCCATGCGTATCACTTATAACCAATATCCTCATGACAATCCCCCGCCTTCCGCTTGTTCCTGCCTGTGTGATTTATAACGCCAGCTCTACCAGTTTCTGCCTCATAGCCCGCAGCGCCTTACCCCTGTGGCTTAATTCATTTTTCTTTTCTTCCGTAAGTTCTGCGGTAGAACAGCCATACTCATCCAGATAAAATATGGGGTCATAACCAAATCCATTTGCCCCGGAAGGCTCCCATCCAATATATCCCTCAATTGTACCGCGAATCACACAGATTTGACCATTCTTATCGGCTGCTGCAATCGCACACACAAACCGCGCCGTCCGCTCCTCCTTAGGAACGCCTTCCATACGCTCCAGAATTTTCCGGTTCTTAACACTGTATGGCGTATCTTCCCCCAGATACCTTGCCGAATAAATTCCTGGCTCCTTATTCAGATAATCAATCTCCAGTCCGGAATCATCCGCAAGCACGATGATTCCTTCCTCCTGAACCTGCGCTGCAACTGCAGCGGCCTTAATACCGGCATTTTCCTCAAATGACGTGCCATCTTCCACAATATCCAGCTCAATTCCCGCCTCCTTCATCGATTGGAGCTCCATATCCCAATCCGATAAAATACTGCGGATTTCTCCCATCTTATCCTGGTTTCCCGTTGCAAATATTATCTTTTTCATCTGTAATTCCTCTCTCCGGTTCTTCATGTTAAACAACCCTGCGCATATATTACAAAATCTGTTAAAATCCCTCGTCAATTGCACGTAAAATGGCCCTGTAAATTCCCTGTGCCGCTTTTTTCTGGTAATCCTGAGACGTCAGTTTATTCAATTCCTGTTGATTCGTCATAAATCCTACCTCTACCAATGCCACAGGAACCTCGCTGTTGCGAATGATATAAATACTGTTTCCATAAGTCACGCCGTTATTTTTACTGCCCATGGCCTCCGTAGCCTCCTCAAGGCATATTTGTGCCAGACGCTTACTGCTGAAACCTTCCTCGCTTTTCAACTCATCGTACATAACTTCCGTGCCGTTGTAACTCGACATCAACCCATCCACGGTAGAATTGCTGTGAATGCTGATAAACAGATTCGCACCCGCCTTTCCTCCAAGCTGTGCCCGTTGCTCAAACGTGGGATTCACATCCTCCGTGCGCGTGTAATACACGCCGATATTCCTGTCATTTTTGTCCAAAAGTTCTTTCAACTCTTTTACTATGGCAAGATTGATATCTTTTTCCATAATTCCCTGCTTGATAGCGCCAGGGGCGCCGCCGCCATGACCGGCATCAATCACGACAACTTTGTCGTAAATATCCTGCGGCTGTAAGAAATCCAGATACAAACGTCCGTCCTCAACCGTACACTCAGGTTCATAGACCGCATCCATCGTAATTTCTATTCTTCCATTTGCCATATACAAATCATTGATATTGTTACTCCTGCCCAAGAGCGGATGTTCCAGAAAATAATTGTCCTCCACATCCGGAATGCGGATGGTTATCAACTGTTTTACATAATCATTTTCAATGATGACCTCATCCAACGTCATCCCCTGTGGAAGTTCAATACAAAGCTGCTGCTCGAATTCCGCCTCATCCGACATTTCTGCCTGTTCGGTATTATAAGCAAGCATTTTCAGACCGGACATCTGTTCCTGCTGCATTTCCTTTCCATACGTATTGAAATAATATTCCAATCCCAGCACCGCTACAACCGTTATCACGAGCAGTATGGATGAATTCTTTAATATTTTGCGTTCCATGTGTCTCCTTCTATATTTTCGTCATATAACCCTATTCCGTTATTCTCTCACGTCACTGTATACTTTGAGACACAGGTTACATTCCTGATTTTTCTCTGTATTCTCCCAACGACGTCCCCCTGCGCTGATATATCCTTCTCCGTCTTTCAAATCCACATTCGCCGTCATCTCGTCCGCCACATACTCAATTGCCATCGGATGTACGGAACCCGGCGTTGTCACATGGAGGATGACTGCATACTTCTCCCCCTCTTCCACTTCAATTTCCTCATCAAATTTTATCGTATAATATCCGGCATTGGCAACATTTCCCTCTGCAACTTTTATGCGTTCCTCCAGGGAATCCGTATTTTTAAATTTCTTTGCGATATAGAGTTCATAGGAAGTCTCCTTTCCAGTGGCATAGAAACCTGCCGCCCGCAAAGTCTCCGCAGACTGCGCGGTGTAGACATTTGCCGCATAGACACTGTCCCTGTTATATCCAAGCTGTCCCACCCAGCCGCATAAATCCGACTGGTAAATCCTGTCATAATTGTCCGCCTCTTCAATTTTGGTATAAACCACATTGTGAATGCCGATGTTTACGTCATAATAAGACACATAAAATACGCCATCGTCGCCAAAATCCTCTCCCCAGCTGTTCTGACAGAGAAAGGCTCCGTCTCCTTCTACTTCCTCACGGAAATTTTCTTTGGGATAATTATCATCCCAGCCGATAATCATAATTTCATGATTGGGTTTCTCCGCACCGATATAGCAATATGCAGATTTCTCAAAATTATAATATGGTGAATCGGATTGAGAATTATTGAGCGCGCTGTAAATCGCAGTTTGCACGCCTCCGTGCCTGAATACAAATTCTTTAATTTTTTCGTAGTCCTTCCCCTCTATAAGCTGTACTTCCTGTACATGCTTTACTGCTTCCAAATCATCTCGCGATTTTCCGTCTCCATAGGGGTCATCTTTCTCGAAAACAGGTCCCTGCCACGACAGGAGATACGCCATGCCCATCGTATATTCTCCTCCGGCA
The DNA here is from genome assembly GCA_910578825.1 of uncultured Lachnospiraceae bacterium. GTDB lineage: Bacteria > Bacillota > Clostridia > Lachnospirales > Lachnospiraceae > Petralouisia. The sequence goes on along the minus strand of CAJTSB010000027.1, from coordinate 29,317 downwards.
GCCTGTTCGAGCACAAAACTATTCTGAATAGACATATGATCCGGCGAAAATTCCTGAACTTCCTCCGGAAGCAGTGACGACTCCATGGCTGCAAGCGCGGCAAATGCCCAACAAGTTCCAAACGAACCCTGATTTTTGACTTTCGGCGTGCGCTGCCGTTGCCGTAAATCATACTGTGGCGGCAAAATACTGCTTTCCTCCGCCTTGTTGCGCGCTATCGCCTGATTTTTTTCAATATTCCACTCATAGTTAAAATTCAGCTTTTCAGCGACAGTCTGCACAGGTACGTAATAATCTCCGTTTTTGCCTATCATCGGAGACTGTACTGCCTCCTCCTGCTCGTTCAGGGTCACATAGGGCTGATCTAACTTAAAGGAAACCACATCGGAGCGTTTCTCCAACATCAGCTCTTTCTCATTATATATATGGGAACCACAGTTAAAACTTTCTCCCAGCGCGGAAACAGGTACCATAATATTCAAATTGTCATCCATATAGATACCATCTTTTACGCTGGTAAGCTCTTTGTTGTCAACCAACAGGGACAATAATTTGTCATTGACCGTCCCAGCAATCATCGGATTCCAGATTTCCTGTTCTAATCTGGCGCCTCGAAACTCCTCGATTTCTTCGCTTTTTACCTCGACATTCGAAAATTTAAGCGCCAGAACAAGAAACAGTATTAATGCCATTATAATATATTTCTTCGAATACCTCACAAACTTTCCCTTCTGTAAAACAACACGCACTGCGTCATTCCATCATACTCTGACTTCCCTTTTCGCTAATCCTATTCCTGAACACGCGGTCTCTTGGGCGGTTTCGGACCTAAAAACTGATAAAAATAAGTCTTTAGCATCCCATTATATATCTTGCGGTTTTTGTCCGCTTTTCTACCTATATATCGCTCGGTATCCTGATAACTGGTAATCAGATAAGCCGACCAGCTATCCAACCGTTGCAACGCTTCTCCAATCTCACTGTATAATCCAGGGAGCGTTTCTCTGTCTTCCATACGCTCTCCATACGGAGGATTACTTACAATAAATCCGTATTTTTTGGGATGGCTTAATGCTGAAACCGGACGCTGCTGGAAATGAATGAGATGCTCCACGCCCGCACGCCTTGCATTATCTCTCGCAACCTTTACAACATCCCCGTCAATATCATATCCCTGAATATCTACAGAAATATCCGTGTCCACAAGCTCCTCGGCCTCCTCCACAGAGTCCTTCCACAACCGCTCTTCTATCAGGTTTGTCCATCCCTGCGCCGTAAAGCTGCGCCGCATTCCCGGCGCAATATTGGCAGCCATCATTGCTGCCTCTATCAAAAATGTACCGCTCCCACAAAATGGGTCAACCAGAATCCGCTCTTTGTTCCACGGTGTAAGCATTAGCAATGCAGCCGCCAGTGTTTCTGTAATAGGCGCCTTGCCCGACATAGTTCGATATCCTCTTTTATGTAAGGAATCCCCGGACGTATCAATTGCAACTGTCACCTCGTCTTTCATCAGAAAAAGACGCAGGGGATAACTTGCGCCGGTCTCCTCAAACCACTCGAGGTCATAATCTTCTTTCATCCGTTCTACCATCGCTTTCTTGACGATAGACTGAATATCCGAAGGACTAAACAGCCTACTCTTGATGGAAGAGGCTTTCGTCACCCAGAACCTGCCGTCCGCCGGAATATATTCTTCCCACGGAATTTTCTTAATCCCCTGAAACAAATCTTCAAACGTTTCCGCATGAAATTGTCCCACCTTCAAAAGCACCCGTTCCGCTGTACGCAGGAAGATGTTGGCACGGCAAATCGCCTCCGCATCTCCCTCAAAAAACACTCTTCCATCCTCCACCTTTGTAATCTCATATCCAAGTTCGTATATTTCTCTTTTTAATACCGCCTCTAATCCAAAATGACAGGGGGCAATCAGTTCAAATAATTTCATTCAGTCTCTCCATGACAAATTTTGATAATTCTATATTATCTTCTTGGTTCACGGCTGTCAACATTTTTATCACGCGCCATATTCTGCTGAATGGAAATATCTGCATCTTATCTTCTCTGAATTACCGCCTGGAATCCGCCTACGACTGTCACGGTCTGATATCCTTCCCTGCTCAGCTCCCTTGCCGCCATAAGGCTGCTGGAACCTCTGTCGCAGTAAAGAATATACAATTTATCTTTCGGAAGATATTTTTGGTACATTTTCAGTTCTTCGTAGGGAATATTCCTTGCCCCCTCCACATGAACCTCTTCAAATTCCTCCTTGCTGCGTAAATCTATGACCCAGGCGTCCGGACGTTTGCGGTATTCGTTAAATTCCCGGATACTGATTGTCTGAAAATCCATAGAATCACCTCTCTACTATAACAGAAACAGATTACCGGATGTGTCTCCGATAATCTGTTTCTACACTATATTATGCAATATTTGATTTTCTGTACCTGTTATCTCTCGTAGGAGTCGCGGCAATTAGAACCACTTGCATTTGTGCTGTTTTTGCTGTTCTGTGCATGTGTATTCTTTGCATTGCTGTTCGTGCCGTTCTGAGAAGATGCATTTCTCGCGTTGTTCTGAGAATTTGTATTCTTGCTGCTGTTCTCATAGGAATTTGTTCCCTTGTTCTGCATATCGCTGTTTTTTGCCATGATATTTTCCTCCTAAATTTTTAATGCGGTGTTAGTATCTGAAAGAACACGTTTTTTTATTCATATTTTTGTCATGAAAATTTTTTTCGTTTTTTTTCATTTTTATCTTGCATTTTTCGACAAACTGTATTATAATGCTTTTTGTAAGGAAGATTTCTCCTTCAGAAATCTTGTTTACAAAAGTTATACCCCTTATTAATTATTTATACTCCCCTCATAGAAAAGGCCAGTGGTACCCCTACTGGTCTTTTCTCCTTTTAATATATCAGTGGTTTTTCTCCAGCTATTTGCCTCTTACAAGGTTTCTGTCCGTAACTGGGAGAGTTATACCCTCAGAAAAAGAAAGGTTCAGTCTCTTCCAAATAAACTTGAAGAGACTGAACCTTTCTTTTCCTGGCGTCATGAACTGTTTATAGGTCGTAAAAATCCCAGTTGACCCGCAGTTCCTCATTGATTTCTCCGCCCTTCTTCTGATAGCGGTCATACCACAGCTCGGTGTGGCGTTTTTTACGTTCCTTTAATATATCATATTTATCAAAAATTTCGCGGTACATCGGATTGGCATGAAGCATCGTCCGTATCTCCTTATTAAACGGGCAATAGCGGAAAATGATGTCCCGCGCCACTTTATTCAGGCGGAAACTGCCCTTGGATTCATAACGAACCCAACTATGGTAATCCCGTACAAAGACCTCCCTGAAATTATTTTTCGCTTTTGTGAGAGAATTCTTAATTTTATCTTTGGCATCCGGGGACAAATCATGATTTTTACGGTAATACTGAATATAATCGTTGTATTCAGACGTCAGCGACGGCTCCGTAATATCATTCCAGCGCACGCCCTGAATTTTGCGGCACATCTCCCAGCGGAACCTTCCGGCAACCTCGATCATCAGCTCTTCCACATCCACCACCGTAAAGACAGGGAAAATAAATCTCGCTGATGTATCCCTCTTAATTCCGGCTGTCTCCTGCCACATCATCGCTTTGGTACCGGCATTCGGCATCAGGATAATATTCGGGAGCACCTCTTTTTGTATCTGTTCCAGATTTAAGTCATGCTCCGGATCAGAATACCCAACTTCCCGGTAGAACAATGAGAAATCAACCTTGCGTATTCCATCCAAAGCTGATTTTACCTTATCCGCTGTGACAAGCATATTCTCCAGGGTTCCGATTACATCATCCTCACATAAAATAGGGCAGAACGTGGAAATCTTGCCATAAGTAGCACGATTTGTTGAGACAAACATATTCTTCATCTCAAAGTCTACCTTCCCAAGTCTGTCCTCCGACAGCTCTTTCACCTGGGCAGCCGTAATCTTACCCGTCTTCTTCTGCTCGTTCAGATAGCTGGTATAATCCATGTCAAATTCATTTCTGGACGGCTCATTCTCTCCACGATATATACTCATAAGCCACTCATAAATCGTAAATACGTTATCTGCTTTGCAGACGCCAAGCTCCGCCACGATATCATGGAGGCTGTGCGTATTGTCCTCTCCTGCAAGCTCCTCGTCCATAAAGCCAAAGTTCAGGAACATTTTGACAGCTACCGGCACTTTTCCCTTTTTGAGGGTGCGGTAAAATGCCAGCTCATAAATGTCATAAAATCCCTGCGTAATCTGCCTTCGCAGCTTGCGCACATCATCCGTCGTGGCAAGTCTGTCCGGAAGATTCTTATATTCTGTAAGACAACTGCGAAAATCGTTCGCTTTCTCCTCTTCGTATTCTGAATACGCCAAAATCTGCTCCAGATAATCGATTCCTTCCTCGTATTCCTCCTGCGCGTCATCCACCCAGATATCGGTGTCTCCAAGCTCTACCTGCGCATAGAAGTCATAGCTCTCATACTCCTGGAAACGCGCATCCATCAATTTCTGCGCAAAGAAATGGCTGCCTCTGCAATATTCCATAATTTCTGAAATTTTAACCAAAACCGGCTCCAAATCCACACCTGTATCCGCGGCCTTTTTTGCCAGGCTGAAATATAAATGAAACAGATCGTCTGCGCCAGCAGAAAGAAGAAGCTCCTTATGTACCTGAAGATACGTTTTCAGTTCTTCTATCAACGCCATTGCTTTTCTCATCCAGCAGACGGCATTCTGGATTTCCCCAATCCCGACCTCATAATCACGTGCCAGAAACTGGTCGATATATTTCAGGGAAAACGACGCCATCTTCCTGTAATATTCCATCGTCCACTTCTCAACAGGCTCATCCAAGACAACCGGAGGTACCGATGCAATCTGTGGAAACGGTTTTGCCTGTACCTGGTAGTCATTGCAGAGTTTCTCATATTCCCCATAAAAATCCATCAGCGTAATGTAATAGTTCTGCGCGCTCTTGCGAAAAGAATCATAGCGCCCCAGCATAATTGCAGTCTGATGCATCGCCGCCATTGTAAACACCGCCACATATTTCTCGTCCGCTGCAAATATTTTCTTATAATCTTCCGTAGTACGATAGGGATAACCATAGAATATGCAATCTGTGGTTGCAATATAATCACACAGATATACGTCAGAAGCGCTCTCCATCAGTCCTACAATGCTGCCTGCCTCCATATCAATTTCATCATTCTTTGAAACAGCCCGGACGCTCCCCTGCAAAATCACAAACAGCCCTTTTATCTTGTCTCCTCTTTTTAAAAAACGTCTCCCTTTGTTAACTCTAACTGTCTCCATACGTTCCTCCTACGTCCCATTTATTTTCACCATATGAACGATAATCACTTAACTTCTATTACCAAAAAACAGAGAATATATCAAAAACCCGACAATAACCGGCACTAATATCGGCAACAGGAATGCAATCACATTTGCCACTACCACAACAATCAGGATTGCAACTGCAATCAACAGAAACTTTCCAAGCCATGAATACAACCGCAGATTTCGAGGCTCCCGGTCTACAGAGTCCTCCACATGAAATCTCCGCTCAGACGCTGCCTGCTCATAGTCTCCCGCATAATGTCTGCCTCCCGCTGCCCTTCCAAACGGATCCGTCGTATCAATCAGCGTCCTGGCAATCAGCCGCGGGCTTCCCAAACGACTGACCACATCATGTTCACTGCTGCCTTTGCGTGTTTCTTCCATAATATAATTATCGTAATAACGGATATTTTCATTGATTGCTGTCTGGCTGAGCTGTCCCTGCAGTGCAAGTCGCAGCTCCTGCAAAAATTCCTGCCTTGTCATGAAGTTCTCCTAACTATTTTTCTGGCGGTTCGCGTCTTCCAGATTCCTGACGCCACACTCGTCCTATATTTTATCAACTGTTTTTTATTTTATCACATTATCTTATTTTTTTCATCACTATTTGAAAAATTTTTTTAAATCTATTGACAAATGTAACAAACTGATGTAAGATATAGAACGTTCGATACGAACAATATTATGTGTGTGTAGCTCAGCTGGATAGAGCACTTGGCTACGGACCAAGGTGTCGGGAGTTCGAATCTTCTCACGCACGTAACGAAACCGGAAAGCATCTGCTTTCCGGTTTTTCATTTCCATATTTCATGTTCGTATTTCAGAAATCCTTCATAAGACAGTTTCTCCGCTTTCCGTAACAGTTAATCCTCCAGCATCCCCGCAATCAGATTCACCATCGGTACAACGCGTTCTGCCATAACGCCCTTGACGCTGTGTTCCAGTACGCCCAAAGGTTCATGGTAACTGACCTGAAAAGATTTTCCTTTTCCGATTTCTACCTCAACTGGAAAATCCAGTTTTCCATAAACCATTTCCACGCTTTGCTCATCAAACCGTTCATCCATTCCCACGACCTTGATATGCACATCATTGGCGATAATCTCCATGATTACTTTGACCTTTTTGTCCGCGTCATTGGCAAGATCCGCCCGTATCGTGCAGGCATTGCCCTTTACGGCGCCTACAAAATTCCAGCCCGTATACGCTTTCGCCTCTTTCATAATCTTGTCTGCTGTCTTTACAATCTGTTTCATACTCCTGTTCCTTTCTTTTTATTAATTATTGATTTTATTTTTCTTGATTGCTGCATCCAACGTTTCACTTCTGTTTGCTCAAAATCTGTGTCTCAAACGCCTCCAGGCTTCCCACCTGTCTTCCCTTTATCAGTTTCCACCCTTGCAAAACCTGATAATTCTTCGTCTCTCTCGCATGATTTATCACAAAAAGAAAACGCTCTTTGTCATTTTCCCGTATGGTACATTCGACCTCTGCCACCGGCGGTAATATCGAATTCACGCCGGCTTTCCTGCAAATCTGCGCCATAAATTTATCCATCAGCACATCCCCTGGCTGGGTTCCTACGTAATAACAAATCCCCTTTCCATAGGAATGTTCCGTCACGCAAGGCTCTCCTGCGTAAAACTGGCTGTTATAACTCGCAAGAACCTTCGTCCCGGGCAAAAGGCGCATCAAATCGCTCCAGATATACGCCTGCAGGCTTTCTCCTTCAAACAGGACATTTACCTCGTCATCCCTGAGACAATCGTAATCCAACACCTCCACACCTGCCAGCTGGCTGAGTCTGCCGGGAAGTTCGAACTCCGTCATACAGAGGTTGTTCATATCCTTCACGCCCGTTCGCATCGTCAACACCAGATGCCCGCCCTGTCTGACATATTCCATGTACTTGTCTTCCAATTCCGGAGACATTAAATATTGCAGCGGTGCGATCAGCAGCCGATATTTCTGAAAATCACCGTCCGCCGGCACAAAATCCACCGGAATGTTTTGCTCATAAAGAGCCCGGTAATATTTCTGAATCTGTCCGGTATAACTTAAATCCCTGTGATGCGGTTGGATTTGAAATGCGTACTCCTGCTCAAAAGAAAAGACGATTCCTGCCTCTGATTTTATCATACTATTTTGCAGGTTGTCCATCAAAGGTTGCATTTCATGAATAAATTCCTGCAATTCTTCATATCTCCGCCCGGGATTTCCACTGTGTGGCAAAATTCCATGCCAATACTGCTCCGTTCCCATCGCGCATGTTCGCCAGCGAAAGAAGACAACCGCATCCGCGCCGTGCGCAATCGACTGCATTGCCCACGCGGAAAGCTGCCCCGGTTCCGGCGCTCTGCCCATTGTCTCCCAACCTGTGATGCCGGACTGCTGTTCCATGATCCAAAACGGCTGATTCTTATAGCTGCGCACCACATCTAATGTCGCCGCCAAAATATGATTTTTCTCATGCGGCGTCTCAGGCAAGTAGAACCCTCCCGGGTACTGGTCGTGGGAAACAAAGTCCAGAAGTTCTCCCAGCTTATAATAGTTTACCTTATCTGCAAATCCCATATAATTGTGCGTGATAAATTGATTCTTTGCATATGTTCGAATAATCTCTGTCTGTTCCCCTGTAAAATCCACAATCAAATCAGAGCAAAATCGTTTCCAGTCCAGCATTGCAGAGGGATTTTCCCCTGTTACGGTAAGCCTCGGGGCAGGCACTTCTGCAAAATCGTTGTATTCCTGACTCCAGAATGCAGTTCCCCAGGATTGATTCAATGCCGCTGTCGTGCCATACTTCTTTCGCAGCCACGCCTGAAACCGCTGCCTGCAATGGTCACAGGTACAGAGTTCCTGATGGCTGTTTCCCAGTTCATTGTCCGGCTGCCAGCCGATGACATAAGGATTATCGCCATAATGTTTTGCCATCTGTGTCACAAGTTTACGAATATATTCGCGATAAACGGGATTGGACTGGCAGTCATGGTGTCTGCCTCCGAACCCACGGACACGCCCCTGGCGGTCAACGGGAAGAATATCGGGATGTTTGTGAATCATCCAGGCAGGCGGCGCCGCCGTAGGCGTTCCGACAATTGTGTAAATTCCGTATTTTCCCAATAATTCAATCGCCTCATCCAGCCATCCAAAATCAAATATATCTTCCGCTGGCTGCAGCTTATGCCACGAAAACTCCGCCATGCGCACCATCTGAATCCCCATCTTCTGCATCAACGCTGCATCCGTATCCCAGCGTTCCCGCTCCCAGTGCTCTGGATAATAATCTACCCCAAAATGTAATTTTTCCATTCCAATCCTCCTGTAAACCTGACTATTACTATTCTCTCATATATCAGCAAAAACTACAACTTCCTTATTGAAAAAACATTGCTGCAAAGATATAATGGAAGAAATAAAATCTACCATATTAAGGAGAATGCTATGGAACATTTAATTATACCACAAAATTATGCATCTGCTCTGAGCCTTCACGACACACAGGTTGCGATCAAGACCGTCAAAGACTTCTTCCAGAACCTGCTGTCGGAACGCCTGAACTTACAACGCGTATCCGCTCCGCTGTTCGTTGACCCGGATTCCGGCCTAAACGACAACTTAAACGGCGTGGAACGCCCTGTAGCCTTCGGTATCAAAGAGCAGGAGGAAAAGACAGCCGAGATTGTACATTCGCTGGCAAAATGGAAACGCTACGCGCTGAAGAAATACGGTTTTTCCATGGGCGAAGGTCTTTATACCGATATGAACGCCATTCGTCGCGACGAAATCACCGACAATATTCATTCTATTTTTGTTGACCAGTGGGATTGGGAAAAAATTATTTCCAGACAGGAGCGCAACCTTGACTTTTTGAAGGAAACCGTGCGCATCGTTTACAAGGTGCTGCGCAAGACGGAAAAATATATGGCAATTCAGTACGATTACATAGAAGAAATTCTCCCACATGATATTTTCTTTATCACTACAGGAGAGTTAGAGGATATGTACCCGCAGTCCACGCCGAAGGAACGCGAATATCTTATCTGCAAGGAAAAAGGCGCCGCCTGCATCATGCAGATTGGAGATAAGCTGAAATCCGGGGAACCGCATGACGGCAGGGCGCCGGACTATGACGACTGGGCTTTGAACGCCGATATCGTTGTCTACTACCCGGTGCTGGACATCGCTTTAGAGCTGTCCTCCATGGGTATCCGCGTGGACGAAAATTCTCTGGCGTCTCAGCTTGAGAAAGCAGGATGCCCACAGCGCAGAGAGCTGCCATTTCAGAAATCCATTCTGGAAGGAGAATTGCCACTTACAATTGGCGGCGGTATTGGACAGTCCAGAATCTGTATGTTCTTCCTGCGCAAGGCTCATATTGGAGAAGTACAATCCTCTCTCTGGAAAGATGAGATTTCCAGGGAAGCTGAAAAGCACGGGATTCACTTACTATAAATTAAACCAGGGTTTAATAAACCCTTTTCCCTTTAGGGGAGAAAGAGAGGACATAAGATGAAAAACAATCAAAACACCCAGGGGAAGGCCAGGATATCCGGTATCCGTGGAAAGAAAATTGCAAAATTGCTGCTTTTCTGTTCCATTGCGTTACTCCTCTTTCCTGCCATAGCATACGCAACCGGGGACGGCACTGTGGAGAACCCCAGCATGTTTTACAAGACCGCCTGGTCACTTCTTCCACCTGTTATCGCAATCGGACTTGCCCTGATTACCAAGGAGGTCTACTCCTCGCTGTTCGTGGGAATCGTAATCGGCGGTCTGCTCTATTCCAATTTCAGTTTCGAGGGCACGCTGACGCATGTATTCAACGACGGCATCGTTTCCGTGCTTGCAAACGCCTACAATGTTGGTATCCTTGTATTCCTGGTTATTCTTGGAATCATGGTTACAATGATGAACAAGGCGGGCGGTTCCGCTGCATTCGGACGCTGGGCCTCCAGTCACATTAAGACAAGAGCCGGCGCGCAGCTTGCCACCATTGCCTTGGGTGTGTTGATTTTTATTGACGATTACTTCAACTGCCTGACCGTAGGCAGCGTTATGCGCCCCGTCTCAGACAACAGCAAGGTTTCACGGGCAAAGCTTGCATATGTGATTGATGCAACGGCCGCTCCCATCTGTATTATCGCCCCGGTATCCTCCTGGGCTGCGGCAGTATCGAGTTACGTGGAAGACGGCAACGGCCTTTATCTGTTTATCCGTACGATCCCCTTTAACTTCTATGCATTGCTGACAATTATCATGATGATTTTCCTCGCATTGACCGGTATGGACTATGGTCCCATGGCGTCACATGAGAAAAATGCCAGGGAGAAAGGCGATATTTTCTCCGGTATGAAAGATTATGCAAATGCAGCCGCAGAATCCGGCAATCCCAACGGAAAGGTCATTGATCTGCTCCTTCCAATTGTTGTATTGATCGTCTCCTGTGTGATCGGCATGATTTACTCCGGCGGATTTTTCGAGGGTGCAAATTTTGTAGACGCATTCTCCAATTCAGACGCCTCTATCGGATTGATGCTCGGCTCTTCTGTGGCGTTGATTATCACAGTCGTTTACTATTTAATCCGTCGCTCCATTAAGTTCAAGGAGCTTGCAGAAAGCATTCCGGAAGGATTCAAATCCATGGTTCCGGCTATCCTGATTCTGACATTTGCCTGGAGTTTAAAGGCAATGACCGATTCTCTCGGTGCAAAAGAATTTGTGGAAGCCATGGTCAAAGGTTCCGCTGGCAGTTTTCAGGCATTCCTGCCGGCAATCGTATTTTTAATCGGTGCATTTCTGGCATTTGCAACGGGTACTTCCTGGGGAACTTTCGGTATCCTGATTCCGATTACGCTTGCCGTATTCCCATTGGACAACCCGCTCGGCGTTATCTGTGTTGCAGCATGTATGGCTGGCGCCGTATGCGGAGACCACTGCTCACCGATTTCTGACACGACAATCATGGCGAGTGCGGGAGCGCAATGCAACCATGTGACGCATGTCTCGACACAGCTTCCCTATGCCATCACAGTGGCAGGCGTTAGCTTTGTAAGTTACCTGATTGCCGGTTTTGTGCCAAACGCAATCATCACACTGCCGATTGCCATTGTACTAATGCTTGTAACATTGCTAATTATCCGCAAAACCAACTTGTTTCAACATCAGGCAAAAGCCTGACCAAAAATACCCTGCCGAAGAACTATCGTGCAGAATTTCCCTAAAAACAGGGAAAAACACAATAATTTAATCAAGAATTAACAAAGGGAGATAAGCCTTCAGAACTTATCTCCCTTTAACCATTCCATTTCCTGTTTTGTAAGCTGCGCTCCTTCCAGTAAATCCGGACGACGCTCTTTCGTACGCAAAATCGATTGCTGTCTGCGCCAAATCTCTACATTCTTATGATGACCGGACAACAAAATTGGCGGCACCTTCTTCCCTCTCCATTCTTCCGGCCGGGAATACTGCGGATACTCAAGCAAATTTCCCTCAAAAGATTCCGCCATGCCGGATTCCTGATTACTCAACACGCCCGGAACCATTCTGGAAATCGCATCCACCATTACCATTGCCGGCAGCTCCCCACCGGTGAGCACATAATCCCCAATGGACAGATAATCTGTGACAATCTCCTCCAGAACGCGCTCGTCAATTCCCTCATAATGACCACAGAGAAGAATCAAATCTTCTTCCAGTGCAAGTTCCTTCGCCTTCTGCTGCTTAAATACACTGCCCTGCGGCGTCACATAAATACAACGAGGTTTTTTTCCGATGCGCTCTACCACCGCTCTCCAGGCATCGTATACCGGCTGTGCCTGCATCAGCATACCGGCTCCCCCGCCATAAGGATAATCATCTACCTTGTGATGCTTGCTCGCAGAGTAATCACGGATATTCACCGTCTCAATCTGCAAAATCCCTGCGTCTTTTGCGCGTCCAATAATGCTGGTACAGAGCCCCTCTTCCACCATCTGCGGAAACAAAGTGAGTATATAAAAATTCATGCATGTTCCCCTTTCTTAACATCTTCCAGCAACCCTGGCATCAAATGTACCTGCATCGTTTTTGCCTGCATATCCACCTTATAGATACATTCACGGATTGCCGGCAGAAGGAGTTCTTTTTTCTTGCCCGCTACTCTGTCCACATAGGGAGAATCTTCCGCAACACGCACCACATAGACGTCGTTCGCCCCGGTCTGGATCACGTCTGTAAGCTCGCCCAGGGGCTCTTTTTGATCCGTCTCAACCGTTATCCCGATTAAATCTGCAATAAAATACTCGTCTTTTTCACATTTTACCGCATTTTCCCTCGTCACGTAGAGCCCTCTACCCTTATACTTCTCAACATCATTGATATTATCAATGCCCTTAAACTTTAAGATTGCCAGGTTTTTAAAGAATTTTACCTGTGAGATTTCCAGCTCCTGATACCCTGTTCCGGTATCAAGCAGAACCTTTTTTAACTTCTTAAAACGCCCGACGTCGTCTGTCATGGGAAATACCTTAACCTCTCCCCGGACACCGTGGGTCGTAGTGATAGCTCCCACCTGCAATAAATCTTCCATTCTCTTTCTCCTTGATATTTGTTTTTCTCTTATTCAGAAAGATGCCTTCACGCTTTGGAGTAACAAGGCCTTTCCGATAAGACAAAAAAGGCTGCCGCTGCTGAATTTCTTTTCATTCTACGACCGCCTTTTTTACTATTTGTTATTGTACAATATCGACAATAACTTTTTTGTCACTCCTGGCTGCTGCTGCTTTCACAACCGCACGAATTGCTTTTGCGATTCGTCCCTGCTTTCCGATTACTTTTCCCATGTCTGTCTGGGCAACGCGTAATTCCAAGACAATTGCCTTGTCATTCTCAGTCTCCGTAACCGCAACTTCTTCCGGGTAATCCACAAGAGCTTTCGCAATTACCTCAATCAACTCTTTCATTACGTCACCTCACGAAAATTATTTCTCGATGCCGGCTGCTTTGAAGATCTTCCCTACTGTCTCTGTGGTCTGAGCGCCATTTGCCAGCCACTTCTTTGCTGCTTCCTCATTTACATGGAATTCACTCGGATCTTTTGTAGGATCATAAGTTCCGATTTCCTCAATAAATCTTCCATCTCTGGGAGATCTGGAGTCAGCAACGACAATTCTATAGAAAGGAGCTTTCTTCTGTCCCATTCTCTTTAATCTGATCTTAACCATTACGTATCACCTCCTGATTTTAATTTTCTATCTGCAATCAGGCAAATCCTGACTTACATTCCAAATGGCAGTTTGAATCCGCCGCGGCGTCTTCCTTTGCCGCCCATCATGCCAGACATCTGTTTCATCATCTTTCTGGACTGTTCAAACTGTTTTACCAGCCGGTTGACCTCGCTGATATCCACGCCTGCGCCTGCGGCAATCCTGCGTTTCCTGCTTGGATTCAACAGGGAAGGATTGGAACGTTCCTTAGGCGTCATGGAATAAATAATCCCCTCAATCCTCGCCATCTTCTTCTCATCGATGGCATTTTCAATCTCGGCAATCTGAGAACCGCCAATTCCGGGCATCATTTGCAACATACTGGAAATGCCGCCCATCTTCTTCATCTGATTCATGGATTCCAGATAATCGTCAAAGCCAAACTCGGCTTTCTTCATCTTCTGTTCCAGCTCTTTAGCCTTCTCCTCGTCAATGTTCTCTTGCGCTTTCTCAATCAGCGTCAGCACATCGCCCATGCCAAGAATTCGATTCGCCATACGATCCGGATAAAACTGCTCCAGATCAGAAAGTTTCTCGCCCATGCCCACGTACAGTATCGGTTTTCCGGTAACTGCGCGAATAGACAATGCCGCACCGCCTCTGGTATCGCCGTCCAGTTTCGTAAGGACAACACCATCAATGCCAATCTTTTCCTCAAACATAGATGCCACATTGACCGCATCCTGTCCGGTCATGGCGTCTACCACCAATATCGTCTGGCTAACCTCAACCTGCTGCTTAATCTCCTGCAATTCCTGCATCATCTCTTCATCTATATGCAAACGTCCGGCCGTATCTAGTATCACCACATTCTGCCCTTTTGCCCTGGCATGTTCGATTGCCGCTTTTGCAATATTGACAGGCTTATGGTTCTCTCCCATGGAAAACACTTCCACGTTCTGTTTCTCGCCATTTATCTGCAACTGCTGAATTGCTGCCGGACGGTAAATGTCACATGCAGCCAACAGAGGGGTTCTGCCCTTCTGTTTCAGTTTGCCGGCAATCTTCGCCGTCGTAGTCGTCTTACCTGCACCCTGTAAACCAACCATCATGATAACGGTAATCTCAGAACCCTGTTTGAGGGCAATCTCCGTGGTCTCGGACCCCATCAGAGAGACAAGTTCCTCATTGACAATCTTAATCACCATCTGTCCCGGATTCAGACCGTTCATCACGTCCTGTCCCACTGCGCGCTCCTGTACCGATTTCACAAACTGCTTCACGACCTTGAAATTAACATCCGCCTCAAGCAGCGCCATTTTCACTTCTTTCAGAGCCGCTTTCACGTCTTCTTCGGTGAGAAGTCCTTTGCTCCGCAGGGACTTAAATACATTTTGCAATTTTTCAGACAAGCTGTCAAACGCCATATTATAACTCCTCTAATATCTCATCTGAAATGGCTGTAATCTCAGCCATCACCTCTGCCCCGTTCTTAACCTGATATTCTTCGGTAAGCGTGCGAATTCTTAAGATTTGTTCCCGCATCTTCAGAAACCGCTCCAGCAAATGCAGCTTCTCTTCATAGCCCCTAAGCGTCCTGTCACATCGTTTTACGAGGTCATGTACGCCCTGACGGCTGATTCCCTCCATCTCTGCAATCTCGCTTAAAGAAAAATCGTTGAGCACGAAATCTTCATATATGTTTCGCTGATGCTCGTTGAGCAAATCACCGTAAAAATCATAGAGATATGTCTGCATCAATTTCTTTTCCATTCTTACCACCTGTCGTATCATACTACAAAAAAACCACGGTGTCAAGTATTATTTCTTGACACCATGGTTTTATATATAATTTGTATTTCTATAATTACTATTTCTTAACCGTTACCTTGTACGTTGCCTTTGCACCGCTCTTCGTAGTTACGGTAATCTTAGCGGTTCCTTTCTTCTTGCCGGTTACCTTTCCTTTTTTGTCAACCTTGGCAATCTTGCTGTCGGAACTCTTATAAGATTTGATTTTGTCATTCTTCGGGAATGTTGATTTTACCTGAATTTTCAGGCTCTTTCCTACTTTTACAGCTCCCCTTGTCTTTTTCAGTTTCAGGCTTGCTTTGTTCTTAATCGTCACCTTACAGGTTGCTTTTACGCCATTGGATGCTTTCGCCGTAATCGTTACGGTTCCCGCCTTTTTAGCGGTAACCTTGCCCTTCTGGCTTACGGTTGCCACCTTTACGTTCGAGCTACTCCATCTAATCTTCTCAGTTGCCTTACTTGGCGTCCTCTTTACTTTCAGAGTTGCGCTCTTGCCTTTTACAAGCTCCAGTTTCTTACTGCTCATGGTAAGTTTCGTGGTAACATATTTCACAGTTACTTTGCAGGTAGCCGTTGCCCCGGCCTTTGTCGTTACCGTAACCGTTGCCGTACCTGTTCTTGTGCCTGCCGTAAGCTTTCCGGTTCTGCTGTCCACCTTAACAACATTTACATTACTCGTCTTCCAGGATGCAACAGCATCAGCCCCTGTACTCACAGCTGCCCTTAACGCTGTACTGGATTTACCTACCCCTAAGGTCAGAGAAGTCTTATTCAATGTAACTTCTGATACAGTTACTGTACAGGTTGCTTTTGCATTCGGATTGCCGCTTGAGGTCACGGTAATCGTAGCCGTGCCTTTCCTGATACCTTTCACATTGCCCCTCGCATCAACTGTTGCAACACTCGGTGCGGATGACTTCCAAGTCACATTCTTATTGGTTGCGTTTGCCGGAGCTACCGTTGCCTTCAAAGCTTTGGTTGCACCCTTTCCTACCACCAATGTCTTAGTTACAGATACGCTTGTAACTGCAACATCTGCAGTCACCGTTACCGTACAGGTAGCTGTCTTTCCACCGTCTACTGTGGTTGCTGTAATAATTGCCGTACCAGCCGCAAGCGCTTTTACAATTCCGGTATTGGCGTCTATCGTCAGCACTGCCGGATTGCTTGACGTCCATGTCACATTCTTATTCGCTGCATTTTCCGGCAATATAGTTGCTGCAAACCTGCTTGATGCACCAACTTTAAATGTAAATGTTGCCGGTATCGAAACCCCGGTTACAGGTATTGTTGTTCCTGCTGTCACCGTTACCGTACAGGTGTCTGTCTTTCCATTGACTGTCTTTACTGTGATGGTAGAGTTTCCAGCCGCAAGCGCCGTTACTTTTCCATCTACTACAGTTGCCACCGCCGGATTGCTTGATGTCCATGTCACATTCTTATTTGCTGCATTTTCCGGCAATATGGTAGCTGTTAAAGTCTCACTGCCACCTACTGTCAAGGCAAGCGCTGTCTTATTTAATGCTACGCTCTCTACCTGCACCGCATCTGAAGTAACCTTTACGGTACAGCTTGTCTTCACATCTTCTCCGCGAACATTTTTGACCGTTGCCGTAATCGTTGCTGTTCTCGAAGCTCCTGTCTTTGTCGCTGCCACTGTCGCCGTCTTTCCATCCCCCGGCGTCACAATTATTGTTGGATCATTTGACGTCCAGGTTACATTTACATTACCGCTATCCGGCGTCACGATGGCTGTCAAAGTCTCGCTGCCAGCACCCTCTTTGAGGGTGATTTCTGTCTTATTTAAGCCAATCTGCGTCTTAGCGCTTACTGTTATGTTCCAAATCTTATAAGGTGCGTTGTCTTTCTTTGCCGTGATGGTGGCTGTACCTTCTTTTAACGCTGTGATTGTTGCCTTTTTCACCCCATTTGATTCCGTTATGCTTAAGCGTACCACATCATCGTTGGGTGATTCAAAAGTGATTTCATCACCATCACTGGGCGTAGCGGTATCCGGTGAAACGGTTGCGGAAAATATGGTCTCTGTATCACCTACTTCTAATTTGATTTGCTCCGGGGATGGTGCAACGTCCGCTGCGTCTGCCGGTACGGACATGCTGCCGATGGCGAGCGCTGCCGCAAGTACCATTGCCAATCCCTTCTTGATTGAAACAATTGCTTTCATTACTCTTCCTCCTTAAATAAAATCAAAATTTCTCCGCCTCATATAATATACTCTTATACGAAAAATGTCAATTGCAATATCAGATTTAAGAAAAACTTAAAAAACTTAAATTATATTGAAAAACGGAGAAAATTGTGATAAAATTTTTCATGCATTATGTGGAATAGCTTTACCCTTTTGTCAGAAGTAGTCTGAAAGCTATCAAAATCTACAATTTATATTACACAACAGGAGGGATTTTCATGAAATTTCTATCAAATCGTAAGCTTGCGACTCGCATCAGTATCATCACAACAGCAATGACATTTGCGGGAATGTTGTTGCTCTGGCTCACGGTTTCTGACCGCGTTGCGTCTATCGTTGAAAACAATATTACAAACCAGATGGTTGACGCTGTAGAATCAAGAGCTTCAATTATTAACGACTATGTGGCCTCTGCCGAAGAATACATGACCGCCTTTGCACTCGGCAGCGAAGTTCATAATCTTCTGAAAAACCCGGATGACCCCGCTCTGTTGCAGGAAGGACAGAAATATACGGAAGATTTCGCAGAAATCAAAGGCATTTTCGAAGGACTGTATATCGCTACCACAGATACATATGTTTTAACGCACACTTCCCCGGATGCTATTGGAATTACGACCCGGGAAGGCGATTCATTGAAAGAATTCCGCGACACAATCCTTGCCCAGCCACAGCTCACGAATCTTGGAATCATGAAATCCCCGGGAACTGGAAGTATGATCATTTCCATGTACTACCCGATTTTTGAAAATAATAACTGCATCGGCTATGTAGGTGCAGGCGTCTATGCAAGCCGCCTGATGGATGCGCTGCTGAATCTGAATATTAAGGGACTCCCCCATAACGAATACGTATTTTTGAATGCGGAAACCGGGACTTACCTGTATCACGAGGATGAATCCCTGTTAAATACAGAAACAACCGATATCGGCTATCAGAAAATCATAAGTAAAATCAAATCAGACGATTCCACACAGACCGGTACATATTCTTATAAAGATGAAAAAGATGTCGAACAATTAGTCGTCTATAAGTACCTGAAAGACCGTAACTGGATTTTCATGGTTCGCGACAGCAAAGAGGAAGTGTATGGCGAAGTAGACGACGTACGCACCACCGTCGGCATTTTATGCGCTGCCGTGGCTTCCGTCATCATACTCATCACACTGTTGATTCTATACCGCGAAAGCCGGGCGCTTATGATAATGGAAAGAGCCATCCGCCGTCTTGGCAATTTAGAACTTTCCGCCGACCAGGAATTGGTAGCGTTCTACAACAGAAAAGATGAGATTGGCATGATTGCGCAGACGATTCATCACGTGTGCAGCTGCCTGCAGAAAACCATTGACGATATCGGTCGGATATTAGGTGAAATGGCAGACGGTAACATTGCTGTGGATGTGGAAAAAAACGAAGATTACTATATCGGAGATTTCAAAGTTCTTTCTGAAAACCTCAAAAGCATCCGCTCCCACCTTCTGGAGGTAATGCGCAATATTACCCAGATTGCAAGCCAGGTAAACAGCGGTGCAAATCAGGTGTCTGCCGGAGCACAGGCGCTTTCTGATGGCACAATGCAGCAACAGGCCTCCATGAGCGGACTGGTTTCTAATGTCACAAATATTACAGAACAGATTCAAAACAGCACGGTTCGCTGCAATGATGCCAGCGATTTGGTCGATAAGGCAACCGGATATGCCTCCGAAGCGGATACAAAGATGGAACAGCTTACAAATGCAACGAGAAACCTTGACAAATCTTCCGAACAGATTGGCAGCATCATTAAGACCATCGAAGATATTGCGTTCCAGACAAATATCATTGCCCTAAACGCCTCTGTGGAAGCCACACATGCCGGAGAAGCCGGAAAAGGATTTTCTGTTGTTTCAGAAGAAGTCAGAGACCTTGCCGCCAGATCCGCAGAAGCCGCAAAGACAACCAGCGCACTTATCGGGCGCTCCATCCATGATATAAAAACGGGCACGGAATCTACCGGCCTCGCCATTTCCGCGATGCAGATTATCAATGAGTGCATACAGTCTATCAAGACACTGATGGATGATATTTCAGTCGCCAGCGTACAGCAGTCAGAAATGATTATCTCTGTAGAAAACCGAATTAAAGAGGTTTCCAAAGTAATCGAGGCAAACTCAGCTGCCGCTGAAGAGAGCGCGACCATTTCCAATGAATTGTCCGACCAGGCAAAAACACTCAACTACCTGATTAGCCAGTTCCGTATAGAATAAATGAATTAAATACAACGACCGTTTTACGTAGGAAGATTCGTAAAACGGTCGCTCTTTTTTATTTCTTAATAAATATATTTTCTATTTAATTTTAATCTTAACCTTCACACTCTTGCCAGTGCCATCGGTAGATTTGATTGTAATCGTCACTTTTCCCTTCTTGCCTTTCTTCGTGGTAACAACGCCCTTCTTTACTGTTGCAAGCTTTTCATTGGAAGATGTGTATTCCACCGCCTTATTTGCCTTATTACCGTTTGCCTTAACTGCACATTCAATTTTGACCTTCTTTCCCGCCTTTACCGTAAGCGATTTTTTCTTTACAGTAATCTTCGTTACGGCATGTTTCATAATTTTAATCTTGACGTTTGCAGTTTTACCGCTTCCATCAGTCGCCGACGCTCTGACAACAATGGTTTTACCCACACCTTTTTTCTTCACGGTTACAACGCCGGACTTCAAAGACGCATACTTATTATATTTCTTATCCATCGCATACGTCAGTTTCTTGTTCGCTGCATTTGCCGGAAGAACCTTGAATACCTTTTTCAAATCAAGTTTCTTGTTAACCGCAATTTTATAAGTCTTGGCTGCCGGTTTGATGGACGTAACTTTCTCTGCTTTCACCAGTCCATTGATTGCCGCCAGCAAATCATTTTTCGCTTTGTCTACCTCTGCCTGCGTAGCGTTTGGATTGGCTGCCACCGCATTGGCTGCCGCAAGTTTGGTCTGCATATTCCGGTAGCTTGCCGTTTCATAATCTGCCGCATTCTTCGCCTTTGCAGCTGCAATTGCCTGATTCAACGCTGTTTTGTCCGCCGGTTTTACTGGATTTTCTTTGAGAATCAAGGTTATCTCCAGACCCTTCTCAGCATTTTCCACCTGCGCTTTTGTTGCATTTGCCCTTTTCAGCACGTTTTCTGCATTTTTAACTGCACGCTCCACCTCATCCCAATTCGTGTAGTTGTCCTTCTGCCCTTCTTTTTCTGTGAGCTCCGCTTTGAGCCTGTCATACGCCGCCTTCAAATTCTTAATGCTGACTAATTTGCCTTCTGCCTGCTCCAACGCCTGCTTTGCCCTGTCAACAGCTGTCTGGGGCTCGGTTGTGGCAGCATTCACCTTAATTGCATCCTGCAATGCCTGATAAAATGTTTTCCAGCTGGAGGACGTGTAATCTTCTGCCTGAAAGCCTCTGACCTCCTCTATCTTTGTATTCAGCGCCGTCTTGTCAATCGCCGCCTCATAATTATAGTATGCACGGTAAGTAACGGTTTGCCCTTCGTCTGCCGTCACCAGATCCACCTTCGTGTTTCCATCATACCAGCTTGATTCATCTGCATTCAGAGTATAACTCTTATTATCCCTGACAATTTTTGCTTCCGGCTGCGCTGTAATGATTCCCGGAAGTTCTTTTTCCATGATATCGTCACTGTGTTTGACATACTCTGCGGCATTCTCCTCTTTCAGATATATCTCTGTTTTCTTATTGGCATAGCCTGACGTCCAGCTTACCTTATGGTTGACCACACGGTAGCTGCCGCGGACTGCCGCAAAATTCTTAATAATACCGTCCTTAGGATAGATACGGAATCCATTGCCGCCCGGCTGGGTAACCTCATGCACAACGCCTTGCGGATCTGTGATGTATATTTTGTAATTGCCTTTCGTAGTATCGGTCAGCGTATCCATCTCGATGCGCACACGATAAGTGCTGACTTCATCAAATACCAACGCAATATCCTTATTGCCAGCCTCTATGGCAGCAGATATCTCATTATTGGTGGGGTAATATTTCGCATTGGCTACAACCTGCCCATCGCCAATCTGCGTCTGGAAATACCTCACATTATTATGCTCATATTTAAACTGAAGCCTTGCCCCGGCATCCCAGCAACTGCCGGCAGTAAAATTCTGTCCATCGCTTGTTTTTTCCGGAAGATAAATAATTGCTCTGTCCGTCGTTCCTGCCGCATAGGGAACAATATCATACTCTGCCACGAACTTACCTTTATACCCCTTCAATGAATGGATGGCGCTGGCATCGCTGTCATCCGTACCCGTTGCCGTCGCATCCGCCACGATTTCATCACATGGCAGCACATTGACTGTAACGGAAACCTGCTTTTCTCCTGCCGTTCCGGTCACGGTATGTATTCCGGGAGCCGAATCCTCATCCCATTCAGACCATTGAACCTCTGTCGGCACTGTCGTTCCATCATCTGCCGTTAAATTCACTTTCTCGGGAAAAACCGGTATATTGCCCTGTATCACCGTGTATTCCTTCCCCGTTGCAATCACCGTACCGGAATCTCTCGCGCCAGCCTTCTGCAAAGCAAAAGCACCCACCGCATCATTCAGCCCGGCAGCAGAAATCGTCTGCGCCGGCAGCAAAGTCACCGCCATCGCGGCAGCAAGTAACAATGAATTAGCCTTTTCCAAATTTTTCTCATTAAAATTCATTCCTTTCCTTTATTTTTAATTTTTAAATTATATCACAAAAAACCATGCGCGCACAAGAGCAGTTCCTTTTGAGTTGCCCCATTTTTTATAACTAAACTTATAGCGTAAAATCCATTTTCCAGAAACTCTCAGCAGTTTCCCGTAAAAACATATTTCAGATATTTCTCCTTTTTTATGGGGAATTTGTACATAAATTCCCCAGATAATTAATAATGGCGGATTACCTCAAAGCGTTCCAGGGAAACCCTCTCCCAATCATGGATTCCAGCCTTTTGCCTGGCAATAGCAATCTGTTCCTCCACGGATTCTATACCGTCTAAGTTCGGCAGCAGCAAGCCCCTTTTGCAGCCCTTCGTAACGACAACGCCATATTTCTTAACATCGAGCATATCCGGAGATTCTATTTTTTCCATGTCGCCAAGCACGTCCACGCTAATCGTCAATCGGTCAAACTCCGCCGGCTCAATAGGGGAAAATCTGGGGTCGTTTGTGGATGCGCTGACAGCATTATAAATAATCTCCTCGGCAACAGAGGAACAGGATGCTGAAAGTGTTCCGATACAGCCCCGCAGGCTGCCTTCTTTTTTGATGGAAACAAATACTCCAGCCTTGCTGCGGTACATTTCTTCTGGAAGATCTCCGGGAATGCTTATGATTTTTCCTGTGCGAATATACTCTTCCATACTTTTTCTTGCCAGTCGAACATAAGCATCTTCCTGCTCCCGCCTGGCTGCAAGCAGGCTGCGCTGCCTCTGTTCGTAACGCTCCCTGAAATTGCGCGTCCCATCCTTTCCGCATATACGATAGCAACAAATTCCATACCCCACGCCAAAAGGTCCTTCATAGGAAAGACGTTCCGCCTCCACCTCCATTCTGTCGAGCGCGCCTGCCATGATGGTAAAGGAGCGATGCCCGCATTCCCCTGCTTTCTCACAGAAATCCTCCGTAAACTCAAACAGTCCTTCAAATTCTCCGGTTTCCATAACCTCCATAATCCGCCTGTCATATTGCGGGCCTTCCTCCCGATAACCGTAAGGACCATCGTCTTTCAGCCTGTGAGATAAGTCCCCGCTGGCAATCACCACGGTTTTCCGATCAAGAAGCTTTGCTGCCTCCTGAATAATCTGTCCAAGCTCGTAATGTGTGGCAAGCCCACACCCGGAGAGCCCGATTCTCACAAGCTGATAATCCTGCCAGTATTGATTGACAAAATAAAGCGGAACCATCGTGCCATGATCCAACGCTCGCTCCCGCTGTCCAAGAACGCCGGCAGGCAGGTTCCTTTCTTCTGCCAGATGGCAGAGATTATCCACAAATTGGCTGTCATATGAAACACTCACGCCCACATGAGGCGCCCGAAATTGTCCGAAATCACCGCTAGCCTCCTTTCCCGGAGAAATATGAAAATAATCCGCATACATCGTCTGATGCGGAGAAATCAGAATAATCGTCTCCGGTTTCTGCATGGCGATGCTTCGGGCGATTTCATGATAGGAATCTATTGTTTTCTGCTTACGACCTCTGCCGGATTTCAACCAGGCGCATAACATCACGATATGTCGCGCCTGCGTCTTCCAAATCGATCATCAACCATTTTTGCCCGTTTCCTTCTTTTGTCTGATCATAAATCTCCTGCAGTTCGGCGAAACATTCCGTTATCATAGCGTCTACAGACTCCTTTTCTTTTCTGCCGACCACAACTAAAACTGTAAAATAACCCTCTCTGGGATAGACAACGCACAGGGATTTTCCAGACTTTTTAAATTTTATATTCCATCCTTTTTCCCAACTGCAGGAACTGAATTCTATTTTTTCTTTTATATGATACGTTTCCTTTATCTCGGAACAAAATTGATGAAATATGGGATTGCCCACATATTCTTCTATCTCATTCAATGCCGGACAATAACTGCGATCCTGTAAATTAATCATATGATCCTCCTGCTCTATTTTCAGAAAATTATAAGATGCACGGAAACATCTGTCAACCATATTTTTACCGACAAGTCCGGTTGATTCTGCTACAATATCCAGCCAAATCATAGTCGAAGAACTACAGGCAGCCGGATTTTCTGTGCAGTGGAACCATACCGCCAATACGAAGTTTCAAAAAAAGGGCGCCGCTCAGTCATTTTTCAGACTGCCTGCGACGCCCGCTGCCGTTATTTCATCACATAACTTTTCACCTTTATTTTGTAACTAGTTCCACTTCCACCGGCAGAGACTTCTCCACCTCTTCACCGGCAATCAGGCGGATTGCCGTCAGGATTGCCGTTTCACCCATCAATTCCGGTTTCTGTGCAACCGTAGCCAGCATTTTTCCAGCTTTGACCTCATTTACCGCATCATCCGTAGCGTCAAACCCTACGACCTTAATATCTTTTCCGGTAGCTGCAATCGCCTGCAAAGCACCCAATGCCATCTCATCATTATGGGCAAATACACCCTGGATAGAGCCGTCGGACTGGAGCACATTCTCCATAACCGCCATGCCTTCCGCACGATCAAAATTCGCACTCTGACTCGCCACAACATCCAGCGTTTCGTCTGCCGCTTCGTGGAAACCAGCTCCACGGTCAATCGTTGCGGACGCCCCGGGAACCCCTTGAAGTTCCGCTACTTTTGCGCCTTCGCCAATCTGCTCAATCAGATATTCCGTCGCCATTTTTGCACCAGCCACATTATCAGATGCAATCTGACAATCCACCTCAACACCGTTTACCACACGGTCAACAGAAATCACCCGGATACCTTTGGAAATCGCATTCTGTACCGCAGGAGCCACCGCATCGGAATCTACCGGATTTACAATCAGCACGCTTACATTTTTGGAAATTAAGTCCTCAATGTCATTCTGCTGTTTTGCACTATCATCCCCTGCGTCTGCAATCGCCAGACTTACGCCTTTTTCTTCAGCCGCAGCCTTTGCGCCTTCTGCAAGAGACACGAAAAACGGGTTGTTCAGTGTGGATACCGAAAGTCCAATCGATCCGTTTCCGACGCTTTCCATAGCCTCTCCCTCGCCGTCAATTGTAATCGCATTACATCCTGTCAAACCGAACGCCAAACATAATATCAGCAAAATACCAGTTATTTTTTTCATCATCTATTTTCTCCTTTCCCTGTTTGCCCTGAATTGCCGCACAGATTATCTCTTCCGATCTGATAATACAGCGATAAGGATTACAAGTCCTTTGATTACATCCTGATAATAGGAAGATACGCCCAGGATATTCAGACCATTGTTCAATACTGCGATAATCAATACACCGATTAAAGTTCCATAAATTTTTCCCCGACCACCGCTCATGCTTGTTCCGCCAAGCGCTACGGCTGCGATTGCATCAAGCTCATAACCGGAGCCAAGCGTGGGCTGTGCGGAACCCAGCCTTGACAACAGGATGAGACCGGCTAACGCAGACATAAATCCGGAAATCGCATAAACGATAATCTTTGTTCTGTTGATATTAATACCCGCAAGTTTTGCACACTTCGCGTTACTTCCGGTTGCATAGACTGCGCGCCCGAAGGTGGTCTTATTCAACAGGAAATAGAATCCGATAAAAATCAGAACCAGCAGAATCACCGGAATTGGTATCCTAAAAAGATTTCCTCTTCCCACCAGCTTGAGCACAAAACTGTCTCCAAGGTTGGAAATCGGTTTTCCGCCGGTAAATATCATCGTCGCACCGCGGTATACCGTCATTGTAATCAAGGTTGCAATAAATGCCTGTAACCTTCCTTTTGTCACCAGAAGGCCGCTGACAGCTCCCAGCGCGGTTCCAATCAAAAGCGCCAGCAACATTGCCGCCCCGGCAGGGACGCCAGCTGAAATCATGCCAGCGCAAAGAACCGTACTCAACGCCAGAACGGAACCTACGGACAAGTCAATGGCGTCCGTAAGGATTACGCAGGTCATGCCAAATGCAATCAATCCATTAATGGACGACTGACGCAGCAAGGATAAAAAGTTACTCCCGGTCCTGAATTCAGGACTTATAATACTAATTCCGATCACTAACAACAACAGCGCAATAAGGGCGCCCAAATCCTGTAAATGGTCTGTAATTTTTTTCTTATTTGCTTCCATTAAATCATACCTCCTGTCGCTAATGTCATGATATTTTCCTGATTTGCTTCCTCTTTGTAAATAATTCCCCGGACAACGCCTTCACGAACGACCATCACCCGATCGCTCATGCCGAGCACCTCAGGCAATTCAGAGGAAACCATGATGATGGCTACTCCTTTCGCTGCCAGATCATTGACAATATTGTAAATTTCCTTTTTCGCACCGATATCCACGCCCCTGGTCGGCTCATCCAGTATCAGGATTTTGGGTTCCGTGTACACCCACTTTGCAAATACGACCTTCTGCTGGTTGCCGCCGCTTAAGTTACTGCACTCATGAGAGGGACCAAAACAGCGGATATGCAGTTCGTCAATTCCCTTTTTAACCAGATTCCTTTCCTTCTTACGATCAAGAACATAATTCCTGGAAATGATGGGCAGGTTGGCAAGCGCAATATTTTTCTCAATACTCTCTTCCAGCATCAACCCTTCTACCTTGCGGTCCTCCGTAATGAAACCAATGCCGTTTTTCATTGCCTGAATGGGAGATTTTATCTGCACCTCTTTGCCGTTAATTTCAATTTTGCCGGATTCATAGGGCAGATTGCCGAAAACAGCCTGCATAATCTCTGTTCTTCCTGCGCCCATAAGTCCCGATACGCCCAGGACTTCTCCGGCTTTGACCTCAAACGCCACATCCTGAAAAACGCCTTTTTTGGTCAGACCGCTGACTTTTAGCACCGTTTCTCCAATCTTACAGTTCCGCTGCGGATAACGTTCTCCGATTTCACGACCAATCATCAGTTTGACGATTTCATTCATATTCGTCTCCGGAATATTTCTGGTTCCCACATATGTACCGTCACGCAGTACGCTGATTCTGTCGCACAGCTCAAATATCTCTTCCATACGGTGGGAAATGTACACAATGGAAACCCCGGATTTGCGCAGCGACTGGATTACCTCGAAGAGCACTACCGTCTCGCTCTGCGTCAGGGCCGCCGTAGGTTCATCCATGATGATAACCTTTGCCTCTACCATCAGCGCCTTGCAGATTTCTACCATCTGCTGTTGTCCCACCGACAGGTTAGACATGACCTCGCCCGGATTGATACGGACGCCCAATCGTTTGAGCGCTTCCTCCGCCTTTTTCCTCATGGCTTTCTGATCGCAGAATCCAAATCGGTTCTTAATCTCCTTACCCATAAAAAGATTTTCTTCTACCGTCAGATCAAACAGTACATTCAGCTCCTGATGAATAAACACAATCCCTGCCTTTTCCGCTTCCTGAGGGTTTTTGTAATTCACTTCCCGACCATCCACAATGACTGTGCCGCTGTCTTTGGTGTAGACGCCCGTTAAAATCTTCATCAGGGTACTTTTTCCGGCTCCGTTCTCGCCCATGAGCGCATGGACTTCCCCATGTCCAAGAACAAAACCAGCATCCTTCAGCACCTGATTCGTTCCGAAGGATTTATCAATTCCCTTCATCTCAATCTGCATCTCATTTCCTCCTTTTTTATTGATATTTTCCGGAATTTTTGCAAAACATTCAGAACAGACACGCGGATTGCAGAATAATGTTTGCATATGGCGTCGTCTCTCCCGTTCGAATTACCGCCTTACAAATCTTTGTCCGTGATTTCAGTTCTTCATGGGATACATATTCGATTGCACATTCCATGTCCGTTTTATGGAAAAGCTCCAGAATACCTTCCAGAACCTGTGGATTCTTTTCCCTGATTTCCTCCGCAAGCACAATCTTTTCTATTTTCATCTCATTTACAACTTCACTCAGCACATCCATAAAAGATGGCATCCCCGGTTTAAGCGACAAATCAATGCGCTCCGTCTCCTCCGGAATGGGAAGTCCGCAGTCCCCTATTGCCAGTGTGTCCGTATGTCCCATATAGGACAATACTCTTGAAATATCTGCGTTTAAGATACCGTTCCTTTTCATTGTTTTACCCCTCCATTGCTTTTTTTACTTCCGCGCGGGATGGCATTCCACCCTGTGCACCGAATTTTTCTGTAGACAATCCAGCCGCCGTATTGGCAAATGCCAGCGCTTTTGCAATATCCATCCCTTCCATAATCGCTACCGTAAACGCCCCGTTTAAGGTATCTCCGGCTCCGGTGGTGTCTACAACCTTTGCTTTTCTCGCAGGAACCAGAATTACTTCTCCGCTCCTGAGGCATGTGCTGACGCCCCGTGAACCCTGTGTGATTACCAGTTTTTCAGGATACTTTCTCATCATTTCTTCAAAAGAAATCTCCTCTCCAAACAGAATGACAGCTTCATGTTCGTTCGGCGTCAGATACGTCACTTTCTCCAGAATTTCCTGCTTTACCGGTCTTGCCGGTCCCGGATTTAAGACAACTTCCACATCATTTTCGACACACAGTTCAATCACATACTCAACCGTTTCCTGCGGTATCTCGTGCTGCAACAGGACAATCTCACATTCCAGAAGAGCATCTTTTACTTCATTCACATAAGCGATGTCTACACAGTCGTTGGTTCCTGCCACAACAACTATCGTATTATCATTGTCTCCAACCGTAATCATCGCCAGTCCAGTCGGCATCCCTGCCACTGTCCGGATGCACTTTGTCTCAACGCCTGCTTCCTGCATGTTTTTTACAAGGCTTGCTCCTGCCGCATCATTCCCTACACATCCAAACATCTCAACTTTTGCCCCAAGTTTCGCCATGGCAACGGCCTGATTCGCTCCCTTTCCTCCGGGAATGTACTTTAGTTCTCCACCCTTTACCGTTTCACCTTTGAGTGGGATCCGTTCTGCCTTTACCGTCATATCCATATTGATACTTCCAACTACCCCGATTTTTCCCATAACCTTCATCTCCTTTACAATTCTTGTACTTTGTATTATAAACATTTATATAAAATTTTCAATAGATTTTTGCATAAAAGTTTATTTTTCACTTCATTTCGTATATATTATATAGT
>CAJTSB010000026.1 GCA_910578825.1 uncultured Lachnospiraceae bacterium | reverse complement strand
ATTGGGTGGAATTAATCATATCCGTCCATCCCCGGAGTTAGGGGCGCTAGAAATTCTATCCGAGTTTTCTTCAGGCAATACGGACGGAAAAGCTGTGAAAAATGTCGAATTTTCCGTAAAAATTTTTATAAGCAATTTTTAATATCTTTCATGAAATAAGGCTGTTATGTAACAAACAGTCTGAACAGTTTTTTCTACTAATTACGTTCATTCCGATGATTATCGGTGAAATCAGGCGCTATCTGCGCGACAACAACTCCATCCGCGTCAGCCGTTCCCTGCGCGATACCGCCTACAAGGCCATCCATGCAAAAGAACTCTTATCCAAAGAACTTTCCAGAGAACCCACAATTGACGACATCGCAGAAAAAATCGAAATTCCAAAAGAAGACATCGTCTTTGCCCTCGACGCCATCCAGTGTCCCATCAGCCTGTACGACCCGGTCTACACGGACGGCGGCGACACCCTGTACGTCATGGACCAAATCAGCGACAAGAAAAACAGAGAAGAGACCTGGGTAGAGGAACTCTCCTTAAGCGACGCCATGAAACGGTTAAATGAACGTGAAAATTATATCATCAAACTCCGTTTCTTCGAGGGTAAAACCCAGATGGAAGTCGCCGAGGAAATCCACATCTCCCAGGCCCAGGTAAGCAGACTGGAAAAGTCCGCACTCAAAAACATGAAAAATTATCTCTCTATTGGTCCCACTTGTCACAGAGGGAAGTAATCTGGTCGGCAAATTTACCAAGCTCCTTGTTGGGACGTCCTTCGCTCTTGCGGATGACCCCAAGGAGACGCTCGCCAGCCGCCACAAGCCTTGCAAATACATTGGAGACAGCGCGCTTGTCTTTCTCTTTCTTCACGACGCGCTCCCTGCTGCCCCGCTCTACGCAGGTATTCGTCTCCAAATCATAGATATCGCCGCTGTACGGAGCAATTGCCGGAATTTTGGTCTCTTTCTCAATGATCTGTGCGAACGTGTCGCATACACTGTCCTGTCCATGAACGACAAAGACACGTTTGGGCGTCTTTCCAAAAGCCCTGACCCAATCCATAAGATGATTCTGGTCAGCGTGACCGCTGATACCAGGCAGGTTTGTAATGCGCGCCTGCACGTCAATTGTCTCACCGAACAGTTTCACTTCCTTTGCGCCGTTCAAAAGATGATTGCCCAGCGTTCCAGGCACCTGGTAGCCCACAAAGAGAATGGTAGAATCTTTCCTCCACAGGTTATGTTTCAGGTGGTGGCGGATTCTTCCGGCCTCGCACATACCCGATGCGGAAATAATGACGATTGGTTTTTTGATGAAATTAATCATTTTGGACTCATCGCTCGACACCGCAATCTTTAATCCCGGAAATGAAATCGGATTCGTCCCCTTTTCAATCAGACTGAGCGCACGCTCGTTAAAGCAGTCGCTCATATGTTCCTGGAAAATACTGGTAGCCTCCACAGCAAGCGGACTGTCAATATAGACCTCAAAATCGGCAAATTCCGGCAGCATGTTTTCTTTCTTAATCCTCCGCAGGAAGAAAAGCATCTCCTGCGTCCTGCCGACGGAAAATGCAGGAATCACGACATTTCCCCCGCGGGTAAACGTTTCTTTACAGACTTTTGCAAGCTCCGGTGCAAAATCCGGAGGCGTCTGGCGAATGCGGTCTCCATAGGTAGACTCCACAATGACATAGTCTGCCTCCTCTATGTACTCCGGGTCGCGAATCAGCGGCCGGTTCCCGTTTCCGATGTCCCCGGAAAATACCAGCTTGACCTGCTTATCCCCTTCCGTTCCCCAGACTTCAATGCTGGAAGAGCCAAGCAGATGACCGGCGTCAACAAAGCGAACCGTAATCTCCGGGCAGAGCGTAATCTTTTGATCATATTCACAGGGGATGAAATACTCCAATACCCCTTCCGCATCCTCCATGCTATACATGGGCTCCACCAGAGGACGCCCGGCACGGCGCGCTTTGCGGTTCTTCCACTCCGCCTCAAACTCCTGAATATGCGCAGAGTCTTTCAGCATAATATGGCATAGTTCCGTAGTTGCCTTTGTCGCGTAAATCTTGCCCCGGAATCCATGGCTGTACAAAAGCGGCAGCAACCCCGAATGGTCGATATGCGCATGTGTCACCAGCACGTAGTCAATGTCTGTCGCATTGACCGGAATTTCCTGATTTACGTACAAATCCTTCCCCTGTTCCATACCACAGTCCACCAGAAGATGTACATCCCCCATCTTCAAGTAATGGCAGCTCCCCGTAACCTCGTGAGCCGCACCCAAAAATTCAAGTTTCATCCCAATACCTCCTCCTTCGTGACTTTTTTATTATCTTATCATGACTTGTATTTTTAATCAACTCTTTCAATTTAATTAAATTGTCACTCAAATCTTACAATTTCTTTTTTCAGCCGTTTCATGATTTTCTTCTCCAGCCTGGAAATATACGATTGGGAAATTCCAAGCAGGTCTGCCACCTCTTTCTGCGTCATCTCATCGCCATTTGGATTCCTGAGGCCAAATCGCAGCTCCACAATCGTCCGCTCACGATCCGACAGTTTTTCTACCGCCTTATTTAACAGACTTTTCTCTACCTCCGTCTCAATATCCCGGTAAATGATATCTTCATCTGTACCGAGGATATCGGATAAGAGCAGCTCATTGCCGTCCCAGTCAACGTTCAGCGGTTCGTCAATCGATACCTCCATCCGCGTCTTGTTGTTCCTGCGCAGATACATCAGAATTTCATTCTCAATGCAGCGAGAGGCATAGGTAGCAAGTTTGATATTTTTCGTGGGATTGAAGGTATTGATGGCCTTAATCAGACCGATCGTACCGATCGAAATCAAATCTTCCACACCAATTCCGGTATTATCAAACTTCTTGGCGATATATACCACCAGACGCAGATTATGCTCAATCAGAACGCTCCTGGCCTTCTCTGAATCATCCGCCAGCATCTGGATATAATGGTTCTCCTCCCGCGCCTCCAGTGGCGGCGGCAGAATTTCCGCGCCTCCGATATAGTGGACGTCTCCTTTTTTCACCAACAGCATATTGCGGATACTGGCAACCAGTTTCAACTGAAAATGCTGTGGAATCGCAATTTTTATGTACATATTCCTCCTCCTCTAATGATCCATACTCTTTCCATTTAAAATTATATCGCATCTGTCGTCCTGAAATAATTTTTCTTTTGCCAGGCCGAGTACCGGCCGCTCAAGATACAGCGGCTGCTCCTCGTTTAAAATATACATGCCTTCAATCGTGACCGCCTCTAACAGCCCGTCTTCCATTCCCAGAGAATGAAACGGAATCAGCCGTATCGAAAGCAGCCCTTTTTCGATCTGTTCACTGAGTATTTCTCTTTTGATGATATGTACCGGTTTTCCTACAATCGGATCCATAAGAAGATTTCCCGTGTCGAAAAAGCCCCTTACCGGAAGATTCCCCTGAACGGTTACAAGAAGAATCTCGTAAATCGTCTCTTTCTGCCTTCGAAACTGTCCAAGGATTTTTTCTGCGAGGAAAAGAAACAGAAACGCTCCTGCAAGACAGAGCCAGAGATTTCCCCCCAGCACCGAATTTGCAGCTCCCCATGTGAGAATTCCTCCCAACAAAATACAGGACAAATACGTAACAAACCATTGTCCCAGAAACTGTTTCCATTTCCTGCT
This sequence comes from uncultured Lachnospiraceae bacterium, assembly GCA_910578825.1. Classification (GTDB taxonomy): domain Bacteria; phylum Bacillota; class Clostridia; order Lachnospirales; family Lachnospiraceae; genus Petralouisia. The sequence continues at coordinate 31,496 of CAJTSB010000026.1, read as the reverse complement.
GCGATAACAGAGCCAGACCATCACCGGATTTACCAAAAAATGAACACCCAGCTGATACCAGGTGTAATCATTCAGAAAAAAGAAAAGAAACATAGAACCCGCAGTACCGGCAAGACTTCCCAGCAAGAGCCTTCCGATGCGGATGCGCTCCCTCATCATCTTGCCGGCAATCATAAGGGCGACGGCGTCCATGGTAAAATTCGTCAGAAACCAGACGTCAATATACAGTTCATATTCCACGCTCACCCTCCTTGTCATCCCTGTTATAGCAACAGTATATAAGGGCAGAACTGATTTTTTTGTCAAACTGTTGTCCGATTTCCCAAAAATTCTTCTACAGAAAACGACTTTATCTGTAGATGTCCTTTCCCGATCGCTCCACGCGCCAGTTCGTATGATAACATAAAAAACATAGAACCTGGGAATTTCCCGGATTCTATGCCTCTTCATTGTAATATATCATTTATGTACTGATTATTTTCTTGTATTCTTCAAAAACTCCGGAATCTTGATATCGCGCTCCTGCACGCTGCTCTCCGGTCTCTTCGGTCTCTGGATTCCCATACCGGAAACCGGTGTCGTTCCCAACGTCGTCCTGGGCGCTGTCGTGGCGCCAAAAGAAGTCGCCGGCCGAGCCGTACTGCTTGTAGTAGCCGTTGCACGGGTCGCGGAAACCGGTCTGGTCGGCAGCGTCTGGGAATACTTCATGTTCGGCATCACCTTCGGCGATGCAGCGTTGTCCCCAAGTCCTGTCGCAATTACCGTGATAATCGCCTCATCCGCCATATCCTCATCATACTTCGCACCGAAGATAATGTTCGCGCTCTCTCCCGCCAGATCCTGTACATAGCTTGCCGCATCGTTGGCATCCATCAGAGAGATATCTCCTGAAATATTGATAATTACATGGGACGCGCCTGTGATCGTAGTCTCTAACAACGGACTTGAAACCGCCAGTTTCACTGCCTCAGTTGCCTTATCATCACCCTTGGCAAGACCGATACCGATATGTGCCAGTCCCTTGTCTTTCATAACCGTCTGTACATCCGCAAAATCCAGATTGATCAATGCCGGAACATTGATTAAGTCCGTAATTCCCTGCACTGCCTGCTGCAAGACCTCGTCCGCTTTCTTGAGAGCATCCGGCATCGTTGTACGCCTGTCCACAATTTCAAGCAGCTTGTCATTCGGAATTACAATCAATGTATCCACATTCTCTTTCAAACGCTCCACGCCGCCCAAAGCATTTACCATACGCGCCTTGGCCTCAAATTTAAACGGTTTTGTCACAACGCCTACGGTTAAAATATTCATCTCCTTCGCCAGCTTTGCCACAACCGGCGCGGCTCCGGTTCCTGTTCCTCCGCCCATTCCACATGTGACAAATACCATATCCGCACCCTTGATTGCCGCTGTCAGTTCTTCAATATTCTCCTCTGCAGCTTTTTCACCAATCTCAGGCTGCGCGCCTGCACCCAGTCCCTTGGTAAGTTTCTCACCAATCTGAATTAACGTGGGTGCCTTACACAAGGTAAGAGCCTGCTTATCCGTGTTCACCCCAATAAACTCGACACCACCGATATTCTCCTCAATCATTCTATTCACCGCGTTATTTCCGGCTCCACCTACGCCAATCACGATGATTTTTGCACTGGACTCCATCCCAGTCGTCATAATTTCAAGCAAGGTTCTTCCTCCTTCTATTCTATATCCAAGTTTCTTATTCTTCAAATCGTTGTTATGCTTCGGCATACTCGCCGACATTTTAACTCTTCTACTATAGTATAATTTTTTGAGCAATTAATCAATAAGAAATTTTAATTTCCTGTGTTTTTTTCTTATCCGGACTGTTCAAACGTAATATCCGTGGTGTTTTCCGACCAGCTTTCCAAATGCAGCGTGCCCTTCTTCCCCTCCAGTTTCGGCAGGATTTTTGACAGCCTCGACACTTTTTCATTAAAATCCTCTGCTTGTCCCAGCAAAACGGATATTTTACCATACTTCAGCGTGTAACTTCCCTCCACGCCATATCGGATGCTCTTAGGCGCCAGTTCATATTTCTTCAGCACCTGTGTAAGTGACAGCAGGTTCTTCAATACGCTGTTTCCCCTGATGGGCAGCTTTTCGCCCAACACGATCTGCTCCACATCCATACCCGTAATCTTTGGTACGCCCTGAATCTCCTCCGACGACATTTCCACAACCATGCCTTCTTTGTCAAAATAGGCATTCTGCCCCATCGAAGAAATGTAAATGCGACCCATCAGTTCCTTTTCCTGCACGGTAATCTTCAGCGTATGTGGAGGTTCCAGACGAATATCCGCAGAATCTACAAACGCCAGCTCCCTCGGCTCCTCAAATTTATATTTAAAAAACACATACAGGCTGTTCCAGGAATATTCGTCATCCAAAAGCCAGTCCTCAATAGCCTCATCTGAATATAGCTCGCTTCCTGTCACCACAACCGTTTCCACCGTAAATAATTTCAGCGCAACCAACGCGCCTGCCGCCAGAACCAGCAGGAACAATAAAAAACATGTTCCTGCCAATTTCCATTTTTGTTTCCGCCTTCTTCTTTCTTTTTCCATTCTTATTCCTCCAGCCGTATTCCCTTTGATACGCTTAACGCCAGACCGATTTCTGCCAGCAGAAACGCGACTGACGTGCCTCCGTAACTGATAAACGGCAGGGAAATTCCTGTATTCGGTATGGTATTTGTCACCACCGCAATATTTAATATCACCTGTATGGCAATATGCGCCAGAACTCCGGTCACAATCAACGCTCCGTACAAATCCTGCGCATTGTTTGCAATCACCATGAAACGCCAAATCAGTATCAGAAACAGCACGATGACGCATACCGCTCCAAACAGGCCAAGTTCCTCACAGATGATGGAATAGATCATATCATTCTGTGCCTCCGGAACAAATCCCAGTTTCTGCATACTCTCGCCCATTCCCTTACCAAACAGGCTGCCGGAGCCAATCGCATACAGACCCTGTAACGTCTGGTACCCTTTTTCATACTTCTCCGGCTCCAACCAGATTTTCAAACGCTCGGCACGGTAAGACTCAAGCATGATGAATGCCGCGCCAAAAGCGATTACCACTCCTCCCATCACCACAAACTGCATATATTTGGGGCTTGCCACAAATACAAGGCAGATTGCAATTCCCAATATAATAATCGCCGTACTTAAGTTTTCTGATGCTACAATCACAACCATTGGCATGACAAGAAGCATGACCTTTATCAGTGCGGTAAACTTCCCCATCTGTTTCGGCATCCGGCTGATGATCGTCGCCAGAAATATGATAATCGCCACCTTCGCCATCTCCGAGGGCTGAAAACTCAAAGGTCCTATTTTCAGCCAGCGTTTTGCGCCGTTCAATTCCTGTCCCACAAACAATACCAGCGTACAAAGCCCAAACGCCGCCACATACGCCAGGAACCAGAACCTTTTCCAGACGCGATAGTCAATCTTCGCAATCATTGCCATAACGGCAATCCCGAGTACATCTGCAAGCAACTGCTTTTTCAAATAGTAAGCGCCATCTGCAAATTTGACCTGCCCATTATAGGAACTCGTACTGTAAAGCATGATCAGCCCAAAACAGACTAAAAAACAGACAATCAATAACAGGCTGTAGTCAAAGTACCGCATACTCCTTTGTCTTTGGTCGGTCTTCTGCACTCTGTCCATACCAGCACCCCTATATTAATTACAATCCTTTTAATTCAATTCCCTCACCATTTCTTTGAACATATCTCCACGCTGCTCATAATTGTCAAACATTCCCCAGCTCGCACAGGCCGGAGAAAGCAGCACTGCATCTCCGCTCACCGCATTGTCATAACAAATATCGACTGCCTCCCTGAGGCTTTCCACCAATACGATATCCTCCTGCGGATATCCCAGCCGAATTGCCGTATCCCTTATTTTCTCTCTGGTGGCTCCCAAAAGAACAAATTTCTTTACCTTTCCATCAAAAGCCTCAATCCATTCCTCATAACTGGAATCCTTGTCGTATCCGCCTCCGATCAGCAACGTCGGCCATTTCATTGCACGGATTGCCTGAATCGCCGCATCCGGGTTTGTTCCCTTGGAATCATTGTAAAACCGGACGCCCCGTTTCGTTACCACATATTCAATCCTGTGCGCAACTCCCGTAAAGCGAACCAGAACTTCTCTTATCTTCTCTATGGGAACGCCATAGCAGATTGCCATAGCTGCGGCTGCCATCACATTTTCATAATTGTGCCGTCCAATCAGCTGCAACTGCGTCGTGCCACACACAACCGTCTCCACTCCATCCTGGGCCCAGACAATTTCTTCCCCTTTCAGGTATATGCCTTCTTCCAGCTTTTGCGCACTGCTGAAAAATACGACCCGGGCCTTTGTCTGTCCTGCAAACGCACGCAGAACCGGATCTTCATAATTCAGAATACAGGTCTCATCCCTGTCCTGGTTCATGGCAATCCGCATTTTCGCCTGCTGGTAATTCTCCATCGTATGATGACGGTTCAGATGGTCAGGCGTAATATTTAAAATCGCTGAAACCCTCGGACGGAAGGTATGTACCGTCTCCAACTGGAAACTGCTGATTTCCGCCACTGTCACGGATGATTCATCCGTATCTTCTACGACACTGGTATAAGGTATCCCGATATTTCCCACAACTTTTACCTTAGGGAAGACATGCTCCATAATGGCCCCCAACAGGGAAGTCGTCGTGGTCTTGCCGTTGGTACCTGTCACTGCAAGAACATTTCCCTGTTCAAATACACTTGCAAGCTCAATTTCACCCCAGATTTCCAGTCCCGCACTGCGCATCCTCTCTACCACTTCAATGTCTGTGGGGACGCCTGGGCTTAACACTGCGATATCACAATCCCTTATCACTTCCTCCGACAGATTCCCAAGGATAATTCTTACCTTTTCCAGCTCCTTGCTTTTTGCACGGATTTCCTCTTGTTTCTGATTCTCATTTCCATCGCAGAGAACGACTGAAAATCCCTGTCGTACTAAAAGTCCAACAGCTGCAATTCCGCTGATTCCCGCCCCATAAACGAGGAAATTTTTTCCTTTTAACTGTACTGTCTTTTTCATTGATATATTCTCCTGTTTTTTATAAGGCCAGCAGTCCGACTAAACATAAGATTGCCGTGATAATGGAAAATACCGCCACTACCTTGGTCTCAGACCAGCCGCCCAGCTCAAAATGATGATGAATGGGCGCCATACGGAACACACGCTTGCCGCCGGTCTTCTTATAATAAGTCACCTGAATCATAACAGATAAAAGCTCTATCCAGTAAATCATCGCCACAATCAATATAAAAATCGGCATCTGTAATACATACGCCGTGGCTGCCACAAAACCGCCGAGCGCCAGTGAACCGGTATCTCCCATGAACACGCTCGCCGGATGCACATTGAACAGCAAAAATCCTAACAAAGCGCCCACAACCGCACAGGTGATCGGCTCAATGCCGCTGTTTGTACCGATAGCAACTACAGAGAAAAACGTTGCAATCAACACCGTAACGCTGGATGCAAGACCATCCAGGCCATCCGTAAAATTGGCGCCGTTTACGGTTCCCAGAATTGCCAGAAACATAACCGGAATTGCCAGCCAGCCCAGATTCAGGTAATACCCTCCTTCAAATCCTCCGGTAAATGGAATCAATGCCTTGTCTGCGCCTTCCGTATAAAAATACATATAAAAACTGAACACGCCTGTGACAAGAATCTGCCCAAGCATCTTCTGCCAGGGCAAAAGACCATCCGAACGGCGCAGGACAACTTTTAAATAATCATCCAAAAACCCGATAATTCCAAATCCGACTGTCACAAATAACACAGGCATAATCCGAGGATAATCCTTCATGTAAATGACGGCTGTCAGAATAATCCCTGCAAGTATCATCAATCCGCCCATAGTAGGCGTTCCCTGCTTGCTTTGATGTGATTTCAGTTCTTCACGCTCCGTCTGACCGATTTTCATTTTCCTCAAAACCGGTATTACCACCGGACCTAAAACTGCTGTAATTGCGAATGAAATCAATACCGGAATTATCACTGTCTGTGCCATTTTCTTTACTCCTCTTTGTCTCTACGGCGCTTATGCCCCGTGCTTATCAGTTCTCTTGCTCTTTGTCATCTTCTTCTGCCACCGGCTGTTTTTCAACGCCGAGATAAGGCAGAATATTCGCGAAAATCTCTTTTACAACCGGAGCCGCAATGGTTCCACCATAGTAGACTCCCTGTGGGTCATTGATAATGCAGAGCGCCAATACCTGTGGATGATCCGCAGGTGCAAATCCCAAAAAAGATGAGATATATTTGTTTGCACTTCGCGGGAGCGTCTGTGAAGTTGCAGTCTTGCCTCCAATGGAAAAACCTTCAATCTTTGCATTTTTTCCACTTCCCTCAGACACCACTTTTTCCAGTACGCTGCGCAGCACCTGCGAAGTCTCGCTGCTGACGACGCCTTCTCTCACATCATATTTCAGTTTCTTCACCAGCTGTCCCTGGTCGTTCTTAACCGAAACCCCAAAATGCGGCGTAATCCTGTTTCCCCCATTTACAAGCGAGGACACTGTCGTTACGAGCTGAATCGGCGTTACCTGAAAAGACTGTCCAAAAGAAATGGTAGCAAGTTCCACCGGCCCGACATTCTTCTTGTCGTGCATAATGGTTGCCGCCTCACCCGGAAGGTCAATATTGGTGTGCTCCAATAACCCGAATTGTTTAAAATATTTATAGAAATTGTCTGTTCCCAGACGCATTCCCAACTCAATAAATACCGGATTGCAGGAATTTTTAATTCCCTCGGTAAATGTCTCTGCACCATGACCTACACGTTTATGGCAGTGGATTCTCCGATCCTCCACCAATTTGTAGCCCGGACAGAAAAAATTATCATTCAGCGACACAACTCCCTCTTCAAATGCAGCGGAAGTCGTGATAATCTTAAATACCGAACCTGGCTCATAAGTATCGCTGATACACTGGTTGCGCCACATTCCATTCAGCTGTTCCTGCGTGGCGTCCTTTTTCTCTGTCACTGTGCCGTCACCCGGCGATACCAGCGTAAACGGTTCGTTTAAATGAAACTCTGGCACATTTACCATCGCCATAATCTCTCCATTTTGGGGATTCATGACGATGATGGATACACTGTCTGCTGATTTTGCCTCCATCGCCTTTTTTGCCGCCTGTTCGCAGTACAATTGGATATTATAATCCAAGCTGATATGAAGGTTATTGCCGTCTACCGGCTCCTGCCTGCGTTCCCCGGCATTTTCAATTTCCACGCCGCGGGCGTCCGTCAGTGTCAGAATTTTCCCATTTGTGCCCTTTAAGTAGTCTTCATACTTAACTTCCAGTCCAATGATACCCTGATTATCGCCTCCTGTAAAGCCCAAAACTTTGGATGCCAGCGTATCATAAGGGTAATAACGCTTATAGTCCTCGTCTACTTTTACTCCGGCGAGCCCGTAATTGCGGATTCTGTCTCCGGATTCTTTGTCCACATTGGATTTCACGCGTTCAATGGAACTCACTTTTTCCACGCGCTTTCGGACTGTACTCTCTTCCATGCCAAGCTCGCGGCTCAAAACCTCGATCACCTTCTCGGGATCCTCAAGCTGACTGTGAATCACGGAAATCGTACAGACCGTGCGATTGGTCGCGAGCACTGTTCCGGTGGCGTCAATAATCTTACCGCGCGCCGCCTTGATATCCCGTTCCCGCTCATGCAAGTCTTCCGCTTTCTTTCCGTAATATTCGGAACAAAACACCATCAGATAGACCAACCTTCCGACAAGCATCACAAGCACCAGAGATACCACCACGAAAATGATCAGTATCTTCCTGCGATTAAACGTTTTATTGCGAACCATTCAAAAACCTCATAAAAACTGTTACTATAATCTATTACCTTATTTATGAGGTTATGTACTTTTTGTTCGAAAACTCTATTACGGATATTCTTCGGGCGTCATCCCATCCAGCATATCCTCCGGCTGCTGCATGGTTCCATCCGCACCTTCGGGCATGGCGTCCGGCACGTCCTCCGGAACAGCCTCCGATGTTTCCGGCGATGCGTCTTCCTGCGATTCTTCCTCCTGTGTCACTTCGCCTTGCGCCGTGCCATCATCCGCCGTCACTTCCCGCTCATCTTCAAATATATTCATATAAGGAAGAAGTTCTCCAAAAATTTTTTTCGCCAAAGCTGTGGCAAGCGCGCTGCTCTGGTCGTCCTCCGCAACATTCGCCTCGTCAATTACGACATAGACAAGAACCTTCGGATCCTCTACCGGTGCAAATCCAATAAAAGAAACGACATATTTCTTATCCTCGCGCCTTCCTTTCTGCGCTGTTCCCGTTTTTCCACCCATGGAATATCCCGGCACCTTGGCGCTCCTTCCGGTTCCCTCGGACACGGTCTTATAGAGATACTCCTTTATCAAGTCGCTTGTCTGTCTGGAAATCGTCTGTTTCAAGGGGGAAGTTTCCATATTCTGCACAATATTCCCATGCTCATCAACAATTTTTTTGACAAGATGCGGCTGATAATAGTAGCCTCCATTGATCAAGGAACAAAACGCACTTGCAAGCTGCACCATCGTCACGTTAAAATTCTGTCCGAATGAATTCGTGACCAGGGACGTCATATTCGTATTATCTACCGTATAAATCAGTCCATCCGTACGTGTTTCTCCCGGCAGGTCAATATTCGTCTTCAATCCAAAATTAAATATATTCTGGTACTTATAAAAATCCTCTTTTCCGATATCTACCGCCATCTGCATCAGCGCGTCATTGCAGGAGTCCATCAGAGACTTCTCAATCGTTTCCGTCCCGTGACCGGAACGGTTGACGCATTTAATTTCATGTCCTCCATATTTCTCCACACCGTCGCACTCATACGTTTCCTTGAGTTTTCCCGTCTCCAGTCCCGTGGCAACCGTAAACGGCTTTGCGGTGGAACCCGGCTCGTACGTATAAGTGATGCAGAAATTCTGCCAGATGGCATTGAGTCGTTTCAACCTCTGTTTCTCACTAAATTTATCTACTTTGTCCTGTGGAAAATACTGCGTCAAATCCCATGGATTATTCAAATCATAGGTATAATTATCGGACATCCCAAGAATTTCCCCATTCTGCGGATTCATGACGAGAACGCCCGTATGCCGGCTGCCGGCTCCTGTCACTTCCTCGTCTCGGTGTTCTTCCTGAAACTGTGCAATATTATCATCAATGATTTTCTGAATATTGGAGTCAATCGTTGTAATCAGGCTGTTGCCATTGACAGGTTCCTTCGTTGTCTTTTCCAGATTGTTGTCTGTATTAAGATAACCATACTGTCTGCCATCAATTCCATTTAACGTGTCATTGTAATAATCTTCCAGACCGCCGATGCCCTCATTTCCAGACGTCGTGAATCCCAGTACCTTGCTGGCAAGTTTCCCATAAGGGTACTGCCTCTTATACTCTTTCTCAAACCATACGCCCTGAACATTGGGGTTTACCTTTTTACCCTTTCTGTCCGTCTGAGCCTGCAATTCCTGAAATGGCTCAATCTGCTCATAGAGCAGTTTCTTGCGCAATACAAAATAGCGGCTATCCGCCTGTTCGGCAAGCGCCGCACGAATTTCTTCTTCGGTGACATCCTCAAAACACTGAAGTAAAGCCTTTATCGTAGGCTCCATGTATTTGTCTTTGTCATCATTGATAAGCTTGCAATCCAGAACCACATTGTATACATCCACATTGGTTGCCAGAACAATTCCCTTCGTATCGAGAATTTCTCCACGCTGATAGGGAATCGTCTCGCTCCCGTAACTCTGCTGTCCGAGTACCTGCTTTTCATACTCTTCCCCTTTTACCTGGTCAATATAGATGAGTCTTGCCACCAGTCCGACAGACAGCGCTATAATTGCGGAAAATACGATCAGTAGTTTCTTTTTCATCGTCGAAGAAAATTTCGCCGTTCTCTTTTTTCTGTATTCCTGTTTTCGATTACCCACTGGCATTTCACCTTTCCGGTATCTCTTCGTACTGATTCATATAATCGTCGTTATCCACCTCAAAATACTCAATTTGATCTTCCTGTGGATATGCCATGCCAAGCTCATTCATGGCGCGCTGTCTGATATTGTCGATATTTACTGAATTGCTGATCTTCTTCTGTACCGCATCGTTATCGTTCTTCAAATCCAAAACTTCCGTCTCCAGGCTGGCAACATTCTGCACGCTCTGGTTTAATACAGACTGCAAATGCAGATAGCAGGCGAAAACCACCGCCATCACTGCCACCGTTGCCGTTAAAAACATCACGTAAGTCGGGCTAATCTGAAGAGAACGCGCACGATTCCTCTGAACAGCAACCCGGGTCTGTCTCTGACGCTTTCGAAGTTCCCGTTCTTCCTCCTGCCGCCGCACAAACTCCTGATGTACCTGCTCTCTGCGCTGCTCAATTTCTCTTTGGAGCTCTCTTGCCGCACTTCCATCTATGTATGTTGTATTGCTTTCCCAATATTGCAACTCTTGTTGCTGTCTCATAATCTTGTCTCCTAATCTGTCTCTGCTCTATTCTGCCTATATTTCTATTCTGTCTCCATTTTCTCAAACACCCTCAGTTTTGAGCTCCTGGAGCGCGGATTAAACTCAATTTCTTCCTCGGACGGCACGATTGGTTTTCTTGTCACCACCCTGCCTGACGGTTTCCTGCCACACACGCATACCGGAAAATCACTGGGACATGTGCATGGATTCTCATTTTTCTTATAAATGTTCTTCACAATCCTGTCTTCCAGGGAATGAAAGGTAATAATTCCAATTCTCCCTCCCGGATTCAGGAGACGAATCATATCCTCCAACGACTCCTGCAACAACTCCAATTCCCGGTTCAGCTCAATTCTGATTGCCTGAAACGTGCGTTTGGAAGGATGTCCTCCCTTCATGCGTATCTTTGCCGGGATTGCAGCTTTGATAATCTCCGTCAATTCACCTGTCGTTTCTATCTCTTTTTCCTGTCTTGCCGATACAATATGTCTGGCAATGTTCTTTGCAAATTTATCTTCTCCATAATCACGGATGATCCGATACAATTCCTGTTCACTGTAGGTATTTACAATATCCTTCGCCGTAAACTCCTGACGTTTGTCCATCCTCATATCCAGCGGTGCATCCTCCGTTCGATAGGTAAATCCCCGGGTCGGGTCATCCAACTGGTAGGACGATACGCCCAAATCCAGCACAATACCATCCACCCTTGCAATGCCGATATCCGCTAACACCTGCCGCATATCACAGTAATTGCTCCGTATAATCTGTATCTTGTCCTCAAACTCTGACAACCTTCTGGTCGCCGCTTTAATGGCATCCTCATCCTGGTCAATTCCAATAAACTTTCCTCTTTTCGATAACCGCTTACACACCTCGTATGCATGTCCGCCGCCACCCAGCGTTCCGTCTACATAGACTCCATCCGGCCGGATGTTCAGGTATTCGATTGTCTCTCTTAAAAGAACGGACTTATGCTTAAATTCCATGCGATTTCCTTTCTTATATCATTAATCCGAGGCTTGCCATATGTTCTGCGATTTCCTCCACGTCATCATACTCGCTGGTCTCCTGCCATCTGTCTTTACTCCAGATTTCAATGTGGTTTACCACGCCTGCGGATATGATTTCCTTCTCAATCCCTGCAAATTCCCGTAAGACTGCCGGGAGAAGAACGCGCCCCTGCTTGTCCACTTCACAGACAGTTGCGCCCGCAAAGAAGAATCTCGCAAACTTACGGGCTTCTTTGGAGAATTGTGATACCTCACGGAATTTCGTCTCGATCAGCTTCCATTCTTCTGAAGAATACACAAATAAACATCCATCCAATCCCTTTGTTACCACAAATTCATCACCCAATTGGTCCCTGAATTTGGAAGGAACTATCAGTCTGCCCTTTGCATCTACTGTGTGATTGTATTCTCCCATGAACATCTGCATCACCTTCTGACTTCGGGATTATGGCTTTTCTCAGTGGGTTATCCACAATGTTATCCACTTATCCACCACTTCAATCCATTATCTACCACTTTCCTCCACTCATATTCCATTCTAGACCATTACCGGAGAAAAAGCAACAGAATTTTAGTAATTTTACAAAAGAACAAAGCGGGCAAGCCCGCATCAACGCCCCTATCCCTCATTCATGGGGGATTGCGCACATATTTCCTATAAGACAAAAAAGAACCCTGATTTCTCAGGGTTCTCTTCTATCACTATATTCTATTGTCATTCTCACCCGCAATTCTGAAGGTGCTCTTCTTTTGTGTATTGCATGTAGTCTTCCATGAGACGATCCAGGCGAAGGCTGATGCGATAACATTCCTCCGTACTGACATCTTCCGCTGCAACTACATCTAATTCCCTTCGTACTGTCTCAATTTCTTTTCGTAGTTCTCCTATTCTCTTCATCTTGCAGCTCCTTGTCTTATGCACCCTTATTGTAGTCTCTTTTTGTGCAAAAATCAAACGTATTTCGCTATTTTTTTACACGAGATTTCGACAGGGAATGCTTTTATTCGACAAATCTCTAATTGGCTGCAATTATCGGCATTCGGGGAGAGTCCCTGTGAACCAGCTGTAAAACCGCCGCCACCACCTGATGGCAGAGCGATACAATCTGTCGGCAGTCATCTTCGACATTATTCTTCAATTTAATATATGCATCGTGCTTTTTCCTGATGAAATTACAAATTGCCTCCGTGCTGTTAAGATTCTGCACGGATTTCAAAATCTGAGGCTGATTTCTCTTAGCCTCGCCACTCTGAATATATTCCTTCAGGGTCTTCTTCAGATGCTTTTCATAAATACAGTGTTCTTTCAGGTTCCCGGAAAACTTAGCATTATGAGGAAATGTGAAGTAATCTGCAATATAATGAATCATTTCGCCCAGATTACGGTAGAAGACCCGCATATTAATCTTAGAAGACTGCTGCAGCTCCACCAACCTCTTCAACTCACGCTGAACTTTTGGAAACGTTCCTTCCATCTCATGTTTCACTGTCAAAAAAGAGGGTTTACAGTCCGGCAGGATACTCCCAAGATAAAACGCCTTTTTGTGTTTGATAAGATCCTGTTCATCCAAACTTCCTACAATATACTTCGCCAACGATATATGAGACTTCTTACGCATGACATCCTCCTATGCTTTCCATTCGATATTCCAGTCCTATTTTACTTCTAGTCTTTTCATTTTACAAGTGTTTTTTTATTTTTTGTAAAAATTTACTTACTTGCATTCACAGTCAAAGCTTGCGCATTTTGTCTCCGCACAGCAACATGCATTGCTGCCTGCTATGCCGATTTCATCCGCATGGCATTTACATCCTTCGTTAAATCGACAGTTTTCTGCGTGACATCCCACACTGGTCTCAGGAGTTCCCTGCTGTACAGAGTTTGTCATGCTCTCGCTTCGCTCGCGAAAACTCTCGCAACAGGTTTCATTTGGTTTGTCCGCCTCCTGTCCTCCTACCATAATATCCCTCTTAGCGCAGAGGTTGTCATCATTGTAAGCACAATTCCTTACAGAACATTTTAAACGTGTCATTTTGAAATCTCCTTTCTTGCACCTTTTCCGGCGATTTTAAAGCGGACAGACCTTTTATGGTTCTGTCCGCTTTATTAGTATCAGGGGATTTCATGTCATTTATGCATGGCAAGAACTGCCACACAAACACAAAAATTATATTTAATTTTTATTTTCTTCCTGTACTTCTTCTTTGCGAATTTTCTTCGTACGGATTTCCTCGCTAATCTGTGCAATAAATGCATCTAACGATTGGGCTCCTTCATCTCCCGCAAAACGGCTTCTTACAGATACCGTGTGCTCTTCCGCCTCCTTCTGTCCTACAACCAGCATATAGGGAAGTTTCTCGAGACGCGCCTCGCGAATCTTATAGCCAATCTTCTCCGAACGGTTATCCACAGAACAGAGAATGCCATTCGCCCTCAACTGTTGCTCAACTTCTGCAGCATAGTTCTCATATTTATCCGAAATCGGCAGCACCCTTACCTGCTCCGGACACAGCCATGTCGGGAATTTACCCGCATATTTCTCAATCAGCCATGCCAATGTGCGCTCATAACAGCCCATAGAAGTTCTGTGAATGATGTAAGGACGTACTTTGTCGCCGTTCTGGTCAATGTAATACATATCAAACTGCTCGGCAAGCAGGGCATCCCACTGAATGGTAATCATGGTATCTTCCTTGCCATAGACATTTTTGGTGTTGATATCTATCTTGGGACCGTAGAAAGCAGCTTCGCCCACTTCCTCGGTAAACGGGATTTCCAATTCCAGCATAATATTGCGCATATGCTGCTGCGTTTCCTCCCAGACTTCCGGCTCTCCGATATACTTCTCGCGGTTGTCCGGATCCCATTTAGACAGGTGATAAGTAACGTCTTCCTCAACGCCCAGGGTCGTCAGGCAATGTTTCGCCAATGCAAGGCAGCGCTTAAATTCCTCCACCATCTGATCCGGGCGGACAATCAGATGTCCCTCCGAAATCGTAAACTGACGCACTCTCGTAAGTCCGTGCATCTCTCCAGAATCCTCATTACGGAACAACGTAGAGGTCTCACCGTAACGCAGAGGCAGATCGCGATAGGAATGCTGCTCCGCCTTATATACATAATACTGGAACGGACAAGTCATTGGACGTAAAGCAAACACTTCTTTGTCCTTCTCTTCATCCCCCAGCACAAACATACCGTCGGTATAATGATCCCAGTGACCGGAAATCTTATACAGATCAGATTTCGCCATCAACGGCGTCTTCGTGCGGATATAGCCCCATTCATTGTCCTCAAGGTCTTCAATCCACCGCTGCATGGTCTGTACCATCTTGGCTCCCCTCGGCATCAGCAAAGGCAGTCCCTGTCCAATCACATCCACCGTGGTAAATAATTTCATCTCGCGTCCCAGTCGATTATGGTCGCGTTTTTTGATATCTTCCAAATGCTCAAGATATGCGTTCAGCTCGTCTTTTGTTGAGAATGCCGTACCATAAATTCTCTGCAGCTGTGCCTTATCAGAATCGCCTCTCCAATACGCCATGGAGGAGGAAATCAATTTATACGCCTTGATGGGTTTTGTGCTCATCAGATGAGGACCCGCACACAAGTCGGTAAATCCATCCCCCTGCTTATAGAAAGAAATCTCCGCATCTTCCGGCAAATCCTCAATCAGCTCTACCTTATACGGCTCCTCTCTCTCCTGCATGAACGAAATTGCCTCCGCTCTCGGGAGCGTGAATTTCTCCAGACGGCATCCTGCTTTGATAATCTTTTTCATCTCCTTCTCCAGATTGTCCAAATCCTCTCTGGAAAAAGGCTCTGCTTCAAAATCATAATAGAAACCTTCGTCTATCGACGGTCCGATGGCAAGCTTTGCGTTTGGAAACAAATGTTTTACAGCCTCTGCCAGCACATGGGAGCACGTATGGCGGACAACCCGGATTCCTTCGTCATCCTTCTGCGTCAGAATATTCAGCTCACAGTCATTGTCCACAACTGTCCGCAAATCCACAACCTCACCGTTCACCTCGCCGGCACAGGCTGCCCTCGCCAATCCTTCACTGATATCCAACGCGATATCATAAACACTCTTTGACTCGCTGTACTCCTTGACAGATCCGTCTTTCAATGTAACTTTCATAGTATTCTCCTAATTCCTTCCACAGCATTTCTTATATTTCTTTCCGCTTCCGCAGGGGCAGGGGTCATTGGGGTATACTTTCTGCTCCTTTATAATTGTACCGGATTTCTTCTGTTCCAGATAGAGCTTATGGCGGGTATCCTCGTCAAAAATGCTCTCCCACTGGGGAAGTTCATAGAGCCAGTCCGCCTTGGCATCCACCATATTCTTATAAAGTTTCTCCTTGTCAAACGCCAGACTGACCTTCGTATCCTCGTCCATCTCCTCAATCGGATTGGCCTCAATCAAACTCTCATTGATTCCATCGAGAAACCCGACCATTTCCATAACAGTTATTCCATATTTCTCAGCAAGTTCTTTGACTGTTCCCTCAACGGCTTCATCCGGATTCACCAGCAACTTCTCGTAAACACCTTTCTCCAACAGGAAATATCTCTGCCAAAAACGCTGAATTTCTCCTTTGTTTGCCTCCTGATTATAGGCGACGCTTCTCCATTCTTCTAATAATGACATTTCAATACCATCCTTTACCATATTCTTAATTTCTATAACAGTTCAGCCGCACTGTTTATCATACATGATTATAATTCCTGTGCACGGCCGGACTGAGATTATACCTTTTTAAATCTCTCCACTTCATCACACAGCTCTCTGGAAATACTCTGGCTGTTCTGTGTCTCTTTCTGAATTCCAGCCATTGCCTCAACGAGGTTTCCTGTGTTCTCCGCAACATTTGTGACGCCTTTCGCACTCTCATCCACGGTAACAGAAATATCATTGATTCCCACATTGATACGCTGCATAATCGACTGCATCTCAGATGTCCCGCTTGCAAATTCTGTTAGTATGACATCAACATCTTCTGCATCATGTTGATAATTATTCGCGACATTTACAAAACCATCATAATCTTTCATGACATTTTCGTCAATATACTGTAACATATTCTCAGCGTTTAACGCAAGTTTTTCTACCGCAGCCGTTACCATATTACTGATATTCTGAATATTGTTTGCGGTATCTTTGCTGTTATCTGCAAGTATACGGATTTCATCTGCTACCACGGCAAACCCTTTTCCTGCATCTCCGGCTCTCGCCGCCTCTATCGATGCGTTTAGGGCAAGCAGATTCGTCTGACTGCTGATATCAAGAATATCACCGGTCAACTCATTGATGCGCTTGACACTCTTGCTTTCTTTTACCGCCTGCTCTAACATCACACGTATCTCTGCAATCATTTCGGCAGCTGCCGTCTTGCTATCCACCGCGTCCTTCCGGACTGACTGTGCCCGAACCTTAATCTGTTCCACAAGGTCTGCTCCATTGCCCGCCCTGGTCGCCATAGCCTCAACTTTTTTGTAAATGTCATTACTCCCGATCGTCATCTGCTCCAGGCTGGCCGATACCTCTTCCATGCTGGCTGCCAGTTCTTCCATCGCGGCGGATACACTGTTCACATTTTCATTGGAAATATTAACCCGATCCGTAATCATATCCGCAGATTCCAGCATACGGGCGGAATCACCTTTTAACTTCCTCATCAGCGCCTGAAGCTGCTCAATAAATCCGTTGACGCCGCTGACAAGCTGTCCCACTTCATCCTCCGTCTTTACGACGATACGCTCCGTCAAATCGCCCTCTTCTTTCTGAATCTTTTCTACGATCTGATTCAGGTGTCCGCTGGCCTTTTTCGCCGGCCGGGCAATCGTACACATAACAATGAGAATCACCGCCCCCGCCATCAGGGTAAAAATAACAATCATTACCACATTAAAGATGTATGTACCTGCTATCTTTGAATCAATCCTGTCCGCTACATAATTGATTCTGCTCTCCATGGCTTCTGTGTAAGTCACCTTACACTCATCAAGGATATCTCTTTTCTCCCTGCACTGCCTCAAAACTTCCAGCGCCGCAATATTATCTCCCTGTTCCACTACCTTAGCCGCCTGAATGCCCAATTCCATAAACTCTTCGAACTGCTCTTTATAGGCTGTAAACGTGTCATTCAGCATTGTATCTGCGGTCTGGTGGCACAGCGCGTCCATATTATCCAGATAGCCCTGAAGACCGGAGGCCTTTTCCTCTATCTTCTTAACACCCTGCGCTTTGAGTTTCCCCGATTCCATAAGTCCCCGGAATTCCTGTGCCTGTACTGACATCTGTCCTTCAATTTTCTGCAATTGCAGATAAATATCTGCTATCTCACTGTTCTTCTCATTGATTTCAGAAAGCGCCATCACGTTTGCCAGACTAAACCCCAGAAAGAACAGCGATAAAATCCCCAGCAATACCATTATTTTTGTCCCAATACGTTTTTTCATCTTCTTCTCCTTTGCAATCAGCATGTGGATTCCTGGAAAATCCTCCTACGCCGGAGGCAATTTCTTGGAACAAGCTACCGCCAAAGCACCCGGTCCGATATGACAGGCCACACTTAATGATAATGGATCTACGAACTCAATATGTGTTCCCGGGATTGCCGTCTCTATCTGCGCCTTAAAATCAAGCGCAAGTTCCTTATTTTTTGTATATGCCACAAAGATATGCATATTTTCTGCATTTTCATCTTTGAAACGTTTTGCGAGATCATTCCTGATAGCATCAATCATAATCGTTCTTGCCTGTTTTACGGTCCGCGCCTTTGCATAGCTATCCAGTTTCTCTCCCTGAATCTGTAATACCGGTTTGAGTTTCAGCAAAGTACCCAGCGCTGCCGCCGCCGGAGTAAGGCGTCCGCCCTTCTTCAGATAATACAGCGTGTCCACCATAATATAGATGCTGGAATCATACTTTGTCTCTTCCAGATAATCTTTGATTTCCTTTGCAGTGCTGCCTCGTTTTGCCAGCTCTACGGCATCCAATACAGTCTGCCTCTGAGTTACGGAAATACGTTGATTATTCACTACCTGCACCTTACCTTCATAATCCTGCGCCAGCATCATTGCCGTCTCGCAGGAACTGCTCAATCCGCTCGACATAGGAATATGCACAATCTCATCGTACTCCTGTAACAATTGATCCCATAACTCCGTCACAGACCCCACCGCCGGCATGGACGTGGAGATATCTGCATTTCCTTCCAGTTTCTCATAAAACTGTTCCTGCGTAAGGGATATGTCTTCAAAATATGTCTCTTCATTTATAAAAAAGGGCATGGGCAGCACATATATCCCATACGCCTTTGCCTGTTCCTGCGTAATTCCACTGTTACTGTCTGATACTACTGCAATTTTTCCCACAGATAGTCCTCCTTCTATTATCTCATAATTAGATATATTCTAACATACTTTTTGAATTGATACAATCTTCTTGTCCCATTTTCTTTTCAGTTTTCCCTGCATTTATTTTCTTATGCTGTCAATTGATCCCAAGGTATCATCTCCCGGCTGTAACAACAATTCCGACAAGTTATTTTTATTCTGGCCAAAAGATTCTATCACATTTCAGCGTGACAATGGCTTTTCTATAGAAAAAAGACAGCATCCCTGCGGAATGCTGCCTCTCACGATATTTTCGCGTTTCTTTCTATGGGAATTTACATCATTCCCATCCCACCTGCGCCGCCTGCAGGCATAGGGGGTAAATCCTCTTTGATGTTTGCCACTACGGACTCCGTTGTCAGAAGTGTGGACGCTACGGAAGTAGCATTCTGCAATGCACTTCTGGTAACTTTCACAGGATCAAGGATTCCGGCTGATACCATATTTACATATTCTTCTTTTGCTGCATCAAAACCAACGCCTGGCTCAGATTCTTTCACTTTGTTGATGATGACAGCGCCTTCCAGTCCTGCATTTGCAGTGATATAGTACAACGGCGCTTCCAATGCCTTTAAGATTACCTTTGCACCTGTCTTCTCATCACCTTCCAGAGTATTTGCCAGCTCTGCTACCTGTTTTGCCGCGTGGATATATGCAGAACCACCGCCTGCAATAATGCCTTCCTCTACTGCTGCTCTGGTAGAGTTTAAAGCATCCTCCATACGCAGCTTGCTCTCTTTCATCTCAGTCTCCGTTGCAGCGCCGACACGAATCACAGCTACGCCACCTGCCAGTTTTGCAAGTCTCTCCTGTAATTTTTCTTTATCAAATTCAGATGTTGTCTCTTCAATCTGTGCGCGAATCTGGGATATTCTTGAAGCAATCGCCTCCTTATCACCCTCGCCATCGACAATAATTGTGTTTTCTTTCTGAACTTTAATGGATTTCGCACGTCCAAGCTGCTCCATTGTCGTCTCTTTCAGCTCTAAGCCAACTTCTTCTGAAATCACCTGTCCGCCGGTAAGAATTGCAATATCCTCAAGCATGGCTTTTCTTCTGTCGCCGTAACCCGGAGCTTTCACTGCAACTACATTGAATGTACCGCGCAATTTGTTGACAATCAATGTCGTAAGCGCCTCGCCCTCAATATCTTCAGCGATAATCAGAAGTCTTGCGCCAGACTGTACCACCTGCTCCAACAACGGAAGGATTTCCTGAATGTTGCTGATCTTCTTATCTGTAATTAAAATATAGGGATCGTCTAATACTGCTTCCATCTTATCCATGTCGGTTGCCATGTATGCGGAAATATATCCACGGTCAAACTGCATACCTTCTACCAGATCAAGCTCTGTTGCCATGGTCTTGGATTCCTCAATCGTGATAACGCCGTCATTGGAAACTTTCTCCATCGCATCAGCCACAAGATTGCCTACTACCTCGTCCCCGGCGGAGATTGCCGCAACTTTTGCAATCTGATCCTTGCCGTTTACTTTCTGGCTCATAGCTGCAATCGCTTCCACTGCCTTGTCGGTCGCTTTCTTCATGCCGCGACGCAGTACGATCGGATTTGCACCCGCCTCCAGGTTCTTCATGCCTTCTTTAATCATTGCCTGTGCCAGAACGGTCGCTGTGGTCGTTCCATCTCCTGCCACATCGTTTGTCTTGGTTGCCACCTCTTTGACAAGCTGCGCGCCCATATTCTCAAACGCGTCTTCCAACTCGATCTCCTTTGCAATCGTCACACCGTCATTGGTGATAAGGGGAGCGCCAAAAGACTTATCCAGAACAACGTTTCTTCCTTTCGGTCCCAACGTTACCCTTACGGTATTTGCCAGTTTATCTACACCAGATTCCAATGCGGCTCTGGCCTCTGTTCCATATTTTAATTCCTTTGCCATGATAATTCGTCTCCTTTAAGTTTTATATTGAATAATTATTGAACGACTGCAAGAATATCGTTCTGTTTTACAATAATAAATTCTTCTCCATCCAGTTTTACTTCGTTACCAGCATATTTGGAGTAGATTACCTTATCTCCAACCTTCACCTGCATGGTTACTTCTTTACCGTCCACGTTTCCGCCAGGTCCTACCGCCACAACTTCAGCCTCCTGTGGTTTCTCCTGTGCAGTCCCAGCCAGAATGATACCGGACTTGGTAGTCTCCTCTGCCTCACACTGCTTTAATACGACTCTGTCTCCCAATGGTACTAATTTCATTCCTATTCCTCCTTACCGGGTAATCTTTTTCTTTTAATCATTTTATTAGCACTCCTTGAAACTGAGTGCTAACAGCCTATGTACATAATTTAGCACTCCTTATTTTCTTTGTCAATATGAAAATATAGATTTTATAAAAAGTTTAGATTTTATCATGAAAGCGTTGTCAATAGACAGGCACATGGCATACTTGTATGCCCATGAGACTGGATATTGGGCAACCTGACCCATATTCGCAAGTAAGGCGACAGCCTGAATTGCGAATATGGCAGCGATTGCGTAAGTGCAAAGCACGGAGCAATCGGCTTTCATGTATATCACTGAATCAAAACAACTTCTTCCTCCGGAAAAACCAGAAACATGCCACGACAACCAGCACGCTCAATACCGACACAAACAGATAACCATACCGCCAGTGCAGCTCCGGCATCCCCTCAAAATTCATGCCATACCAGCCGGCAATCAAAGACAGCGGCATGAAAATCGTCGTTACTGTAGTAAATAACTTCATAATCCGGTTCTGCTCATAGGACAACGCCGCGTCCAAAACCTCACGGATGTGTACGAGTTCTTCATATAAAAATTGTGTATCTTCCGTCAAACGACGCATTTTATTTTCGTAGACACGAAAATAACACGCAGATTCCTCACTCAGTATTTGTCCCTGCGTTTCTTTCTTCTTATCTTCCAGTCCATTGATTCCCTCAATCAGATTCAGAAATTGGGCGTAATCATTTTTCCACACCGTAAGTAGACGCTTGCACTCAAAAATAGAGCGGTTTCGGTTGCGGTTAATCTTGCCCCGTACAATTTCACGCTCCATGTCAATCAGATATTTTTCCATCCGCTCCACTTCCTGCTGACCCTGTTTTAAAATCGTCTCAAAGATTGCTTCCAGCTTGCCCTCCATGCCGTTTTCCTCCCCGGGCAGCTGATGTACAGGCAGAATATGTTTCTCGTCCTTCAAAACAACCATGAGAAATTCCTGTTCATTTAACAGAAACGCCGCACTCATGATCCGTCTCTTTACCTCAGCATTTTCATGAAAACAAAAAGACCCATACAGACAGCCCTCCTGTAATTTTACTCCGACCCAGTAGGCAGGCTCCAGACGCCTGACCGACTGCATAAGCAGCTCTTCCTGCCCGTTTCGTTCTTTTTGCCACAGCTCTTCCCAATCCACGATACGAACACTTATCGTTTTGTTCTCCTGCATCTTAAAAACCTTCTTTCTCAGGGTACAGATATTTTATGCATCACCTCTTCCTCAGGGTGCAAGCACTCTATGTAACACGTCCGCCAATGGCTCCATAGCGTTCAATGCCTCCTCAAACGTGTTCGTCTGGGCGCCCACTTCCACCAGAAGGCTCTTCGGACGGTAGTGAAGGTTATAACGGTAGCCTTTGAGATAGGTGGCGCGGGAAAAACCGGGATAATATTCCTCCGCCGCCAGTTTCAGCTGGAAGGAAAAGGCAAGATTGTCGGCAAGATTTGGATTTGCCAGATAAGCGATATTTCCATTTTTGGTCGTCCGGCTGAGTCCGTTAAAAAACATAATCTGTGCCGTTTGCTTTCCATTCACCTCGGACACAAGATGAATATTATCCGGCACGCCGTCCCGGTGCAAATCGATTACGACCTCTATACTGGGGTTTTCCGCTAATATTTGCTCCAATGCGGGACCCGCATAGGAATAGGCATTATCACGATCCGCTACATCGTATTCTCCCGTGTGGTGCAGGACATGAAAACCATACTGTTCCGTAAGCAATTGCGTCAAACGTTCACCCAGGGCAACCACGCTGCTGCCCGCGTCGCCGGGCGTGGAATCCGCATACCCCTCCTGAGAATGGGTGTGGTAAATTAAAATCTGCACATTTTCATTTCCGCTTTGCAGTTTCATGTCCTTTGCCAGCATTTGCTGCGCATTTAATTCATTGCCATCAATCGTCGTCGTGCGGTCTACCTGGTAGAAATTCTGAATCAGAAAATCAAAATCATTCAGTTTTTCCCTGGGAATCTCAACCACCCTGCCATCGGACTTTGAGGTCTCAGCCGCCGTCTGCTGCTCCTTTTTTTCCTGCCCGATGGTGCCCTCGGCTACTACAGTGTCCTTTGGCTCCTCCTCTGAGCCGTCCGTTTTTATGGATTCTCCTGTTTCCTGCGCATCGTCTTTCTCCTGCTTTTTGTCCTGCGTTTCCTTCCTATTTTCCGCCATCATATTCTGGTTCAAATCACTCTCAATCTGCGTGTCATATTCTGCCAGCGTTTCACTGAATGCGCAGACCGGATAAAATCCTTCCATTTTCTGCAGAAGATAACTTTCCAGAGTCGGAGAAGTTTCCTTCTGCTCACAGAGCATCGCCATCATGCAATTTTTCCACGCAGATACTGCGATTTCTTCCCTGACATAATTTACAACCTGCCCCATTACAGGAGCATTCCCCAGAGACGCTATATTTTGATAGCAGACAAATACAAACAGCACGCTCAATCCGCCGATTAGCCACTGCCTGTATTTTCCCTTCCTCTTCCTTTTCCTTATCAAAGCTTTCCCCATTTCAGTTATCCCATCATTCCGGTGAACGAACAGCCATATCTTTTCTATAACCTGGTAACACTTAAATATATGCCTGTACCAAAAATTTTATGCAAAAGCAATGTTCAATCCTTCCGACAGGGTAAAGCTCAACCGTTTGATGGATTCGTCAATGTCCTTGGGCGTAACAAACATTGTATTTAACTGGGGGGAGAGAAGCTCCCGGATCAATTCATGTTTCTCCATATCGTTCAATGCGTTCAGACCCGTGCTCAGTGTCTGGAAATGGCTGTGTGCCTCCATCGCCTGAATCAACGTCTGCATGGTGTCGCTGACAATCGTTGCCGCATCGACCACCGTGGGAACCCCGATTGCAATGACTGGGATTCCCAATGTCTCCTCAGATAATCCGTGACGGTGATTCCCCACACCGGAGCCCGGGTTAATCCCGGTATCCGTAATCTGGATCGTTCTGCTCAATCTTCTCGTACTGCGTGCCGCCAAAGCGTCAATGGCAATCATCACGTCCGGTTTCGTCTCCTCAATGGCGCCTCGTACAATCTCCTGACTCTCCATGCCTGTCTGCGCCATCACGCCAGGCACAATGCCGCTGACCGCATTGACCTCTTCCTCGCCAAATGCATATTTCCCGAACTCTCTGAGCACATGGCGTGTAATCATGATATTGTCTACCACTCTCGGTCCAAGCGCATCCGGCGTCACCTCACGGTTCCCAAGACCCGCCACAAGCACGGACAACGGACTTTTCTTCCTTGGCAGCAGCCGTTTTATGAGCCGTGCCAGCTCGATGGAAATCTCTCTGTGATAATCTTCATCCTGACAATCCATATTTGCCGCCTCCAGCGTAATATAAGTTCCCCGGGGCTTTCCCATTGCCTTTGCGCCGTTTTCTGTCTCAATAACCATGGTGGTAATTTTGATATCATTTTTCTTCCGGTGTTCCTCTTCCACCCGAACACCTTTAATCTCTACATTATCTTCTTCAAATTTTTCTCTGGTTTCCAACGCCAGATCGGTACGCACCTGAAACTGACTCATTCTTTGCTCCTCCAACAAATGTCTTTTTGAACAGTTTTTACAAAAAAAAGCAGAATATGTATTGACAGATAGAAATTTTGGGACTAAACTATATGAGTATGTTTACATTAGAACGTCCGTGTCCGGCTTTAATGAAACAACTGTAGAACACAGCGCAGTCCTTTTGCGAATCAGTCTGTAGGATTGCCGTGAACCATATTTTTGTATATAGGAGGTGTACGGATTGGCTAACATCAAATCAGCAAAAAAGAGAATTTTGGTAACTGAGACCAGAACAGCCCGCAACAAGGCAATTAAGTCTGCTGTTAAAACTTCTATTAAGAAAGTAGAGGCTGCGGTTGCTGCAAAGGACAAGGCGGCTGCTGAGACAGCATTAAAGGCTGCGATTTCCCAGATTAGCAAAGCTACTTCCAAAGGCGTTTACCACAAGAACAATGCTGGAAGAAAGATTTCTCATCTGACCAAAACTGTCAACAATATCGCTTAGTTATTTTTTTATAAATAAAAAGGAAACCAATCATACCGTCATGTTGGTTTCCTTTTTTGTGCTTTCTTTTCACTATTTCACCTGAAACATATCTGTCAGACTCTTTAAGGTCTTCGTCTGTGAACTGAGCTCCATGCTGGTAGCCGCACTCTCCTGCGCAATCGCGGAGTTTGTCTGCACTACGCTCGAAATCTGACTGATTTGCTCCTGAACATCCGAAACTGCCAACGCCTGCATACGGGAATCCTCCGCAATGCGAATTGTCGTTTCCATAACCTGATTTGCGCCTGAAACAACAGACTCCAGCTGTGACGCCATTTCGTTGGCAATCTTAGATCCATGCTGTACACGCCGAATAGAACTCTCAATCAAATCTGTCGTTGTCTTGGATGCCTCTGCACTCTTGCCTGCCAGAGCGCGTACCTCTTCAGCGACAACCGCAAAGCCCTTGCCTGCCTCTCCTGCTCTGGATGCTTCCACCGCAGCGTTCAATGCAAGAATATTGGTCTGCAGCGCAATACTTTCAATTGTTTTAACAATCTTGCTGATTTCGTTGGAACTTTCGTTGATTTCCTGCATCGCCTCAATCATTTCCGTCATCTTCTGATTGCTCTCCACAATCTGCGTGCCGACTGACTCTACCATCTGGCTCGCCTGCTGCGCATCATCCGCTGACTGTGAAATACGCTGTGATATCTCACGCGCATTCCGTTCCAGACCCTCAACTGTACTTGCCTGTTCCACAGAACCCTGGCTAAGGGACTGCGCACCGGCAGACATTTGATCCGCACCATTGGAAACGGAGTCCGTACTATCCATAATCTGCGACATCGTACTATTAATCTTGTTGAGAATTTCATCCAAAGACTCCTTAATGGATACAAAATCTCCGACATAATCCTCGTTTGTTTCTACCATCAGGTTACCATCTGAAATTGCCGCCAATGTAACAGATATCTCACCGATATATCCCTTCAGATTGTTCATCATATTTCGGAAAACACTTGTCAGATAACCGATTTCATCATTGGAACGAATATCAACCCTCACCGTCTGATTTGTCCTCAGTCCCAGATCACCCTGTTCCATCATCTGTGCCAGACCGGTAAGCTTTGCAAGCGGTTTGGAGACAAAACGGGTGATAAAGAAAGACATGATGACGATACTTACTAAAATCGCAATTCCGCCTGCCACACACGCCATCTTCATCGTTTCATCAATCTGTTCAGTAGCCGTTTGAAGTGAAATACCCGCAAAAATCAAACCGTTAATTTCACCGTTCTCATCTTTGGTAGGTACATAGGAACATATATGCTCCACACCAAGAATTTCTGCATTTCCGATATAGCTTTTTCCCTGTTTCAATACAATTTCAGCCAGATCTTCCGACAGTTTCGTGCCGACCATGCGTTCTCCGTCCTTCTGAATCGTCGTGTAAGTTCTAACATCCCCGTCAAAAATCGTAAACTCACAGCGCAACAACTCTTTTAACTCATCCAGTGTTATGTTCTTGTCCTCCGGCCCCACATAACCATCCAGTTCATATGCCAGAACATTGGTCGCGTTAATACAGCGATCTCTCAAAAGACTCATCGCAAGGTTATAAAACATATAAATGCATAAAGAAACAACTAAAATCATACTCACCACCTGCAGGCAGGTCATCAAAGCGTTTATTCTGCGTCCCAAATGTTTTACTTTCGTGTTTTTCATTTTATAATCATGCTCCTTTCTCCGTATGAAAATTTACTTCTCAATCGTTTGTCGCTGGAAATGCCATCACTGGGCAAAATAAGCGTCAAGCCCGTTTGCAATTCCCTGTACCATTTTGTCCTGATAGGCAAAATCCGCCATCTGCCTGTCTTCAGCAGGATTTGTCATATATCCCATTTCCAGAATTGTGACCGGCACGCTGCACCAGTTAATTCCGCTCATAGAATCCGTTTCCCAGATCCCTCCGTTTTTACAGCCGCAAGCTGCCACAAAGCCTGCCAGAATTTGTTCGGAAAGCTTCCTGCTCTGGCTGTAATATGCTCCGCAATAGGGGTTTGCGCGTGTCTGGCAAATTGTAATTGCGCCGTTTGCACCTGCGCTCGCTGCCCCGTTTGCATGAATGCGGATAAACGCATCTGCACCGGCATTGTTGGCAACTGCCGCCCTTGCGCTATTGCTGATATTGACGTCATGCGTTGTCCGTATCATCAGCACTTCATAGCCACGTTTTGTCAGCTCCGCCTGTAATTTCAGCGCAACCTCCAGTGTCAGCTGATACTCCGCCTTTCCGGTAGCCACGCCGCTCGTACCGCTTGCCACCTTTGGTTTCGTGACGGATGCTCCCGGTCCGATTGGCTCCTGGGAACTGTCCCCTCTCTGCTGGTGTCCTGCATCAATACAGATAAGCTTGGATTCTTTGGTCTTCACCTTCTTTTTGGAGGACCAGGCGGAATAATAGGTTTTTTTCTTCCCATTTTCTTTTACCTTTTTGAATGATCGCATCCGTACATAATAGGTAGCTCCATTCTCCAGATTGCTGACACTCTGCCGGGATAAGTTTCTCCTCAATGTCATCTTCCTGGCCCCTGAAAACCGGGAATTTCTGGCATATTGCAGCTGATAACCGCTGCATTCCCTGGACTGTTTTCTGTATTGGACAGTGAATCCTCGTCTTTCGGCAGTTACACTGGTAATACTGACCTTCCTGGGGAGAATCTTATATTTTCGACTGACAGTGCCCTTATAATTTCCACGAAACGTAATCTTTACCGTATGACTGCCGACATTCTTTGCATTTGCACCCTTTACCGTATAATACCTGGCGCTGATTCTCCTGCCTTTTGCATCCGTCACTTGTATCCGCGGCGCACGCTTTTTCCCATTGTATGTATAAGACGTTTTGGAAAGCTTTACGGTCTTAATCCGGGCGATGGCTGTTTTTTGGCTGACTTTTGCACAGACAGAGCACTGGCTCCATATCTCACCCTGCTTTTTTGTGGTTGCCTGTGTAAGCCTGTCCTGATAACGATGTCCGGTTGCCAAAATATTCTCGGTTCTCTGTATCCCGCACACGCTACAAGTGTAAGTGATAACCCCTGCCTTCTCACAAGACGCCTGCTGTGTCACAACGCCGTTATTCCATGTATGCTCCGTGAGCTTGGGCAGAACAACCTGAGTCATGTCCGTAATCTCTTCCGCACCTGCCTCATCCCGGAAAATCCTACCGCAATCTGCATCCGTACAGGTCCAGTATGCAATATTGCCTTCCTTCGCACAGGTCGCCTCCACCCGCTCTGTCTTTGCCAGAGTATGCGTATGCGCATCTTCTTGCGCTGGCTCCGGCAGCAATTCTTTGCTGTCTTCAGAAACTGCCTGCCGCGGCTCTGGCAACGCTGCCGACGCGCTGCTTACAGGAATCATCAGCCCTATGGCAGCCAACAGGAATGCGAATACGCACCATCTTCTGAATTTCATCATTCTTCCTCCTGTTTTGAAACGGGATGTTCCCGAATGTATTGCTCCATAATTGCCGCCGCCATATGTACTAATTTCGGACAGGGACGTTTCTTATAATACTCTTCGGTTCGTTTCTCCGGCGTCGGCTCCTGCCGTTTCTGAGAAAGCCCCAAAAGCTCCCTGCACACAATGGAGCCATTCTCCATTTCATATGCTTTCGCCAGCTCCTGAATACGCTGATAATGCTCTGACTTTTCCTGCTGCGCACCGGGCGTATCATAGCCGTAGAGGGCGCCCACAGTCAGAAACATTCCGCTGACCGCTCCGCAGACCTCCCGCAGTCGTCCCATACCGCCTCCAAAAGAGGAGCTTATGCGCGCTGCCGTCGTCTCATCCATCTCATACAAATCCTGAAACGCCAGAAAAACCGCCTGCGAACAGTTATATCCTTTGCGGAAATTTTCTTCCGCTATCTTACCATATTTGCTGTTTTCAAACTCCATACCCAACACCTCACATTACACAACGCATAAATTCTTCAGGGAAATGTCCATAATCGGCGCCGAATGGGTCAATGCTCCGCTGGAAATATAATCCACGCCCAGGGAAATATAGCGCTCAATATTTTCTCTGCTGACATTTCCGGAACACTCAATCTCAGCTTTGCCATCAATCAGAGAAATTGCCTTCTGCATTTCCTCCACACTCATATTATCAAGCATAATAATATCTGCACCGGCTTCAACCGCGTCCTTTACCATCTCCACCGTCTCGCATTCTATCTCAATCTTGCGTACAAAGGGCGCATATTCTTTCGCCATCTTTACCGCCTCTTTCACGCCACCGGCAGCGCCAATATGATTATCCTTGAGCAATACGCCGTCCGAAAGGTTATAGCGATGATTGTAACCGCCTCCGGTCTTTACCGCATATTTCTCAAAAATACGGTTGTTGGGCGTTGTCTTTCTGGTATCTAACAGTTTCATCTTGCTGCCCTCTAACAGCGACGCAATCGAATTCGTATAAGTCGCGATTCCGCTCATGCGCTGAAGATAATTGAGCGCTGTGCGCTCACCGGATAAAATGGCGCGGATATCGCCGACAATTGTTCCAATCAGCTCACCCTTTTTTACCTTATCGCCATCGGCGAACAAAAATCTGACCTCAATATCCGAATCCAGCAGTTCAAATACCCTTTGAAAAACAAAGAGTCCGGCAAGCACGCCATCCTGCTTGCAAATCAGCTGCGCCTGCCCCTTCTGTGCCTTAGGCATCACTGCATTGGTGCTCACATCCTCACTGGAAATATCTTCGCGCAATGCACTCAGAATCAGGTCATCCACATTTAACGTCATGGTTATGTTGTTGTTCATATGCTTTTTTCATCCTTTCTATTTCCTGCAGCACCAATCTTCGGTTTTCCTGCTGCATTTTTTTCCTGTCCGTATAGTTCCCCGGTTCAAACACCGCCTGTTCCTCAGGCAGTTTCACAGGCTCACCAGCCATAATGTCAAGCGCCGCCCTTCTTGCAAACACAAGACTTTCCAGCAAAGAATTACTGGCAAGGCGATTTGCTCCATGCACACCGTTACAGCTCGTCTCCCCTACCGCGTACAGTCGTTCCATGGAAGTTCTTCCCTCCAGATCAATACGGATTCCTCCCATGAAATAATGCTGTCCCGGCACAACCGGAATGCACTCTTTCGTCACATCATACCCCTCTTCCAGGCATCGTTTATAAATGTTGGGAAAATGCCCCAGAATATCTTCTCTGGCAATATGTTCCATAGACAGCCATACATAAGGTTTGCCGTCTTTCTTCATCTGCTTTTCAATCGCATGGGTCACCACGTCCCGCGGCAGCAGCTCATCCACAAAGCGCTCCATTCCTGCATTGTAGAGCACTGCTCCCTCTCCGCGCACTGATTCTGAAATCAGAAAACTTCTCCCCGGCTTTTTGGAATACAGCGTTGTGGGATGAATTTGCACAAAATTCATATCTTTCAGCGCAATGTTATGCCGCAGCGCAATTGCAATCCCGTCTCCTGTCAGATGCGCAAAATTCGTCGAATGACGATACAGACCGCCGATACCGCCGCAGGCAAATATCGTATACCTAGCCCGCAATGCGCTGATTTTCCCTTGTTCATCAACAATTACAACACCGCAGCACGCCTGATCCTGACACAAAATATCTATCATCTCCGCGTGCTCACAAATTGTAATGTTATCACGCTCCCGAACCTGTTTTAGCAGTTTTCCCGTAATTTCTCTGCCTGTAATATCTTCATGAAAGAGAATTCTCGGTCGGGAATGACCGCCTTCCCTGGTAAATATGTATTCCCCGTTCTGACGTTCAAACTCCACGCCATAGCCAGTCAAAAGCTCAATAATCTGTCTGGAACTGCGAATCATCATTTCCACCGACTCCGGGTTGTTCCGGTAATGGCCGGCTTTCATGGTGTCCTCATAATAAGAATCGTAGTCCTCCTCAGACCGAAGCATACAAATGCCTCCCTGCGCCAGAAAGGAATCGCTGTTTTCAGCCACATCCTTGGTGATAACGGTTACTTTTGTACTTTCCGGAAACTGCAGAGCACCAAACAGCCCGGCAGCTCCGGTGCCTACAATTACAACATCTGTCTCTTTCTCCATGATGCCTCCTAAATGCTACGCAGCGGTAGCGGCACGCGACGCTTTGCGTCACCTGCCATTTCGTCGGAAGGCATTCCAAAAATGC
>CAJTSB010000025.1 GCA_910578825.1 uncultured Lachnospiraceae bacterium | reverse complement strand
ATCGTGGCTTTGGGGTGCGCGCTCTCCACGTATTCGACACAAATTACATTGCCATTCACGGAAATGATTTCGTATTCATCGCCGCTCCCGGCATCCTCTGCCACGTCGCCGATTTCCGGAGAATTTGATTCTTCTTCATCCGTGTCAGGTATCTCCTCTTTATCCGAGTCCTTCTCATCTTCATCCCCGCCAATGTTATCTTTATCTGGATCATTCTCATCCTCTATATCTGTATTGTTCTCATCTGGATTCCTCTTATCTTCTGTGTCTGTGTTGCCTTGGTTAGAGTCGTTTTTATCATATGGATTATCCTTATTATCCGGGTTGTCCCTGTCATCTGAATTGTCGTCTCCAGACTGTCCTGTCGCAGGGACTGGCTCGGTTTTCGTCTCCTTACAGGTAATACAGGTATAGGTACGGATTCCATCTGTTGATACCGTGGCTTTCAAAGTCACTTTTCCAGCGTCCCAGGTATGCCCTGTTGCTGGGATTGGCTCGGTGTAGTTGTCGCTGCAATTGCTACAGGTATATGTTTTCATTCCAGATGTGTTGCATGTAGGTTTCGCTGTAATTTTTGTATTATAAATATGATTGCAAACTTTTTTATCTTCTATAGAGAATTCCACCCTTTTGGTATCCACTCCACCGGATCCGTTGTATACGGAAAAATAAGCCGAATATTTTCCCACTCCCAGCTTTGATGCCGCTATTTTATATGTGGGCTCTGTAGATTCCGTAACAACCCTTCCTACTCCTTCTTTATCAATTCCTATCACCTGTCCTTTCGCACAGATGGTGTCAACTGTGATGCTTACCGTATCTGTCAAATCATACCGCGGACTTGAAACCCTCACATCACTATATGTTGCTGCTCCTACAATCGGGAAATCCACTCTTTTTGTGTCTATTCCACCGGATCCATTATAGACGGTAAAATATGCCGAATAATTTCCTACACCCAGCTTTGATGCCGCTATTTCATATGCGGGCTCCGTAGATTCTGTAACAACCCTGCCTACTCCTTCCTTATCAATTCCTATTACCTGTCCTTTCGCACAAACCGCATCCACCGTGATACTTACCGTATCTGTTATATCATACCAGTATGCAGAAGTCCGCACATCACTGTATGCAGGTTCCCCAACAACTGAAAAATCAATCCATTTCGTATCCACTGTGCCTGCACTGTTCGTGCAGGAAAAATATGCACTATAATCACCTTTGCCATATGCACTGGCATCTATACTGAAATTACCCCCGTCCACCCCCTGGGATATTATATTATTTCCATCTTTAAACATGGACATAAAGTAACTGGTCGCTCCATCTGCATACGCCGATATTTCAATCCTGTCCTGCAAATCATACCAGTGTTGGCTCTTGGAAATCTGTGGGTTGGAGGGGGCGGATGATGAATAATTTGGCGTTACAAACCCCCACAAACTGCTATATGATAAAGAACAATTACTATAATGTACTCCATGAGGATTTGTCTGCGTGTTATTTCCATCAATGTAATATACTCTGCCCTGCGAAGAATACTCCACAATCCCAACATGCTGGCTTGCGTTAGAACCAAAAAATATAATATCTCCACGTTTCGGACTATACCCTGAACCTTTTAAATGACTAACTCCACCCGAATTAATCAAGCGATTTTTCATATCCGTTGTACCTGCTGTCCAGGGAATTATACTTGTTGAAATTCCCGACTCTTTCGCACACCAGGACACAAACACTGCACACCACGCATATTTTGCCGACACTCCATTATTGTTGACACGTCTTCCATAATACCAGTCATTATATAGAATATCATCCGAACCGCTGCTTCTCTCCTTCATTCCAATCTGGCTTTTTGCTATTGACACCAAACTTTCTGCCTGGTCTGCTGCTTTAACTTCTATTGTCTGCATATGTATCGCAAGGCAATTGAAAAACATAAAAAAAACCATGACATACGCAACGCATCTTCTCATTTTTATATACTTATAATTTCCTTTCTTCATAACGATTTCTCCCTTTTGCCTCTTCTACAACCATCTGCCCTAAATCCACAAATTTATATTATCTACAATTACCTTCTTTCACACTCTGATCCATAAAAAACAAGCGTGTTACCAGAAAGATAATAGTATTCATCATCCTCAAGAGCCTGCTCTTTATCATCTGTTCTATTGATAATTCTCTGATTCCCAAATAATCCCCAGGTAAGCATGAGCGTCCCGTCTTCCTGTTGCTTATAATTTATGATTTCATCGTTATCACCGGAGGTACAGGTTCCATCCTCATAAAATGCAATACGATAATCACTCTTGTTTGAATACCATGTTCCCACAATAGAATTTTTGGATGAACATCCGGTCATGCCAATACTAAACAAAAGCAACGCCATTATGCATCCACTTAAAAATATTTTCCTAACCGTCCTTTTGTATCTCATACTCTCTCTTCCTTTCATGAAATGTTTTTATGTTTTTATATTTTTAATCATCATTCTGAAACGTTTGAATTGTTTTTCGCCTATACTCTATTTTCCCAACCAGACAATTAAGTCTCCCTATACAACTCAACTCTTTTATCGGAATCCTCCAAATTTATCAACGTCAAATGAGAGCTATCTTCAAATTCATATCTATATTTTTTCTTCTCTATGATAACCTGTTCCTCGTCTATCAAAATATTCAACGTTATCGTTTTGTTTATGCTATCCTGCTCATAAATTCCATATATATTTCTCTCATTATCCAAAGTGTTTGTATTATCCTCCTGCTTGTATACATCCCAAATTTTAAATGACACATCGCCACAAACATTTCCTTCTTTGCTTGGTTTGAACTCCCCATATTTCTGCTCCATAACACTTAAACTGGCATCCGGAGCCAAAAATGTGTCTCTTACAAATCCTTTCTCATGCGGTTCATAAAAGACAATACGCACCCTCCTTTCCTCCATATTATCAATCACCCAATAATCCATTATCTTTTCAAGATCTGTTTCTTCCCTACACCCTGCAAACACAACGCTAAAAATACATATAAGTATGATAAATATTATTTTTCTCTTCATATTCTGTTTCCCCTTTATTTCGCTTTTATATAACCAGCGAATTCGTCTGTACGATATACGTTTCTCCATCTGTAAGTTTCTCCGGTTTATCAATTGGAATATCCCAAGTCAAAACATTTTCATATCCGCAGCCACATTCTTGCGTCCAGACAATCTGCGTATCTACCAGCCCTGCCATTAACCTTCCAACACCTTTTGCATTCAGACTATTTTTCAGGTTATGTCTGTGCAGTGTATATTTCACTTTGTCTGGTAGGTTAAGATACACCGTTTTATTGTATCCCGGCGTATTTGAGGATATTTTTACTACCACTTTTTTATAGGAGAGTATCTGACGTATTACTATGATATTTCCTGTATAATATGTAGAGCTATCCACATATACATCAATTGCTCCTCCAAATACCAGTTCCATTTCTTTTTTCCTGACTTGTCCTATCCAATTACCAAATGTCTTAAAAGATAATTTTACTGTTTTATCTGCCGTGTCCTTCACAGTTACTTTGCCCTTTTTTCGTTATTTTTAACGTATGCGTCCTCACATCAGCCAGGGACAATGTCAAAGATTTTTTCGATAGATTAAATGGAACCTTTCTGTTTTTTAACAATTTTGAATTTTATGGTTTTCGTTCCCTTAAAATCCCCTTTTCCCTTTATTACTATAGATGCGGTACCGATCCTTTTATTATTTTTATAGGAAAGCGTGTAATCCACTTTTTCATATAAATATTTTCCGTTATACGTTAATTTAGGGCGCGGTCTGATTGTTTTACCTGTATAATATTTCTTGCTAATTGTTGATACTTTTGCTTTTTTGATATCTGTCCTATTAGATTTTTCAGGGTACAGTCTACTCTTTGCCAAAATAAATGTTCCATGGGAATCATATACATCCAGATTGCTTGCAATAACAGCCGTCGCCCAATCCGAAAATTTTCCATATGTACCAATCTGCTCCGAGGAGTCCTTCTCTGATAATTTATATTGATTGTAACGTCCAACTGCACTTGCACCCTTTAAAACCAGACTTCCATTCCACTCAATATAGGCTTTTTCCTTATCAACAGATATATTACACGTTGAAAGCTCTATACGGCTATTCCGAAAACCTTCTTTAAACGCTATCCAATATGTCTGACCATTTACCGGATATTGAGGCAATATATTTTCCAAATCCGGTTCCACAGATGCTGCCTTTAAAGAAATAGCAGACGCCAAAAAAGATGCAACAAAAGCAATTATTAACAAAAAGATCCTATTCCATTTCAGTTTCATAACCTCTTACCTAACCTTTCTCCCCAATAATTATTTCCCCTATGAAATATACCATTATGCCACATATTATCCAGAATTCAAACACTATCGTCTTTATAGGCATACCCCAGACTATATGTTATTCATTAGTTTTTCTTTCTTTTCATCAAATTCTTTCTGACTGATTGCGCCCAAATCCAATAAATCTTTTAGTTTCTTTATTTTATCCAAAGCCGACTCTTCATTGATTATATTTGTAACACCCTGCACACTTTGGTTGTTACTGGCAAACTCTTCAAATATTTCTTTTATCCTTTTATAATAATTCTCCACTTCACGATGATTTTTGTTAAAAACTATGTTATATGGATTTTTTATTGCATTTACCGTATCCACATTGCTTATCAGTTTCCAGTTTGTATCAACAGTGCTCATCACATTTTTATCACGATTGATTCCCACAAGTTCAATCCAACCAATATTTCCAGCAGCTAAAGAAGGCTTTACAAAATTGACAGCCTCCAAATCCTTATAATATGCAACCGTTTCTGCAGGAAGCTTTGTATTCATTGAGATAATGCCGGACACCTTTCTATGTAATTCAATCTTGTCATCAAATACGGTCACATCTGTCTCAATCCCTCCCATTGCTTTATGCAATGCCTTAAACCGAAATAATTCTCCCATGATTCCTTTCCCTCCTCACTATTCATCCCGAAAGACATTTCCCCACGCTGCCTGTCCACCCGTATGTGAACACTCTATGCTGTCCCTTGTATACTTCATTGCCTTTGCCATCATTAACAACAAGTCCTGGCTCTCCAACGGAAGTCCTGCTGCATTGTCAATGATTTCATCTAATAATTTTACCTGCTGCGTCGAACCCAATTTTGTTACCATTTCCGCCCCTCCCTCTCTTTTGCCTTGTTAATGAATTATATCACGCATTATTACCATTGTCAATGAATCTATTTCTACATTTTACCATTATCAATGAATTTTTGCATTGACAGTGAATTTTTGATGATATATACTTATTTTGAGGTGATAACAATGAATACTTTAGGAGAAAGACTTAATTACGCACGAAAGAAAAAAGGCTTTACACAGGATTCCCTTGCGGAAACCATCGGCGTGTCGCGCGGCGTCATATATAATCTTGAAAAAAACAAAACCGAACCACAGACCATTGTCACCAATGCCATCTGCCAGACTTTGAAAATAAACAAAGACTGGTTAATCGACGGCACAGGGGAAATGGAAGATACACGCGAAAATTCAAAAAGCGCCAAAATACTGGCAGAATTATATGAGGTTGCTGAAAGCTTGTCTGAGAACGAACAACTTTATCTCCTGGACACTGTTAAAGCATTGAAACAACGATTAAGCCGGGAAACAAAATAAAATATTTCCCAATTTCCTGTCACAATTCCATCCTGGCATTGTCTAATCCAATAGGAGGTAAAAATCATGCATAAGAAAACAAACGAAGAACTCTTTTCCTTAATCGACCAGGCAACCGAAGGGGACAAGCAGGCCCTGGAAACACTGATCCTTGAAGTACAGGATATGATATTCAATCTCTCCTTACGGATGTTGGGAACTTTTGCAGATGCAGAAGACGCCACACAGGATATTCTGCTGAAAATCATTACGCATCTGTCCACATTCCGTAAGGAAAGTTCCTTTTCTACCTGGACATTCCGGATTGCCGTAAACCATTTAAAGAATTATCAAAAGCATATGTTTGCCAGACATCCTCTAAGCTTTGAATTCTATGGGGAAGACATTGAACATGCCCGTCTGGAAGACATTCCGGATCTGACGCAAGACGTTGAGAAATCCATCCTGGCAGAAGAACTGAAAATGTCCTGTACCAACGTAATGCTGCAGTGTCTTGACGCCGAGAGCCGATGTATTTTCATCCTGGGCACCATGTTCAAAGCCGACAGCCGCATTGCCGGAGAAATTTTGGATTTAACGCCCGAGGCATACCGACAACGGCTTTCCAGAATTCGCCGAAAAATGGCAGACTTCCTGGGGACATACTGCGGCGAATATGGCAATGGAAACTGTAAATGCAGCAAGCGAATCAATTACGCCATCCAAAGCCATCGGTTGCATCCCTGCTGTCTGGATTATACGTCCGCTACGGAAATACCGCAGCAGACATTATCAGCTGTAAAGGACGCCATGGAAGATATTGATGATTTATCACAACAATTTTCTTTCTGCAAGTCCTATCAGCCACCGGAAAAACTCAGGAAATTCCTTACCGATTTTCTGGATGGGGCAGCCCTTTCAACCGTGAAAACAACATAATAGGAGGATCATTTTTATGGACACAACAATAATTTTAAAATATTTAACAGACTTAACAAATCACAATGAACGCGAATGGTATCACGCCCATAAAGCGGAATACAAAGAGGCGAACCTGCAATTTGAAGAACTGATTCAGGCATTGATTCTTGAACTGGGGAAGTTCGATGCAAGCATTCTGCATAACATCCCCAAAGAACTTACCTTCAAACTTGTGAGAGATACCCGGTTCAGCCATGACAAATCACCGTATAACCCGGCTTTTCGCGCCCATATCGCATCTAAGGGAAAACTGCCTGTTCCTGTAGGGTATTACCTTATGATAAAACCGGGCGGTCAGTCTTTTTTGGGTGGAGGACTCTTTGCAGATATGTTTAAGGAAGCAACCACTATGGTACGGGACTATATTACCGCACACCCGCAGGAATGGGAACGCACGATTCAGTCTCCGGATTTCCAAAAATATTTTACCGTAAAGGGGACAGCTCTGAAAAATGTGCCAAAGGGATATGACAAGGAGCATCCGCAAGCAGAATTTCTGAAATACAAAAGCTGGTATCTCGAATATCCGATCAGCGATGAGATGCTATCGGATTCCGATCAGTTCCTGTCACAGGCCGTTCAAATCTTCCAGGCAATGAAACCTTTTAACGATTTTTTGAACCAGGCGCTGCATGGATTTACAATGCCCTCAAGATAAGAAATTTTTTCCTCCTGATTACCTGTAAAACACTGTTTATTCTTGACAAAATTTTGTCAAAGTTATATATTTAAAACAGTTACAAATACATAATCCATAGGAGGGTTCTACACATGAATAACTTAAAATTAGACGTAGCAGATCAGATTGCTGTTCTTACCATCAGCAGACCGGGCGCTTTGAACGCACTGAACAGTGAGACATTGGACGAGTTAAATGTCGCTTTGAGTGAAATCGAGGCAAGAGATGACGTTAAAGTCGTAATCTTAACCGGTGGTCCGGACAAGAAAGACAACGCTTTCAAATCTTTCGTAGCCGGCGCTGATATCGCTGAAATGGTGAACTTCACTGCTGCAGAGGCGCGTGCGTTCGGCATGAGAGCCGCAGAGCCGTTCTTCAAACTGATGAATATGCGTCAGGTTACGATTGCTGCTATCAACGGATTTGCACTGGGCGGCGGATGCGAAATCGCTATGGCATGTGATATCCGTATTGCATCCGACAACGCTACGTTCGCACAGCCGGAGACAGGACTTGGCATCATCCCTGGATTTGGCGGAACACAGAGGCTCGCTCGTCTGGTAGGCATGGGACGTGCCAAAGAACTGATTTTCACCTGTGACAATATTGACGCTGCTGAGGCATATCGCATCGGTCTGGTGAACAAAGTTGTTGCCAAAGAAGAGCTGATGGATACCGCTAAGAAAATGGCGTCCAAAATCATCTCCAAGGGCAGCTATGCTGTTTCTATTGCCAAAGCTGCAATCAATAACGGCTATGACATGGACATCAAAAATGCGGTAGAAATGGAAGCAAACCTGTTCGGCATCACCTGCTCCACCCATGACAAGACAGAAGGCATGACCGCTTTCTTAGAGAGAAGAGCTGCTGATTTGACAGACTTCTAATTTAATCGAATTCTGAGGCTGCTGCAATATTTTTGCAGCAGTCTTTTTACAAGTGGACAAGAAATATAACAGGCGCAATTTATAAACATAATGGGTGTCTAGCGGCAATGCCAGCATGATTACCCTGACGAAGGAACACATATGGAATTTCAAAAAATCAGCTCCCCCTCCTTGAGGGAACTTTTCGTAGAACAACTGGAACACATGATATTGAACGGCAAACTTGCCATAGGTGAAAAACTTCCACCCGAACGCCAGCTTGCCGAATCCATGCAGATAAGCCGCTCGGTCGTAAACGGCGGCATTTCTGATTTAGAAAAGAAAGGATTTCTGGTGGTAAAACCCCGCAGCGGAACTTATGTTGCCGACTACCGCAGGAACGGAACTGCCGATACCCTTCTTGCCATCATGAACTATAACGGCGGTAAGCTCCGGGCAGATGAAATTCGCTCCATTCTCGAAGTAAGGATTGCGCTGGACACACTGGCAGCAGAACTCTGCGAGACTCATATCACCGACGATGAAATAGATGTTCTGGCAGAAATAATTGAGGGACTCAAAAATGCCTCCACGATTGAAGAGGCCGTGGAGGCAGCTTATGAATTCCAACATGAGTTTGCTATATTTTCAGGAAACACTCTGATTCCTCTTATCTTCTGCTCTTTTAAAGTGGCAATTACCTCTCTCTGGGAACGTTTCTGCCAACTATACGGAATCAAAGCACTGTATGAGAATAATTACAGGCTCTTTACCTATATCAAAAACCGGGATTCAAAAGGAGCCACCGATTGGATTCAGAAATCCGTTCGGGAAAGCATTGATGGAAACCGTAAAATCTACTATGATTAAACCTTCGTTTCCGCCATCTTCTGTTTCCTCTTATATTCCTGTTTCCGTTCGTACATCATGGCGTCCGCCCGTTTCAGCGTACTGTAGAGATTGGAGTCCTCATTCGGCAAATAGACTGCGTAACCCATAGCCATACTGAACTTAACAACAAATTCCTTGCTGCTCTGTTCACTGATTAATTTCTCCAGCAAACGCAGTTTTTCTTCTATTTTTTTCGCAGACACATTTGCAGACCAGGCGCAGAATTCATCCCCTCCAATGCGGTAGCATTTGTCGTCATCTGTAAACGCCTTTTTGAGGACAGACGCCGCCATCATAATATATTTATCCCCATAATCATGACCATATGTATCGTTGCATTTCTTAAGGTCATTCAAATCAAACATATAGATAACCGTTGGCTGAATAATCTCATTCTGAGTTACTTCATCCGTAATGACGCGACCTCCCAAATCCTCCTCAAAAGCAGTACGGTTGTAAAGTCCTGTCAGTTCATCTGTGAATGCAAGTTTGAGATAAATCTCACTCTCCCGCGCCTGCTCCATCATCTTTCTGGATTTGCTTACATTCTCAATTCCCATCACCACAATGTAAATCAAAAAGCCAAGACTGCCTAGTGGCGTACTCTTATTGCTGAAACGGTAAATTCCCAACTCCAACACGGTACTTGCCAGAATAACCAGCACACAGATAATGTTGAGTTTGTTCTGTCTGGTAAACCTGTTGACCACAATTTCATGGATGCTCATGGCTACAATCACCGCGACAAACATCAACAGACAGATATGAGTTAAAAACAAAGTTTCACGCAAATCAAATAATCCCGTAATCTGCAGGAAAAGCCGCATAATAATCACAGCGCAATTGATATAACAACATATGCTCCACAGCTTTTTTTTGCCATTTCGGTACATCTGGCGCACATACATGACGAATGGAATCGGCATAATCATCAACATCAAATGCGATAAAAATACAATTACCATATTGCATGGGAAAAACAGGTCCAGAACCTGGGTCTCGATCACAGACCAAACGCCAAGCATGGTGGCAAATACGGCAAACTGTATGATTGTCTCAGCCACCTCTCCTTTTCCCACCACAAAGGCGCCATAAAAAAGCATGACAATGCCCGCCAAGGCAATCAACGCAGCCAAAACCAAGCGGAATCCCCGCTCCATGATTATCCTGTACTCTATATCCTGGTAAGTTCCATAAAGAAAACTTCCTTTGGGTCTGCTGTCACGATAAGCCGGAATCACCCGAAATACAATCTCCTTCCCGGCATCGTTTGCGGTCAGCGAGACCACATTCCAACAAAAACCAGTTGTCTTGATAGCACTGTCCTCGCATGGCTTTAGCTCATATACGGTTCGTCCATCAATCTGTACTTCCAGATACATATGTACGGTATTGTACACAATCACCTTATCATCTATGTCTTCCTGCGGCAGCGTCATTGAATACTGGTATGCACTGTCCTTTTTGACCAGTTTCATTTCTTCATCCCATGTAACAACTTCATTGTCACCTGTCCATGTAAAGATATTACTCTGATATGAAAACGAGACAAATATTGCATATAAAACTCCAATTAGCAGCACGATAAAATAAGTTCTCGAAATCCGTTTATCCAATATATCACTTCCTGTCGTATGGTAGGTTCCTCTTTAAGACATATTATACCATGCCCTCACAATATGAGCAAATCATTTATTCTTCATCCTGTCAAACAATCTTAACAAACAAAAGAGACTAGCAAGCGCTAATCTCTTTGATCTGAAACTCATTCCCCTGCTGCAGATAAGTGTTCCCACTCCCGCAGCAGGGACATATTTTCCCATGCTCAATTGTGCCGTAAACATTCCTGCAATCTTCACAGTATGTGATAGCAGGAATCGTCTCCACTCTCAACACAGCGTCCTTCAAGATTTCACTGCGTTTTTTCACCGCCCATTTCCAACAGTTCTGCAGATAGGATTCGATGACGCCGGACACTTCCCCCAGCTCCAGCGTCACGGATTCCACTTCTGTCAACTTATTTTCTGTGGCAACTTCCTCCACGATTTTTATCACATGAAACACTACTCCAAGCTCGTGCATATCAACCGACCTTTACTTTTTCTTAGAGAACTTCACCTTGATTGCCTGTTTGGCGCCATAGGGAAGAATGTATTTGAGCTTATCCTCGCTCTTTCGCATTGTACTGCATTCCGGATTCTCCCGATACAGATGAATTGCGTCAAATTCACACTTCGTCGTACAGACGCCGCAGCCAATACAGCGATTCTCATCCACCACCG
Organism: uncultured Lachnospiraceae bacterium; assembly: GCA_910578825.1. Classification (GTDB taxonomy): domain Bacteria; phylum Bacillota; class Clostridia; order Lachnospirales; family Lachnospiraceae; genus Petralouisia. The sequence goes on along the minus strand of CAJTSB010000025.1, from coordinate 24,650 downwards.
AGGCTCCGCAGCTTAAACATCTGGCCGTTTCCTTTTTCACCTGTTCTTCGGTGAATGTCTGGGAGACATCACGGAACGATTTCTTACGCTCATCACCATGATCCGTTCCCGGAATCTGACGGCTGGAATTATCGTATTCTTCTATTTTGATATTTTCTTTATCGAGCTCCACAAACTGACGGCGATTACGTCCAATCGTCATGCTGGTATGAGGCTGCACAAAACGATGAATAGATACTGCGCCCTCCTTGCCGGCTGCAATCGCGTCAATAGCAAATTTCGGTCCCGTGTAGACGTCACCGCCCACAAAAATATCCGGCTCCGCCGTCTGGTAGGTCAGGGGATCTGCCACTGCACTGTTTCCTCTTCCCAGTTCCACTTTGGAACCCTTCAGGAGGTCTTTCCATACAATGCTCTGCCCGATGCTCAGGAATACATTTTCACATTCCACTGTGACGGTATCGCTTTCGTCATACTGTGGAGCAAATTTCCCGTCCGCATCCGTAACCGAGATACATTTCTTAAAGACGACGCCCGTCACTTTGCCATTCTCCGTGAGAATCTCTTTGGGACCCCAGCCGCATACAAGAGAAATGCCTTCTTCTTCAACCTCCGCAATCTCTTCCTTTGACGCCGGCATCTCATCCCTGCTCTCCAGGCAGTACATGGACACACACTCTGATCCGCATCGGCTGCTGGTACGCGCCACATCAACTGCCACATTTCCACCGCCGATGACAACGGTTCTGCCCTTGACCTGATAAGACTCATCCCCGCCGACTGTACGAAGGAAATCAACGGCGCTCATAACGCCTTCCGCATCTTCTCCGGCAATGCCTGCGCCTCTTCCTCCCTGGCAGCCAATGGCTATGTAAAATGCCTGATAGCCCTGCGCACGCAGCTCGTCAAGCGTGATATCCTTGCCTACTTCGATGCCGGTCTTAATTTCCACGCCCATCTCTTCTATGATGTCAATCTCTGCCTGTACGACGTCCTTCTCCAGTTTAAAGGATGGGATGCCATATACCAGCATGCCGCCCGCTTTCTGATTCTTCTCAAATACGGTAGGATGGTAACCTTTTTCCGCCAGATAAAACGCACAGGACAGCCCTGCCGGACCTCCGCCGATAATGGCGATTTTCTCTGTAAATTCCCCTTTGAGAGAAGGAACCACTTTCTTCGGTATATATCTCGTCTCTGCCTTCAAATCCTGTTCCGCAATGAAACGTTTCACCTCGTCAATGGCAATCGCCTCGTCAATCGTGCCTCTCGTACAGGCGTCCTCACATCTGCGGTTGCAGACATGCCCGCAGACTGCCGGGAACGGATTTTCTTTCTTAATCAATGCCAGGGCGTCCTGATATCTGCCCTGTGCCGCCATCTTCAGATAACCCTGTACCGCAATATGCGCCGGACATGCCGTCTTGCAGGGAGCCGTCCCTGTATCATAACAATTGATGCGGTTCTTATCCCGGTAATCCTCCGTCCACATATGGGGTCCCCATTTCACCTCGGAGGGAAGGGGATGCTTGGGATAAGCAACCTCGCTGCCATCTTTCCTGCACAGTTTCTGCCCAAGCTTTACCGCGCCTGCCGGACAGTATTCCACGCAGCGTCCGCATGCCACGCAGTTTTCTGTCTTCACATGCGCCACATAAGCGGAACGGGACATATTCGGCGTATTAAACAACTGGGACGTGCGCAGCGCATAGCAGACATTGACGTTGCAGTTACAGATGGCAAAAATCTTATCCTCGCCGTCAATATTCGTAATCTGGTGGACAAAACCGTTCTCTTCCGCCACCTTCATAATTTCCAGCGCTTCCTCTCTGGTTATGTAGCGACCGCCTTTGTTGGTCTCCACCACATAATCCGCCATATCGCCTACGGCAATGCACCATCCTTCCGGATCGTCCCCGCAGCCTTCCTCAAACGTCTTGCGGGAACGGCGGCAAGAACAGGGACTCGCCGCATACTTCCCATCGTATTTATCCAGCCAGTGGGAAATATGCTCCACGGAGACAGACTGATTCTCCATCTCGATAGCCTTCTCCACCGGAATTACATGCATACCGATTCCAGCTCCTCCCGGCGGCACCATCGGGGTCACTTTTTCCAGTGGCAGACGGCTCATACGCTCAAAGAAACGCCCCATTTCCGGATGCTCCTCCAAAAGGTCGGCATTCATATTGGCAAACTCCGCGCTTCCAGGAACAAACATCGGCAATACATATTGCTTTTCATGCTGCGGATTCTCCCAGTTATATTCTATCAGTCCGTTTATGGACATTTTCTGCAAAATATCCTCCAGGTACGCTTTATCCCTGCCTGTAAGCCTTACCATGTCCTCCAGTGTGCGAGGCTTGCGCTTGCCCATCTTCATGGCAATCTCTGCCATCTCATCTGTGCAGATGGCGCTAAGTCCTATGTATTCCGGAGAATCCCTGGTAATCTTCTCCAGACCCAGCACGATGGGAATTCTGTCTGTTATCATTTTCGCCAGCTTTGCAACCGGCTCCCGAAATGGTTCCTCGGGGTGGGGATTGGGAAATAATGGATCTGCCATAGTCTCAGTCTCCTCTCTTGGTAGTAATTATTCCGTCTACCGTTACATTTCGTATTTTATTCTGCCCTTGCCATTGCATCCTTGAAATCTTTCTGGTCTGTGAAAATTTCGTTGGTATAGGGATTCTTCTTCTGCTCCATCGAACGTTTGATGATTGCTGCCATACAGACCACGTTGGCAATCAATGCAAGTGCGGAAATCACGCCCTGCATTGTCGGGTCAGCCGCACCGGGACGCACTGCTGCATCCATCACGCCGTCTTTGTAAAGTGATGGAAGAACTGCAAATCTGCCTTCATCCTGAAACAGTGGAAATACCTGTGCAAACATACACCACAGAGCCAGCGTATTGGCGCGGTTCTGGATCCAGCCGCCCTTGTTCCACAGCATAGCCGCAAAGGTGGGCGCCAACAGCAGCGCCATACCGCAGTACCAGGTATGCGTTGGCAGGTTGTTATAGGTATAAGCAAAATTCCAGATATCATAGGCAATGATGTAACACCAGGTCATATCCGGCCACAGCATATCTTTCTTGTCCTTGGACGCATAAATGCCCCACCAGCCAGTCATACAGAAAATATTGATAATTCCTGCGATACCATTCACCCAGTTCCACCAGCCGCCGTACAGCCATACGTTTTCCGAAGAAAGCCACCAGCGGTCGCCCTGCTCGGCAAGCGCCATAAAACCACGGATTCCCGATTCAAAATCACTGCCCACGGCAATTAAAATATTGATTGCCACAATTGCAAACGGAAATACTTTAAACCACTGCGTCTTGCCGATGCTCCATTTATATTTGAGCATCATGAATCCAATACAGCCAGCTGTTGCCGCATACAGCTTTGCATAGTGGAACCAGCTGTTCATATGTAAGTACGTGTCGTTCTCCAACGCCCACTGCGCACCTGTCGCCGCACCAATTTGAATTGCAATAAAATACACGGTCAATGCCGCCGGCAACGCCAGAAAACAGCAAATCCCTCCGATTTTTGAACGGCGCGCAACCTCGTTCACCAAAATCAGACTGACAAATACCAGCAGCCACCCAAAAAGCTGCCAGCCTGCGCCATCTCCATACACCTGAAACATCATAATCATTACCCTCTTTCCTTTTATATTTTATTTATCCACGCGGACACCTGTTCACGCAACCACTGTGTCCACTCCATAAAACCCTCTCCGTCTCTTGCAGAGATGGGAATTATCTTCGCTTGCGGATTTCTCATATGAATATATTCCCTGCATTTATCCAGATCAAAATCAAAATAAGGCAGTACGTCTATCTTATTGATAAGCACCACATCACAAACAGAAAACATCAGCGGATACTTCAGAGGCTTATCATCCCCTTCAGGCACCGAAAGAATCATCACATTCTTACATGCCCCTGTGTCAAATTCCGCAGGGCACACCAGATTGCCGACATTCTCCAATATCACCAAATCCAAATCTGCCGTACCAAATTCCAAAAGCCCCTGCCTCGTCATAGACGCGTCCAGATGGCACATGCCTCCGGTATGAAGCTGAATTGAGCGCGCACCCGTTTCTGCAACTGCCTGCGCATCCACGTCCGAGTCAATGTCCGCTTCCATGACGCCAATTTTCATTTCATCCCCCAGCATGGAAATCAACCTCTTTAACATTGTAGTCTTCCCTGCCCCTGGAGATGACATGAGATTCAAAAGAAATGTTCCCTGCTCTTTTAACTCTTCCCTGAGTTTCGCCGCGTCCGCATCGTTATCATCTAAGATGCTGCGCTTGACTTCAATTACCTTAAAATCTTTCATATTACCGTTACTCCTATTGGTTATACCAGTTACATTAAATATTAAATTTATTATAACCCCATATATTTATAATGTCAATCACAGGGTTGTTATATCTGGTACGACCAATTCCAAAACTGATTACAGGCTGATTCTTCTCACATAACCAGTCAGGCCTTGAAAAACACAGATGAAACCGATGTGCCTTGACTTTTCTACTGCCAGAGTCTATAATACCCAAAAGTCATTTCAACCGGAAACGGCAGAACTCGAACCTGCCTTTACAAACAGAGAAACAATAAGATTGGAGGTCTATACATTATGAATAAAACGATTGGATTTATTGGCGGCGGGAACATGGCAAGCGCTATGATCGGAGGCATTTTAAACAGCGGTCTCGCCGGCAAAGAACTGATTACCGCCACGGCGAAGACAGAAAAAACGCTCGCCTCCCTGAGAGAACGTTTTGGAATCAACACCGAAAACGACAACGCCTTTGTCGCTGAAAAATCAGACATTCTCTTTCTCGCGGTCAAACCTTATCTCTTCGGAGAAATCATTTCACAAATCAAAAACCATATTCATCCCGAAACCTTAATCATATCCATTGCCGCCGGGCAGAGCATCGCAGACATCACTTCCGCGTTTGGAAAAGAAATCAAACTTGTACGTGCCATGCCGAATACCCCCGCGTTTGTGGGAGAGGCAATGAGCGCGCTCTGCGCCAATGAAAATATCTCGGAGACGGAGCTTACACGGGTAATTTCCATCTTTGAAAGCTTTGGAAAATGCGAGGTTGTCCCCGAATCCATGATGGATACAGTTATCGGCGTCTCCGGTTCCTCTCCCGCCTATGCCTATCTGTTTATTGAGGCTATGGCAGACGCCGCCGTTGCCGATGGGATGCCGCGGGCGCAGGCCTATAAATTTGCCGCGCAATCCGTGCTGGGCGCCGCAAAAATGGTACTGGAAACCGGAAAACACCCGGGCATCCTCAAGGATGAAGTCTGCTCTCCCGGCGGAACCACGATTGAGGCTGTCGCCATGCTGGAACAGGAAGGATTGCGAAATGCCGTCATCGCCGCCCAGCGCGCCTGTGTACAGAAATCCCGGGATATGAGTAAAAAGTAACATTCAACCTGTTTGTACAGTAAAAACTCATTATTTTTATTTTTGCATTGCCACAGCCGCGAGGAAACACTATAATAATGTTATCTGAATGTCTTTACATTTCATTATAACGATTGAGAACTTTTTACAGAAAGGATTGTATATTATGTGGGCATACGAAAGTGTATTTTATCAAATTTATCCTCTGGGATTCTGCGGAGCGCCGTTTGAAAACGATGGAGTTGCCGCAAAACGCATTCTGAAAATAAAAGACTGGATTCCACATCTGGAAAAATTAGGCGTAAACGCCGTCTATTTCTCTCCACTGTTTGAATCTGACACCCACGGCTATAATGCCAGGGACTACCGCCAAATTGACGTGCGTCTGGGCGATAACGATGATTTCAAAGAAGTCTGCGACGCTATGCACGAAGCTGGTATCCGCATCGTGTTGGACGGCGTATTCAACCATGCGGGCAGAGGCTTTTTCGCATTCCAGGACGTTCTGAAGAACCGGGAAAATTCCCGCTACCGCGACTGGTTCCATATTGATTTCAATGGAAACTCCCATTACAATGACGGACTCTGGTACGAAGGCTGGGAAGGAAATTTTGACCTGGTGAAATTAAATCTGCGCAATGAAGAGGTCATCCAGTATCTCCTGGAAAGCGTTTCCTATTGGGTAGACAAATGGGATATTGACGGACTGCGTCTGGACGTTGCTTATTGTCTGGATCATGATTTTGTACGAAGACTGCGCAATCACTGCGACAGCCTGAAAGAAGACTTCTTCTTAGTGGGTGAGATGCTCCACGGCGACTACAAGCAGCTTATGAATGATTCCATGCTGCACTCTGCTACCAATTATGAATGCTACAAAGGGCTGCATTCCAGTTTCAATTCCATGAACATGTTTGAAATCATTCACTCCCTGCTCCGGCAGTTTGGTCCGGAGAACTGGACCCTGTACCGCGGAAAACACCTGCTGAGTTTCGTGGACAACCACGATGTATCCAGGATTGCCTCTATTCTGAGCCTTCCGGAACATCTGCCTTTAATTTATACTCTGTGTTTCGGTATGCCTGGCATTCCCTGCGTCTACTATGGCAGCGAATGGGGAGAGAAAGGCGATAAGTCAAATGGCGATCCGTCCCTGCGTCCCAGTTTTGAAGAGCCGAAATGGAATGAATTGACGGATTGGATTTCAAAACTAACCGCAGCAAAAAAATCATCTGAGGCATTAAATTACGGAGAATTCCGTTCTGTAGTCCTTACCAACAAGCAATGTATCTTTGAGCGTAAATCCCAGAATGAACGCGTACTGGTGGCTATCAATGCGGACAGCGAATCTTATACGGCGCACTTTGACGCCGGATGCGGGCAGGCAGTTGACCTGATCAGTGGAGAACTCCACGACTTCGGCGGCGGCAGCGAACTTTTGCCTTACAGCGCATATTTCTGGAAATGCGAGGTATAATCCGCCAGATTAGATGAGTATATAAAAACCGTGTGGAATGTTATGTTTTTCCACACGGTTTTTTTGCTGCGGATGGTTTCTTTCTATCCGTCAATCTGCCCAGCCGGTTAAACCAGCTTTGCGGCAGTGCAAGTCCAAATATGATTCCAAATACTATCGCACCCGCGATTTTAAATGTTTCAATCCCTTTGGCGGTACTTCTCGAAAGTTCGTTCATAATAAGATAATATGCCGTATAATATACGCCGGAACCTGGTACCAATGTAAAAATACCAGCGAGCAAAAATACGGTACTCGGCATTTTTCGCAGGGCAGATAAAATCCTTGCCACCAGCGTCAATGTTAATGTCGCCCATAAACAGGATACAACACCGCCGAAACCGTAATACAAACACAGCTTATACACGACCCAACCAAGTCCTCCGTTTATCGCACAATAGAGATATTCCTGCCTGGGTACATGAAACAGCACCGCAAACGCCAGTGTAGAAATAACAGCAACCAACACCTGAATAATCATAGGGGCAATGCACCCCCTCCCAGTAGTTGAAATATCTTAACTGCCGCGCCAACGCCTGCTGCAATACAGATTCCTGTAAGCAGGGCGTCCATCATGCGAATTCCACCCGAAAGATAATCTCCGTTAAATAAATCGCGGATACCTGTAACAAGCGCCACACCTGGCATCAAAACTATAATTCCGCCAATTATGATGCGGTCATACAGAATATCCTGCACTAACCGGTATAGCACAAGACTGCCCGCCGTTACCATGGCGCTTCCCAGAATATTCAATATAAATTTCGATACATTACGCTTTGTTCCCATCAGGAGAAACGTTTGCAGCAACATGCCCAACAAAAAAGAAAACACACTGTCAATAAAATGCCCTCCCAGAAGAAAACAAAAACCCGCGCTCTCAATGCCACAGGCAAATATCAGAGTCACATCTTTAACCCCTGCTCCCTGCCTGCACGCTTTCAGCCGTTTGTTCGCTTCCCTGAGACTGCAATGTCCCTGACAGATCTCCCTGGACAACTGATTTATTTTAGCAATTTTCTCCAGATTGATTTCTCCAAGCGGAATATAGCGCACCATACTTCCGGCATCTGCACGTTCTTCATGAACTGTGGCGAAAATTCCGTTTGTCACAACAAATACATTGTAATCCCATACGTCATATGCCTCCATGACACGACATACAGTCTCTTGTACGCGGTAAATTTCCCCGCCGTTTTTCAACAGTTCCTCTCCCATCGAAACTGCCAGATTCAATACCTCTTTACTCTGTGGCATCTTCCATTCTCTCCATGCTCTTTATCATTCCCAACATCAGGAACAGGTATGGGGTGAGAAATACCGTAGGATTATTTACAAGCGCCTGCGCCAGATAACCAAACAATGCAATGACTCCCATCAACATTGCAGGTTTTACTGTCACGCTCTTTGCTGCTTTCACAAGCGTACTGATGATAAGTCCAAAATAGCCGACCGTTCCCAGAATTCCCATCGTAGTTAAAATCTGGAATAATTCATTGTGGGCGTCCACTAGCTGCGCGCCATCAAAAAATTCGAGAACTTCCGCCCCGCCATACGTATTGATAAACATATGGTAACAGTTCACACCGTAACCGGTAATCTTATCCCACAAGGGCAGCCGAAACCAGGAATCCACTGTCGTTTTCCAGATATAGCCTCTGCCGCTCCCCCAGGAATCCTGCATACGCAAACGCTCCAACCCAGAAAGCGCACCCTCCCAGGCTCCGGTATGGAGATTCGCTGCAGCAAAAACCAGGACTGCGGCTGCAATGACAATTGCAACGACAATAAAAACAACTCTTCTCATCATGCGGTACGGCAATTCCTTTCCCGCCTTCCTTCTGTTCCAGACAAGAAATAATAGTCCTGCAATCAGTATTCCCTCTGCCGCCAATACATATCCATTGAGCAAAATCTTAGTGATAAATTTACTCGCGTTAAGACTCGCATACATATAATTCAAAAACTCTCTGGATGCCGCTATCAGCGTCATAATTTTCATCAACACACTGCTTATCCAGAAAATCCCACAGACTTCCAGAAATTTCTGTATACTATCATGACCGCGCATGGAAAACCAGAGCAACACCAGAAACCCGGTTAAAAGCCCCAACAGCCAACTCTCACTGTGAGTACAGTACCCGGCACAAAACCCTGATACCAGAAAAACACCAGACACAATTTTGATATATTTATCCTTCGTCAGTGTGTACAATGCCATCCCAATGGGTACAATCATGCACAGATAGCCGGCGCAGGCATTGACGTTTCCAATCGTACTGATAAACATGCCGTGCTGGTCTGCAGCCAGGTTTCCATACATGCCCAAAGGATCTACCGACCAGAAGTTTAAATTGGCAAGTAAACACACCAGCATATTTCCAACCAGAAATACCCATATCATCCATTTTCCGCAATTCAGATATCTGCCAAGCAGTCCGTAGAGGGCAACACACAGCAACCACACAATTGCGCCAAGTTTCCTGCCTTCCAGTCCCAGAAAAGATTCCCGCAGATTTATAGAAAAAATTGCCGCCACCAGAATTCCTGCCACAAAGATAACCGCAAACCAGGTGGTTACGGACAATCCGGACAGCCATGCCCGAACCGCCTCGCCTTTTGCAATCTGCTGCTTGTCTTGCTGCTTTGCCTGTACCTTCTTTTTATTTTTATTGTTTTTCTTCTGCAGCCCATCCTTATACTGCTGCAGCCTGTCCATGCCAAGAAATACAATCGCTGCCAAAACAAGACCAATAGAACATACACGGAAAAAATTGAGTTTTGCATTCGACATATCAATATAGTTATCCTGGAAATACAGCGGAAAAATTCCAAGCATCATGATTACTGCAAGCGCTGCCGCACCTTCCAAAAATATGTACATTATACTCTTCTTCTGCTTCATCTCATCCTCCATACTTTCGCTAAATTTCTATGACTTTTCCCGTTTCCGGAAGGATGCAGGTAGTTCCCAAAGCATCCCGCATGGCCGCAATGGCACGTATTCCGGTACAGTGCATCGGTATCACGATATCAATATCCTGCGCTTTCAGCGCCTGAATTGTCTTCTCGATACGGTCGGCTGCACAATTTTTGAGATGCATTCCAGCCGCAAGGCAATGAATATGCTTACCCGGAAAAACCGTCTGCACATAATGCAGGCAATTGACGATTCCGGCATGTGCGCAGCCCGCAAATATGCAGAGCCCTTCCTCTTCCTCAATCACCAGAATCTGCTCGTCTTCCATTGCGTCCACAAGAAGTTCATCTCCCGGATACTGTGCATTCGACTTCCAAAAGCTGCCCGATACCGGCTCAAAATCTGTGGTATAAGGAATCTCCGAAAGCAGATATACACCTTCTGAAATCTGCGTCCCGCCTCCCGATAACTCTACAATATTTGCATTTCTCTGCCAGTCTCCGTTATTTTCCAAACCGATATATTGAAGTTTTCCTGTGCGTATATTTTCCGTATACTTTTTCTCAAACACTTTGTCCTGAACATAAACGGGAACGTCTCCAAATTCCTGCCAATACTCCATTCCGCCGCCATGGTCGTAGTGTCCATGACTTAAAATTACTCCATCCAACTCTTTTAAGTTGATATTAAGCTTTTCCGCATTCTGTGCAAACACTCTGCTCTGCCCGGTATCAAAGAGATACCGCTGCTTTCCGGTTTCCAAAAACAGAGAAAGACCGTGCTCTGCCAAAAAACCCCGTTTGTACACTAAATTTTCCGTTAAAATACTTACTTTCATATTTTCTATTCTTCCTCTTGTTCTTCTTTTGCCTGTAAAATTGCTTCATTCAGAGATAACATTTTGGCATCCAGCATCGATACAATCCCGGCACATTCGCGCAGATCCCGACTGATATAATCCGGCGCATCACCTTCAAATTTATAATAAATCTTGTGCTCCAGACTTGCCCAGAAATCCATGGCAATCGTACGTATTTGAATTTCTACTTTAATATCAATGACACGATCCGTCAAAAAAATTGGTACCGTAACCAGCATATGATAACTCTTATAGCCGCTGTCTTTCGGATTCTTGATATAATCTTTTACAGAAACGACTGTAAGGTCATTCTGTCTTCCAATCATTTCCGCCAAACGATAAATATCAGAAGTAAAGGAACATACAAGCCGGATTCCGGCAATATCATTCACATGATTCACCATGTTATCTATCGTACTGTCATAATCATTTCTCTTAAGTTTCTTTACAATACTCTCGGGCGTCTTGATTCTTGATTTGATGTATTCAATAGGATTGTAATTGTGTATATGGCGAAACTCATCATTTAAGATTTCCAGTTTCGTCCCGACTTCCTTCAAGGCGGAATTATACAAAAAAATCACCGTCTCCCAACTGTCCACACCTTCATTTAACCTGTCTGCCATTTCCATAATACGTTTCCTTTCCTGCTCATTTAACACTCTGCGCAGACTAGGGGGTATCTGTCTTACCCTCCAGGACCTTATCTATCGTAACTAATTTTACACAGGTGATAAAAATGTCGGTGGCTGTTTTAAGCTCCTCCAAAGTCGGATAAGAGGGCGCGATACGGATGGTGGAATCTTTGGGGTCTTTTCCATAAGGATAAGGCGCCCCCGCGGGAGTCATCGTAACCCCTGCTTCTTTTGCCATGGATACAATTGCTCTGGCACATCCTTCCATCGCCTCGAAGGCCATAAAATAACCTCCCTTTGGCGCAACCCAGGTTCCGGCGTCCCTGCCGCCCAGCTCCCGCTCAAAGGACTCTATAATCATTTCAAATTTGGGTCTCAGAATATCCGCGTGTTTCCTCATATGTTCAGTCATTCCATAGATATCCTTGAAAAATCTCACATGACGGAGCTGATTTACCTTGTCATGCCCTATCGTCTGAATCTGCAGTTGTTTGCGGATATCCACCAGATTATTTTCGGAAGTCGCAATTGCCGCCACACCAGAACCCGGAAAACTAATCTTGGAAGTAGAGCAGAATTTATATACAATATCCGGATTGCCTGCGCGCTTACATTCTGCGAGAATTTCCACGAGATGATCCTGGTCGATATCATACAGATGATGTACGCCATAAGCGTTATCCCAATAGATGCGGAAATCTTCTGCCGCCGGTTTCAGCCTTGCAAAACGACGCACCGTCTCATCCGAATACGTAATTCCCTGCGGGTTCGAATATTTCGGCACACACCATATTCCCTTGATGGCTGCATCCGTACTCACAAGCTCTTCAACCATATCCATATCCGGACCAGTGGAAAGCATTGGAACATTTATCATCTCAATTCCAAAATATTCGGTAATTGCAAAATGTCTGTCATACCCTGGAACCGGACATAAAAATTTTACTTTATCAAGCTTACACCATGGGGTGCTGCCCATCACACCGTGCGTCATGGATCTGGAAATTGTATCGTACATGACATTTAAGCTGGAATTGCCATAAATGATAATATTATCGGGGTGACATTCAATCATATCTCCCAGAAGTACCTTTGCCTCCTGAATCCCATCCAGAACACCGTAATTCCGGCAGTCTGTTCCGTCATCACATTTTAAATCCGTATTTCCGTTGAGCACATCCATCATGCCCATCGATATATCCAACTGCTCCAGAGAAGGCTTGCCTCTGGACATATCCAGTTTCAGTCCGCTTTCTGCATATTTCCGGTAAACTGCCGTAAGCTCTTCTTTTTCCTGTAATAGTTCTTCTTTGCTCATTTCCTGAAATGACTGCATTATTATTTCCTCCTGAAGTTATATTATATATAATGCCCTATCAAAACTTCCTTCTCCATGTTTGCCTGCAAGCAGGCATTTTGTTTCCGTAAGTTTTGGCACTGCTCGTTGCCTATGGCATATTATGCACTATTGTCCTCAGATTGTAAAGCGTTTTCTTTGATAAATTTACATTTGTCCGTCTGCTGCGGACTCCTTCAAAAATGCAAGACGCTCCCGAATCTGTTTCTCATATCCGTTCTCCGTGGGTTCATAAAATTTCACATCCGAAAGACCATCGGGAAGATACTGCTGCTTTACATAATGATTGGGATAATCATGCGCATAGAGATATCCGATTCCATGTCCAATGTTTTTTGCCCCCCGATAATGTGAATCCTGCAAATGAACCGGCACAGATAAGGCCTGCGTCTGTTTCATGGCCTCCATCGCGCGACCAATCGCCACACATGCTGCATTACTCTTGGGGGCGCATGCCACATAAGTTACCGCCTGAGACAGGATAATCTGTGCTTCCGGCATACCAATGCGCTCTACCGCCTGGGCTGCGCTGACCGCGACTGTCAGGGCATTGGCATCTGCGTTTCCCACATCTTCCGATGCACAAATCATAATGCGCCTTGCAATAAACCGAATATCTTCCCCCGCATAAAGCATTCTTGCCAGATAGTATACGGCTGCATCCGGATCAGACCCCCGCATACTCTTAATAAATGCAGAAACCGTATCATAATGATTGTCTCCGCTTTTGTCATAGCGCACGACCCGTTTCTGGATACATTCTGAGGCAACCTCCAGTGTAATATGAATCTTTCCGTCTTGCACACGCGGCGTCGTCAACACACCAAGCTCTAACGCTGTCAATGCCACACGAGCATCTCCGTTTGCCGCGTCAGCAAGAAATTCCAGGGCGTCCCCCGCAATCTCAGCACGATAGGAACCCAGCCCTTTCTCCTCATCTGCCAGAGCGCGCAATAAGATACTTTGAATATCTGTTCCGGATAACGGTTTCAACTCAAAAATAATAGAACGGGACAACAAAGCGCCGTTAACCTCAAAATAAGGATTTTCTGTCGTCGCACCTATCAGGATAATTGTGCCATCCTCCACGAAGGGCAACAAATAATCCTGCTGTCCTTTATGAAACCGATGAATCTCATCGATAAACAATATTGTTTTTTTGCCATACATCCCCTGATTGTCTTTGGCCTGCTGCACAACGAGTTCCATATCCTTCTTCCCGGAGGAAGTCGCGTTAATCTGGGTAAATTCCGCACTGGTCGTACAGGCAATGACTTTCGCCAGCGTGGTCTTGCCTGTTCCGGGAGGTCCATAAAATATAATGGAACTTAGCTTATCCGCCTGGATTGCCCGGTAAAGCAATTTATCCTTGCCTATAATATGCTGCTGGCCCACCACCTCTTCGAGGGTGACCGGACGCAGGCGGCTGGCAAGCGGCGAGTCTTTTTCCTGGTTCTGCTCTCTCATATAATCAAATAAATCCATTCGGAGGCTCCTCCTTCGTATGCTCAGATCACCATATAGAATAACCGGTTAATCAAACAATATTTCATCGACAGTTACAAATTCATACCCACGCTCCCGCAAAGTGTCTATGATTTCCATGGCAGCCGTGACTGAGGTTTCATAACCGTCATGCATGAGTATTATATCATTTTCCTTTACATTTTTTAATACCTTATTTACAATCTCATTATGATTCTGACTGGACCAGTCCAGCGTATCTACATCCCAGAGCACCTCCACCATATTTACCTCGCAGTCCAGTTTCTCGTGCCAGTCTCCAAACGGCGGACGCAGATAGGAAGGATTCTCGCCTGTGATATCATATATCAGTTTATTGGTTCGATTCACCTGCTCACACGCCCGCTGCATCGTAAGCTTGCTCAACTGTTCATGCTTATAAGAATGATTTCCAACTATATGCCCTTCTTCGTAAATCTGCTTTACAATCTCCGGATGTTTCTCCACCTGTTCCCCAAGCAGAAAAAAAGTCGCTTTTACATTCTTCTCTCTCAGGCCTTCCATCATTTCCACCGTATACTGTGGATGCGGCCCATCATCAAACGTAAGCGCGACTTTTTTCTTTTCTTCTTTCGCATTTTCCTGAACGGTCTCTTCCCGGGGCGTCTCTGCCTCCGTCATTACCCCCTGCGTCAATGCCTCACGTTGCCCTACGCCGCTCATGACAGCGCCGGACACCAGACAGATACAAAACAGATCAAATACCAGACATTTTTCCCAGAGATGCAGTTTCGTGTGATGTTTCCAAATCCGTGTCCAAAGTTTTTCCCTACTCATCCATCGCATACTCCATAAATGTTTCTATGCAATATATGAAATGAGGGCTGTACTATATGTGGGATTTCGCCGTCAATGCTCCTTCTTCCACATCAATAAAAATAGTATCTCCCGCACCGACCTCAGATGCAAGGATAAGCTTTGCCGCAAGTGTCTCCACGGTCTTTTGCAGATATCGTTTCAGCGGCCGTGCCCCATATATGGGATCATATCCGTTATCCACAATAAACTGTTTTGCCTGTTCACTCAACGCTATCGAGATTTCCCGTTCTTTCAGACGTCCGTTTAAATCTTCCATCAAAAGGTTTATGATTCCTCCGATGTTGTTCTTTGTCAAAGGCTTAAACAATATAATCTCATCCAGACGGTTTAAAAATTCCGGACGGAAATTCCCCCGCAATTCACTCATGACAGATTCTTCACACTCCGGAGCAATCTGTCCGTCTTCTCCAATTCCCTCCAGCAAATAGTCGGCTCCAAGATTGGAGGTCATAATCAGAATTGTATTCTTGAAATCTACCGTACGTCCCTGTGAGTCCGTAATTCTGCCATCATCCAGAACCTGAAGCAATACGTTAAATACATCCGGATGCGCTTTCTCTACTTCATCAAATAAAACTACGGAATATGGCTTTCTGCGCACCGCCTCTGTCAGTTGTCCACCTTCCTCATAACCGACATATCCGGGAGGCGCACCTATCAGACGGGAGACAGAATACTTCTCCATATACTCGCTCATATCAATGCGCACCATATTATTCTCATCATCAAACAGGCTCGCAGCAAGCGCCTTGGCAAGTTCCGTCTTGCCGACGCCCGTAGGTCCCAGAAACAGGAAAGAACCGATGGGCTTGCCCGGGTCTTTGATGCCCGCCTTGGAGCGGATAATTGCCTCTGTAACCTTTGTGACCCCTTCCTCCTGTCCAATTACCCGCTTATGGAGTTCTTCGTCCAGGTGCAGCGTCTTATTACGCTCGCTCTCCGTAAGTTTTGCCACCGGAATCCCTGTCCAGCGGGAAATGATACGCGCAATCTCCTCCTCGCTGACATTTTCATGTACGAGGCTCAGGTCTTTCTTTTTCACCTGCTCTTCTTCTATCTCTAATTGACGCTCCAGTTGCGGTTTCCTTCCATACTGGAGTTCCGCAGCCCTTTCCAGATCGTAATCCTGCTGCGCTTTCGCAATTTCACTGTTAATCGTTTCCAGCTCTTCTCTGAGTTTCTGTACTTTCTCCACGGAATTCTTCTCGTTATCCCACTGGGCTTTCTTCGTCTGGAATTCGCTCTTCAAGTCGGCAAGTTCACGCTGCAATGTTTCCAGACGGTCTTTGCTCAAACGGTCTTCCTCTTTTTTAAGCGCTGCCTCCTCAATCTCCATCTGCATCACCCTGCGCTGTAATTCGTCCAATTCCGTGGGCATGGAATCCAACTCTGTCTTAATCAGTGCACAGGCCTCATCTACCAGATCAATGGCTTTGTCCGGCAGGAAACGGTCGCTGATGTAGCGGTTAGACAGTACCGCTGCCGAAACAAGCGCGCCATCGGTAATCTTTACACCATGGAACACCTCGTAACGATCCTTCAGTCCACGCAGAATCGAAATCGTGTCTTCCACCGTCGGCTCTTCGACAAGCACCGGCTGGAACCGGCGTTCCAACGCCGCATCCTTTTCGATGTATTCCCGATACTCGTCCAACGTAGTTGCACCAATACAGTGAAGTTCCCCGCGAGCAAGCATGGGTTTCAAGAGCTGCCCCGCATCCATGGCTCCGTCGGTCTTGCCTGCGCCGACAATGGTATGCAGCTCATCGATAAATAAAATAATCTGTCCATCGCTGCTTTTAATTTCATCCAGGACGGCCTTCAACCGCTCCTCAAACTCTCCCCGGTACTTTGCACCTGCAACCAACGCCCCCATATCAAGTGCGAACAGACGCTTATCTTTCAGTCCTTCCGGAACGTCCCCACGCACGATACGCTGTGCAAGCCCCTCTACCACCGCAGTCTTGCCGACGCCGGGCTCTCCAATCAATACGGGATTGTTTTTCGTCTTTCTGGACAAAATACGCACGACATTACGTATTTCATTATCCCGTCCGATTACCGGATCAAGTTTCTGTTCTCTGGCGCGCTCCACCATATCATAACCATACTTTGTCAATGTATCATAGGTTGCCTCCGGATTGTCAGAGACCACACTCTGATTGCCCCGCACCGTCGCAAGCGCCTGCAGGAAACGATCCCTGGTTATCCCATACTCTTTAAAAATTTCTTTCAGAGCCTGATTCGGGTATTTCAGCAATGTCAGAAACAGATGTTCCACAGACACATACGCATCCCCCATCTTCTTTGCCTCATCTTCCGCGCTGACCAGGACTTTGTTCAGGCTCTGTCCCATATAAATCTGTCCGCCGGACACCTTCACACGCTTTGCCAGATGTTCCTGAGCATTCTGTGTGAAATGTTCTCTATTGATTTCCATCTTTTCAATCAGTTTCGGAATCAGTCCATCTTCCTGAAGCAGGAGGGATACCAGCAAATGCTCCTGTTCGATTTCCTGATTGCCATATTCATATGCAAGTTTTTCACAGCCGTTGATGGCTTCAATTGATTTCTGTGTAAATTTTTGAATGTTCATAAGGCTTCCTCCTTTCATAAGCTAACCATAGCACCGATTGTTAGCACTGTCAATAGTTGAGTGCTAATATTTTCAGAAAATTTATAAACTTTTCGTAAAGTCTAAAATCTCCTTCCAGGTCTTATTACAATATGGCAGAACCTGTATTCCATACTCACATACTGGTAATTTGTTTTTCATATTCTGCGCAATTATAATTGCCTTATCCATATTTTTCGTATATTTGCTGCTGCCAAAATGCCTGTGAATCTGTTCCGGTATGTATTTTCCTCTACAATCAAACAGTCCGTTGACTGCCTGCAAATGCGCCACACGAATCTGCCTGTCCTTCGTCCTCAAAATGTAAACTCCATTATCCGCTGACATATGCCCCCCTCCTTACGCACTTTTTCTCTTTCGTTTGCAAAATCTTTCAAAATCATTTCTCATAGAAATAAAATTCTTTCTCTGGTCTGCAAGATAGGTATTATGTTTCTTTGCATACTCAGCCATCCACGCATCCAGATCTTTATCTTCCCTGTAAGAATATGCCATCATTGCCAACAGCGAGACTCGATTCCCCTTATTCCGCAATCTGGAATCTACTCTTACGGTTTCTTCCAGCAATAAATTTAAAGACTCAATATATAAATCCAGATCAGCGCGTATGGTCTGTGGAGGTACGCCAAGATTCTCCGCAAGAAACGTTTCTATGTTCTTTTGCGCTACATCATGCGCCTTCCCATGTAAGAACTCGCGCATTAATTCTTCCAGCATATCCAATTTATCTATAATCACCTGCTTGTCTTTCGTACTCAGTTCCTTATCAATTTCATCAAACAACAAACCCTTTTTATTTCTTTTTGCAGCTCTGTAATTATTCTTAAATTCTCTGAGGAATCCTGCAAACTTATCGTCTTCCATTCCCAGACTGATAAACCGGTCGAATAACGTAAGAAATATAAAGGAATCTTTCTTATTAAATATATCCCTGATATCGTCTGTTACTATCGTTTCCAGCCTGTGTAAGTTATCCGCAAATCTGTCAAACTCCTCATCCGTTGCATTTTCATTCAGAAACTTACAGGAAGCTCTGGCCTGCGTTTTCCAGTTATCAAAATGATTCATACACATCATAGTCTCTACAACAATTCTCTCAACCACGCCCTTTGTTTTATCCTTCTCCGAATAATTATTACATTCAATAAAGAATCTGCCTTCTAAAATCTCGCGGACACGACCGGCAAATTTATTAAGATATGTAAACGCTTTCTGGTCTGTATTCATTGCAACATGATTGTTATAGCGCTTGATATATCCCGATATTTTGTGGCTGTCACAGAATTCATGAATGACCGTTTCCATCTGGTATTCGTCAAACTTTTCTCTCAACTCTTCCGGAAGTTTCTCATATGTTTTATTCTTGATATCAAACTCTGCATCCTCGTAAGTAACAACTTCGTTCCCGTCCATGACCTTCTTCTTATATGGAATCAAAGAATTCTCTACCGAAGATGTGATCTTATAATTCATATCCCGAAACTTCCGCAAAGCCGCAGTCCTGCACCCGCCGTCTACGATATGCAATTTGGAATTCTCCTCTTCTCCCAGAATAATCGGTGGTATGTAATCATCTGTAAGCACCGTGACAATCAACTCATTGATCTGCTCATTATTCCATACAAAATTTCTCTGTACATCTGCATTATTGTCAATATCTCCCTTTCGAACTTTTCTTAAATACATATCCAAAGTATACGTCTGTTTTCTCGGTCTCGCCATTTAGAACCCCTCCCGTCCTCATCTTTCGTATCATTTTCTTTCGTATCATCTATAATAAAACAGAAACATTTCTGTATGACTGAATTGCTGCGCAGCAATCTGCGTACTGTTTGTCACTTAACTGTAATTCTTCCTTGATTTCGCGTGGCAAATAACCGGCTATGCTCCGTTCTAAAACTCCCTTCTGCAGCTCTGACAGCTTGCTGAGATACAAACGCATTCTCCTGCTATATCCACCTTCACCCTTTTCAAATAATTCTTTCTCAATGGTAAAATCATCCGCGATCATATCGCCAATGGTAGTATCTTCCTCATCGCCAACCGGTGTGTCAATCGGTATCGATACTCTGTCTATCTTGCGTTTCTCCCGATTTCTTCTTGTTATTTCTGTCTTAATCCGGTTCGACAGACAAGAATATAAAAAAGAATCAAAAGACTGTGAACCATGATACCGTCTCATTGCATCTACAAACACTTCGTTTGCAAGGGAATAGAAATCATCCATATCCTTGCCTGACAACCCGCCAAATTTTGATAATATCTTATCGACCATCCCGCGAAGTTTTCCTGCATTGTTCTCATAATAGCTCCGTAATATCTGTTCCATACTGCTGCACCTTTCTGATATACATGATCTTTTGCTATATTCGGTCTCCCGCAAATATTTTCCTATGGTTTCGAGAATTCCTGTCGTTGTAATCGTTATTATAGAACGCATGTTCTGTTTTGTCAATATGTTTTTAGAACAAACATTCGAATACTTTCCCAGTCAAAAAAGAGAAATATAAATTATAACGCAAAAATCAAATCAACGAGGAACACATGGAAAGGAGAATCCATCATAAAATGAAAAAAACAAATTACAAAGCCAATGTTTATAAAGCAGACCATACCAGATTCGGGGGATTAATTTATCCTTCCGACTTCAATACCGATTACAGAGGAAATAATTACGCAAGCGATTCCTTTATCGCCAGACGCATCGCATATGACGCGAAATTTGACAGCCAGTGCAGAATGAACACCTTATTTCGACAGTCTTCTGACAGGCAGAAACTATCAACTGAAACACCAGAGAAAAAGGAGGCGTAAGCCATTGCTTGATAAACAATACCATCTGTATTCTGTTGACACGGGACATTTTTACAGCGGACATGAAAAATATCTGCATGACATGTATTGCAAGTATCGCAGCGAGCGCAACGATATCCAGAATAAGATAGCAAAAATGGAAAATGCTCAAATGAATCCTGAATATCTGCACTGGACAGAGCTGTTGAAACACAAAACAGAAAAAGCTAGACAGACTAAAGAAAAATTACTGAATCTTTTGTCAAATAAGGTTCGCCAAAATAAACTGACGCATGGAAAAGACCATATACGCGTATTAAAGGAAGATTCTTTACATGACACCAATATTATATCCATTTTTGATTCCGCTTTGAGCAGGACGATTGGCATTTCACAGGATGAACTTACCGAATCGTTACTTGTAGTACAGGTTTATTATTTTGATATATTCCAGGATATTTCATTTTATGGTTTTACATATAAAGGAGAAAAATATAAGTATTTTACCTCTTCCGCCGGGCAAATCCGCAGGAAAAAGACTGTCTTCATCAAGGAATCCGTATGGCGCAGGATCGAAAAGACAGTAATGTGTGGTCTTACCATTGATAAAATCAACGCCAAAGGCGGAAACAATGTAAATAAACATCTGGCATATATGGCGCTGGCAAATTCCGCAACCGACGAATGGAACGAATTTGACATTGATAAATCCATTGTAATTGAAGATTTTGAGACAAATGTATACGGTACCTTTGATTTTGTAGACGAATCGGATTATTCCATCACGCGAAAGACGGATTATGTGCCAATCCCTCATACGGATGGAGCCGGTATGGTCTTGCCCTGCGTATCCTCTGTAAACTTTATGGTTCGCGCTCCCTGGATCAAAGGATTATTGGGCGTATTTGATTTCCGCAAATTTGTACAGGTACATGATTATGCTCCCATAATCACAGACATCTATGGCAAAGAACATGACATTATCAAGGAGGATATTCAGATCATCTTTACCAGAAGTCAGTTTAAAATGGCAAAATATTATGACTCCTGGGACGAGTACAAAGCCTTCTTTCGTATGTACCATTGCAGCGCTGGCAAATGCAATGTCGAAGAAGAGCGAATCAAAAATGCAAGAATAAATTATCAGATGCTGCAAACGCTCACCAATGTTACCGATGAGGAAATAAATTTGCTTACGGATAAATCTGCCGAACGCATCCGAAACATCTGCTCATCGAAAGAATCCATGATGGACATTCTCGGAATTACGCCATACAACACAAAAATGAGCCCGTTTCAACAGGCAATTAAAATTTATCCCGCCTTGTTGAGCGACACCTACGCCAAAGACGTCATCCGAGAGGCAAAGAACAGCCTTCTGAGAAAATATCGCAGCGGAAAGCTGGAAGTTGATGGCAAATTTACCTTCCTGCTGCCCGACTTTTATGCCGCCTGCGAATACTGGTTCGGACATATCGAAAATCCGCCTGGTTTACTCAGCGACAAGGAGGTATTCTGCTGGCTGTTCAGGCACACAGATCGGCTGGACTGCCTGCGAAGCCCGCATCTGTATAAGGAACACGCTGTCCGTTATAACGCTGCAAATGAAACATACGGTGAGCGCAGCAAATTTATACGCGAATGGTTTCCTACAAATGCCGTCTACACAAGCACGCATGATTTGATCAGTAAGCTTCTCCAGTTTGATGTTGACGGGGATCGCAGTCTGGTAATTGCAGACCCGGATTTTATCAAAATTGCAGAACGCAATATGAAGGGCATTGTTCCGCTCTATTATAACATGCGCAAAGCCGAGCCAACCGAACTCAACCATCAGACCATTTATGCGGGATTGATAAAAGCATTTACCAACGGAAATATCGGTCTGTACAGCAATGATATCTCCAAAATATGGAACCATGATGTATTTGTGA
Organism: uncultured Lachnospiraceae bacterium; assembly: GCA_910578825.1. Classification (GTDB taxonomy): domain Bacteria; phylum Bacillota; class Clostridia; order Lachnospirales; family Lachnospiraceae; genus Petralouisia. The sequence goes on along the minus strand of CAJTSB010000025.1, from coordinate 2,214 downwards.
AAGGTTCTGAACGCGAAAAACAGGAGGCCATGGATACCGTAAAATTATTGTGCATGGAAAATAATTTCTGCATTGACGCTGCCAAAACATTATATATGCCGAAACGCCCCGCATGGTTTCACCCGGTCGTATCAAAATACACGAATTTCAAATTACCAGCTTTTTTTGAATATGCAAAAGATAAAGACAAGTCGCAGCTCAGTGTGCGCAATGAAAGCCTGGTCAATAAAATTTACGACAGAATTCCGGACAAGCCTATCAATACGCGCAGTCTGAAATTAGGACGCATTGAATACCGGAAAATGATGTCCGATGGAAACATCGTCTGTAAAAAGGAAATTTCTGATTTATATGACAAATTGAACAGGCAGTACCGTTATATGGTTCATATGAAAGATGAATATATTGATAATCTCCGCTACATCGCCTGTAAAATCAGAGGAGAATTTGCAAAATCAGGCATTCCGGAAGAGACAATTGCAGATATGCTCGTAGAATATCTCTACGGCAGGGAAAAAAGATACAAACAACTGCTCTGGTTCTGTTATGGCCAGTACATTGTCCATCATCTGGAGCAAAATATCGCCGTACCCAAAACCAAATATATTCCATGCGTCGATTGTAATGAGTGGTTTGAAATTCCCCTCAAAAACAAACGCACCTGCCGGTGCAACGCTTGCCAGATTATCCACAACCGGGAATATGAAAGGCAAAAAAAGAGGCGGCAGCGATTGTCCCCATTTAATCATGGATAACATTCACCCGTTATTTACGGATGAAATAAAACATCATCGAAAAAATCGTCCGTAAATAACGCCAGAAAATTTGTGCCTATATAGAAATGTACAAATATCGCACAACTGAAATCCATCGAATCTGACAGAGGATTGGAGGTAAAAGATTTTGAATATTTCACAGGAATCATTAATCAACCAGATTGCAGACAGCGAAGATCTCAATGCAGCAACCGTAAGACAGGTTTTAAAATCGGCGGAGCATGTTGTCTTTGACTGCCTTTCTTCCACCGCCCCATCGGAAGACATAACCATAAAAATATTTCACGGATTCAGCATCAAACGGACATTTATAGGAAGAAAACATTATTCCAAGGGAATGTTTCAAAATATAGACTGTCCAGAACATGTCAACGTAAAAGCCTGTTCCTCGAAATATTACAATGGACAGATTAACCAGACATTATTTGGCAGTGATTCAACAACAGCGTTGTCCCTGACCAGATAAAATTACAACTATATGGAAGGTGGTGATTATCACGGAAATTACAAAGCAAACGCTATTCCCATCTCTTATTTTTAATAAAGAGGTTTCATACAATGACTCGATTACACTGTATCCGGTCAGGATGAAGGACATCATGATTTTTCAACAATACCAGATGGCTTTCACGCTGCGAAAAGACGCGGTATTCCGGGAAAAACAAATTATCAAAATGGAATATCTTGACTTCATCCGATATGCCTGCAGAAATGCCGAACTGGCACAGAATTACAATCTGCCGCTGCTGCCGTTTTTCTATGATTTTGTTATAGGAATGCTGCAAATAGTATGTGGAAACAAGGCAGAAGTCACGTACAATACCACAACCCTGGACATTTTTATCAATGGATTTCAGATAACCAGTCCGGTATTTGACGATATCAGAAAAATTGTCATCCTTCAAAACGATATCGACTTCGACATTGATGATTTCACGAATATTGATACCATACATGCCCTGGAAAAGGCAAAAGAGTTTGAGGCAAAGAAACAGAATGAAAAGGCAGATATTGAAGACTATATTGATTCTCTCGTCATTTCCATGAATGTCACGGAAGAATATGTCTCCAATATGACCATTCGAAAATTCTGGAGATACATTAAACGCATCAATAAACATGACGAATACGAGGCATGTCGGGCTGGACAGATGAGTGGAATGGTGACTTTCAAAGAGCCGCTGAAACACTGGATGACAAGCCTGGAAGTTACAGACCAATACAAAGATTTAAAAACGGATGAAAACGAATTGAGAAACAAAATCGAGTAATCATTGCTCCTAAATAACCAAAATTTTTCTGAAAGGGGTGTTTAACATCAATAACCAGCAACAGACATACAAAAAACCATGTGAAATCATTAAGTTAGACAAGTACACCGGGAAATTTAAGATGCCCTCCCTCCTGCTCATGAACCGCTCCTCCCACGTCATCGGCA
>CAJTSB010000024.1:9937-38695 GCA_910578825.1 uncultured Lachnospiraceae bacterium | reverse complement strand
AGGTGGCGCAAAGCGACGCGTGCCGTTACCGCATAGGAGAAAGGCAAGGAGGTACGTTTCCATGAGGATAGCCATGATAGATGATGAAGAAAAAGAACGCGTTTCCCTGAAGAAAATGCTGGAAACCTGGGCGGACAATAACCGCCTTGATATTGTCTGCGACAGCTTTTCCAATGGAGAGGACTTTCTGTCCGACATCGGCAGCAAATCCTACGACATCGTGTTTATGGATATTTATTTGCAACATACGAACGGCATCCAGACAGCCATAAAAATGCGCCGAATTTTTCCGGACTGCTGCCTGATTTTCCTTACTTCCAGCCGGGAGCACATGATGGAGGCATTTCCCATCCACGCATTTGATTACCTCTTAAAACCGATAGACGAAACGCGGCTTGCAAAGACGCTCTCAGACTTTCTACATACTTTTGCGGAGAAACAGCCCTATTTTGACCTTCCTCTGGGAAAACAGGTGATGCCTATCCTCTATTCCCAGTTGGAATATATCTGTGCAGACTCTAATTACTGCACTGTACAGGCGCAGGAACAATATCGCTGCCGGATGCCGTTTCATAAACTGAAATCCCTGCTTGCAGACGACGAACGTTTCTGCACCATTAATCGGGGAATCCTCGTAAATCTGGATTATGTGGATTCCATGGAAGACCTTGTCTGCCAGATGAAGAACGGTATTTCCTTTCCCATGAACACCAAGAAACATAAAGAATTGACACAGACCCTGATTACATACCGTTTTAATATCCGAAGAAAACGGCTGTCCAGGAGGTAAAAATGGATTTTTCATTTTATATAGGATTTGTTCTCGCCTACACCCTTTTAATTCCAGGAGCTATTATGTGCCTGCTCCCAGTAAAAAACCATCTGCGCATACCCATCAGGAAATTATCCCTGATCCTCTTTCCATGCCTTATACTGTACAGCCTTCTGATGCCTTTTGTGGAATGGCAGTTTTTAACAGTGAGCCACAACATCCTGTTCACAGCAACATTTTTCCTCTGTTTCCCCCTATACTGCATGGCTGTGGACATGGAGAAACTAAAATTATTTTTTCTTTTTCTGTCAAACATCGCGCTGCTCTCTTTCGGCGGCATTTCCTACCATATGATAGACGCATACATCGTAATCAAAAATATTGACTCTCCGTTTTACGATACCGCCTTCATTTCACAGTGGTTTATAACCGTGATTCTCATGTGTTTCGTTTTCCTTCCCTTTATGTGCCGGAAACTTACCTGGATTTTGGAACATTTCCATACAAAATCCGTATGGCGCATCACATGGATCGTGCCCGCACTGATTACGTTCTGCAACTATGATATGATTCCAAAAGAATATAAAAACCTCACTACGGAGCGTTTCTTTACGATTTATCTTGTGATTGATTTTACGCTCCTGTTACTGTTCCTGCTGTTTGAGGAGATGTTTTACCAGATTGCCAAAACCCTGATTGAGAAAAATGAGCAGGAGAAGAAGACGCAGCTTCTTGAAATCCATGCCAACCAATACCAGAACCTGCTCCATTATATGAGCGAAACCAGCAAGCTGCGCCATGATTTCCGCCATACAGCGCATACCCTCCTCTCTCTTGCACAGGAGAACGACATGGAGAAAATACTGCATTATCTCAGGGAGTATAATCAGGAACTTGATTCCCTCTCTGTGTATTTCTTCTGCCGCCACACAGCCGCAAATGCCATCCTTTCTTATTATGCAGATATTATCAAACCTCACCATATTCAAACCGTCTGGAACATTGAACTTCCTGGCGCCCTTCCCATTTCTGACGTGGATTTGTGTACCATTCTGGGAAACCTTCTGGAAAATGCCATCCAGGGCTGCATGGACGTCCCTGAAATAGAACGCTTTATCAACCTTTCCGCAGATATGACAAAAAACGGGGAACTATATCTTATCTGTATCAACAGCTTTAACGGCAAGGTAAAGCTGTCTGGCACAAAATACCTTTCCACCAAACAAAGCGGCAATGGGATTGGCCTCTTGTCCATCACCGCTGCCGCTGAAAAATATAATGGGATGACCCGCTTTTACCACTCAAATTCGGAATTCACCTCGGAAGTAATGCTGAGTCTTGGGAAACGATAAAAAAGAGCACTTCCGGAATTTTCCAATCCCGGAAATGCTCTTCTCTCTTACTTATTACATTCTATCTGTCCATGAAAAGCAACTCTTAGTTCTCTCCATACAGAGTGATTAACTTATTCAGGTACTCATAACGCTCTTTTGCAAACTGCTCAGATGCTGCGAAGAGTTCCTCTGCTCTCTCCGGATTGAATCTTGCAAGCGCATTGTAACGAACCTCTCCGTTCAGGAATGCCTTGTAATCTCCGGTCGGAGCCTTGCTGTCTAAGGAGAATGCTGCTTTGCCCTCTTTCTTCAACTGCGGGTTGAAACGGAAGGTATGCCAGTAACCTGTCTCTACTGCGTTCTTCTCCTCAGTCTGAGCCTTGCTCATACCAACCTTGATACCATGGTTGATACATGGAGCATAAGCGATAATCAGGGACGGTCCCGGATAAGCCTCTGCCTCTGCAATTGCCTTGATACACTGGTTGTAATCAGCGCCCATAGCAATCTGTGCCACATATACATAACCATAGCTCATTGCGATAGATGCCAGGTCTTTCTTCTTCACTTCCTTACCGCCTGCTGCGAACTGTGCGATTGCTCCAACAGGTGTAGCCTTAGAAGACTGTCCACCGGTATTGGAATATACCTCGGTATCGAATACCATAACGTTGATATCCTGTCCGCTTGCCAGAACGTGGTCAACACCGCCAAATCCGATGTCGTATGCCCATCCGTCACCACCGAAAATCCACTGGGATTTCTTAGCAAGGAAGTCTTTCTCCGCAAGGATTTCCTTAGATGCGTCACATCCACATGCTTCCAAAGCTGCAATCAGTTTATCGGTTGCTGTTCCATTGAGCGCGCCAACACAGTATGTGTCTAACCACTCTTTTCCTGCTGCTGCAACATCTGCATTCTTGCCGTCTGCTACAAGCGCTTCTACTTTGCCTTTTAATTTGCCGCGGATTGCTTTCTGAGCCAATAACATACCATAACCAAACTCAGCAGCATCCTCGAATAAGGAATTGGACCATGCAGGACCCTGTCCTCTTTCATTTACGGTGTACGGTGTAGAAGGTGAGGAGTTACCCCAGATAGAGGAACATCCGGTTGCGTTTGCAATATACATTCTGTCACCGAACAACTGTGTAATCAATTTTGCATAAGGTGTCTCACCACATCCGCCGCAAGCTCCGGAGAACTCAAGCAACGGCTGCTTGAACTGAGATCCCTTAACGGTTGTCTCTTTAAATTTCTCTACAACGTCAATCTTCTTCTCAACAGTCAGACCATAATCGAAGTAAGCCTGCTCTCCAACGTTTGCCTCGCAGTTCTGCATGGTAAGAGCTTTCTCACCCTTCTTGCCAGGACATACATTTGCACAGGATCCGCATCCGGTACAGTCAAGCGCTGAAATCGTTATGCTGAACTTGTAATCCGGCATACCGGTCATTGGAAGTGTCTGCATTCCTTCCGGAACCTTTGCAGCCTCATCCTCTGTCAACGCTACCGGACGGATAACTGCATGCGGGCAGACATAAGAACAGATATTACACTGAATACAGTTTTCCGGATTCCAAACAGGAACGTCAACTGCGATGCCGCGTTTCTCATATGCAGAGGAACCGGACGGTGTCTGTCCATTTTCATATGCTTTTACAACAGATACCGGAATGTTGTTACCTTCCTGAGCGTTAACCGGAATCTGGATATTGTTTACGAAATCTACAACGTCTTTGCGGTCGCCCGTTGCAACCTTTGCAAAGCTCTCATCCTGAGCATCTTTCCAGCTTGCAGGTACGTCAATCTTAACAACGCCCTTAGCGCCGGCATCAATGGCGTCATAGTTCATCTGTACGATCTTGTCGCCTTTCTTGCCATAAGTTGCTTTAGCAGCAGCTTTCATCAGCTCAATCGCTCTCTCTTCCGGAATGATTTCAGCCAGTTTGAAGAATGCAGACTGAAGTACCGTATTGATACGTCCGCCAAGTCCGATTTCCTTACCAATCTTGATACCGTCGATGGTATAGAACTTGATATCATTCTCTGCGATATATCTCTTAACCTGTCCAGGTAAATGTGCCTCTAATTCTTCCGGTGACCAGGAGCAGTTCAGAAGGAAAGTTCCACCCGGCACTAATTCCTGAGCCATATTGTACTTGCGTACATAAGACGGATTGTGGCATGCTACGAAGTTCGCCTGCTTAATCAGGTAAGTGGATTTGATTGCCTTCTTACCAAAACGCAGGTGAGACATGGTAACACCACCGGATTTCTTGGAGTCATAGTCAAAGTATGCCTGTGCATACATATCTGTGTTATCTCCGATGATCTTAATAGAGTTCTTATTCGCGCCAACGGTACCATCTGCACCAAGACCCCAGAACTTACAGTTGATCGTTCCCTCCGGCGTCGTAACCGGATCTTCTTTGATTTCCAGAGAAAGGTTGGTAACATCATCAAAAATACCAATCGTAAATTTCTCTTTTTCTGTATTATTGTAAACGGCGATAATCTGTCCAGGAGTCGTATCCTTGGAACCAAGACCATAACGTCCGCTTGTAATCTGTACAGATTCGAATTTTGTTCCCTTTAATGCTGCAACAACATCAAGATACAGCGGCTCGCCAAGAGAACCGGGCTCTTTTGTTCTGTCCAAAACAGCAATCAGTTTTGCAGTTTCAGGAATAGCAGCTACGAAAGCTTCTTTTGCAAACGGTCTGTAAAGACGAACTTTCACAACGCCGACTTTCTCGCCTCTTTCCATCAAGTAGTCGATGGTCTCGTCAATGGTATCACATACGGAACCCATAGCAACGATAACTTTCTCTGCATCTGCTGCTCCATAATAGTTGAAGAGTTTGTAATCTGTTCCGAGTTTCTCATTTACCTTGTCCATATATTTCTGAACGATTGCAGGTAATGCATCATACGTAGAGTTGCATGACTCTCTGCTCTGGAAGAAAATATCCGGGTTCTGCGCGGAACCATCCTGGCGCGGATGATTCGGATTCAATGCATTCTTGCGGAAATCGCTGATTGCATCCATGCTTACCATATCTTTGAGATCTTCATAATCCCATGTCTCAATTTTCTGAATCTCATGAGAGGTACGGAATCCATCGAAGAAATTGATAAAAGGAAGATGACCTTCCAAAGCTGCACAGTGTGCAACCGGAGTCAAATCCATAACTTCCTGTACGGAAGACTCGCAGAGCATAGCAGCGCCAGTCTGACGACATGCATATACATCGGAATGATCTCCAAAAATATTCAGCGCATGTGTTGCTACGCAACGTGCAGATACGTTAAATACGCCCGGAAGTCCCTCACCGGCAATCTTATAAAGATTCGGGATCATCAGCAACAATCCCTGAGATGCAGTGTAAGTGGTAGTCAAAGCGCCTGCTGCCAATGAGCCATGCACTGTACCTGCTGCACCTGCCTCAGACTGCATCTCAGTAACCTGAACAGTCTCTCCAAAAATGTTCTTTCTTCCCTGAGTTGCCCATTCGTCTGTTGCTTCAGCCATAACAGATGATGGTGTGATCGGGTAGATGGCTGCAACATCAGTAAACGCATATGATGCATGTGCTGCTGCATGATTTCCATCCATTGTTTTCATAGATCTTTTCATTACATTCTTCCTCCTACTTAAAATTAAGCACTCCGCCTCCGAAAAATGAAAACGGATATGCAGATTTTTCCTTCTTTTATACTATAATGATTCTCGTCTAAAAAATCAATACTTTTCATGGGATTTCCTGTATTTTTCTTGAAATATTTCTATAATGATATCCCCTGAAATCAGTTGTTTTCAATCGTTTTCATATATTTTTCCTGAAATATCTCTACCGGAAGCGGACGATCAAACAAAAATCCCTGTCCATAACGGAACCCACATCTTACAAGAAACACCCTCTGCTCCTCCGTCTCGATTCCCTCAAAGATGACTTCTTCCTTGACGCTTCGAATCAGGCAGCCCATATTTCGCAGGAATTCTTCTTCACACTCACGGTTCTCACGATTGAGGAAACTACGGTCAATCTTTACGATATCTGCCGGAATGTCAAGCAGCATTCCAAGGGAAGAATAGCCCGTCCCAAAATCATCTATTGCGACCCGAAATCCCGCCGCGCGAAGCTGCTGAACTTCGGCTTTGACCAGATCATAGCCCAGAACAAACAGGCTTTCCGTTATCTCAATCTCTATAAATCCGTGCTCTACGCCATATTTCTCCGTCAACTCCATAATCCGCCTGAAAATTCCATTCTTCTCAAAATGGCATCTGGAGAAATTCACAGAAATGATCGGAAGCCGCATTCCCTCGTCTTTCCAGCGTTTCATATAAATCAGGACCTGTTCATACATATAAAAATCAAGCTCTACAATATAACCCGATTTCTCCAGTATGGGAATGAACACGCCCGGCGGCTCCAGACTTCCGTCCCTCTTCTTCAGGCGCACCAACGCCTCCCCACCGGAGAGTTCCAACTGATCGAGCAAGAACTTGGGCTGGATGTAGACCTGAAATCTGCTCTCTGCAAGGTTGCTCTGGAAGTCCGACAGAATCTGTTTCTCAAGTTCACGCTGTTTGCGCATCCTGCTCTCATAAACCCGACAGAGATCTGCGCTGCCCTTAATGCTCTTTCTGGCAATATTCGCGTTTTCAATTGCAGTATCCAGATTTTCCTCCAGATCATCTATAAAATAAATACCTGTAGACAGCCTGAGATTGCAGGAAGTATAAACCTCTTTCTGCTGCTTTGCAAATTCTTCATTTGCTCTTGACACAATCCCTATAATCTCTTCCTTACTCTGTCCCCATATCAGGGTAACAAATAGATCCGAGTAAAGCCTGCAGGATATTTTGTTATTGCCGCTTCGAATCCGTTTGGCAAACTTCTTGAGAATCTCATTTCCCGCCTCATGTCCGAAATTCTCATTGATATAGGAAAATTCATTGATATCCGCATAGAGCATGGCATATTGCAGATTTCTGTCACCATTTTGAAGCTTTTCCTTCACACATCCTTTAAATGCTTCTTCTATATATAGCCCTGTCAGCATATCCCTGCGCTTCAGATGCCGGATTGCACGTTTGTCCTCCTCACGCTGTACACGCAGCGCCACAAATACCGAGAGCATTCGTGTAAGCTCAAGAAACGTCTCCTTCTCAAAATTGCTCCAAACCCTGGGTTTTTCCGTATCACAGAAACTTACATATCCCTCGCCAAGCTCAAAATAGGAGAACCGGCAATTTACAATCGCACGCATCTGCCGCTCCCGAAATACTGCTTTATCCTTCTCGGTCACCTCTTCGCCATCCCAGCAATCATTGATACAGGCTACTCCCCATTCATCAAACCCTTTCAAAAAGCCGTCCCAGTCTTCATAGCTGTTATCTACAAACTGCGGCTCATAGATAACGCCGTTCTCTCTCGTCCAGCAGTTCGTCTGAATAAGCTCTTTCCTTTCCTGATCGCATTCCAGCACAGAAACAATCCCCAAATCATATTGGCGGCCAATGCGCTCCATCAAAATATTTAAAGAATCATTTACATCTTTGGCATGGGATAAAAGTGTAAAGGCCTCTGAGAGGAAATCCATATCCTGAATCTTACCTGCCTTGTACTGCTCAATACGCGGCTCAATTCTGGCGGCTTTGCGTATTTTCCACAAGGGGTCTGTCGCCTCGGCAATCTTATACTGGTTCTTGCCGCCCTCCTTCGCCTGATACATCGCCATATCCGCCTTGGCAAACAGGGAACTGTAACTTTCCCTTACGGAGCCGATAATCGCCACACCAACACTACAGCTTACGGTTATTTCCCCCTGACTTCCGTCATGATATGTCTGTCTGATATTCCTGCAAATGCTCTCAGCTTTCATTTTTGCCTGGTAGAAATCCGTATGTTTCATGAACACCATGAATTCATCCCCGCCGATTCTGCCCACAATATCCGTGGCGCGGAACAAATCCTGGATTTTCTTTGCGATGCTGATTAATACGCTGTCCCCAAACATATGCCCCAGAGAATCATTGATGCCCTTAAAGTTATCCACATCAATCAGCATAAGCGCATGCGTACCGCGGACATTCTTCTTCAGGTACGCCTCCACCTCCGACTTCGTAGTAGATTTATTGAGCAATCCCGTCAAATCATCCTGTTTGAGCCTGAGCTCCATCTCATCCTGAATACGGCGTTCCCGCGTAACGTCCTCTGTCCTGCCTAAAATACGGAGAATCTCACCCTCTTCTCCCGCCACGCTTTTATAAATCGTCCGATGCCACGCGTATTCCGGTTCCTGACCGATATCGGCGACATTGACACGGTATTCCAGCATTCCATTTTCTTCCTGTCTGGAGGCGCGCTCAATCATACCGAAAAATTCTTCATAATCCTCACGGAATAAAATCTCCTCCAGAGCCTTTATGGATACAAAAAAATCTTTTCCATTCTTGTCCGCAATCATGATATTGGAACTGGAAGAAATAAAAATTGTCTTATTCTTTACATCATATTCAAATGGGAATTCCTGATTAATCTCCTCCACAAGCTTATAGCGCTCGGTCTGAAGATACAACTCCTGCTCTATCTTCTTGCGCATGTGAATATCCCAGCATGACACCAGAAAATACGGCGTCCTCCCCTGATAGTAGAACATACGGATATTCAGGGCAATCCAACGAATATCACCCTCTTTGCCACAGATGCGGATTTCACATTGCTCAATCTTATCTGTGTATACCAGCTCTTCCATAAGTCCATGCAGTTTCTCACGGTCTTCTCTATGTATTGTGTCTTCAAAATCATCCGGCAATACCTGAATTTCTTCCATGGTATAGCCCACCAGCCGGAAAAACTCTTCATTTCCGCTCACCAGCTCCCAGTGATCCTTGCCCTGAATCACGGCGCACCCGGCGGGCATCTTCTCAATCATCCGACTCAGCCGTTCCCTGCTGTCCTCCAGCTCTTCCGGTACGCTCTCTTTCTCTGCTATCCTTTGATCATCCATACAAAAACCCCATTCTTACGTCTCAGATTGCCATTACCCTTTCATAATACCAAATCTTTCATATTTTTTCAATAAAACTCTTGAAAAATAAGGGATTTCAGGTATAATGAGCAATGGCATTAAAACACAGAATGCGTGATACCCGCATAGCAATAGAAAGGAATAAGGGTTACTACCATGATTAGCACGAGCAATATATCACTCAGACTTGGAAAAAAAGCTTTATTTGAAGATGTAAATATTAAATTCACGGAAGGGAACTGCTATGGCCTTATCGGTGCAAACGGGGCTGGGAAATCCACTTTCTTAAAGATTTTAAACGGACAACTGGAGCCCACGAGCGGAGATGTTATTATCACGCCTGGACAGCGCCTTTCCTTCTTGCAGCAGGACCACTTCAAGTACGATGAGTTTCCTGTACTGGACACCGTCATCATGGGAAATCAGCGTCTCTATGACATTATGAAAGAGAAAGACGCCATCTACATGAAAGAAGACTTCTCAGACGAAGACGGCATCCGCGCCAGCGAGCTGGAGGCGGAATTTGCAGAAATGGACGGCTGGAATGCGGAATCCGACGCCGCCCAGCTTTTAAATGGTCTGGGCATTGACACCGAGCACCATTACACAATCATGAAAGACCTTACCGGCGATATGAAGGTCAAAGTCCTGCTTGCACAGGCGCTTTTCGGCAATCCCGATATTCTGCTCTTAGACGAGCCGACAAACCATTTGGATTTAGACGCGATTGCATGGCTGGAGGAATTTCTGATTAACTTTGAAAATACTGTCATCGTGGTCTCCCATGACCGCTATTTTCTGAATAAGGTCTGCACGCACACCGCAGACATTGATTACGCCAAGATTCAGTTGTACGCAGGAAACTACGATTTCTGGTACGAGTCCAGCCAGCTTTTGATTAAACAGATGAAAGAGGCGAACAAAAAGAAAGAAGAGAAAATCAAGGAGCTGCAGGAATTTATCTCACGTTTCTCCGCCAACGCCTCCAAATCCAAACAGGCGACTTCCAGAAAGCGTGCGTTAGAGAAAATCCAGTTAGACGAAATCAAACCGTCCAGCCGCAAATATCCTTATATTGATTTCCGTCCAAACCGCGAAATCGGCAACGAAGTCCTGACCGTAGAGAACTTAAGCAAGACTATTGACGGCGTGAAAGTGCTCGACAATATCTCCTTCATTGCCGGCCATGACGATAAGATTGCATTTGTCGGAAGCTGTGAGCTTGCCAAGACAACGCTGTTCCAGATATTGATGGGTGAGATGGAGCCGGATGAAGGTAATTACAAATGGGGCGTTACCACCAGCCAGTCTTATTTCCCAAAAGATAACACGAAGATTTTCGATACCGACTTACAGATCGCCGACTGGCTGACTCAGTTCTCGGAAATCAAGGACGCAACTTATGTCCGCGGATTCCTTGGAAGAATGTTGTTTGCCGGAGAAGACGGCATCAAACGGATGCGCGTCCTGTCCGGTGGAGAAAAAGTACGCGTCCTGCTCTCACGTATGATGATTGAGGGCTCTAATATTCTGATTCTCGACGAGCCGACCGACCACCTCGACATGGAGAGTATCACGGCCTTGAATAACGGGTTGATTAAATTCCCAGGCGTGCTGTTGTTCGCCTCCAGAGACCATCAGGTCGTGCAGACAACCGCCAACCGTATCATCGAATTTTTGCCGAACGGCTCGATGATTGACAAGACGACAACTTACGACGAATATCTTGAAAACGATGAGATGGCAAGAAAGAGACAGGTATACTCCACCAGCAACGCGCAGGAGGAGGATGACTAGGCACTGGCACTTTTGACCGTTTCCATTACTTCAAAAATCCAGACGATAACGCCCTTAGATAGGAACAGACAACATACTAAGGGCGTTTCTCTTTAAATCCTGTCACTATAGGGTAAAGACTTTATGTAACGTTCCATCCATTCCCAATCAGGGATATACCCCTCATCCGAAAACTCATATTTCTTATCCACGCTTACCGTTCCATCCGCATGATACTTAACCGGAAGTTTTAGTGTGAAATCCTTCCTAAAATGAGAGTTCAACTCGCGTCCAAATGCCTGGTATTTTATTTTACATTCATTTCTGATTAATGTGGCAAGAAATAACTTGGTATAATCGGATAATGGGATTTTTTCTTGCAGCACTGCCACGTTCTGAGCAGTATAAAACGGTTTTCTCTGAATAAAGCACGAACCCAGATAACTTCCTCCTAACGCCAAAGACATTGCCCCCGCCGGAAATGGTTGCTCGCCTTCCATTTCATCGATGAATCGGACAACGCCGTTGCCGTTACTGTCACGGGAAACATAATTATATTCCGGACAATTACTTGTTGTCATTCCGGCATCAATACCATTTCCCATTTCAGCTTTCATAATACGGTGCAGGTAAAATTCTTTCCAATCACTCGTATCCAAAAGTATGGCATCCTGCCTTTTCACTTTCGTCGTAATCGGCTTAAAATGTAGCGATTTTATATAATCTTGCATCCATTGCCAATCAGGGATATACCCCTCATCCGAAAAAACGTGTTCCTGATCTGTAATCACGACGCCGACCTCATCACGTTTCACAGGAAGCAATAATCGAGTCTTTTCTATAGACTCTTTGAGAAAAGCCCGTCCATAGGAGTAACGAAATCTTTCACGCTGCAAAAGACTGATAATAAACATCGCAACATATTTATTTAACCATTGCGCCCGGATAATGATGATATGGTCCCCCGTTGCAAAGGGGCTGCTTTGGTACGAAATGGTCGCCGTCGTATCACCAATGGCGATTGCATTTCCAGTCTCAATATTCCCAACATCACTCTCCAAAACATAACAATCCACACTGTTATTGGTTCCTGTACGGGAAACAAACGGTATAAAACCTTCTCTTTTATGTGGAGCGGTCGTCAAATCAATTTTGGCATACGCCTTTGCCTTATAGATTTCATCAATCAGCCTTCCAAATTCAAAGGATTTCCAACTCGCTGTATCAAGTTTCATATACATCCCCCTCTTTTACCAGATAGGACAGATAGTCATTTAATACTTTCTGGAAATCTGTTTCTGCCAATGTACTGTAATCCGTTTCCATATATGCCTCAGCAAGCCATTCATCCTTCCATGTGACTTTCTGCATAACAGATAAACCGGGAACTACACGCTTATTTTTATATAAATCCAGCCATTGCTCTTTTGTCTTATCCCATAAGCTGTTCCCATCGGTATCCGTTAATTCGATGCGCCCCAATCCTTTTCGTTTTACATATTTATCATCTTTAAAATAACCAAAGAAAGTGTCTCTGCCTGACCTTTCATGTTTCCCGGAAAGGTCAAAAATCATACAGCACGCTACGGCGGACGCTCCCGGATAGAACATTTCCGTTGGCAGGGAAAATACCGCATCCAGAGTATAATGATCCAGCATCTTCTTCTTGAATTTTTTTACCTCGCTGCTATTGCCAATGGCAGCCTGCATGGGAAGCAGCACTGCCATTTTACAGGTAGTTGGTACATGCCTGGCAATCCATTCAACATAATGCAGCCCCTTTGAGGGGTCTTCTTTTTTGTTTGAACCCCAATCTTTCGTATAATCCGGATCACAACATTTCTTCGTCGCATTATATGGTGGATTCATCAACACAGTGTTGATATTATTCTCCTCAATCCATTTACTACGGTTAAACATGGAATCCTGAACAACATTGGAATTGCCATCACCGTGAATCAACATATTGGTAGAAGAAAGCCCGAATGCTCCTTCCTCGTACTCTATACCAAATATCTGGTTTTTTTTGACTTCCTCTCTCTCATCTTCCGTATCGCAGTCATCCATAGCATCCGTCATTGCCCGGACGAGGAAGGCTCCGCTTCCACAACAGGGATCCAACACGCGTGAATGTTTATTTACCCCGACTGCTTTACACATAAAATCACAGATATGATCTGGCGTGAAAGCCTGGTTTTTGTCTGATTTACCAACATATTTATTAAATGTCGTAAAAAATAAATTCAACAAATCCTGTCCGGCAATGCTTTTATCATTTATGTATGGGACAACATTGACATCAATAAACTCCAATATCTCCTTTAGCTCTCCATAATTCAAACTGGTGACATCCTGGTCTCCCAAAACTTTCTGGTTTAAAATAGCCAGCTTTTCTGCTTTGTTTAAGCCGCCGCCTCTGGTAAGAAGTCCTTCTAGGATATCTTTTACACTTTTAATGATGACCTGTTCTGGTGTTAACGTTTTACCCGTTTTGGGATCTAACGTTTCTTTGACATCTTTATATATCAGACCATTCTTCAGGGCAAGGAGACAGGTACCGACAAACTGGCTGCGAAGCTTTTCATTGATTCCATCGGAATGAAGTTTTTCATTAAGTATTTTTATGGAATCAACAATTTTAATTTTGTCATTTACCTTGCCAAAACATAAATCTTCGTATTCTTCAAAGGTTCGCAGCACTGTTTCGTCTGACATGTGATCATCATCTATAATGACGGACTGCCCATACCATACCCAGATCCCATCCCCTTCTGTCTCTGCAAGGATGGCGACAATCTTCTTATTGGAATATGCTTTTTCAAAACGCACATAATCTTGCAATTGACCCTGGATTTTTTCTTTGGGCCACTTGTCAAATCTGTTTTTACATTCCACAAGCACAGCCAGACGTTCATTTTCAAACCTGATATCAAGAAAATTATGCTGCGTTCCGGATGTTGCTTTCTGATAATCCTTTATATTTTTACCGACAGTTTTTAATGCCTGCGAATAGCTGAATTCACCCTTCTCTGTATTTCCGATACGATACTTGTCCCCGATTCTGTTAATCATGTCAAATCTGTCCATTTTACTTCCTCCCTGCCGAAAGTGAACGTATGTACGTTTTCATTATAGCACCGAAAATTCAGATAAGCAATAAAAAGGTGGAGAAGCTTTCGGAAATATATTTATTTCCCATAAGAATTTTCATGGCAGTCTTGCAAGAATTCCATGAAATAGTGCCAAGATATAACATACAGGCTGAATTGTTACATTTTATAAACAATTGGGGCTGTTGATTGTTATTTTGCCTTAAGACTCAGAAATGCCCCCAGATTTCCGCGTTTCCCATGGCTTGCCCGATGCGAGAACAAAACGTTTGAATTACAGCAGGTACAGATGTCTGTCACAGACAAATGTTCCTGCTTTATTCCTGCCTCCAGAAGGACAATCTTATTGGCGCGCCACAAATCAAGCTGGTATTTGCCGTTCCCTTTTGCAATCAGAATATCCGGCTCATGCCCGGCAAATTCCTGTATGAATTCTTCCGCTACATCCTGGCTGACCTCATAACAATCCTGGCAGATGGACGGTCCGATCGCACAAACTACATCCTCGGGCTGCGTGCCAAATTCCCGACGCATGGCGTCAAGCGTCTCCTGCCCCATTCTTCCTACGGTTCCGCGCCAGCCGGAATGTGATAATCCAATCGCACGTTTTTTAACGTCCACAAAATACAGAGGCACGCAATCCGCATAGAACGTGGAGAGCACAATACCCGGTTCATCTGTAATCAATCCATCGACATCCGTATAATCACGCGCCCGCACAAGTCCCTTGCCTGCGTCGTCTCTGCCCACACGCCTGACATTCGTCGTGTGTGTCTGATCGCTCAACACAAAATTATCATACTGGCATCCCAGAAGTTCCGAAATCCTGCGAAAATTTTCTTCCACCGCAGCTTTCTCATCGCCTCTGCTAAAACTCAGATTCAAGCTCTCAAAAATACCCGCGCTGACTCCGCCCATTCTCGTGGTAAAACAATGTTTCACGATTCCGGTCTGTTCCAGAAGCGGATAAGAGAGATAGGGAAAACAGCCATGTGCAAGCTGTTTTTCACGCAGGAGAGGCGTATGAAATCTGTCCTGTTTCTGTTTTCTTTTCAGTATATCTTCCACCATCTTAATTCCTCATTATAATATATTAAAATTATGATTACCTTTCAAATGCATCCCGCACATGAATCACTTCATCACCAAGCATACCCACAACATCAAAACGGCAGGGGGTATCCTCCCCATATCCATAGCGCAGACAATAGAAATCGGCTGTCTTTCTGATTCGCCGCCGTTTTCCTGCATCCACCGCCTCCAAGGGATGACCGCCCCTTGCCGTCGCCCGGTATTTTACCTCGACAAACACCAGATACCTTCCCTCTCTGGCAACCAGGTCTATTTCTCCAAAACGGCTGCTGAAATTTTTCTGGATAATCCGAAACCCCTGTGCCTCCAGATATTCCGCCGCCCGTTCTTCGTACTGCGTCCCCTTGCTGCGGTTGCTGTTTGCGCCTTTCGCCAAAGTATTCCCCCTGTCTTTCTTTATCATGCAATCCTTCCATTACCCCATCATTTTATTTTTGATTTCAATTTCTCCATATCGTCCACAAACACCAGAATTTCCGCCACAACCTCATATAATTCCGGCGGAATCATCTCTCCGATTTCCAGTTTGGACAATGTCTTTGCAAGCTTATCATCCCGGTAAAAAGGTATGTTCTCCTCCTTTGCCTTCTCAATGATACGCTCCGCCGTATAGCCTTTTCCTGTGGCAATGATTTTCGGTGCCCGTTCTCCCGGCTCATACGCAACCGCCACGGCTGTCCGCTGCCTTCGTCCATCTTCGCTCTGCGCATTGACCGGTTCTCCGGTGTTTTTGTATCGTACTTCATCCATCAAACGGTCTTCCTTTCTCTATGCCTTTTATTGCAAATCCCCTACGCTTTCACATCGAAAGAATACCGGTGCAGTTTTGCCGGCGGATTCTCCCGCTCCAGAAAATCCTGCACAAAATTCTGCTCCTTTTTGCGATTTTCCACCTTTACTTCACACGAATACCCCTTCTCTTCCAGACGTTTTATAAGGTCATCAGAATATTGGGAAATCAATCGGCAGGAAAATTCATCCTGAAAATAAAATTCTGTCTGCACGGATGTTCCCAATAGTTTCACAAAAATATCCGTCGCCCCAAGATGATCCATATCCAAATGAAGAAGCGCTGTCAGCTCCCCGTCTTTCTGGTTCAGATTCTTCTTGTTCGTATACACGTACAAATCGCTGTGTGCATTCTGGTTCTGCAACTTCAACGGTAACTGTACATATGTATACAATTGATTTACCTGATTCATGAATTCCAGATTACTCTGCACAGACTGCGCACTCTTTGCAAGGGCAGAACCCTCTTTGCCTGCCTGTGCAAGCGCCTGCTGCAATTCGGACATCTGGCTGTTTAGGCGCTGATACAAATCCTTGACGACGCCCTCTTCCTTTAACTGCTCCGGCGTCAGCATCCACTGTTCCGTCATTGCCTGTTTCAGCAGGTTCTTATACGCATCCGAGCGAAACAATTTCTGCATTGCCGCGCCATCCGTCGCCTGGCTCTCATCCAAAACCCCCATAATCTTCTGCAAAAGCTCACTGGCGGTCTGGTTTACATCCAGTTTCCCATCCGCTAAAATCTGCTCCTTTGCCACTCCGGAAAATTCCTGCAGTATCGAAGTGAGATTTCCCTGTTGTTCTGCGGATAAAACTTGCGCTGCCATAACAGGAGAACCATTCTCTCCCGTCTGTGCAACCGTGCCTGATTCTGCCTGACTTGCGGCAACCCCTTCCTGTAATGCCGTTTCTCCGGCAACTGCTCCTGCAAGATTCCCCTGCGCCTCCCCGGCTATCGCTCCGGCTGGGTTTCCCTGTCCTTCCCCGGTTATCGCTCCGGCAAGACTTCCCTGCGCCTCCCCGGCTATCGTCCCGGCTGAGTTTCCCTGCCCCTCTCCGGCAACTGCTCCTGCAAGATTTCCCTGTCCTTCCCCGGTTATCGCTCCTGCAAGATTTCCCTGTCCTTCCCCGGCTATCGCTCCCGGCTGGGTCTCCAATGTCACGCCTTCCCCGGTTATCGTTCCATTCACCACTGTCTGATCCTGCACGTTTCCCATCTGTGATTCTGCAGGCGGCTGCGCGCCCTCCAGAAGAATCCCCAGAATCTGCTGTTGCAGTCCCAACATCTGTGCCGCCTGACCATTTCCCGATGAACCAAAGATCTGATTCGGCAATTCTGCGAGTCCATCCATGAGACGCGTCATTTCCGGTAAGATCGCCTGCTGTCCGTTTTTATAATTCTGAAACTGGTTCAGGGAATCCTCAGTAATCACAAACCCAAGTTTCTGCATCTGCACCAACGTCTGTATATCTGCTTTGGGAAATGCAGACAAGGTCCGCATCATCTGCAGCAGGCTTTGTTTGTTGATGGGAAGCTGCTCCGCCATCATCTGATTTACCATGGAAATATTTCGCTCGTTTACTTTGATTCCCGCCGCCTCCAGCGCTTTCAGGAGCGTGGGATTCTGCGCGCTCTCCAGCGATACCGGACGGATAGCAATCTGTTCCCCATTGTTGGATTTTACTTCAAAAATCATAGGCTGCCCTTTTTCCAGACTGACCCCCGCATCCATGCGCGCTGAAATGGTCTGCCCGTCGTTCAGCCCAATCGTTACCTGCCCATTCTTAATGTCTGTCACCGTGCCCTCGAACACTTTCCCGGGCGCAAGCCCCTGCGTCTGCGCGTTAACCTGACGCACTGCTCCCGAATCCCGGACCGAGGCTGAATCTCGGACTAAGCCGGGATTCTGGCTGCCGGATGACACGCTGTTTTGATATTGCTGCACACTATCCACAAATGACATTGATATTCCTGCCTTTCCTGTTTCTGCCACCGGCCGCAGCAAAAATTGCCGACCTATCTCTGTGCCAGAAAATTACTGATAAATGTCTGGCGGTGAATGGGGGAGGCGCCATGCACGCGGATTGCCTCAATATGCTCCGCCGAGCCATACCCTTTATTCCGTGCAAATCCATACTCCGGCATTTCCCTGTCATATTCCTTCATCAGACGGTCTCTGGTCACCTTTGCGATAATGCTTGCCGCGCCTATGGAAATGCTTTTGGCGTCCCCCTTGATGATTGGTACCTGGGGGATTGCCACCTGGGGAATCGTCACCGCATCATTTAATAATATATCGGGCGTTACGGACAAATTCTGAATCGCCATGCGCATTGCCTCATATGTTGCCTGCAAAATATTGATTTCGTCAATTCTCGCCGGAGAAACCATGCCAATGCCTGTGGCAACGGCATGTTCCATAATAACGTCATAAAGTTCCTCACGTTTCTTCTCACTGAGTTTCTTGGAATCATTGATATATAAAATATTACAGTCTTCAGGCAGAATTACCGCTCCTGCCACCACCGGTCCTGCCAGCGGTCCTCTGCCGACCTCGTCAATCCCACAGACGTATCCTCTGTCCGCATACTGTTTCTCGTATATTTTAAGCCTCTTTGTCCGCTCCTTCTCGTCCTCCCACGCCTGCAGCCGCCTCTTTGCCTGTTCCACCAGTTTCACTACGCCTGCGCGCGCGTCCATCTCATATTCTAAAATAAAAGAAGGCAGCATACTATCCTCTGCTGCCTGTAATTCCGCTTTAATTTGCTTGATTTTCTTTGTCTCGCCCACCGAAAGTCTCCTCTTTTCGTATCTTAGATTCCATTGGCATCCGGTATAACACATGGGATTGCCTGTATCTTCCCTGTTGTCACTGATGCCTGATGAATCCCATCTTATCAAATGGATAGATTCTCACCCATGCCCGTCCGACGATATCCTCACCAGGAATCTTTCCCACACTGGGGTCACGGCTGTCGGAACTGGCATTTCGATTATCACCCAGCACAAAATACTCATCCTCCCCCAGTTTTATCGGTTCATCCGCCTCACCGGGATTGAGTATGACTTCTCTTCCATAAGACTCCTTAAGTTCTGCGCCATCAATATAAATGGTTCCCGCCTCGTCAATCTGCACCGTCTCACCTGGAAGACCGATAATCCGCTTGATATAATATGTATCCTTCTCATATTTATAAGGAAACACAATAATATCAAACCGCTCCGGATCATGAAAACGATAAGAAATCTTATCCACAATCAGGTTATCCCCGTCACTTAACGTAGCTTCCATCGAACTGCCGCTGACCTGCGTGCGCTGTCCCACATAATGGATGACCAGATAGGTAAGCAAAAAAACAACTCCGATATATATGATAAAACTGATCGTCTCGTGCAACACGCTTTTCTCTTTCTCTGTAGACATTGTCTGTTCATTCTGTTCGTTATCCATATTTCCTCGTCCTTATATTATAATATCTAACGATTTTATTGTAGCTCTACTCCTCAGGAAATTCAAGTGTTATTTTCCCCAGCCTGCCATTTCTGAATTCATCAATCACAAGAGCGGCCGCTTTGCTATAGTCCAGTTCCCCGCCCTTTTTTACACAGTTACGGTTCTTCGCAATTTCTCCTAAAATCTCCACCGGCGTCTGCTCCTCTGACGCCTCATACCGCTGTGTGAGCAACCCTGGATATTTTTTCTGTAAAATGGTAATCAGCTCAATCGATAATTCGTCAATATTCAAAATTTCGTCCTTGATAGAGCCAATCAGCGCCAGATACAGCCCCACTCTCTGGTCTTCGAATTTCGGCCATAAAATACCCGGCGTATCTAAGAGCTCCACATTCTTATTCAGACGAATCCACTGCTTTCCTTTTGTGACGCCCGGCTTATTTCCGGTCTTTGCACATGCCTTCCCGGCATATGTGTTGATAAACGTAGACTTCCCGACATTGGGAATTCCCACTACCATTGCGCGCACCGGACGATTTTTAATGCCACGCTTTCTGTCGCGCTCAATCTTCTCCTTACACGCATCCATAATGACTGTGCTGATCGTCTTCATTCCCGCCTTCGTCCTCGCATCCAGTTTGACCACGAAAAATCCTTTTTCCCTGAAATATGACGCCCATGCCTGATTCTGCTTTTCGTCTGCCAAATCTGCCTTATTCATCAGAATCAGCCTTGCTTTATGCCTGCCCAGATCGTCAATATCGGGATTCCGGCTGCTTAAGGGGATGCGGGCGTCCACCAGCTCAATCACGAGATCTATTAATTTTATATCTTCCTGCATCTGACGTTTGGCTTTCGTCATATGTCCCGGATACCATTGAAAATGCATATTCCACCTCCTACTTTAACAAGCCCATCCTGTCCCACGGCGCCACTCTCAGCCAGGCCTGTCCTGTAATGTATTCTTTCTTCACATTTCCAATGCTGGCATAACGGCTGTCCTCGCTGTTATTGTGGTTATCGCCCATCACAAAATATTCATCCTCTCCCACAAGAATTTCATTCTTCGCCAACATGGCATTCTCTATTTTCTCGGTCCCAACCATCTCCGTAAACAGTTCCCCATTGACATAGATTGCGCCATCCTTAATCTGTACCGTATCACCCGACACCGCTATCACGCGCTTGACATAGTAATGGGATTTCTCATTGCCATTAGGTTGAAATACCACCAAATCATTCTGTTTGGGGTCAAAAAGCTTGTACACAAAACGGTTTACCAACACTTTCTCACCGCTCTCAAGCGTTGGAGACATGGACGGTCCGATGACCGACACACGAAATCCAAAAAAATATACCATAATAATTGCAGCCGCGATTGTCAGCAGGATTTCACATATCCAGACTGCAATTTCTTTCAGCAGCCCAATATTTATTTTTCTTTTTTCCCGGTAAAAACTCAGACCGGATGTTCTTCTTCTCATAGTCCCTTGCTCCTGATAAGAAAAAAGGAACAAATACGATTGTAGTTGTCCCTTTTCCTGTTCCGTTCTGTCATGAATTATTTTACTAATTCTTTAACCTTCGCTCTCTTTCCTACGCGGCCTCTCAGGTAATTCAGTTTTGCACGTCTTACCTTACCACGGCGAACCACTTCAATTTTCTCTACGTTCGGAGAATGCAGGGGCCATGTCTTCTCAACTCCAATGCCGTTAGAAAACTTTCTTACGGTGAAAGTCTCTCTGTTGCTTCCGCCCTGTCTCTTCAGCACAATTCCCTCGAAAACCTGAATTCTCTCGCGGTTTCCCTCTTTAATCTTACCGTATACTTTCACGGTATCGCCTACGTTGAAGGAATCCACTTCTGATTTTAACTGTTCCTGCTCAATGTTCTTAATAATTTCTGTTGCGTTCATTCTGTGACCTCCTATTTCATTAGATGTTCTTAATACACACGGTAACAGAGGACCATCACTTTCTTGTCTCACATCTCGGTATTTTACCATAACTTACGCAAAATAGCAAGAAAAATTTACTCCATTCTCTACGCTGAGATAATTCTTCTTTCTCTTGCTGATTTATAATACATAATAATAGGGACAAATATTTTCATAATGGCCATCCTTCATTCGAAAGCCGCCCGGGATTGTCCCAAGTGAAACAAATCCAAATTTTTCATATAAGCGTCTGGCATTCATATTATTTTCAACCACAGCATTAAATTGCAATATCTGAAACCTATGCCTCCTGGCCTGATACAGACTGTCTAAAACCAGTTTCTCTCCGATTCCCTGTCCCCTGACTGAAGAACGAACCGCATAACTTGCATTGCAGATGTGCCCGCATCTTCCAACATTATTAGGATGAAGAATGTAAAGCCCATATATGACATGGCTGTTTTCATCTTCCGCAACGGCAGAATATGTCTGTGATGCGAAAAATGAGGCTCCAGTCTCCTCATCTAACAACTCCTCCTGCGGAAACGCGACGCCGTCCTCTACCACTTCATTCCAGATTTCCAACATCGCTTTCAAATCATCTTTGTGAAATGCTCTTACTGTCATGCTGCCATCCTCCAAATTAAAATTCGTGTTTTCATGACTATATCAGGAGCCGGAGAAAGTATTCCCCGGCTCCCTGTCGCAGGACAACCTTTGTCCACTGCATCCTGCATTTGCTCTATCACTATTTTGTGATTTTAATCTTTACGGTTGCTTTCTTGTTCGTACCGTCTGTTGATGTCGCCGTAATCTTGACTGTCTTGCCTTTTCCGGCTTTCTTCGTGGTTACCTTGCCTTTGCTGGTAACGGTTGCCCACTTCGTATTTGAAGATTTATAGGACAATGTCTTATTTACCTGCGACTTCTTTGCCTTCTTATTTGTCAGCGTGACGGTCGGCTTAAGGGTTACCTTCTTGCCTGCTTTTACGGTCAGTGTCTTCTTCTTGAAGGAAACTTTCTTCACACCATATTTGAGAATCTTAATGGTCAGCTTATTGCTTACTTTCTTGCTGCCATCATTAGCCGTTGCCGTAATGGTAACTTTCTTGCCTGCTCCAGCCTTCTTCGTAGTTACCACGCCGGTTGCGGCATTGACTGTTGCATACTTCTTATTCGAAGTCTTGAAAGTTACCGCCTTATTCGTTGCATTGGCGGGTGAGACGTTTGCTTTCACAGTCGTCTTCTTGCCTGCCATAATGTTCTTGTTGGCTGCGGTAAGCTTAATGCCGGTGACCTTCACCTCTGCGCTCTTTACAGTCACTTTGCATACTGCGGTTTTGCCGCCTGCCGTCGCCCTGATGTCCGCTGTTCCGCTTGCGACTGCCGTAACTTTTCCGTTCTGGTCTACCATTGCTACCTTGCCGTTGCTGGTGCTCCATGTCACCTTGCCATTGGTTGCATTGGCCGGATTCACAGCTGCCTTTAAGGCTGCCGTTCCCTTTACGGTAAGCGTCAGGGTTGCCGGACTGATTGTTATACTTGTCACTGCAACATATGGACTGCCTTTGAGGTTCTTGTATGCCATCCAGAGCTTACCGTATGCTGCCTTCACTGCTGCATCATCTGCATTTTCCGGGAGATTCTTCACTTCTGCCAATGCAGTCTCCACTGCTGTCCATGCCTCCGGTACATAATCATCCTTGTTCAGTTTCTGCAAATCTTTCTCGACGTCGGAAACCAGTATTGCGAGCGTTTCCCTGTCGATTACGATTGGCTCGAAAGCAGCCATCGCTTTCTTCAGGTTTTTGTATGCCCTGGTTATCTGTTCCGGTGTGGACGTTGCAGTCAACGCTTTCACTGCTGCCAGAGCATCCTGCATATCTTTCCAGACCTTCGCATTATACTCATACTCATTCTTGCCCTCTAAAAGCTTTTCTGCGTCAGCGGCAAGTTCTTCTGCCTGTTCCTTGCTGTAAACCTTAGGTTTGAACGCATCAAATACTGCCTGCAGCTTATCCTTTTGCTCATCTACTTCTGCCTGACTTACATCATCAGACATGGACTCTGCCGCCTCAATCTCAGTTGCCAGCTTATTCCATACGCTTTCTTCATACTCATCTTTTTCAGCTTCCGCTCTATCCATCGCATTTTTTGCTTTCGTAATCAATGCGTATAATGCTGTCTTGTCACCGCGGGGTACCAACGTTCCGGTACCGTCTGTCTTAATTGCAGTTTCCAGAGCTGTCTTCTGAGCTGTCATATCGTCGCCTGCTGCATTGTATGCTGCCCTGGCTGCATCCATGATAGCTACAAAGCTTGCCCAGGAGGCTGATGTGTAGTCTCCTTCTGACAATCCAACTGCCTGTTCCAGCAGTTCCTTCAGCGCCGCTCTTGCCGCCTTTAATTCCTCGGTAAGAGTTTTTAACGTGCTATTAATTGTTACAACTTTATTTTTCTTATTCAGTCGAATAGTCGCTTTGAGCACAACATTCACGGATCCTGTCGCCGGAAGGGTAACTGCCGCCGTGCCTTTTTCTTCATCAAAGACAACAACATTACTTTCTGCTCCTTCTTCATCCTCTGCCGCCCAACGGATGGTCTCGCCCTGCGGTCCGGTTACCGGAATCTGAATGGTCTCTTCTGTAATCGTCATCGTGTACTTACCTGCATTCTCTCCCGTGCCAGGCTCTGCAAGGAGCTCATCTGCAAGGTATGCCTCCGCCGTGTCAAGCTGTGCATCCACTTCGAAATCATAGATTTCTTTTACCTGTTCTGCTGCAAGGCTCGCATTGTAGATACGCAGGTATTTCACATTACCCTTATAATCGGGATCATCTGCACCTCCCTTATTCCATGCATACATACCGTTACCCAGGTAAATGTGTTCTTCTTCAGGATGTGCGGCAAATGCCTCTTCCAAAGAAACACCCATGGTTCCTTCTTTCTGTTTCACACCATCCACATAAAATACAAGGTCTGTCTCGGTAACCACACAGGTTACAAGATGCCACTCTGCCGGTGCAAAATCAATGTTGCTCACGCCTGACACTTCGCTCCAGCCTTTCTTTCCGGTGTCCACCTGAAGGGATGCTCCTTTGTTCGTGCGGATGGTAAGATGGTTGGAAGAAGACATTGTATGCCCGGATCCTAAACTAAATACATTATTTCCACCACCGCTGTTTTGTGCATATGCCCAGAAGGAGAACGTCATATTGTTCGTGACCGTCATATCCTTCGGGAGTTCCATGTAATTTTCAAGACCCTTGCTGCTGCCCGGGAAGGACGCTCCGGTACTTCTGTCAAATGTAATGTCTCCATTTACCCTGGCGTCACGCCCATTGTCTGTTGCATCTTTCCCATCTACCGTCAATGGATAATAAGCTGCCATGGAATTATTCATTTCTTCAAAGTTTTTCAGCACAAGCTCCTGCTCTTTGAGATTCTCAAGATCCTCAATCGCCTTGTCTACCACATCGCCTGTTGCCTCATTTTCCTTGCCCTGCGTAGCCAGAACTTCCTCTGCATCGTCAATCACTGTTTTCCATGCCTGAAGGGATGCTGATGTATAAATTCCCGCTGCTTCTGCGGCGCTATAAGCTTCCTTCGCTACATTCAAAGCCTCTTCCAATCCTGCAAAATTGGTAATTCCGGATTCATAATATGCCTTGTAAGTAACTTCTGCATCCGCCACTGCTACATCTTCCGCTGACGGATCCTCAATCCTGACAGTTCCCTGATACCAGCCGGACTTCTCCTTATTGAGGATGTATTTCTCGCCGTCTTTCTGATAACTGCTGTGTGGCGTATACTTATAAGCATCCGCTGCCGCTTCACCGAGTAAGCTGGTCGGAAGAAGTTTTTCTGATGTGCTCTCCTCCGGAGTCTGTGCATCACCCAGATAAATTTCTATGGATTTCTTCACATAGCCGGACTGCCAGCTGATTTTATGGTTGGTAACCTTGAATCCCTGTTTTAATGCGCCAACCTTGTCAATGATACCTGTTTTAATTGCCCGGAAAGTCATTGCTTCTTCTGGATTTGTCACTTCCGTCACTTTTCCATCCGGACTGTATACCCAAACACGATAAGAACCATTGCGAACCACTGTTTCCTCTGTTGCCGGCGTATCGTCCGTTGCCTCTGTTCCCGGGGTTACCAGTACATCCGTAGTGTCCAGTCTGGTACGCACATGATATGTGCTGGTTCCATCATGGGTGATTGTGCTGTTCTCAGGATAATTTTTACTTCCACTATCTTCAGCGTTGCCTCCCTTTCCGTTTCCGCCGTTAACAAGGAACTTGCCTCCGGTAAAACGTGTGGATGTAGCACACCACCAGTTTGCACCAGCATCATCGGTAATTCCTTTGTCATAATACTCGATTGCCGAAAGGTCTCCCAGCGCTCCTGTCACCTGAATATCATACTCTGTCTCAATCACGCCCTTATAGCCGTTTTTAAATTTCGTCTTTCCATTATTAGTATTCGCTGCCATATCAGCTACAGCCTCATCACACTCAAAAATGTGAAGTTTTACCTGGCACTTGAAACCTGCTGCTGAACCATTGATGGTATGCTCGCCCGGCGCCAGTTTGGAATAGTCGTCCCACAGAACCGGCACGTCAATCGTAACCGTCTCCGTACCTTCTCCACCTTCCACAGGAGGCTGCTCCTGACCGTCGTCCGCACTGACAGTTCCTTTTACTGTCTTTGGAATGAATGGATCATTGCCCTGAATCATGTAAACCGTATCTTTCGGAACCTTGCTGAAATCTACACTTCCAACCGGAAGCTTTTTACATGATACTGAAATTGTCTGCGTGCCTTCTGCGGTAACGTCAACCGTGAGTTTTTCCTGGGTATTCGCCTCTTCGTCACACTCATAAGCTGCTTCTGAAGTTGAGAATATGTTCTCTTTTACTTTATATGTATATTTCGTTCCTACCTTACAGTATTGCGTCTCTGTTTTTACAGTCTTGTTATTCTCGTCCACATAGTTGATTGTAACCGGTTTGGCAAGTCTTACGGTAAATGACTTACTGTCGCCGCTGTTAAACACTTCCTGATCCGTCTTTGCCGTCAGTGTCACTTCACTTCCGTCTAAGCCCTTAACCTCTCCAACTTCTCCATTTACTGCAATCTTATCCTGTTTACTGGATGTCCAGGTAAGCTTATGTCCCTTAAATTCCTTCGGAAGAACGAGATCCTCCATGATGAAGTCATAGCTCTCATTCTCTCCCAACATACCGATCGCATTTGCATCTGCATCTTTTACATACAGGGCGCGAACCTGATCTGCGTGCAGCGCCGTATTGTAAATATTCACATCATCATACAGACCGTTAAATTCAAGATTCCAGAAATTAACGCCGAGATTAATACCCTGTTCTGCACCATTCATTATCTCATCATTTTTATTTGCAAATACAAATGAATTCACCAGTTCACCATTCAAATAAAAGCAAACCGTATCCTGGAGCTGAGTAATCGTAAGCATTGCCCACTGCTTTTCCTCGGCTGTAAACTCCGTTTGGGTCTTAACATTATCAACGTAAGCGTTTTTCGGCGTATTTGCCCACACTCTGGCCTTGGAATTCTCGCCTGCATTATTACCTGCAACGGTCATCCAGTTCTCATCACCGGTTTTACCTCGCCCCAATGCAAGCAGCGCTCCATTGGGATGGAATGCTTTTTCATTATCCGGCTTAATCCAGGTAGAAACGGTATAGGCAGAACCAAGGTTTTTCTCTTTCAATTCGAGTCCATAACCTGCCTGATCTACCACGGTTACCTCTTGTTCCTTTCCGTCTACCGTCTGTGTTACTTTTTTATAGGTGGTAGCTCTGGTATGTACCGCCTTGCCAACGCCGTCCTTGCCGGGCGCATACTCTACCGTACCCTTATAATCTACCAATCCCGTCGAGATTGGAGTTGCTCCCTGAAGGCTGCCCTCGCCATTTTCCTCAAATGTATAAGTCTTAATCGGAGTAAGCATCTGCTCTGGAGTCTTAACCGTTATGTTGAGTTTTTTGCCCTCGTAATTCTGTCCGTCATATTTAAGGACAGGCGTAATCACTGCCGTACCTGCACCTGTTGCTGTCACAACTCCCTCATCATCTACCGTTGCAACTGCCTCGTCGCTGGATTTGTATCTGAGCTGTCTCTTTACCGATGCCGGAATTGTACTAATCGGCGTAATATTAATGGTATCGTTTACGCCCAGATTGTAGTCTGTGCCTGCCGGTCCCTCAATGAGTCCATTTCCAATGGCTTCTTCTACAACTGCCCGCTTGCCGATAGTCTCTGCCTGCGCATCGGTTAAGGCGCCATCGTAAACGGTAAATTCATCAATGTAGCCGTTGTAAGATTCATTGTATGTTGCGCGACCTATGTAGAACGTACTTTCTGCAAGATTGGGAATTCCTGCGCTGATTTTTTCTTCGGCGCGTTTCTCACCATTGATATACAATTTCAACGCATCGCCTTTCATGACAACCATAACGTGTTTCCATTCTGTGGTCGGCGTAAATTTTTTATCTCCCCACTTTGCATCTGTTGATACAATGTTTGCACCTTTGCCTGTATCTGATCTTCCGCCGTTAAAACACTCTACGGTAAGCGCATTCGTATAATCAAACACGCCGATATATTTTTCATTTCCACCAGGAGCATCCTTCTCCGACGCAAAGTAAACCCAGCCCTGACCCCAAACACCATCCCCGTTTTTCATGACAGGCGTTTTGCTCCAATAAGAAATTGTCAAGTCTGTCTTACCAGTTCCATCCGGATTTGCCAACGCGCCCTTCGGAACCTTCAAATACGCGCCTTTTTGATTATCTGTTTTACTTATCGTCGTATTATCCGTCACACTGTTTAAACGCAGTGCCCCGCCGCCTACTTTCTTCACGTCCTTCGAGCATTCTGCCGGATGCGCATTATCCGTGGTCACAATCTCGGCTTTTACTTTACCGCCGTCTGTGATATCATCATCAAAACTAAAATACATCAAAGTTTCCGGCAATTCATCTTCTGCACCACCGGAATCTTCCCCTTCCGCTGCGTACGCAAACTGAGCCGGCAGCAGCGTCAACACCATTGCCAGGCTGAGTACGAGCGAAAGAGCTTTTTTCCATAAACCTCTTCCTCTTTCCATAATCCTTTTCCTTTCTGCAGTAAAACTGCATCATACCATATGTTTCGCTTTCCGATAACCTATGTGCACTGCGGCGAATCTGATATCTGGCGACATCAATTCCTGCACATCTTATCTGTTGGGTATCCCAACGTATCTCCCTTCCTCCTTTCATGATAAGTTATCATTTTCAAATTTTATCATTTATAATATTGTTTTTCAAGCATTTTTACTAAATATGTGGTAAATTTTTTATTTTTTATGGAAAATTTGTACGAAATGTCAATGAGAAATGAGAAAACAAACGGCTAACCGAAT
>CAJTSB010000024.1:0-9927 GCA_910578825.1 uncultured Lachnospiraceae bacterium | reverse complement strand
TCTTGTTTCTGTTCTGTTCCATGTTCATCCAGATACTTCTGGACGTCCTCTTTAAACTTTACCCAGGCGTCTTCATGTTCCACATAATAAATCGGACATTCCTTTCCGGTAACATCATAATGCCGAATAACACTCTCTACCGGAAGATTGAACTTTCCACAAAGCCACGCGGTTAATTCTACCAGTGAATCATAAGTTTCCTGTGTAAATTGTCCCGTCTCATCCTGATGGCAGCATTCAATCGCCAACGTGTCCTCATTACGCTCATTGGAGGCATAACAAATCTCCGAACTTGGTATGCACTGGATAATTTTTCCATCAATGCCAACTACAAAATGGCTGCTGGCCTTTGTCTTCTGCGTCTCTTTTAAACTCTCAAAATAACTTCGGTTCTGCTCTGCTGTAGTTCCCGGATTCGCCGTATAATGCACGACAATTCCTTTCACTTCCTTCAACGCCATCTGCGGTCTGGAATACTGATTGGGGGTCAGAAGGTCTACCGTAAAATCCGGAGCCTCCTCGATAACTTTCTGCTGAAATCCCTCTTCTTTTTTGGTTTCCTGATTCACCACCTGCTGCACCGGAACACTCCTGTGCGCCTCAACCGACTCTGGTTTCTCATCCCTGAGCAATAGCTTTGTCAGGGCAAATACCAGCAGCAATACGCATGCGCAGGAAATGGTACACCGCTTTATAATCTGAACTGTCCTCTTACGTTTTCTCCTGCGTTTTCTTGCCAGATACTGATCCCTTCTTCTACGTTCTTCACTCGTCACTGTAATCTCTCCGCTTCCTCTATGTAACTGTGGTAATATACTTCGTGAGTTCCTCTAAGCAACCTAAGGCATTCTCCCAGTTTCGGCTCACTTTACTGGAAACGTCAAGCGACCTCAGGACTCTCCCCAACTCCGTTGGGTCCCCCCTCAGGTCATTTGGTCCCTCCTTAGGTTATATTATGTCATATAGTATACACCCTTTCGCGCCAAAAAGAATTAATATTCTTTAAATTTTTTGTAAGAATATTGTTATTGCTTCTAAAACCTTTCCTAACATTTCCTCTGTATGCGCCAGGGACAGGAATACAGCCTCAAATTGTGAAGGGGCAAGATAAATCCCCTGTTCCAGCATATGATTGTGAAATTTTGCAAACAATTCCGTATCCGAATTCTTCGCACTTTCGTAATCTTTTACGTCCTGTTTTGTAAAATAAAGGCAGCCCAGAGAACCGACATGGTTCACCTTCCAGGGATGTCCCGTTTCCCGTAACAGGCGTTCTATATTCCCGAAAAACCTATCTCCCTTTTCATTTAATTCCCTGTAATATTGAGGATGTTCTTTTAATATGGTAAGCTGCGCCATCCCTGCCGCCATGGCAACCGGATTACCGCTCAATGTCCCTGCCTGGTACACACTGCCCAGGGGCGCAACCATTTCCATTATCTGCCTTTTTCCGCCATATGCGCCGACCGGCATACCGCCGCCGATGATTTTTCCAAATGTGGTGAGATCCGGCGTAACGCCATAATAACCCTGCGCACCGTCGATGGCCAGCCGAAATCCGGTAATCACCTCATCAAAAATCAGCAATGCGCCATAAGCGTCACAGAGTTTCCTTAACCCTTCCAGAAATCCCTCTTCGGGCAAAACAACACCCATATTAGCAGCAACCGGCTCCACAATGACTGCCGCTATCTCCTCGGGACAGCGCGAAAAATGCGCCTTTACGCTATCCAAATCATTATACCTCGCCGACAGGGTGTCTTTGGTACATCCCACGGGTACGCCAAGACTGTCTGGCACCCCCGCCGTCATCACACCGGAGCCCGCCTGCACCAAAAGACCATCCGAATGCCCATGGTAACAGCCAGAAAACTTGATGATTTTATCACGTCCGGTAAAACCGCGCGCAACACGGATTGCACTCATCACAGCCTCGGTTCCGGAATTTACCATGCGCACCAGTTCTATGGACGGAACCAGTTCGCAGACCAGCTCTGCCATCTCAACTTCCGCAGCCGTCGCCGCGCCAAAACTCAAGCCACGCTGACAAGCGTCCTGCACGCGCCTTATCACCTCATCATGGCTGTGTCCAAGAATCATCGGTCCCCAGGAGCCGACAAAATCAAGATAACAATTCTCATCCTCATCATAGAGGTATGCGCCCTTTGCCCTTTTGATAAATCTGGGCGTTCCTCCCACCGAGCCAAACGCCCGCACCGGCGAATTGACGCCACCCGGAATCACCTTTTTGGCTCTTTCCAGAAAATATTTTGCATTTTTCATCCGATTCTCCCATCATCCATACATTTTGCAAGTTCTCCTGCAAAATATGAAATATACAAATCTGCTCCTGCGCGGTATGCGCCCGCCGCCATCTCACACATTACACGTTCCTCATCAATAAATCCCGCCCGTGCCGCCGCTTTTACCATCGAATACTCTCCGCTGACGGAATAGGCTGCCATGGGAACATCCGTGCAATCCTTAATCTCGCGAATCAAATCGCCGTATGCCATCGCCGGTTTTACCATCAGAATATCCGCGCCTTCCGCTACGTCCAAAAGCGCCTCTTTTCTTGCCTCCCTGCGGTTGTGATAGTCCATCTGATAGGATTTGCGGTCTCCAAATGAAGGCGCGGAATCCGCCGCCTCCCGAAACGGTCCATAAAAAGACGATGCAAATTTTACCGCATAGGACATAATCGGCGTATTCTCATATCCGTTTTGATCCAAAATCCGTCGGATACATGCCACCCGCCCATCCATCATATCAGAAGGAGCAACCATATCTGCGCCCGCCTGTACCTGAGACAGGGCCGTCTTTGCCAAAAGTTCCAGCGTCCTGTCATTGTCCACCTCCTGACCGCAGAGCACACCGCAATGTCCATGGGAGGTATACTCGCACATACATACATCTCCAATCAGATACAAATCCGGGCAGACCTGTTTCGCCTTGCGAAATGCTTTCTGCACAATCCCGTCCTGCGCATAGGCGCCGCTGCCCAGCTCATCCTTCCTGTCCGGAATCCCAAACAGCATCACAGAACGCACCCCGGCGTCGCAAAGCTCCACCAGCTTTTCCTCCATACAATCCACACTGTAACGGTACTGCCCCGGCATGGAGTGAATTTCCTCCTTGCCGTTATTTCCCTCCTGCACAAACATTGGATATATAAGGGAAGATTTATCCATGCGCGTTTCGCGCACCATTTTCCGCAAAATCTCATTGCCGCGCAGTCGGCGCGGCCTCTGTACCAACTCCATTTCTATCTACCTCCAAAATATAACAACCAACGACCACGGCCCATCAATCATGCTTTTTAAACCAACAGACAGGCTTCCACCAGGCTGTCAATCGTTGCACGCTTTGCTGTCACGGTCTTCATCCCCAGTTCCCGTGCCGCCGCCTCCGTCTGCGCTCCGATGCAGACTGCCCAAACCAGTCCGTAATCCATTCCCTCCGCTGCCCTGGCAAATCCCCGAACAGTTGACGCGCTCGTAAACACTGCCATATGAATCAATCCCTGTGCAAACTGTTTCTGTAAATCCTTCATCCACACCGGACGCTCATAGGTTGTGCGATAAATCGGAATCTCTGTAATTTCAACCTTTACGCGCTTTTCTATTTCCTGAATTAACTGCGGATTGCCCTGGGC
Organism: uncultured Lachnospiraceae bacterium; assembly: GCA_910578825.1. Classification (GTDB taxonomy): domain Bacteria; phylum Bacillota; class Clostridia; order Lachnospirales; family Lachnospiraceae; genus Petralouisia. Next base: position 6,272 of record CAJTSB010000024.1, on the reverse strand, counting down.
CGCGCGTGGAATCAATATCCGCTCTCCATCCTTGCACGTCTCGCCGAGCAGGACGCCCAGATGGCGTCCGTCATAGGTTTGCGGCATCAACGCACAAATCAGTCCCCGCTCCGATAGCGCCTTTGCGGTTCCCGCTCCGATGGCTGCAAGTTTCGCCCCTCCCAGAGAACGAATGTCGCGTCCTGTTTCTTTCATTTCCTCAAAAAACACTTCTACTCCGGTTGGAGAAGTAAATACAAGATACTGATAATTTGACAATCGTTCCAGTTCTTTCCAGAGCTTGCGATTGTTCCTGATGCGCTCCAGCCGTATCGTTGGAATCTCCAATACTTCGGCTCCCAAATGCCGCAGCCTGTCGGCAAGCAATTTGCTGCGCTCTTTGGGTCTTGTCACAAGCACTTTTTTTCCATAAAGCGGTAACTTCTCATACCATGCAAATTGATTTCCCAGTGCGCAAACTTCCCCGATTACAAGGATCGCCGGCGTCTGTACTCCCTGCTTTTGCACCTCTTGCGAAAGTTTGGCAAGACTGGAAATCATTTTCTTTTGTCCGGCACAAGTTCCCTGCTGTAAAACTGCTGCAGGTGTTTGCGGTTTCATTCCCGCCGCAAGCAGTCCGCCGCAGATTTCCCCTAAATTGGAAACCCCCATGAGAAATACCAGCGTCCCGGACAGACGCGCCAAAACTTCATAATCAAGCTGCAACGGTTCCCCATGTTTGCGATGCCCGGTAAACACATGCACGGATGAGGCAAATTCACGGTGCGTAACCGGTATCCCACCATAGGAAGGAACTGCCAGGGCAGAAGTGACTCCCGGCACAATCTCAAAAGGAATTCCCTGCTCTGCCAGAAGTTCCAGCTCTTCTCCACCCCTGCCAAACAAAAAAGGGTCTCCCCCCTTCAAACGCACCACGCATTTCCCCTCCAATGCTTTATCGAGCAGGATCTGATTGATTTCCTCCTGCTCCATCGTATGGCATCCGGCGTGCTTGCCTGCATTTATCATTTCCGCATGTTCTGGTATCAGGCCAAAAATCCCTTCACCCACAAGGCTGTCATATACCACAACCTCTGCCTGCGCAAGGATTTCCCTGCCTTTTACGGTGATAAGCCCTGCGTCTCCAGGACCTGCCCCCACCAGGAATACTTTTCCTGTCATTGTCCTTTCACATCCTTTGGCATGACTTCTTTCAGATAACTTTTATGCTGCCCCTGCTGTTCTTTCAATTCTTCCTGCGTTTCCTTTTGCACGCGCCTGATTTCTTCCAAAAGCTCTTTTGCAGAAATCAGCGCACAGCCCTGTCCTCTGATGATGATCTGCTCCAGGCCGTCTGACGTAGCGACTGTCACCCGGTACTGCCTGCCATGCTGATGCGCAAACTTCTCTATATACTGGTCGGCAGTCTCCGCCTCTTTCGTAAACACGACATGAATATTATGGTAATCCATAATTTCTGTACGGTGATTCTGCACCCGATAGGCATCAAAAACAACGATCAGATTATTTCCCCGGATTCCCTGATAATTACTCATTATGTCAAGCAGCCTGTCCCGCGCACTGTCTATATTATGCTCTGCCAATTCCTTTAATTCCTGCCATGCAAAAATAATGTTATAACCGTCCACCAGAAAATATTCTTCTTTTTTCTCCGGCATTTTAAATGCACGCGTTACCGACGGAATATGCTCCTTCGACCCCGGACGCCGCCTTTGGTAGCCTTTGCGCACCGATTCTTTGTCATGCTTATTGGCATTGAGGGTCTTTGACAGAATCGCCTCTACCTCATCTTCTCCGATCCACTCTTCTTCCCGCCCCGCATCCTGTGCGTGCCGCCTGGAACTGACTTCCGAAACAGAATCATCCAAATCCTCTGCTCCGTTCAAAATACGGCTTACAAACGATGGCGTAGGAAGATGCATCTGTGATTTGACTTCCTCCCATTTTACCACAAATCCTGCGCCGTGCGCGCAAAAAACAGAATCGGCAGAATTTTCCACATCGCGCTCTGCCTCATAGCCGATCCGCGCAATGACCTCATCCTCATTATGGCAGGGCGCATACCCTTTCAACGCGCAAAAAATGCGTCCTTCTCCTCTGGTGTACTGCGCGACCTCTCTCGGATAATCCTGCATCTTTGACACCGGAGCTGTCCCGACAAGCGCTGTCATGCCGTTTGGCAAAGCAGATAGTTCAAAACCTCCGTGCATCCGCTCCATATCCGTCATCGCGCGTCCAATCATCTGTTCCGGCACTTCCAGCCGGAATTCGTAAACCGGCTCCAACAACACGGACTGCGTTTCCATCAACCCCTGGCGCAGCGCACGGTAGGTCGCCTGCCGAAAATCGCCGCCCTCCGTATGTTTCAGGTGCGCCCGTCCCGCTGCCAGCGTAATCTTCATATCGGTAATTGGCGAACCTGTCAGCACGCCTTTGTGTTCCTTTTCCATAAGATGCGTCAAAATAAGACGCTGCCAGTTACGGTCTAATACGTCCTCACTGCATACGGATGCAAAGACAAGTCCGCTGCCCTCTTCTCCCGGCTCAAGCAAAAGGTGTACCTCCGCATAATGTTTCAGCGGCTCGTAATGTCCCACCCCTTCCGCCGGACGGGCAATCGTTTCTTTGTAGAGGATATTTCCCACGCCGAATGATACTTCTACACCAAACCGTTCCCGGATCAGGCTTGTAAGAATTTCCAGCTGGATTTCTCCCATCACCTGCACGCGGATCTCCTGCAAAGCCTCATCCCAGACAATGTGAAGTTCCGGTTCTTCCTCCTCAAGCTGATAGAGGTTTGCAAGCATCTTAACCGTATCGCATCCCTCCGGCAGCATCATCTGATACGTCAGCACCGGCGCCAGAAACGGCGCGGCAGAATCCTTTTCCATCCCCAATCCTTCCCCGGGACGGCTTTTGGTAAGCCCGGTCACCGCACAGACAGTTCCCGCCTCCGCTTCTTGTACCAGTTCAAATTTCTCCCCGGAATAAATGCGAATCTGATTCACCTTTTCATCGCTGTTTGTAAGCGCTGTTTTCACTTTCAGCGTCCCGCCCGTAATCTTGAGGTGCGTCAGGCGGTTCCCCTGCGTATCATGAGTTATCTTAAAAATTTTCGCTCCGAACTCTTCCGGATAAGAAATCTTCTTCGTAAACTGTTCAAATCCATTCAGAAATCCCCGCACACCCTCCAGTTTCAAGGCGGAACCAAAATAACAGGGAAATAATTTTCTCTGTAAAATCATTTCCCTCAACTGTTCTTCGTTCACCTCACCATGTTCCAGATAATACTCCAGCACATCCTCCTGGCACATGGCGGCATTCTCATAGAAACTATCCGAATTTGTCTCTGAAAAATCAAGGCAGTTTTCATCTAATTTATCCTTTAACTCTGCAAGCAGTCCTCCCTTGTCTGTATCCGGCCTGTCCATCTTATTTACAAACAAAAATACCGGAATCCGATACTTCCCAAGGAGCTGCCACAGTGTGCGCGTATGCCCCTGCACCCCATCCGAACCGCTGATGACAAGAACGGCATAATCCAACACCTGCAGGGTACGCTCCATTTCCGCTGAAAAATCCACATGCCCCGGGGTGTCCAGGAGTGTAACTTCCGTATGTGGCAGTTTCAACACCGCCTGTTTGGAAAAAATCGTGATTCCCCGCGCACGTTCCAGTCCATCCGTGTCCAGAAATGCATCCTGATTGTCCACCCTGCCCAGTTTGCGGATGCTGCCGCTCTCATATAACAATGCCTCGGACAACGTGGTTTTGCCTGCGTCTACATGGGCGAGCAGGGCAATCGTAAGACTTTTTTTCGATTTATTTTGAGAATTCTGCATTTCATTCACCTGATTTTCTCCTATTATCCAACCATATTTCCAATGGTTTCCTCGACATAATCTTGCTCATCAACAATTTTCTTTACTATATACAATCTACCATTTTCACGGAAGGCGCGCAACTGTTTTTAAATTTCAGCATTGACAATTGCTTTTTTCTCAAAATTTTAATTTCATGCATATCCAAAAAGCAGCGAAGATTTCTCCTCGCCGCTTTTGATTTACTATGCATAAATAATTTCCTCGTTCACAATCTCCCTCGCACAAGCCCTTACGTTATTAAAACGTTGTATGGCTTGTCTTTATTCGATATTTAACTGCTTAAGTAACATTTTATGCCTTTGTTTTATCTTCGAACCACATATTGTATCCTCTTACCAAAACCTCGGTCACAACAATTGACAGCAGTGCAAGAAACCAACACTGATAACTCCGAAAGCTCTCATAGCCATTCAGTCCAAGGGCAATAAAAAATACTATTACATGCAAAGCATAATACTTTGAAATATGCCTGCTATAATATAGAATCTGCCGCGCAACAGGGTTCCTGGGTTCACACATTTTACCATCTTTACTGCTAATTCTTTCGATATAGAAAAATATAATGGCAAAAACAAATATGTGTGCCATACTTGCCACCACATGCCAAAAGTTCGGCTGTGTATACATATCACCCAACACAGCCCGCATCTCTGATATGTCTGAACCATATTTTCTGAATATCAGCGCCCACCATACGAAAACGATCAGGATACCGGGAACCGCCAACCTCCTATAAAAACCCGCTTTATCTTTCACATGACGAAGGATTTTGCCATAAGCAACTCCAAATAACGCATAAGGCAGAAAATAGAGCGGCGTAAAAGAAACAAAATCTGCTTCTCCAATCAAAAGTTTCATAACGTACCCAAGCGCTGGCACATTTACAGGTTTTCCATAGAGAAATGGAGCGGCTATGCTGACTGCCGCACCGATTATTATGTATCCAACCGTTTTCATATTCAGTTTCTTAAACAATGCCAATACAAGATAAATGATTCCTGTAATAAAAAAGATATTAGTATATTGAATGTATATCTCTACTAAAAACCGAACATTCCCTCTCCCAGTTTCTGACAGACTTTTGCGGACAAAGGGATATGGCAGCAACAGTGCGGCTACATAAACAATGTTATTCAAATACTGATAAACCACCATGAGGATACCATTTTTTACAAATCCCAACGGCGCTGACTGCCTGCTATAAACAGTTCCAATTCCCAAAACAAAAATAAAAACAGCCGCACCGGACATCGTTGCAAACATATATATCCACTGAGTTATGGAATCCTCCCCGGACAAGGTCGCCTGAAACGCATGGATTAGGTATATAAACAACATAAAAGTCCCCTTCAGGTAATCAAACTCCCTTTGCCTTCCGATATTTATCTCTTCTTTTGAAAGAACTGTGTTCATCTTTTCATCCTTCCAATAGATTAAAACCGTTTATTCTGTACCGTTTAATCTTGTTTTTTATCTCTTCTGTTCGTCTCTTATTGATATCCTGCTTTTCATAAATATCATCCAGCAGTAAGTCAATATTTTTCTGCATCAACATATTGCTATGTACCATATTCTGCATAATATCAATTGCATTTCTGGGATTATTTCTAATGAACTCTTCCAGGGAATCCTTTGTAATACGCATCAATAATACATCATCATAAGCAACTACCGTATAAATACTGGGCTGGCTGGAAAGCACATTTGACTCACCGAAACATTTTGGCTCGGAATAAATCCCAATCAAATGCTCTTCTTTTTCTCCATACCGAATATATACCGCCACAGAGCCAGATATAATTTTGTACATTTCCTCATAAATTCCGCTCTCTTTCATAATAATATCGTCTGCATGAAATTTCAGCATTGTTGCCTTCTCCATTTAATTCTGCTCCTTCTTTTTTATATACTTATCATAAAATAATTTACCCCATCCTCGAACTTATGCTCCATCCCTTTGGATACCCCTTTTATCATCCTGTAGGACAAATCTTCTTCACTGTCAAAAGGATAAAAGGAAGGCCCACTATAAGAAAACCGCATCTGCACCAAATTCTCCCGCTCACTATATTCCACATCCAAAGAAATATCCACTCTACCTTCGTTTTCTATTGCAGGCAAGAGTTTCATCATTAGTACCTCCTCTACCACAAGCTGCATAGCATAAATCTGCTTCTGGGAAAGCTGCTGTTTCCGCCCAAATTCCTCAAGCTGGGTCATAAAGGCCAGAAAGTCAAAGTCACATGAGATTTTATCCACATGGAGCACTTTAAGTTGCTGGATAAATATTCGGGTCCTCTCCCTCTTTGGATGTTCAAAAATCTGTTCTGGCGTCCCATCCTCGTAGATTTCGCCCTGATCCATATAAAATATCCTTGTGGATACATC
>CAJTSB010000023.1 GCA_910578825.1 uncultured Lachnospiraceae bacterium | reverse complement strand
ACCGCTGCTCATGCAGCAGAGCAAAAAGAAAGGTTACAAAATATGAACTCAAAAAACATATTACAAAACAAATATTTTCTGTATGTCACAGAATTTTTCTCCGGCATGTCCGTCATGGCGGTGGAGCTGGGAGCAAGCCGCCTGATGGCGCCTTATTTCAGTTCTTCCCAGATTGTCTGGACTGTGATTATCGGCGTTATTATGATTGCCATGGCGCTGGGGAACGTATGGGGCGGACGGACTGCCGATAAGAAACCATCGCCGGACAGGCTGTATGGCCGGCTTTTACTCGCCGCCGTATGGATTGCATTGATTCCCTTTGCCGGAAGATACCTGATTGCGGGCATCTCACTATTACTCGCCGTATTTATCACTAAGAATTTTCTGGTATGGGCGGCGCTCTTTGTCTGCCTGGCCATATTTGCATTCCCATGCGTACTGCTGGGCACTGTGACGCCCTCCCTCGTAAAATACTCGGTAAACAGCCTTGATGACAATGGCAAGACCGTTGGCGAACTCGGCGCACTCAATACCATCGGCAGTATTATCGGAACCTTCCTGCCCACCTTCGTGACGATCCCGGCTGTGGGAACCGCGATCACTTTTCTGATTTTTTCCGGCGTTCTCGCCGCTATCAGTATTGTATATTTTCTCTCAATGAGAAAAAAGATGCTAAAATGCGCGCTCACGATCGTGTTAATCCTTGCGCTCGGACTGACCTCCGGCAGTTTTAGTTTTGCCTTCTGGGAAAAGGATGTCACCGTGGAAGATGAATCCATCTATAATTATTTACAGGTGAAAGAAACCGACCATTCCGTCATCCTGTCTACGAACGTCCTGTTCGGCGTACAGTCCATCCTGATGAAAGATGCAAAACTGACCGGCATGTACTACGATTACGCGCTTGCCGCCCCTGTAATGGCAGGGCTGCCGCAGATGGATTCCAACGGAAATATTCTGGTTCTCGGTCTCGGCACCGGAACCTTCGCCAAATACTGCACCGAATATTTTCCCGGCGTCGAAGTGGAAGGAGTGGAAATTGATGAAAAAATTGCAGACCTTGCAGGGAAATATTTTGATTTGCCGGACAGCGTCAAGGTATCCGTCTACGACGGACGCTCCTACCTCACCGCCTCCGATAAGAAATATAATGTGATTATGGTGGACGCCTATCAGGACATCACAATTCCATTTCAAATGTCCTCCGTGGAATTTTTCACGGAAGTGGAAAAGCATCTGACTCCCGGCGGCGTCATGGTTGTAAATATGAATATGAAATCAAACTCTGAAAATTCCATCAACGATTACCTCTGCGACACCATCGGTTCCGTCTTTGACAACGTATACACCGTTCCGGTGGAAGGAGGTACCAACTGTGAGGTCTTTGCTTTCCAACATCCGGATACTTTGCAGACTTTCCGGGATGGCTGCGAAGGTCTGCAAGACCCGGACCTTACAGCAATGATGGAAAAAGTATCGGGCAGCCTCACCCTGCGCGAATCCGGTAACCTGATTCTAACAGACGATAAGGCGCCCGTGGAACTTCTTGGCATGAGAGTATTGGATGAAATCATCGCCGATGAACTCGATTATTACCGCTCTCTCTACCTCGGTTTCTGATTCTCAGTGCAAAATGCTGTTCGTATCCTCAATCACCTGTTGCACCTTGTCCGCAATTGCAGTAACTTTGTCCATAGACGCTTTGATACGTTCGCTGTTCTCAGACGTCTGTTTCGCCCCTGCAATCGCCTCCTCTACAGCCTCAAGCAGCTCCCCGATTGTGCTGTCGAACCGCTCGATTACTACATTGATATCCTCAATCGCCGTATGTATCTCTTCGTCGTTCTCCCTGGCATTTCCAACGGATGCCTTGGAGCTGGCTGACAATTCCCGGATATTGGTGGCAACCACTGCAAAACCTCTTCCCGCCTCTCCGGCTCTCGCCGCCTCAATCGCTGCATTCAGAGACAGGAGATTGATTTTTCCTGCAATTTTCTCAACATCCTGCGTCATTATATTATATTTTGCAACACTCTCATTGATATTCTTCATGGAATCCGTAATCTTCCGGTTCAGGTGTTTCAAATCGCTCATATGACCGGAAACGTTCATCATGTCATCCGAACTCTTCGCTCCCACATCACGTATGAAATCCGCCTCTTCCCTTACGCTGTCGATATTCTGTGCCAGTTCTCCGAATATCTCCATCAGCTCACGGTTCATGCTCAAAACTTCCTCATTTACAGCCGCAACCTTTCGCCGCTCCTCGCCAATTGCCTTCATCACATACTGATGACAGTTTTCTTTTGCATTGATGCCCTTGGCAATTGCAATCGCCATTTCGCGGCAGGTCTTATACCCACAGGCACGACAGTCGAAATTACGCTCCGTCTCCGTTTCCTTGCACATCAGTTTATATGTATTCTCAATGTCTCTCTCTGAAACTTCTATCTTCTTTATTTCCTTAGTCTCATATCTGCGTATGAAATCTTCCAGCCGCAGCTGTCCATCAAACTCCTGGAACTGCTCGTCCACACCCTTTTTCGTAGTATGCGCCTTGCGTTTCTTCCGGCTGTAACGTTCCACATGATGCATAATATCAGACATCAGAAAACGCTTGCACTCCTTACCGGTAGCCGGACCTCCGTTACATCCGAATTCACAGTTCAGGACGTCAAACACGGTAGGACGGCTCTTAGGATCCTGATCAAGATAACTGTCAAGCTCTTCATACAATCGTTCTGTTCCCTCGGACGTAATAACCTGCAGCTCCGGCGCATGTACCAAAAGGTTCTTCTTCAATCCGCCCGGTGTGGGATAAATATTTCCTTCCCATCCCTGATGGCCATCAAATTCAAAATCACTGTAGGTACCCTCTCGGGGCAATTCTATCTTATTCTCCTCAAAATACTTCCGCAAATGCTCCATTGTGACATTGTAATCAATCACCTTGATTGCCCGAAATTCATCAATTTTGGCAATACACGGAGAAATTGCCGCGATTTTACCCTTGAAACCCAAAACCTTACGCATATAAATTGCCATACATGCCATAGGGCTTTGTATGGGAGACAGATACGGCATCAATTCCGGTTTGTGATAGAGCACATAATTCACCACCGCCGCACAGGGCTGTGAAATAAGTTTTAAATCGGGATGTTTATCGAGATAACGCAGATGCGCCCAGGTACAGATATCGGCGCCAAAACCGACGTCATAAATCTTCACATTGCCCTGCCTGCGCATCCAATACAGGACATGGCGCCACTGTCCGTCAAATGCTATTTTGATAGAAGGAGCTACAATCAGAGCAATCTCCCTCCCATTATGTAAATCATCCATGAAAGCTGACATATCGTCCTGGAAACTCCGCGCTCCATGCATACACGCCTTGATACACGCTCCGCATTTGATACATTTGTCATCATTGATTAAAATACGAAGCTGACCGCCCTCATCCAGCCGCGCTACATTTGCCTCTTCTGCCGGACAGGCACGAACACAGGCATTGCATCCTACACACTTTTGCTCATCCACGTTTATAATACTCATTTTTCATCTTCCCCTACCTTCCGGTTTCTTATCGTAAATAGAACGTTTTTAATACGAAATTAGAGTGTCAAATAAATGAACACTCTAATTTTCACCACCAATTAAATTATAAAATATTGCACTTTACCTGTCAACCGCCTTTTTCAGAGAGCTTTTTATTGCAGGATGCACAGTTTCCACTGCATCCGCCGCAATGTTTTCCATTCTTCTTATCTCGATAGAGGCTGTAACACGCATAAGCTACCGCGGCAAACACCAGCCCGCCTACCACAACTGTTCCCATGATGAATCTTCCTTTCTCAAGCGGCAGGATATAGGCTCCTGCCGTTGTTTCCTTTTTTGGTTAGTATACACTAACCTCCGTAAGAAGTCAAGAAATTTTCTCATCAATGGAAAAGTATCGTTTTACATTGTAATAACAGATATCTTCTACCAATCTGCCCAACCATTCCCGGTCATCCGGATATTCGCCATGTTCCACCCAGCCGCCAATCAAATCACAGAGAATACGCCGGAAATACTCATGGCGGGTGTACGACAGAAAACTTCTGGAATCTGTCAGCATTCCAATAAAATTCCCCAGAAGCCCCAGATTGGCAAGCGAAGTCATCTGTTCCCGCATACCTGTTCTGTGGTCGTTGAACCACCAGGCGCTGCCCTGCTGCATTTTACCCGCTACACCTGCATCCTGAAAACAGCCGATCAAGGTTCCCAGAGCCGCGTTATCTGTGGGATTTAGACTATAAAGGATCGTCCTGGGCAGTGCGTTTTTCTGAGACAGTGCATCCAGAAACGCAGACAGCTCATCTATCGGTACACGATTATAAATCCCATCAAATCCGGTATCTGCGCCAAGCATCTGATACATTGCGGTATTATTATTCCTGGTTACACCGAAATGAAGCTGCATCACCCAACCACGCCGTTCATACTCTTTTGCAAGCCAGAGCATTGCCGCCGTCTTAAACTTCAGCTCTTCTTCCCGGGAAACCGTATTTCCCTGCATTCTCGCATCGAAGATATTTGCAATCTCCTTCTCCTTTGCCGGCTGCCAGGGAACATACAAAAGCCCGTGATCGCTGGCGAGGCACCCCATCCTGGCAAAATAATCCATTCGCTCCATCAATGCTTCTTTCCAGTCCTCAAAATGGCGAATCTTTTTTCCGGACGCCCTGGAAAGCTGCGCCATATACTCCACGAAATCCTTCTTTTCCACAGACAATGCACGGTCGGGGCGCCAGGTCGGCAGCACTTTAAATTCTATGCTGTCATCGGCTGCAATTTCACGGTGCCGGCACAAATCATCCGCCGGGTCATCTGTGGTACACATCAGCTCCACATTCGACATACGTATGATTCCCCGCACGCTCATATCTTCCTCTGTAAGCCGTCTCTCACACAGTTTCCATACTTTTTGCGCCGTATCTCCATTCAGGATGCCGCCATAACCGATATACCGCCATAACTCCATATGGCTCCAGTGATACAGAGGATTACCGATGGCTCTCTCCAGCGTCTGCGCCCACTTGTAAAATTTTTCATAATCCGTAGCATCCCCGGTAATGAATCTCTCTGCAACGCCATTGCTGCGCATCTGCCGCCACTTATAATGATCCTCATAAAGCCAGACCTGCGTCATGTTATCAAACTGCCAGTCATCGGCAATCGCCTCCGGACTGATATGGCAGTGATAATCTATAATTGGCAGTTTTTCTGCATATCCATGGTACAGCTCTCGTGCCGTCTGCGTAGACAAGAGGAAATCCTCATTTAAAAAATCTGTTTTTCCCATCACGCCTCCCTGCTATACGCCGGAATATGCCGAAAATCCGCCGTCGATCGGCAGCACAGTTCCGGTAATAAATCCCGCCGCCTCATCACACAGATAAAACAGCACGCTTCCGATCAATTCTTCCGTCATGCCAAAACGTTTCATCGGCGTGGCGGCAAGAATTTTCCCGGTACGCTCCGTCGGACTTCCATCCTCACGGTACAGCAGTTTTTCATTCTGGTTTGTCACAAAAAATCCCGGCGCCAAAGCATTGACGCGGATTCCCTCTTCTGCAAAATGCACGGCAAGCCACTGTGTAAAATTGCTGACCGCCGCCTTGGCTGCGCTGTACGCCGGGATCTTTGTCAACGGCGTATACGCGTTCATGGATGATATATTTAAGATATTGCATCCTTTCCGTCCTACCATATCGCGGGCAAACTCCTGCGTAGGCAATAACGTGCCGATAAAATTGAGGTTAAACACAAATTCTACGCCGCCCTGCTCCAAATCAAAGAATGTCTTCACATCCTCCTTTAAATCCTCCATGGAAAAATACTCTTTATCGGTGGTTGCACGCGGATGGTTGCCTCCGGCGCCATTAATTAAAATGTCGCAGTCGCCGAGTTCTTTGGATATCTTCTTATGCGCCTCCTCAAGGCTCCCTTTCTCCAGCACATTTGCCTGATACCCCCTGGCAATTCCTCCCTGCGCGGTAATGGTTTCCGCACTCTGTTTTGCCGCCTCCTCGTTCAGATCAAGAAGCGCAACTTTTGCTCCGCATTGCGCAAGCGCCTCCGCCATGGAGGAACAGAGGATTCCGCCTGCTCCCGTCACAACCGCTACTTTTCCGCTCAAATCTATTTTAAATGGTAAGTTCATTTTTCTGTCTCCCTTCTCTATTTTGTTTACATTTACGTTCATGATTTCTTCGCGCCTTTTTCAATCGCCTCCCAAAGGCCATTGAGGTACGTGGCGCCCAGCGCGCGGTCGTATAAACCGTAACCGGGACGTCCGGTCTCACCCCAGATCATCCTTCCATGATCCGGACGGATATAACCGCAGAATCCATTGTCATACAAAGCCTTCATAATCTCATACATATCCAGCGAACCGCACTGGGAAAGATGCCCCCGCTCCTCAAACCCATTTTCCAGCACTTTCACATTGCGCATATGCACAAAATGAACTCTTCCCTGAGACGCATATTTTTGCGCCATATGCACCACATCATTGCGGCAGGAGCATCCAAGCGAGCCCGTACACAGTGTAATCCCATTATGGGTATCGTCCACCAGTTTCAAAAACCGGTCCAGGTTTTCCTCACAGGTGATGATGCGCGGCAACCCGAAAATGCTCCAACACGGGTCGTCCTCGTGGATAGCCATATTGACGTCACACGCGGCGGCAACCGGGATGATTTGTTCCAGAAAATACTTCAGATTGTTCCACAGATCTTCGTCCGTCATCGCCTGATACTGCGCCACAATCTCTTTCAACTGTTCGCGGCTGTAGCTTGCATCCCAGCCCGGCAGGGTTAAATCGCTGTCGCTTTCCAGCGGATTGACCTTATCCACCTGCTCCTGATAATACACCAGTGAAGTCGAGCCGTCGGGAAGGACATGGTCGAGCTGCGTTCTTGTCCAGTCAAAGACCGGCATGAAATTATAGCAGATGCATTTGACCCCTGCCGCCGCCACACGGCGGATATTTTCACAGTAATTTGCAATATATTGATCTCTGGTCGGCTTTCCGAGCTTGATATCCTCATGCACGGGAATGCTTTCGACCACCTCAAAATGAAGCCCCGCATCTTCAATCTCTTTTTTCAATGTTTCAATAGAATCTTTCGACCATACTTCTCCGGGCGAAACGTCATACACCGCCGTCACAATCGTATGCATTCCCGGTATCTGCCGGATATTTTCAAGCGTTACCTTATCATCTGCCCCATACCAGCGAAACGACAATTTCATATTTCTCATATAGCATTCTCCTTCCTGCGCTCTGCAAGGATTTCTCCATTTTTCACTACCACATCCCTGGAAAGCGGATAAGCAAACATAAGAATCAGGGCGACAATCACATAGCAGACGCCCGGAAATATCGTGGCAATGTTGTAAATTCCCGCACGCACGCTATCCGTCTGTACCGCTCCCGGCTCGGAAACGTAACCGATTGCCGACAGTGCAAAACCGCTGAGACCACCGGCAAGCGCCTGTCCAATCTTACGGGCAAAGGAATATACGCCGTACACGGTGCCGTCCTCCCGGTTCCCGGTCTTAACCTCCTGGTAATCAATCACGTCCGTAATATACGCCCACACCACCATATTAAAATAATACATTCCGAAATTTGCAAAAAACGTAATTATCACGTAGAGCCAGGGATTTCTCACCTTAAAAAAGAAGAGCAGAATAAACACAATCCCGGTAAACAACATACCAACCGCTCCGGCTTCCTTCTTGCCAAAACGCTCCGTAATTTTTCCGGTAAACACCGCCAGAATCAGGGAAGTCGGAACACCCACAAAGCCCATGACAGACAGCGCGCCCGTATTTTTAAACCATTCCGCAAACAGGTAATTATTCATAGACTGCACCATCAGGGAACTGAGCAGTAAAAAAATGGCTGCCGCAATAATAGCAAGCAGCGCACGGTTAGAAACCAGCGCATGAACCGTCTCTCCCATTCCCGGCATTTTTCCATCATTCTTCTTTTCAATTTTCACACGCTCTGTCGTCATCAGGTAGCAAAGGATATAACAGATAACCGCAAGCACGGAAAACACTCCTGCAATGAGGGTAAAATTCCCCGCATTTACAATCTGGTTACCGTCTGCATCCGTGTAATAGACTACCATTGGCGCAACCACCATAATCACAACGCTCGCAAACGTTGCGCCCATGGAACGAAACGTTGAGAGCTCGGCACGCTGCCTTGGATTATCGGTAATTGCCGACGCCATAGAGCCATAAGGAATATTGATTGCCGTGTACAAAAGAGAACCCCAGAGAATGTACGTAATAAACATATAGATGATTTTCACGCTCATAGATGCCGGAGCCAGCACAGATTGGTACATAAGAAAGCTGACAAATGCAACCGGGAGGCAGATTCGTTTGATCCATGGACGGAACTTCCCGTCTTTTGCGGCAGGAAGTCTGTCCACAATCCGTCCCATGCCAATGTCCGTAAAAGCATCTACTACTCTTGCCACTACGAACAGGACGCCGACCATGCCCGGGTCGATTCCCAGTACATTTGTATAAAATACCATCAGAAAAGAACTTGCAAAAATAAAGGTAAAATCGTTTCCGAAATCACCGAACATATACCCCAGTTTGTCTTTGATTCCAAAGGGTTTTTTGTTATTCGTATCACTCATTTCATTTCCTCCAGCTATAACTACACATATTTGCAGTTATTATCTGCAACTGGAAGAAAAATATTCTTTATTTTTTAAACCCGCACTGCCGTCTCCAATGCAATCTCTATCATATTTCCAAACCCGATCTGCCGCTGCTCAGAAGACAACTCCTCTGCACGGTAGAGATGATCGGAAACGGTAAGAATACAGAGTGCATGTTTGCCTGCCCGCGCTGCGTTCAGGTAGAGCGCGCCGCTTTCCATTTCCACGGCAAGCACGCCCATTTTTTTGTAGCAGTCCTTGGGGCGTTCGGTATAAAAAGCGTCCTCAGAGAGAATATTTCCAACTCTCACCTCTGCGCCAAGCTCCTTCGCCGTCTCCACCGCTGTACTGAGCAGCCCATAGTCTGCCAGCGGCGCCAGATGACCGGGACAATTGAACTGATCGGGATAATCGGAGACAACGGTCGCTCCCATTCCAATCACGATATCCATCACATTTACATCATCCTGAATCGCTCCCGCCGAGCCTACCCGGATAATGTTGTCCACATCATAGAAGTGGAACAATTCGTAAGAATAAATGCCAATCGACGGCATTCCCATGCCGGAGCCCATCACAGACACTTCCTTACCCTTATAAGTTCCGGTGTACGCCAGCATTCCGCGCACCTGGTTGACGCAGCGCGCATTCTCCAGGTAAGTTTCTGCAATGAATTTTGCCCGCAGCGGATCACCGGGCATCAGAACCGTTTTCGCAAAGTCGCCTGCCTTTGCCTCAATATGGGGTGTTGGTATGTTTGCCATAAATATTTCCTCCTTTTATGATATTTATGATAACAAATTAAATTTTACTTTTTTAAATCAAAAAATCGCAAGCCATTCCAGCCATTCCACAATATTTAGCAGGAACGCCGCCAGGCTTGCACAGATGGCAACGGTAAACAATCCCTTTCCGCGGTACGCTAACCCGAGAGCCACAATCACGCCCACTGACGCTGAAATAACAGATCCGGTGGCAAAAAAAACTGCCGGAAACGTCATGGCGCCCAGCACCGTATAGGGAATATACGCCAGAAACGAGCGGACATATTTATTTTCTATCTTTTTATGAAATATTACAAATGGAAATACCCGGATCAGATACGTCACAACGAACATTACCAGAAGATACATCCAAAATACACCCATATCCATTACACTTCCTCCTGTTCTGCGTCATCCATAGGAAAAAGGAACGCTCCAATTGCCGAAGCCAAAACGGCGCAGATAATCACTGCAAAGCCGCTGGAAATATTTTTAAGTCCCGGCAGGAAATACAGCGCAAAGCTGAATGCGATTGCCAGTAATGTAATTTTTAAAATACGGCTGTCGCTTTTCATGGCCGGAACAATAATCGCAATGAACATTCCATAGATGGCAAGTCCCAGCGCATCGCTGACATTTTGCGGTAAGATATTGCCGCAGACCGCTCCCAAAAACGTACCGGTTGTCCAACCCAGATACGGCAGCGTCGCAAGTCCTGCAAAATACCGACCGCTTACCTCGCCCTCCCTGCTCATCGCAACCGCAAAGATTTCATCTGTAACAGCAAAGCCTAACAGCATCTTCTTGCCGCCGTGAAAATTTTTGTCTACCTTCTGCGACAGGGAAATGCTCATCAACGCATAGCGCAGATTGATCACGAGCTGAGAGATTGCCATCTCAATATAAGTTCCTGCCGCCGCCATTACCGTAATTCCTGCAAACTGGCCGGCAGAAGTCAGGTTCATCATCGACACCAGCAAAGCCTCCCACCACATAAGACCGGAAGAGACGGCTGCCAGCCCGAAAGTAAAGGACACGGAGAGATAGCCGATACCGATGGCGCTTCCATCCTTTATCCCCTGTGTAAACTGTTTCATAATCTATCCTCCAAAAAATCTCTTGCAAAACTGTCCCGAACAGTCTATTATAGAACAAAGCGAACAAGTTATTTCCTAATAAGATAAAGCTAACTGTTCAGAACCCCATGGAATAAAAATGGTTTCCCTGAGGTTCTGAATAAAACTGCTAACTATTAATGATGTAAATACTTAGATAAGGAGCAACCTATGAAAAAAACTCGACAAATCATTGCGATTCTGGGCGTCGTCTTACTGGCAGGACTGTACCTTGCCACCCTTGTTCTGGCAATTCTGGGCAAAGACTTCTTCCCCATGTTCATGACGTCGCTGCTCGCCAGCATAGCGCTGCCGGTTTTCCTCTGGCTCTTTGGTTTTCTCTATAAGTGGCTGAAGAAAAATTCAAACCAGGAACTTTAATACGATACTCCCAGGCTGCGCAATTCCTCTTCTGCCTGGGATTTTGTGTGGAAATGAATCGTCGCCATCCCCAGATGATTGGCAGCAATGATATTGCCCCGGTTATCGTCCAGAAATACGCATTCCGTTGCGTTCAGATGATATTTTTGAAACAAGGCTTCGAAAATCTCCGGCTCCGGTTTCGTCGCCTGCACTTCAAACGAAAAAACAGCCCCGTCCACATCTTCCACAAAGGAAAGTTCTTCTATGCTCTGAGAATAGAGACGACGCGGATAATTCGACAAAAGGTATACTCCATATCCTTTTTCCTGCAGGCTCTGAATCCAGGATGCCGTATAATCATAACAGCTGATGCAGTTTCCAATATTATTCCAGAACCGCATCACCTCCGCCTCACAGTCGGGCGCACCTTCCAGAAACTTTTGCAAAATCTCCTCATCCGACATTTTACTGCGGTCAAATTCATTCCACAGTTTGGAACGAACGGTCGCGTCCGCTACCTTTTCATATACCTCCGGCGTAAAATTCAGACTTTCAAAAAATCCCTGCCAGTTGAAATCCACCAATACTTTTCCCACATCAAAAACCACATTTTTTATCATAGTTCTTTATTCCTGCCCCTTCTCATTTAGCGATAAATAATATCATCTCTGCCCGGTCCATTGGAGACCATCGTAATGGGGAAACCGATTTTTTCTTCAATAAATTCAATATACTTTCTGCAGTTTTCCGGCAAATCCTCATATTTTCGAATGCCCTGGATATCACTTTTCCATCCTGGAAGCGTCTCAAGCACCGGTTTCGCCTTTTCCAGTTTCACGGTAGGCGGAAATTCTGTCGTAACCTCGCCGTCAATCTCATATCCGACACATACCGGAATCTCATCCAGATATCCCAGTACGTCCAGCACGGTAAACGCCACGTCCGTCGTGCCCTGAATCCGGCAGCCATACTTGCTTGCAACCACATCAAACCATCCCATACGTCTCGGACGTCCGGTTGTCGCGCCAAATTCTCCGCCGTCGCCGCCTCTCTTCCTGAGCTCATCTGCTTCCTCGCCGAAAATCTCGCTGACAAACGCTCCAGCTCCTACCGCGGAAGAATAAGCCTTGCAGACCGTAATAATCTTTCCAATTTCATATGGTGGAATTCCCGCTCCGATTGCACCATAGGCAGCAAGCGTAGAAGAAGAAGTCACCATCGGATAGATGCCGTGGTCGGGATCTTTCAGGGAACCCAACTGTCCCTCCAGCAAAATATTTTTGCCCTCCTTGATGGCATTCCACAGATAGGCGGAGGTATCGCAGACGTAGGGCTCTATCATCCGCTTATACTCCATAAGCTCTTCCATCAGTTTTTCAGGCTCTATCAAAGGCTTGTGATACAAGTGCTCCAATATTATATTTTTAGTCTCACAGATGCGTGTTACCTTCTCTTTGAGAGTTTCCTCGTCAAACAGCTCACTGACCTGGAAACCAATCTTTGCATATTTATCAGAATAAAATGGTGCGATTCCGGATTTGGTGGAACCAAAAGATTTGCCGCCCAGACGCTCCTCCTCATATGCGTCAAAGAGCACATGATAAGACATCACCATCTGCGCGCGATCCGACACCAGAATCTTCGGTCTGGGAACGCCTCTGTCTACGATGGACTGAACTTCCTCAAACAGCACCGGGATATTCAATGCAACGCCATTCCCGATAATACTGGTGGTATGACTGTAAAACACACCGCTCGGAAGCGTATGTAATGCAAATTTTCCATAATCGTTGATGATGGTATGTCCGGCATTGGCGCCACCCTGAAAGCGTACGATAATGTCCGCCTCTTTCGCCATCATATCGGTGATTTTGCCTTTACCTTCATCTCCCCAGTTTGCTCCAACAATCGCCTTTACCATTTGCAATTCCTCCTAATATAATAATGTAACGGCACGCGACGCCACACGTCACCTGCCAGGTCGTCGAAAGGTATTTGCCTTCCGCCTCACTTATTGGGGAATTTCCCTCAACAAGTATACCAAATACGTTCCGATAAGTAAAGCGAATGTTTGTAATTTCGTCAGTCTGCACAAACATATGTTCTTGCATTGTTAAATACTTTATTTCCTCCTGAAATGACGTGATGACGCCATATCTATATCTCAAAATACTCGCTGCCGATCATCAGATCATCTTCCAGAAGCCTCGTAAACCTCGCGACAATCCCTTTCTTTTCCTCCCAGAACTCCCGGGCGCGCTCTGTCACCATCGGATTCGGCTCTTCCTTGTTCGAGCTTTCCAAAATATGATAATAAGCCTTAGCGTAACTGGACGCATGCGCATTCCCCATCGTCATACAATCCCAGACAATTCCCATCGCCCCTTCTTCGTCCAGCAAATCCGCCTCCATCAAAAGCACCATCTCCAGACTGGCGTCCGGCTCCCGCATCCGGTTCTTATCCGTATGACAGGCGATGAGCCCCTCAACCTTTTCTGCAAATTTCCTGTCCATCTGCTGATTCCGGGCATATTCACGGAAAGCCAGCGCGCTGCGGGCCGCGTGATGTTCATTGTCCCGGTGTTCATAACCGATATCATGAAAAATCGCCGCTGTATAAAGCGCCTCCCTGTCCACATCCGCAAGCCCCTCCGTCAGCCGCTCGCACCAGTGGAGCACACGGATGCTATGCTGAAACCGGGAGCGGAACGGATGCAGCGGGTTGGGAGATTCAATCCCTCTGTGCTCTGTCAGATATTCCTTTACATACTTCAGATACATCTTATACGTTTCGTTCATACACAACCCTCCCGCAAACTACGAATCCTCTGTTTTCCCACTAAAATGCCATTCCTGTCACGCCTCTCAAACCGGCTGCTCTGCCAGAGCGCGCAAAAGCATAATCTCTTTCTGGTAACCAGCCAGCTCATTCGGCGTCTCCAGATAAAAGGGCAGATCCCTGAGTCTGGGATGTGTTACGATACGCGCAAACGCATCCAGACCAATCTCTCCCTCACCAATCTTCTCATGGCGGTCCTTACGGCTGCCAAGCGGATTCTTACTGTCATTGATATGAACGGCCTTGAGCCTTACAAGCCCAATGACTTTGTCAAATTCTCCAAGAACTCCGTCCAGATCATCTACAATATCATAACCGCCGTCAAACACATGACAGGTATCCAGGCATACGCCAAGCCTTTGCGTATCTTCTACCCGATCTATGATTGCCCGCAGCTCTTCAAAATTCCTTCCCATCTCGGAACCCTTGCCCGCCATCGTCTCCAACAGGATCATCGTATCGTATCCGTGCGCATTAATGCGGTTTAACATCTCCGAAATATAGGCAATTCCAATCTCCACGCCCTGTTTCACATGGCTCCCGGGATGAAAATTGTACATACTCCCGGGAATATGCGAAAGCCTCTGCAAATCATCGCACATTGTTTCATAAGCAAACCGGCGCAGCCCTTCGTCTTTGGCGCAGGCATTCAGGGTATAGGGAGCATGGGCAAGAATCTGCGCAATCCCATGCTCCTTTGCAAATTCCAGATACGCCCCCACGTCGGCAAGGTCTAATTCCTTTGCCTTGCCGCCTCTGGGATTTCTGGTAAAAAACTGAAATGTATTCGCCCCGATTTTCACTGCCTCCCTGCCCATGGCAAGAAATCCTTTGGAGGAAGACAGATGGCATCCAATTCTCAACATCACATTTCTCCTGCTATTTCACCTTTACAACTTTGCTCTTAGCGCTGTACTGAGAAGGATACCCCTTCTTAGACACAAATGTTTTCATATAATATTTCTGATTCTTTTCTTCCTGGTTCATGCCTGTCAGCCTTGCCGTTATTTTCCCATCCGATGATTTGCGGATTTTACGCAGGTACGTCCATTTCTTTTTCTTGCTATTATATAGATACAGTTTCTTGCCTTTCACCTGGTAAGCGCGTTTATACTTCTTATTCTTTTTATTGTACCTGTAAATCTCATAGGACTTTGCACCGCTTACCGGCTTGAAGGATATCAGGACAGCCCCTTCTGTAAGGCGTTCTAACGATACCTTCGCAGGAGCCTTCGGTTTCGTTAATGCCTTTAACTCCGCAGATAGAGCGCCATAATACATCTTACCGTTTGCTGCCTTGTATGCTTTGACCTTGTATCTGTAAGATTTTCCGGCAGAGCGTTTCTTGTCTGTGAAAGAAGTCTTCAGAGACGTTCCTGCTTTCACAAATTTCTTTTTGGAGGCATCGTAGCGCCAAATTTCATAGCCGTCCGCACTGGCAACCCGATTCCACTTAAGCGTCACCTTATCTGCGCCGACAGAAGACGTTCTCAGTCCGGTTACTTTTGCGAGATTTGGTTCCGGCTCCGGATCCGGAACCTGCGTCTGCTTTGCTTTGACCGTTACCTGGCAGGCTGCGCTCTCAGCGTCCGTGCTGGCCGCCCCGGCAGCCGTTGTAACCACTATTGTATAGTTCCCGGAATCCTCTGTATCAGCGGATTCCACCTTCAGATTCGCGCTTTTTCTGCCTGGCAGCAAAACGCCGTCTTTATACCACTGGTATGTCACGTTTTCAGCGGAACCTGTAAGTTCAGATGTAATTTCAAAGCCAGCCTTCTCCGTAACTTCCAGGGAGGATTTATCCAGACTGACTTTCGCAGGAGCCGGTTTGGGATTTACAACGGATTCTCCACGGCTCTCCTCCTTCTGCCGGACACTCTCAGCTACAAACTGTGCCTCAATAATATCGCCATCGGACAGATTACTGTACGCAGCATTTACAGTCATAGACTTAGCATCTGTAATTGTCTGGTATTTTCCGCCTATTACAAGGGAATCGATAACATATCCCTGTTCTGCCTCTATCTTCAGTGTCCTGCTCTCTCCTGCTTTCAGGGTAAGTATGCCTTCTGCACCGGTAATCTCACCACCCCTGGAATTCGAGAGCATAATGGATTTGTCCGCTTCCACATTCGTTCCATCATCCTCCACTGCCACAACCGCAAACGGACTGAAGGATTTACAGGTAATCACCAGCCCATAGCGCGTAATCACACAAGGCACTTCTTCTACATACAAAATTTCCCCATATTTATCCTTCTTAAAATGGTACGCCTTAAAAGTAACACCCTCATCATCTGGTCCATATCCTTTCGGAAATCCAATAGACAGCCGGATGGAGGTACCCAGAGAGACGATATTCTGGTTACAGACAAGAAAGTTGATGTTATAAGTCTCGCTCTTAAGCATCTTATCCTGCGGAAATGTATCCTCTATCAAATCATTCATCGTATCGGTCTGAGCATGGGAAGGTGACGTCGTCACAAGTGTAAGCCCCGTCACCATATCCGGGGTAACTCCCTCCCCGCTCTCTGTTTTCCATTCTTCCAGATCTTTCTTAGAAAGGTCAGAATCCTCCAGAAGCTGAGGTCTTCCAAACAGATTCAGAAAATAACCCTGTGAACGGTACGCACAGGATGCTTTTGGATAAGCTGCCGTATAGCTGATGCTCTTGGGAGCCTTTTCGCTATCCACTCCAATAAGTCCCGTCGCCTCAAAAACATAATCTATGGAATCATCCAGCCACATTTTACTGGGAGTAAAATCAAACTCCATGGTATCTGTGCCATTCCATTTAACATTCTCAACTTTACAATGCTCCAAAGCCGTAACATCCAGCCGAAGGACAGAAACATGGATTCCTGCTTCCGTTGCTCCCTCTGCCAGTTTTAAGTTCTCATCATACTTAAGCGTAATGTGGTGCGTCTGCCCGATTTTAATCCTGCCTGTGTTAGATGGCGTCGCTTTCCTCACATAAGGCGGCGGCGTATAAGTACCGCTGGGATTATACAATACCTCTGTATATGCATCGAACAACAGTGGATCCCCACGGAAACTGAGATTTTCCAGACTTCCTCCCTCATCCGTAATATAATTGCCCGGCGCCTTAGTGGTGATGGCAAATTCCACATACTCCGAACCGGCAACGATTAGTTCCACTTCTTTATCACTATCTTTCATTGACGGATATACGTCTGGCAAAATATATGCCCATCTTCCATACACCCAGCGGTTTGTATTCGGATAATACTTCGTTTCCTTCATCAGCATATACTTTCCGTTTTCCCTTGCCTTTGCCGCGCCCATACCGTTGTAGCTTACTTTATAGGCTCCGGCCTGTACGCCGCCGCTAACTGCGCCCTCATTGTACTCCACTTTCAAACCATTATCGTTAAATACTTCATTAAACATCAGCCCCTGACCCGTAATTTTGGGATAGGCAAACTCAAAATTGGCCTCCGACATGACGCCGTCCGGTACATGCCGCCTGTCCATAACGTCGCCGCCTACGATGAGATAGTCGGACCGCTCCTGTCCATCCGCTCCGTTTTCACCTGGAAGCGGCGACTGCGGGTCATCCATCGTGGCATCCAGTCCATACCATTCATCGCCGACCTGCACATAATTCCACATATGCGGTTCCATGTTGTCCTCTTTGCTCTGATATCCTCCCTGTACCAGGACACAGGGGATCTCCATTTTATCCAACACCGCCTTTACTGCCCTTGCGTATCCCTCGCAAAGGCTCTCGCCCTTCACCAGCGCGCCGTAAACGGTCCGGATATGCCCTGCATTTCCTTTTGTACAGCTATTTTCCAGACGGTAGGATGTATGAAAGATAATCTCATCATGGACATACTTAATCTTCTTCTCCTCGATGGTTTTCCCATCATCCGGAGTCAGTTTCTCTGCACCACTTAATATTTCATCCATCCTGCCGTTATACTCTGCAAGCGCCGCCTCAACGTCATCTTTACCGGTAAAACCACTCACATAGTAATTATCCTTCCTTCCCGGTCCAAGATAAGCGCAATACTTCCCTGCCGCCTGTGTAACACGCAGTGTAAGCAACGAGAAATCCACATAAAAAATTTCCGGATAATCCGCATAAAAAGCATCCCTTGCCGCTCCCATATAAGAAAGCAGCGTCATATTTCCATTCGCATATCCCTCAAGCTGTTCCTGCGTTACATGACCATTGGCAACAAGGTCATAATCCCCTGTTCCCGTCTTTAATATCCCCTGTTCGTACATATTGTACATTGCATCATATAAGCCTTTTGCCTCGTCCGGAAGCTGCTCATAGTAATACCCGTCTTTCCCCTCTTCTTCTGCAGATGCAGCAATGGCAATGTTTTCCCTGCCAGCAGCGTATGTCGAATCTGTCACACCACATAAACCTGCCGGCAGCGCTAAAAACATTGCCATTAGAAAACTTGCCGTTCTTTTCAGCTTCATAGATCTTTTCCATCCTTTCATCCCTACTTCATGCCTGGTACAACGAAAATTAATTTTATGTGAAAATGTCAATTATTTTAAATTCGTTGCGCCAGATAACATTTTCTGGAATATTAGAATAACATGGAAAAAATCATTTCGTCAAGACGGGATTACAATTCCCTTTTCATAACCGCGCCTCGCGCGCCTGAGGTTACCATCTGCGCATAACGCGCCAGATATCCTTCCGTCACTTTCGGCTCTCTCGGCGTCCAGTCCGCCCGCCTCTTTGCAAGCGTTTCCTCGGACACATCGAGTTCCAGTTTCATTTCAGGAATATTGATTTTGATGGTGTCGCCTTCCTCCACCAGAGCAATTGTTCCTCCCACTGCTGCCTCGGGGGAGACATGGCCGATGGAAGCCCCGCGGCTGGCTCCTGAGAAACGTCCGTCTGTAATCAAGGCTACCGTAGAGCCAAGCCCCATGCCTGCGATTGCAGACGTCGGGTTCAGCATTTCACGCATACCCGGACCGCCTTTGGGACCCTCATAACGGATAACGACTACGTCGCCTGCAACAATCTTTCCGCCCTTGATTGCCTCAATAGCATCCTCTTCACAGTCAAATACGCGCGCCGGACCTTCATGTACCATCATTTCCGGTGCGACTGCGGAACGTTTTACCACGCTGCCCTCCGGCGCAAGGTTTCCTTTTAATACGGCAAGTCCGCCGGTAGCGCTGTATGGATTATCAAGAGGACGGATAACCTCAGGATCCTTATTGGCACATCCCTTAATATTCTCTCCTATTGTGTTTCCGGTTACCGTCATGCAATCCAGGTTCAGCAGGTTCAGCTCTGCAAGCTCGTTCATGACTGCATATACGCCGCCTGCCTCATTCAGATCTTCCATATAAGTGGGCCCTGCCGGTGCAAGATGGCAGAGATTCGGCGTCTTCTCACTGATTTCATTGGCAAATCCGATGTCAAAGTCAAATCCGATCTCATGTGCGATTGCCGGCAGATGCAGCATACTGTTGGTAGAGCATCCCAGAGCCATATCTACGGTCAATGCATTCAAAACCGCCTCCTTCGTCATGATATCCCTGGGACGAATATCCTTGCGCAGCATTTCCATCACTGCCATACCTGCGTGTTTGGCAAGACGCAAACGGTCGGAATAGACAGCCGGAATCGTGCCATTTCCCTGAAGCCCCATACCCAATGCCTCCGTCAGACAGTTCATGGAGTTTGCGGTGTACATGCCGGAGCAGGAACCGCAGGTAGGGCATGCCTTCTGCTCAAACTCACAGACATCCTCCTCAGACATTGTACCTGCCGCGTAGGAACCGACTGCCTCAAACATGGAAGACAGGCTGGTCTTTCTTCCTTTCACATGCCCTGCAAGCATGGGACCGCCGGAAACAAATACCGTCGGCACATTGACCCTTGCCGCCGCCATCAGAAGACCCGGCACATTCTTATCACAGTTCGGCACCATTACCAGTGCATCAAACTGATGCGCCAGCGCCATACACTCTGTAGAATCTGCAATCAAATCTCTGGTTACCAGCGAATACTTCATTCCGGTATGCCCCATGGCAATTCCGTCACAGACTGCAATCGCCGGAAATACCACCGGAACTCCACCTGCCTCTGCAACCCCCATCTTTACAGCATTTACAATCTTATCCAGGTTCATATGCCCCGGCACAATCTCATTATAGGAACTTACGATTCCTACCAGAGGTTTCTCCATCTCCTCCTTTGTGAATCCAAGCGCATTGAACAGGGAACGGTGCGGCGCCTGCTGCATTCCTTTTTTTACATTGTCACTTCTCATCTTCTCATCTCTCCTTTTTTATTTTCATCATACCACGCACGTTGTATGCTGTCAATACTGTTGTATGATATCTTTTGCCAATCTCATCCAAAATTAGAAACATTTCAGCCTGTTTGTTACATCATATCTCTGTTTCAAAGGACATATTAAAAGCTGTCTGTGAAACTTCTTATGGGAATCCGATGTTTTCAAAGCTTTTCCCACTATGCTGCATGAAGAAAACCCGGATAGAATTTCTAGCGCCCCTAACCCCGGGGATGTACGGATATGATTAATTCCGCCCAATTCAAACTCGGCTTTTCTTACTGCTGCAAGGTATCGTGGCGGAAACTGTTTTTCCGGGATAGGAAACCCTTCCGTATGTTTTCCTTACCGGTGGGATAAAAGGATTCTATAGGCGCGCCGGGTGAGCTGTTTGAGGGACAGCCCTATGGGGCAAATATAGGCTTTTCATAACCACCGGAGGCTGTCCCGAGTTTCAGAGGCGCGCCTTTATCGCAAATCCTTGTTCCCGCCGTTAGGAAAACCGGAAGGGCTGTCCGTGAGGAAAAACAGTCTCTGCCCATGATGCTACTGCGGCAGTAAGAAAAACCTCAGACAGCGAAGTTGGGCGGAACACATTTCGTCCATTCCCCGGAGGCAAGGGGCGCACGAAATTCACCGAATGTTTTCTTTTCATGCAGCATAGGTGGAAAAGCCAAAGGAAATATTTCTATTTCCCATAAGAATTTTCATGGCAGCATTGCAAAAGTTTTATGAAACAGTGCCTGGATGTAACAAACAGGCTGTATGTCACAAACAGACTGTATGTCACATTTTTAGAATAATATTGCAGAAACCCATGACAGGACAGCCAATTTATGGTAAAATTATCTAAAAAGAACTCAGAGGGATGATATCATGAATGAAACGTTATTGGACCACAACTTAATTGAATATGTGCTGACTCTGTTGGAAATCCCGGAGAACGCTTCCATGAATATTGACTTTACGAGCAAAGAGGACGAACAACCAGACACGCCGTTTCCACTGACTTCCTCGGATATCCGCAGGGCTCATGAAATTATAAAATTCATGGATGAAATGCCCGGTGGTTTTCTAATCTACCACGCAGACGGTGATGAGGAAATTATCTATGCCAACAAGGCTATTCTGCGAATTTTTCGCTGTGACACGCTCAAAGAGTTCAAGGAACTTACGGGTAACTCCTTTAAGGGCATCGTACACCCCTATGACCTGGATGCAGTGGAAGAAAGCATTCGCAAGCAGATTACTGACAGCCAGTATGATCTGGACTATGTGGAATACCGCTCTATTCGCAAAGACGGCTCGATCTGCTGGATTGAAGACTTCGGACATTATCTGGAAGTCGAGGGGCTTGGCGGCATTTTTTATGTTTTCCTCACGGATGCAACAGCCAAAAAGAACCAGTACCTGATTGAACGCGCCGCCCTGATTGACAAAAAAGAAAAGAAAATGCAAAGCCTCATTGATGCATACGATAAGGAAAAGAAATTAATCCACCAGGAGCATTTACGGCGTTTAGAAGTTATTGAAGGACTCAGCATCAACTATGAATCCATTCTCTATGCCGATTTGGACAGCGACAAGATTTTTCCCTACCGGTTAAGCGCCAGAACGAAACACCAGTTTGACAACAGATACCATATCGAGAGTTTTAGCTGGTATGTCGCCGACTATGTGAATACCTGGGTTCACCCGGAAGACCGCGCGATGGTTTCCCGGCTTACAAATGCAGATTATATCCGTGGAAAATTATCCGAGAAAAAAACATATTATGTCAATTACCGCGTCATTCAAAACGAAGAGCTGCAATACCTGCAGCTGCGCATTGTAAACGTCGGGAAAATTGACAAAGTCACACAGATTGTCATGGGCTACCGCCGTGTAGACGTGGAAGTCCGCCGTGAAATGGAACAGAAACAATTGTTGGAAGACGCCCTGAACAAGGCCAATCTGGCAATCATTGCCAAGAATACGTTCCTCTCCAATATGTCCCATGATTTGCGCACGCCTTTAAATGCTATTTTCGGTTTTACCGCGCTTGCCAAACAAAAGACAACGGACAACGACGCCACCCTTGCTTATCTCAAAAGAATTGAAACAGCCGGCGGCCAGCTCCTGGATCTCATAGAGAAGGTGCTGGAGATTTCATGGAGCGAATCAAACGACATGAATATTACTGAGGATGAATGCAATTTGTCCGAGATTATCCAGAGCGTACATAAGTCCCTGCAGGAGCAGGCCAAAGACAAAGACATTACCTTCACTCTGGATTATCCGAACCTTGTGCATCCGGATGTTTACAGCGATCCTGACAGGCTGCGCCAGGTTCTACTGTATCTTGCACACAATGCAGTTACCTACACGAACCGCGGAGGCAATGTTGTATTAAGCGCCCGGGAGCTGGAAACCCGCCCCCACCACTATATTGTTTATCAATTTTGTGTGAAGGACAACGGAATCGGCATCAGCGATGAGTTTATGAAACATCTTTTCGAGCCCTTCGAACGGGAAAAAAACACAACGTTCAGCGGCATCCACGGCACCGGATTAAGCCTTGCCATTGCCAAAAACATCATTACGATGATGGGCGGGCAAATAGAAGTAGACAGCGCGCCAGGCAAAGGAAGTACGTTTACGGTTACACTGCGCCTGCGTGTACAGGAATCGCCTTCTGCATTGGAAGACAATGTGGAAAATCTCACCAATCTGAAAGTTTTACTTGTGGAAGACAATATGATTAACCTGAATATAGAGACGGAAATTCTGCGCGAGCTGGGATTTATCATAGAAACTGCAGAAAACGGCAGTATTGCCGTAGAGAAACTGGCAAATTCAGAGCCCGGAGATTTTGATTTAATCCTGATGGATATTCAGATGCCGGTCATGGATGGGCGTCAGGCAACAGAAGAAATTCGCAAGCTGGAGAATCCTCTGCTTGCAAATATTCCAATCATTGCTCTGTCTGCCAACGCTTTTGAGAGCGACAAACGAATGTCCCTTGAAAGCGGCATGGATGCGCACCTGACAAAACCAATGGATGTCACTTTGTTATTGGAAACTATCACCAAGACTATGAAAAAACATCATTTATATATGCACGGAGGTGGGAAATAGCTGTCTGCAGCTATTCCCACCTCCTTATGCATCATGCGCGTCATTTCTTTTTTACCCTTACTGTGATACTCGCTTTTTTCCTGTTATACGTTTTCACTGTGATTTTGGCGATACCTGTTTTCTTTGCCGTCACCTTTCCTTTGACGGAAACGGACGCCACCGATTTTTTACTCGAAGTAAATGTTAATTTCCGGCTGGCTGTTCCCGCAGGAAGTTTCACTTTCAACGTTGCCTTCTTTCCCTTTTTCAATGTAAGCGATTTCTGTCGGAATGAAATCTTCTTCGGCGCCTTTTTGACGGTAATCCGGCAGCTTGCCTTTTTGCCATTGGCTGAAGTTACCGTAATCGTCGCCCTGCCTTTCTTCTTTGCCACTACTTTCCCCTTTTGGGACACCGTGGCAATTTTAGAATTTGAAGATTTCCAGCGATAAGTTGTCTTTGCATTGTTCGGTGATTTAACGGCCTTTAACTGTAACGTCTCTCCCACGCCGATGACTGCCTTTGGGGGATTTATCGAGACACTCTTTACCGTGGCAGAAATTGGCGCTGGAGGTTTTATCGGATTCCCATTCACCGGAGCCTTTTCAATAAGTTTCTCCATGTCCAGACCTGCCGTCTGTGCAGACTGCTCTTTGTACGCTCCCCGATATATCCTTACATCGTCCAAATATCCTTTCAGATTATCATCCTCTATGCTGAAAGACTGCCCCAGCATCACCGAAAGATTTTCTCCAATATCTTTTGCTGAAACGGTCACCTCTGTATTTTCCGCAAGCAATTCCCCATCCTGATATAATTTTATGGAATCCGGGGAAACTTCCAGGGCAATAGCATACCATTTATCCGCGCAGGAATTTTCAAACGTCTTTTCCGCTGTAATGGCAGTGCCGCTTTTAACGAGCCGCGAAGAAAGACTTTGCACACCCCCGGAAATATCCAGAAAACTTCTCTCGCTGCTGCCATAGGAAAAGATTCTTCCCCCATCTTCTGACGGCTTTACATACATACTGATGGTAAAATGCGCAACGCCCTCCAAAAGCTGCTGCGGCAATCTGACACAGCTTCCATAAACACCATCCAGGGAAAGAACGTGCGACTGACTCTCTTCGTCAAAGACAACCTCCGCATTTCCGGACAGCGATAGGGATTCCTGACCAACAGCTTTGCTCTTTCGTTTCTCACTGTCACTGTTTCCTTCAAAGTCAAAATAATAGATCAGATATTTCAAATTTTGAGCCGCTTCTATCAGTGCAGCTGCCTTCTCCCTGAAAGCAGCGGATTCACAGGAGCGTTTTCCCTCTGCAAGCGCCTCCTTATATGCATTTTGAAATTGTTCTGCCGAGACTTTTTCGTAAGCCCCGCTGCCAACTCCCCTGACACACTCCTCCAACAGTCCATAAACATTATCATAGACGTAAACCTTCCTGCTATCATAAGAAACTGCACCATTTTTCTTTGCCAGATAGTGCAGGGTAACTTCCTTTCCCGCCAGTTCTGCCCCAGGTTTCCAATGTAAACTTCCCTTTGTCCGGTCAATCACAGCGTTTTGCGTCAACCCCAGCACATCATAAACAACACCCTCTGTTTCCTCTGCAAGGACAATCTGAGCCTGATAATCCGCTCCCACGGCAACATATTCTTTCACGGCACCGTCCTTTTGCGTCTGGCTCAGAACGCTGCCTTCATGGCTGATTTCCTGAATCTCTGGTACGGTTTGTGCAGGGTCAAACTCCAGATAATCCATGTCCACCTGCGTGGCGTCTCCGGTTATCGTATAGTACACCATGCTTGCCGCTGTATTCTGGGATTCGGACAGGTCATAGAGCACAGACTGCCATGCTCCATTGGTGTCATGCACCTCAAAAACCGCCGCCGGGTCATGGTCTGCCTCCTGACATCCCAGGCGGATACACGCGTCGCCATTGCTTCTGACCTTCAGCGCCACAATCCCTTTTTTCGGATAGCCGAAATGATGGATAGCGAACTCCGTTCCCTCCCCGGTGGCGTCAGCCCTCACAAAAGCGGTGTCTCCCTCTTTCATGACCTGGGCGGACCCTCTGCGAAGCGCGGAGAAATATTCCGTCTGGCTGATAGTTCCAGTATCGCCGCTGAAATCTTTCTTGCGGAAAATTCCATCTGCCGCCGCTGCCTCCGGTGTAAACATAAGCGTGGACAGCGCGATAAAATCACCGGACGCGCCTTCCGGCATAATGCTCTCGTACGCATCCGCCACATAGCGGTATTTTTCCTGATTCATATCCGCCTT
Organism: uncultured Lachnospiraceae bacterium; assembly: GCA_910578825.1. Taxonomy (GTDB): domain Bacteria; phylum Bacillota; class Clostridia; order Lachnospirales; family Lachnospiraceae; genus Petralouisia. The sequence goes on along the minus strand of CAJTSB010000023.1, from coordinate 17,013 downwards.
GGCGATATATTTATAATAATTATAGACGATTCCATAATAGTTTGAGAGATTTCCCTTCCAGGGATAACCGTTGATAGACTTATAAATTCCATTCGGCGAGGAGGAACTTACGCCGCTGTCCGCCGGAATCCAGGTCACCTCATACCCCAGGTGGTATTTTGCCAGATACGAGGCCCCCGCCAGCAGGCGGTCATCCTGAAATTCAAAAGGATTGACAGCATTTTCCGCGGTAGAAATAGTGCCGTCCTCCGGATCCACCAGCGTCCCCTGCGCATAAATGCTTGCCACAAGTTCCGACAGACCGCCCAGATTGCCGTAAGCATGTCCCTGGTCGCGCCCCATCTCCATCAACTGAATATTGGGTTCCTTTAATGTCTCCCCGGTCAAATCGTTCTTTGTCATTTTACGAATCTGATATTTGACGGATCCGTTTCTTCCCCCATGCTCGCCTTCCGTATTGACAAGAGTGCGCTCCACAGCCTTCCCATACATCTCTGCATCGTTCGTAAATATCGACTCGCCCATCATGCCAAGCACATTGAAACTATGCTGATTCATCCAAAACCAGGTGGCATCATAGAACTTATGCACAATATTCATAAATCCGACCAGCTTATCCGTATCCTCCTGCGTCCACTGCAATTCTTCGCTCTCACACTCGGTATAGCGTAAAATTTCAGCCGCAAAACAGAGATTATAGACAACGTCCCCAAAACGAAAATCCGTATGGTCAACCGCTGATTCCACGAGGCCAAAATTATCAAGAATTGCAAATACATTCCTGCGGTACTGCTCATTTCCCGTAATATACCACATTAACGCCTGATGCGCCGCCGTCAGGCTGTCCATCTGGCATCGCTGGGAAACAAACTCCCCCGGATTACTGTAGCCCTCAATCGCCCATGGTCCCGGAATATGGATAAAAATATCGTTATCCGCCTGGAAATAGAGTCTGGGGTTCAAAGACGATTTGGGATTATTATAGATCAGCGCACCATAGCCACTAAGCCATGGCTCATCCCCGGCACGTACATGGCGCTGCATGGTCTCAAGCTGTTCTGCGGACATGCCGATGCCCGGGTGCTGCAGCCCGGAAGAGACGTCCGTTTCCCTGCGAATCTGCGGTATGTAATCGGTGATTCCCTCCGGCTCATGTTTCGTGCTTTCATTTTCCGCATCATACGCAGCCCTCCCGGCCTCATACTGCGCCTGTATCTGTGCCTGCGTCAAAGCGCCCTCATAAATGTGCAAATCCTTCATGCAGCCTGCAAACGCCTTATCCTTTGCATATCCGGACCTGCCAAGATATACGAGAAGATCCGAACCGAAATCCTTTGTTGTGCGTGACTTTGCAGCAGTACCCACCAATTCCCCGTTCAGATAAGAAGAAATACTGTCCGCTGTCAATACCATCGTGTACATGGCCCACTGGCGTTCCAGCCCTGTGGTATCTCCTGCCGTCACACCGACTTCTGTTCGAAATGGCTCCTTCACATTGACGCTGTTTGTAAACACATTCTTAAACAACCCATCCGGATTCGAGGGTACAAACAGCCAGTAATCAGGTGAATCACCGCTTTCCACCGGGGAACAAAAACTCATCGCTGCGTAATTTCCCTTCCCGGTACGGTTTTTCAGCCATACGGAAAATGTCAGCGTATTTTTGCCATCCAGCATACCTTGCGGAAGCATGGCATAATTCGTGCTGCTATCGTTATTCCCTGGAAATGTAAGTCCGTTGTTATAGCGGAGATTTCCCACCGCTTCTGCGTCATACCCGTTTCCGGAAACGTCCTTCAAATCCGTAAGCAACGGATAATGCGCCAACAATTCCGGCAAATCTGCCTGAGCCGCCTTTACCTGTTTCAGACTTCCCCCCATTGGAAATGATAATGCCGAACACGCCATACAAAGGCACAACAGCCATGATAACATGTTCCTGATTCTGCTGCGTTTTTCCATATCCCTGCTCCTTTTGCAAATGTCCTTTGTTTACTTCATTCTGCTCACAAAATCCGCCATCGCCTCTGAAATCTTAATCTGCTGCGGACAGACCGCCTCACAGTTTCGACACCCCACGCATGCGCCCGGTTTTTTGTCCTCCGGAACCGCCATAAGCGCCGCCGGCGCAATGAATCCGCCTTCCGTGTAACTGTGTTCATTGTAAAGTCCCAACAAGGACGGAATGTCCAATCCCTGCGGGCAGTGGCTTACACAGTAACGACACGATGTACAGGGAACCGTCTTGGATTTCAGCATATCGGCTGCAATCTCCTGCAATGCATCAAACTCTTCCTGATTCAAGGGCTGTTCACTCTCAAACGTGCGTATATTTTCCTTCAACTGTTCAAAATCAGACATACCGGAAAGCGTCACAACCACCTGTGGCAATGCCTGCAGGAAACGAAACGCAATACCGGCAGCACTCTCCTGCGGGCGGAGTGCATTTAATTTCTCCACTTCCTCCTGCTGCAGGTTGCACAGCCTTCCACCGCGCAAAGGTTCCATCACCCATACCGGTATCTGATATTCGGAAAGCAGTTCCATCTTCGCCTTCGCATCCTGAAACGACCAGTCCAGCCAGTTCAGCTGTATCTGGCAAAACTCCATCTGCGCTCCATACGCGTCAAGGAAACGTTTCATCACCTCACAGCTTGCATGTGCGGAAAAACCAAGATGACGAATGCGCCCGTTCTCCTTCTGCTCCATCAGGTAATCGTAAATATGGTATTTCTCATCAAGATACGCGTCAATATTCATCTCACATACGTTGTGGAACAGATAAAAATCAAAATAATCCACCCCGCATTTTTCAAGCTGCCGTTCAAAAATCTCCTCCACTTTATCCATGTTCGAGAGGTCGTATCCCGGAAATTTGGTGGCAAGGAAAAATTTCTCCCTCGGATACTTCTTAAGAACCCTGCCCATCACAAGCTCTGAATTCCCACAGTGGTAGCCCCATGCCGTATCATAGTAATTGATACCCTGCTCCATGGCATACGCCACCATCCCGGCGGTCTTCTCCTCGTCAATTTCTGCATTCTTCCCATCGACAACCGGAAGACGCATTGCCCCCATTCCAAGCGCAGATATTTTTAAATCCTGAAACTCCTTATAAACCATACCTCATCCTTTCTCAGCTAAAATAAATGTACTCGTCCTCCGGTTTTTCCGCCGGCTCTATGTCCAGAGCATACAATACCGGACCTTTCCCCCGGTATTCCAACGCAAATTCGCTCTTCATCTCCGCCGTAACGGTCACCCATGATTTGTGCGGAATTTCCGCTGCCTTACTGTACTTGCATTTAAATCCAATAAACGTCATATCGTCCACACAGCAGGTCATCGCGAAACGCCCCGGCACAAGCACTTCCTTCTTCATCTTCTCCGGACGGTATACAAGCGCGAGAAAACGTACTTTCTTCCCTTCGTATTTCTTAGGGTCTTCCAGTGCATCCATATACCAGATGCCGTAATCCATATCGGTAATCTCTATGATATCCTGATTCAGATCATAGGGCAGTTCTTCCATATCGTTCTCATCAATCGTGCCGTCCTCCCGCTCATAGGCAATCTGCGCACGGCGATTTACCACTTTGACAGCACGGCGGAATTTTCCTTTGGGTGTATCATCATTGCAGCGGTTGAAAATGACAACGTCTGCCGCAAACAACTGCTCCATCATCATAGTCCGCATATTAGCCTGATACATCTCAAACGTCGAAGCGTCCACCGTAGCAAGCGCCTGTACCAAAATCCAGTCCTTCGGCAGCTCCATCTCCAAAAACGTTGCCATCTGCCATGTTCCATTGTATTCAATAAATACCTGACTCGGCTGACAGGAACGCTGCAGCTCCTTTAACTTTGCCGCTGTAAACTCCTCTTCTTCTTCAATCATTACCATTTGGGCATTCGCTTTTTCAAGTTCCGACTCATCAAACTCCACTTCCCCGTCTTCACAGAGAATCAGAAGTGTTTTTCCACCCTCGCCGAAATCCCCTTCTATCAAGGTCTCGCGAATCAGGGTACTCTTGCCGCTGTCCATGAATCCGGAAAATAAATAAACTGGAATTTCCATGTATACACAACCTTCCTTCCACAATTATAAGCCAAACAACTCCATCAGTTTTCCATCTTCGATATCCGTCCCGATCACACATAACCGTCCGGTATAATCCGCCTCACCTGTCCGCAGTTCATACTCGCCGTCCACCATATCAAAGTAGATCCACGCTCCATCCGTACACGGCACAATGCCTTTCGCACGCAGAATACTTCCATAATCCTGCGTCTCACAAAACGCCTTTAATGCCCGTTCAATCGTCTCACGTTCAAATACATGGGGCGTCTCTTTTCCCCAGCTCGTAAATACCTCGTCTGCATGATGATGGTGATGTTCATGATCGTGATGATGCTCATGGTCGTGACAGCCGCAGGTACACTCCTCTCCATGGTCATGATGATGCTCATGATCGTGATGATGCTCGTGATCGTGGTGGTGCTCATGCTCGTGGTGATGTTCGTGCTCTTCCATCAGTTCTTCTTCCATGGTTTTCTGCTGCTCAATCACCTTGTAAATTTGTTTTCCATCTATATCGTCCCATGGCGTTGTAATGATTGCCGCTTTCGGATTCTTCTCCCGAATTGCCTCTGTCACAACCTCCGTCTGCTCCGGCTTGATATTCTGTGTACGGCTCAACACAATTACTGTTGCGTATTCAATCTGGTTATTGAAGAATTCTCCGAACGCTTTCATCTGCTTGGTGGCTTTGGGCGTATTGACTACTGTAATTCTTCCATTTAATTTTACTTCATTTTCCTCTTCCACTTCCCGGACAGATTTCATTACATCCGATAACTTCCCAACGCCGGAAGGCTCAATCAAAATGCGATCCGGATGAAAACGCTCCATCACTTCCCTTAAATTCTTACCAAAATCACCTACCAGAGAGCAGCAGATACAACCGGAATTCAACTCGCTGATTTCAATTCCCGCATCCTTGAGGAAACCGCCGTCAATGCCAATCTCCCCAAACTCATTTTCAATCAGCACAATCTTCTCTCCCTGAAAGACGTCCTCCAGCATCTTCTTGATGAACGTCGTCTTCCCTGCCCCTAAAAATCCTGAAATAATATCAATCTTTGTCATCTCTCATTCCTCCTGATTCTTTGCGTAATGTCACATTCCCCTTTTCCACCAGAAACGCCGGACGATAAGAAAGTTTCGCCTTGCGCAATCCTTCCGCTCCAGTATCTTCCTCTCGGTTCACATACGTATATCCCTGCGCCACATGTTCCACAAATTGCTGATTAATCATCGGATATGCACCCTGTATTTCGGCATACGCCTTCTCGATATGAACCACATACGTATCCGGATTTAATGGTTCCCCAATCGTAAAAGCTATGACCTCACCGCCCGGTTTGGCCCTCAGCAGTCCACCCTGCAGATGCAATTCTTCCATCAAACGCAGCGCATTTAATGTAACGCACATCTCATCCCGTTTCTCCACATCCTGCTCACACTGCATTTCCTCACGCCAACGAAGCGCCATCTGAAAACAGTCCTCCACGTTTTCTGAAGTAATCGGCTCGTACACCCAGTCCGGATTGCTTTCTTTGAAACGATTGATATGATTGCGCTTGCTATGGAGTTTTTTCCCGGCAAGGCTCGTTAGTTTCTCTGTCTCATATACATAGTCCGCAAAGTCGCGGTTATACGAAATCTCAAATTTCTGCGGGTACCATGTTTCCAGCAATTCAAACTCTTTCTTTTGTACGACATACATATGAATTTCTGCATTCTGTGCCTCAAACCACGCAAACATTTGATCCAACGCCTTTTTTATCTGCCCCTGTTCTCCAATGGGAAATGTAATGCTTGGCGCCCCATCCTCCTGAAAACCACAAAATATCAGCGTGTTTTCCACGATCGCAAACTCTGTGTGGTATTTTCTGCTCCAGAGATAAATATTGGCAAAAACCAGATCGCAGCTGCGGTATGTTTTTTGACTCAAATATCCCTGAAGTAATTCTCTGTCTTCCAATTCAATCTTACGAAATGATATCTCCATATCAGTATAAAATCTCCTATCCTGCAATCAAACCGTTCCGCTCTCACCATTTGCAGAACTGCCTGCAAACTGTAAGCTGTACAGTTTCGCATAAATGCCGTTTTTCTTTAATAATTCCTCATGCGTGCCCTCTTCCTCAATCCCCATGTCGGTCAATACCAGAATCTTTTGTGCATTGCGGATGGTGGACAGCCTGTGGGCGATCACAAGCGTCGTACGGTTCTTTGCAAGTTTCTCTAAGGATTCCTGCACTACACGCTCGCTCTCATTATCCAGCGACGACGTCGCCTCGTCAAATATAAGTATGGGCGGATTTTTCAAAAATACCCTGGCTATGGACAATCTTTGTTTCTGTCCTCCCGATAATTTTACGCCACGCTGTCCAATATCCGTATCGTATCCATCCGGCAGCGCCATAATAAATTCATGGGCGTTTGCATTTTTTGCAGCCTCAATAATTTCCTCCCGCGTAGCATCCGGCCGCCCATAACGTATATTTTCAAGTACCGTTCCAACAAACAGATACACGTCCTGCTGCACAATCCCGATCTGGCTACGCAGACTCTTCAGGGTAAGGTCGCGTACATCCCTTCCGTCAATGCGCACCGCTCCGGAAGACACATCATAAAAACGCGGAATCAGATTGCACAGCGTACTCTTTCCCGCTCCGGAAGAACCGACCAGCGCAACGTAGTCTCCAGCCTGCACGGCAAGATTGATATGATGAAGTACCGTTTCCGTATGATCCTCATAATGAAAAGACACATCGTCAAATGAAATATCTCCTTTTACTGCCGTAAGCTCCTCTGCTCCAGGTCGATTTTCAATGTCCGGCTGAATGTCCATCATCTCCATAAAACGCTCATAGCCGGTATATCCGTTCTGAAATTGCTCCGTAAACGTAATCAGCTTTTTCACAGGATCTGTAAAGGTATTGATATAAAGCAGGAACGTGACTAGGTCCGCTATATCGACCTGTCCGTCTGTAATCATCATCGCTCCCGCAATCAGCGCCGCAATCGTTATCAGCGTTGTCAGTGCGCCCAGTCCGGAATGATAGCCGCCCATATAAAAGTAACTGTTTTTCTTCGCCGCCAGAAACGCCCGGTTTCCCTCCTCAAATTTCCCAAGTTCCAAATCCTCATTGGCAAATGATTTCACCACGCGGATACCGGAAAGATTGTCCTCAATCCGGCTGTTAATATCGGCAATTTTCTCCCGGTTTCTCTTAAACGCACGTTTCATCCGGGTGTTAAAATAAGCCGCATACACGAGCATGACAGGTACAAATGCAAACGCAATCAGCGTAAGCCTTACATCAATCTGGATTAGAATGACAAAAGACCCGATGATCTTAATAAAAGAAATCACCAGATCCTCAGGTCCATGGTGTAAAAGCTCGCTGATATCAAACAAATCACTCGTGATACGCGACAGGAGCTGCCCTACCTTCTGATTATTAAAAAATGAAAACGACAGTTTCTGATAATGTGCAAAAATTTCCGCGCGCATATCGTACTCAATCCTGGCTCCCATCACATGTCCATAATTTGCAATAAAATAATTACAGAAACACTCCACAGCAACAAGCGCCAGCATCACCATACCAAGCCATACGATTTTATCAAATGCCTGCCCGGAATTCAAAGCCAGCACTTCATTTGTAATGTATCGCACAATCAATGGAATCACAAGCGTGATTCCCGCGCCTACAATAGCAAAAAACATGTCCGCAAGAAACAAAGGCATGTATGGTTTGTAATACGATGCCAGTTTCTTTAATACCTTTCTCATAAAATTTGATTCCCTTCCAATTTATATTTCAATCAAACTACAATCTGATTTGATTTCATTTCAAACTGAATCCAATTGATCTTCAGCCAATCTGTGCCAGTTTCTTTTCGAAATCGTTGACCGCAAGCGGCCGGTCGAAATAGAACCCCTGTGCCAGAAAACAATTGCTCTCCTTCAAAAGCTTGATCTGCTCAACATTCTCCACGCCTTCTACAATACATTCAATCTCCATATCCTGCGCCAGCGAGACAAGATGCCGGAACATTACACGTTTGAGCCTGTCGTCCGACTTATCGGGCAGAAAACTCTTGTCAATCTTAATGACATTCCAGGGCAGCTCCCGTATCAGATTCATGGAAGAATAACCTGTACCAAAATCGTCCACGGACGTACTGATTCCCTCCCGGCGCAACCCCGAAACCAATGATTTCAGATGTTCGAGTTCCACATCGGTGCCGGTCTCGGTCAACTCAATCTCAATATACTTATGCGGAACCTGATATTTATCCACGATTGCAAGAATATTATCCAACAAATCCATGTCCCCCATATGAACCCGCGAGAGGTTCACCGAAACGGTAACCACTTCTTTCCCCTCGTCCAACCATCTGCGGATATCCCGACAGACATGCTCAAGCATATAGAAATCAAGCATACAAATCAGCTTGCTCTTCTCCAGAACAGGGATAAATTCTCCCGGCGCAACCACTTTTCCATTCTGAAACCAACGGCACAACGCCTCTGCGCCGACAAGATGATAATTCTTCAATTGAATCTTGGGCTGGTAATACACATGGAACTCCTCTTTTTCAAGAGCATCGGGCAAATTCGCCTCAATCATCTTTCCAACCCTGATTCCCTGCATCAGTTCCGCGTCAAAAAACGCGTATTCCGACTTACGCACATTGCGCGCCATATTAAGCGCCGTTCCCAGACACTCTACAATGTTCGCCGCGCTGTCGCAATTAGCGGGAATCATATAATAGCCGGCATGCGTTTTCACACATACGTGCTTTCCCTCTTTCTCATCATAGACAATTGACGTGCCCTTTAAATATTCCATAACTATGTTCAGACTGCTCTTTAAGAACAACGCTATAAAATTGTCCCCGCCTACCCGGCAGACCATTTCCTGATTACTTAGCATAGCCTGAAACTGACGGACAAACTTTCCCAGCACCCGGCTTGCACGTTCACGTCCAATCCGTTGATTAATCACAGAAAAATGACGCATATTAAACTGACATGACGCATATTTGCCAATTTCTCCCTGCGATATAATCAGATTCGTCTTTTTCATAAACCAGGCCATATTGTACATACCAAGCTCCTGGTCGCGGAACGTGAGCCGTTCCACCACCTGCTGCATGCGGATACGTCCATTGAACGCGAGAAATATCTTCAGAAATACCTCAATCTTCTGATGTTCCGTCTCACTCCAGTCTTCCCCTCCCTGATAAGGATAAATTCCATACTGCATCAGATTTCCCTCTTCGGTCCATTCCCTGTAGGTGATGCCTCTGTCCGTATCACACTCTCCCTCATGGTAGAATACTGCGCGTCCTCCCCATTTCTGTTCTTCGTAACCCAGATTTTCATAGAAATCAGCCTCTACCTTTGCAATCCTGAGTACCTGACATAAACCCTCCATCGCCCCCTGAATGTCAGGATTAATTACATCCTGAATCTTTTCCATCTGTATGATGAAACTGTCAAGTGCCTGTGCATACTCTTTTACATCAAACGCCATGAGCCGTTCCCCCTTTAACCTCAAGCTGCGGTAAACTTATGGTTAATATTGTTCCTCCATCTGTTTTTGTGCTTACTTCAAACTCGCCCGACATCTGCTGAATAAGAAAATTCACAATCGCAAGCTCCATCTCCGGCTTCCCTTCCCATTCCTTCTCCTGTATGCTGCCATTGGCTATGTATTGTCTTATTCTTTCCACCTGCTCCTCTGTCAATTCCATAACAGAATCCTCGATGGAAATTTGTAACATCACTGCATAAGAAACGTTCCTGCTCATCGCCCGAATCGTTAACCTGCCTCCATTTGAGCCGCTTATACAGTTAAATAACAATTTATTTAATATCTGACCGATTCGCCCGGCGTCACCGAGCATGAATTCCGGAACATCTTGTTCCACTAAAATCTCAATTTCTTTATTATTATCCCCGTAATGGTTGATTACATTTTCAACAATTTCCTCGAGCAATATACGAATCCGGTAATTACTCTCACTCAATTCCACCTTTCCCTCAGACATTTTTATATATTCTACTGCATCTTCCACCATAGAATATACCTCTGTCCCTTGCTTGAGCAGCGTCCGCATATTATCGGCAGCAGGCATGTCCACCTGTTCAATCAAATCTCCGGCATGTTCCATCCATTCTTCCATATTCTGTTTCATATGAAGGCTGAGATTCATGACGAAATCTGACTGAGAACGGGCTGCCCGCTCCGCCTGCCTGCTCTCCTGTATCCTGAGAAAACTATGATAGGCTATGGCAGACAATGCTTCTGAAATTCTGGAAAGAAAGACCGCCGCTTTCTCCACGTCCTCCCTTTTAAGCATATTGGTCTTCTGAATCGCCTCAATATATTGTTCCGGGTCTAAATTCAATTCCTGCGCCTTTGCGCGCATTTCCTCCATGTCTGGATCCTCAGTCCGAACCTGTCCCCCGACAAAGCTGCCTAATATTTTGTCTTTCACCATGATAGGAGCCGCATAATCCGTAAGCCCCGCATGGCATCGATAAACAGAAATCTCCCCTTTGCGCAAGGCCTTGAGCGCTCCATCCCTGTCACACGCCTCGCATCTTCTGTTACCCATTTCTGATTTTCTCACCAACTCCTTGCAGAAAACCGTAAAACCGCTCCCCTTCGTCAGCGGAGCCCCATCCGCATCCGTAATCAACGCCGCCATTCCTGTATATTCAGAAAATCCATCCTGTATTTTCTGCAGAATATCGACGTCAATCAGTTCTAATAAATGTACCTTCTCCATATTCCACACCCTCCACAAGCTGTGTCATTAATGATAGCACATTCTTCCAGAAATAGCAATCCGCGTTTCACAGTTCCAGGAGGCAAAAGTAACAGTTTATCCATATCTGAAACCAACGCCATATAAAAGCCCGGATGAGTACATTTCTCCTTCCGGGCCCTTCGTTTAACCTTTGAATTTTTCCGACTGTTCCTTTATCAATTCTTCATCCGCAAAATAATTAATCTTCATGGCAGCCCGCACATCTTCCAAAGTCTGCGCCGCCACGCTCCTTGCCTCATCGCTTCCCTTCTTCAATACCTCATATATATATGGAATGTCTTTTTGCAGTTCCTGCCTGCGGCTGCGTATGGGCTCCAATTCTTCCTGCAGCACATTGTTGAGGAATTTCTTGACTTTCACGTCTCCAAGACCGCCGCGCTGGTAATGCGCCTTGAGTTCATCCAGATTGGCATAATCCGGCAGGTAACGCTCAAAATGTTCCTCCCTGCAAAATGCATCCAGATACGTAAATACCGTATTTCCTTCCAGAGAACCCGGATCCTCTATCCTCAGATGATTGGGATCGGTGAACATGCTCATGACCTTTTTCTTAATCTCATCCGCCTCTTCCGACAGATAAATACAGTTCCCCAGAGACTTGCTCATCTTCGCCTTGCCGTCAATACCGGGCAGACGCATACACGCCTGATTATCCGGAAGTAAAATCTGCGGCTCCGTCAAAGTCTCTCCGTACACCGCATTGAACTTGTGTACAATCTCCCTCGTCTGTTCCAGCATCGGCATCTGATCCTCGCCTACCGGAACCGTAGTCGCCTGAAACGCCGTGATATCTGCCGCCTGGCTGATCGGGTAGGTGAAAAAACCAACCGGAATGCTTGCCTCGAAATTGCGCATCTGAATCTCAGCTTTCACAGTCGGATTCCGCTGCAAACGCGAGACCGTTACAAGATTCATATAGTAAAAGGACAGTTCACACAACTCCGGAATCTGAGACTGTATAAATAAGGTGGACTTCGCCGGATCCAGACCGCAAGCCATATAATCCAACGCCACCTCCACCACGTTCTGACGCACTTTTTCCGGATTATCCGCATTGTCAGTCAACGCCTGCGCATCTGCAATCATAATAAATATTTTGTCATACTCACCTGAATTCTGCAGTTCCACCCTGCGTCTCAGCGATCCTACGTAATGCCCTACATGAAGTCTCCCTGTAGGTCTGTCACCTGTCAAAATGATTTTGCTCATAATCTATCCTCACTGTTTTATTTTATTTCCTGATATCTCTATCAACTGCTCTTTACACTATAATATAAACCACGATTTACTGTCAAGTTCATTAGTGAATCGCCTTCGCCGGACAGGATTTTTTACATGCTCCGCAGCGAATACATTCCGGATGGTTGGGGGTTTTCGCAGGATTTACCTGCATCTTGCAGACCTTTGCACAGGCGCCGCAGTCCGTGCATTTTTCTGTATCCACCCGATAGCGGAATACAGAGATGGGATTAAATACGGAATAGACAGCCCCCAACGGACATATGTATTTGCAAAACGGACGATAAATAAGCAGGGACAAAATAATTGTAAGCACAAGCAGCACATTCTTCCATGCATACAGCCACCCGATTGCGCTTTGCATGGACGGATTCGAAAGCACCAGCGGAATTCCTCCTTCCAGCGTGCCTGCCGGGCAGATCAGCTTGCAGAAATAAGGCGCGCCCTGCCCCAGAATATCCACCACAAACATCGGCAGAAGTATCACGAACACAAGCAGGATAAGATACTTTAATTTCCGCAAAAATTTATCTCCCTTAAATGTGTCTATTTTTCGCAAAAACGGGATTTTATGCAACAAATCCTGGATCAGTCCGAACGGGCACAGCCAGCCGCAGACAAACCGCCCCAGCAACGCGCCCACGAACATCAGAAATCCCGCTACATAAAATGCAAACTTGAAATTCCAGCTCCCGATGACCGCCTGCATCGCCCCGATGGGGCAGGAACCCACAGCTCCCGGACAGGAATAACAATTAAGTCCCGGGACACAGAGATTCTTTAATTTTCCCCGATAAATTTTTCCCTGGGCAAATCCCAGCAGATAACTGTTGGTAAGAAACGCCCACAACACCTGTATCCCATGGCGTTTCCATTCCTTTGTTTTTTTCTTATTATCCAATTCCAATACACTCCATACAGATATTGATTGCTTTGCCAAGAACAACGGACATCTCTCCGCGATAAATGCCAAATCCCATCAGAACAAGACCGACAATCGCCAGAAAAACACCGCTCGCCGGAGTATGCATGATATTCCTCATTGCGCCCCTCCTTTTAACTCCATCTCTACGATTTGTTTCCACTCCTCCAGGGAACGGCTGCCGGTATATGTCTGACCCACAATCTTTCCTTCGCTGTCCACGAAAAACGTTTCCGGTACAGCGCTGACTTCGGAAAGCCTGCCGTTTAGATAACCCTCGTCCGGAATCAGGAACGGATACTCTGCTCCGGTGTAATCCGCCAGAACCTTAGCCGTCTCTATCGTTTCCTTATTCGGATTTCCGTCAATATCGATGGCGTCCAGAACAATACCCACGACGTTTACCCCTTTGCTTTCCATCTCTTCCCACAGTTTCTGCAAATCAGGGATTTCTCCTACGCACGGGGAACACCAGGTCGCAAATATATTTACCATCGTAAGGTCGTAATCCGCGAACATTTCCTGCGTATACGATTCCCCGGTGATGTCCTGCATCGAAAACTCGCCGATATTGCCCTCATCTGCTACAGGCTCAGTCTGCTGCTCTTCCGATTCCGAAGACTCCTGAACCGGAGCGGTTTCAGACTGAGCGTTTTCTTCAGTAACCTTCTTTTCTTCTCCGCAGCCGCTGATTACAGTTAAACAACACAATCCCGCAGCCAGCAAACCATATAATTTTTTATTCCTGATTTTCATATTTATCATTCTCCTTCCTTAATCCCTGCGAACAGCGGTCAATCTTATCCCGGATGGTCTGCATCTGGTAATCCAGATCTTCGATCGAATCCGCACAGGATTTGAGCTGTGCCACAATCTCATCCGCATCTGCCCGATCCCAGTTCTTTTTGTATCGCAGCTTATGTTCCAGGCTCGCCCAGAAATCCATGGCAATCGTCCGAAACTGCACTTCCACACTCATATATTTTTTCTCATGCGACAGAAAAATCGGAACACCCAATATATAATGAAGGCTCCGATAACCGTTGGCCTTCGGATGTTCTATGTAATCTTTCGCCTCAATCAAAATGATATCGTCCTGCTGGGTCAGTAAATCAGCCAGACGATAAATATCATCCGGGAACGAACAAATCACACGTACGCCAGCCACATCGGTCAGATTTTCCTTTATCGCCTCCAGCGTAAGCGGGTATCCTTTCCGTCTCAGTTTCTCAAAAATACTGTCGGAAGTTTTGAGTCTGCTCTTTATGTATTCAAACGGATTTCGGTTATATTCCTGAGAAAATTCCTCATTTAACACCTGCAGTTTCGTCTCCACTTCCTTGATGGCTGAACGATATTCCATCATAAGTCGGTTAAAAGAACGCTCCTCCCGCAGCTTTTCCGACTGAATACGGATAATCTCTTCCTGCTCTTTTATTTTACGCTCCAGCTGATTCCTCCTGGAAAATAACTCCAATGTATTTCGAATCCTGTTGCGGACAATCGAGTCCTCAAAAGGTTTATGGATAAAATCACAGACGCCCAGCTCAAAACACCGGTTTTCTACTTCTACCGCATATTCCCCACTGATAACCAAAACAGGAATTCTACTCATCCAACCCCTGAGGCACATCTCCTCCATCACGGCAAATCCATTCATTCCCGGCATCTGTAAATCCAACAGGACTGCCGCAATCTTCTCGCAATGTTTTGCAAGGCTATGGATTGCCTGCACGCCATCTTCCGCCAGTTCAACAATATAATCCTTTTCCAGCATATTTCGCAGTAATTCGCGGTTTACCTCCACATCGTCTACTACCAGTATCCTTTGCATTTCTATCAACTTCCTTTGTCTTGCCTGTTCCAACGATCTCTGTTCATTTTACCACATATGCTCTGTTTTTTGTACAAAATTACAACTCTTTTTTCTTTTATCACTTTTTATATGGCATTTTTCATAAAAAGCTACCCCATTTTACTTTTATATGTTATTATAGTAAAGTACAAAACAATTTTTCACATGCATTAAAATCTGTTATTCAGTGACAGAGACATCTATCGGAGGTAAATAAAATGAGTACAAACGAAAAAAACGGGGAAAAAACAAGGAACATCTTCCATTCTATCAAAGGACGCATCATTCTGTTGCTGATTACATGTATTGTATCCGTCGTATTGATTCTACTTCTACTGATTCTTCCCAATGTAAAAAATAACATGAAGAATCTGACCCACAACTATCTGCATGACATCACCGTATCCGCCGGAGAGAGAATCAGCATGGCTGGCACGGAAACCGGTATGGAAAACGTTTTACAGACAGAATTACTGAAACATCTGATTGGAAACGTGGGCATTCAGGGCATAGAATCCAGTTATGCGTACGTCGTAAGTTCCGATGGTACCATGCTGTTCCATCCAACAGAATCAAAAATTGGACAGCCCGTTGAAAATGCTGTTGTATCCGGTGTAGTTGGGGAAATTCAGGCGGGAAACAAGAGCATTGAGCCAACAGTCGTAGATTATACTTTCAATGGCGTCACCAAATACGCCGCCTACTATGTAAATGAAACTGCCGATTTTATCCTCGTCATATCCGCCGATGAAGATGAAGTCATGCAGCCAATCACAAATATTATGCAGATCAGCGTTGCTATCGCCTTCTTCATTATTCTTATCTGTTGCATCGTTGGCTATCTCGTGGCAGGAGCCATGATTCGCCCTGTCATCAAAATAACCGGCGTCATAAACAAGCTCGCCCATATGGATTTCTCGGAAAACAATGTCCAGGCACAGCTCAATAAGAGAAAAGACGAAACCGGAGAGATGAGCCGCGCCATTGATACGCTGCAACATCAACTGGCAGAAATCGTCTCCGGATTGAAAAATCAGAGCGAGGGTCCTTACAATGCATCCGATTCTCTGAATGACAATGTATCTGAGACAGCCACCACCATCGAGCAGGTGGAAAGAGCCGTGGCTGAAGTTGCCGACGGCGCAGGCCTTCAGGCAGATGAAACACAAAAAGCGTCCGAAAACGTTATTCTAATCGGAGACATGGTAAGAGACACTACCAGCGAAGTCGAAAATCTGCTTGTCAATGCAACCGAGATGAAAACCTCCGGCGACGAGGCTTCCTCCACGTTAATTGAACTGGAACAAATCAATGAGCAGGCCAAAGACTCCATTGACACCATTTACAAACAGACGCACACGACCAACGAATCCGCTATGAAAATACGGGAGGCCACATCATTGATTACCTCCATCGCGGAAGAGACGAATCTTTTGTCTTTAAATGCAAGTATCGAAGCGGCAAGGGCCGGCGAACAGGGAAGAGGGTTTGCAGTCGTTGCCTCCCAGATCCAGAAACTGGCGGAACAATCCAACCAGTCTGCACATCAGATTGAAGATATCACAAACTCCTTAATTGCCGATTCCGAAAAAGCAGTTACGATTATGGGGGAAGTAAAGGATATCATGATACGGCAGACCGAACATGTCGCAAAGACTGATGAAATCTTTACACAGGTGAAAAACGGCATTGACACTTCCATTGAAGGCGTTTCCCGTATTGCCGACAAGACAAGGCAGATGGACGAGGCCAGAATCAATGTTGTCGATGTTGTCCAGAACCTGACCGCCATCGCAGAACAGAACGCAGCAAATACCGAAGAAACATCCGTGTCCGTAACCGAGGTCAGCAGCATTGTATCCAACATTTCCGACAATGCCGGAAAGATGAAACACGTTGCAAATGAACTGGAAGAAAATATGAATATCTTTAAATTTTAAGGCATAACAAAAGACAAGGGGTAAGATATATCCGCCCCTTGTCTTTTTTATTCTATAGGAAAGACCTTGTTACACTAACGTGTGAAAGTATCTTTCCTATAGAATAAAAAATCTCTTATCGCACTGCGGCGGATAT
>CAJTSB010000022.1 GCA_910578825.1 uncultured Lachnospiraceae bacterium | reverse complement strand
CTCCCAGCTACGCTGGGTCCCTCCTCATGCTATACATTAAAGCAGCTTCCGCCAATAAATTCCCGCAAAATGGAATTCCTGCCGATATCTTCGCTTGGCACCGGCAGAAAATAATCCAGAAACTTCAGCAGACGTTTTGCCTCCAGGTATTCCGGGCTGCTCTTATCAATTTGAAACAACAGAGGCTCTGCATACTGTTTGAGCACGGCAAGCTCATAAATCAACGCTGAATTGAACATGATATCCGCCTCCTCCTGGAAGGGGAAGATATACTGTTCCTCGCCCTTGCGCACGGAGCCCCACATGGCAATCGTTTCCTTCGCCGAAAGATTTCTGGTGCGGGCATCCCGTACCATACGCCGTATCATTCTGCCATCGGTGGTTGGAAGGCTGTTATGCTCATCAATATTTAACTGCGTCAGGGCACTGATATAAATCTTCAGTTTACTCGATTTAGGAAGGGAATAGGACAATTTGTCATTTAATCCGTGAATTCCCTCCAAAACAAGAATATCATTCTTCCCAAGCTGTTTATACTTTCCCTTATACTCACGTTTCCCGGTGCGGAAATTATAAACAGGCAGCTCTACGCGTTCACCTGCCAGCAACGCGGACATATCACGGTTGAACAGCTCAATATCCAATGCCTCCAGACATTCAAAATTATAGGTCCCGTCCGGATGTTTGGGCGTATCCACCCGGTCCACATAGTAATCGTCAAGCGCAATCGGGTGCGGTTTTAATCCCTGCGCCATCATCTGGATGGAAAGCCGATGTGAAAACGTCGTCTTTCCGGAAGAGGACGGTCCTGCAATCATCACAAATTTCTTATCCGGCATAGCGGCAATCTCTTCTGCCATCCTGCCGATTTTGCGCTCCATCAACGCCTCCGACACAAGAATCACATCGCGGATGCGCCCCTGCGCAATCGCATCATTTAATGCGCCAATCGTTCCAATATCAAGCTTTTCTCCCCATTCCGCCGACTCCCGCAGCACATGGAATAATTTGTGGGATGGCATGAACTTTGACGGCGTCCTCGTATCCTTATCCGGAAACAGCAGCACAAACCCACCCGCATACAATTCCAGTTCAAAATATTTCAGATACCCGGTATCCGGCACCATATAGCCGTAAAAATAATCCTCATACCTGCCAATGCTGTAAATATTTACCTTAGAACTGCGCCGGTACGCAAACAAACGCTCCTTATCATGCATCCCCAGTTCCCGAAACAAAGCAACTGCCTCATCCGTAGAGATGCTTTTTTTCTGAATCGGAATCTGTTCTGCTGCAAGTCTGGTCATCTCTTTCTTTAAGCGGGAAATATACGTCTCATCCGGCGTCGCCCCCGTCAGCTCACAGTAATATCCCTGGCTGATAGAATGTTCCACGCGCACAGATACGGATTGTTTATCCTCCTCCGAAAGATTGTGAATCGCGCGCTGCATCATAAATGTAACGCTGCGCCGGTACGCCTTCCTTCCCGCCCGGTCTCTGGTCGTCACAAATGTCAGCTCCCCATCCGCCTTAACAGTCTTATGTAATTCCTTCAAGCGGTTATTGAACATCACCAGCACGATATCATCTTCGTACTTCGGCTGGTATTCTCTGGCAAGCTCCATAAAGGATGTGCCTGCCGGATACTGTTTTTCCTCCCCGTTGACTTTGATTTGATACATCGATTTCTTCATCGTCTCCTCCGTTTTACAGCATTATTGTCAAGAAACATAAACACCCCATAAAAATCATTACAGGTAACGAAACGGCTGTTTTACCGGCTGACCCATAATCTCAATGGCGTCGGTCCGGCTCTTTAGATATTGCACCATATAGGGAATAAACAATTTTTCCACCCCATAATGCCCGGCGTCAATAATCGAAAGCCCCTGATCTGCCGCGTCAATACCTTCATGATGGTCGATATCGCCGGTAACAAGCACCTCTGCACCTGCCCGAAGTGCGCACGAAATAACGCTCTTACCGGAACCTGGAGATATGGCGGCTCTTCTCACACGCTGTCCCAAATCACCAAACACTTTTACCGTGTCCACATCGTACGCCTGTTTCACGCGTTCCACACAAACCTCCAGCGTCATTTGCTCCGGCAATGTACCAACCCTTCCGATTCCCTCACAGATACCTCCCTGCTCACAGGTAACGTCCAGAACCGCACAATCTATCAGCTCCATCCGCTCTGCGGCAAGCTCTGCCATGCCCCGCACATCAAAATTCGTATGCATGGCATAACAAGATATGTTATTCTGAATCAGTTTTACTACGCGTTTTCCAGTAAAATCCTGCGTATTGACCTTTTTCAGTCCCTTAAAAATCATGGGATGGTGCGTCAGCAATAAATCCGCCTTCTCCTTCACTGCCTCTGCAATCGTCTCCTCCGTCGCATCCAACGCAATGTAAATTTTACCGATTCTCTGTTCAAAATCTCCTACCAAAAGCCCCACATTGTCCCAGTCACAGGCGAACTCTTCCGGCGACTGCTCCTGTAACAATGCTATGATTTCACGGCACGTCATAATACCTGCTCCTTCCCTGAATATTATGTGAGGGCAGAAAAACTCTGCCCCATACAAATTACGAATCGTGTTCCATTATTTTCTCTATCACTGCCAGTTCCTTTGTAATCTGCATTTCCCGTTTCGATGCGTCCTGTCTGGCATTCTTCCTGAGATTATCCAGTATCTTCTGTTTCTGTCCCCTCTGACGCAAAAGGTATTGTTGAAGTACGGGATGATTACGGGCAAGCAGCAACGGCCCATATGTCAGCTCTGCCTCCGTCATTTCTCTCGTGTCGGTCTGAACATCGGATGAAACTGCCTCCACAGCCATCATGCTGTAATACTTTCCATCCTCAAATACCATATCCTCCTCAACAATACGATATCCCTCTTCTATCAGAAAGCGCCGGAAGAAATACAATTCCGACTGCGGTTGCAATATGAGACGTCTGGCCGTGCGCGCAACCCTTCGCCCATCCGCAAGAATCCGTGCCATCAATGCGCCGCCCATACCCGCAATTACAATGACCTGCGCCTCTTCTGGCTGCAACGCCGTCAATCCGTCTGAAAGTCGGGACTCAATCTGTTCTCCCAGTCCAGACTGCCGGATATGCTCCTGCGCCCGCGTCAGAGGACCTACATTCACATCCATAGCAATTGCCCGTTCTGCCTTCCCGGACGAAACGAGAAAGACAGGTATGTATCCATGATCCGTCCCTACATCCGCCACAACCCCAGTTTCCCCCACCAGGTCTGCAACAGCCTGTAATCTCTGTGACAGCACGATAAACCTCCTTTCGACTTCGCATTTACAGCTTTAAACCAGACATCAGCGCTCCCTCATGCTTAGTCTAAATAATCTTTCAGTTTGCGGCTGCGGCTGGGGTGACGCAGCTTGCGCAGCGCCTTCGCTTCAATCTGGCGAATCCGCTCCCTTGTCACGTTAAATTCTTTGCCAACTTCTTCCAGTGTTCTGGCTCGTCCATCGTCCAGTCCAAAACGCAGGCGCAGTACCTTCTGCTCTCGCTCTGTCAGAGTGCTCAACACCTCTACCAACTGCTCTTTTAACAGCGTAAACGCCGCCGCCTCCGCCGGCACCGGTACATTGTCATCCTGAATAAAATCACCCAGATGGCTGTCTTCTTCTTCTCCAATCGGCGTCTCCAAAGAAACCGGTTCCTGAGAAATCTTTAAAATCTCCCGCACACGCTCCACCGGCATATTCATCTCTTCTGCAATCTCTTCCGGGGTCGGCTCCCGTCCTAACTCCTGCAACAACTGCCTCGACACACGAATTAACTTGTTAATGGTCTCCACCATATGCACCGGAATACGGATAGTACGCGCCTGGTCTGCAATGGCTCTTGTGATTGCCTGACGAATCCACCAGGTCGCATAAGTGGAAAACTTGTATCCCTTACGGTAATCAAACTTCTCGACTGCTTTAATAAGCCCCAGGTTCCCTTCCTGAATCAAATCAAGAAATAACATGCCGCGGCCCACATAACGCTTGGCAATGGAAACAACCAGGCGCAGATTTGCCTCCGCCAGACGTTTCTTAGCCTCCTGATCTCCAAGTTCCATGCGTTTTGCCAGATCAATTTCCTCTTCTGCGCTTAAAAGCGCTACCTTTCCAATCTCTTTCAAATACATACGAACGGGATCTTCAATGGAAATACCATCCGGAACGGAAAGGTCGATGTTCTCAACTTCGACTTCTTCGTCTTCATCAATGAGAATATCCTCCTCATCTTCATCCTCCGAAATCCGCAGCACATCAATATTGTTGGTCTCCAAAAAATCTAAAATTTTCTCAAACTGTTCTGCATCCAGCTCCATGTCATGAAAGAAATCACTAATCTCCCGATATTCCAGAACATTTTTCTTCTTCTTTGCTATCGCTAACAATTCCTGTAGTTTCTCAACAAATTTCGCACTTTTTTCTTCCATTTCGTTTCTTCCTTCCATTCGTTGTTTATATTTTGTCCTTAAATAGTAACATTATACCGATTGCTTTTTTAACCGCTCCAACTCTTTCTTATCCGCGATCAGTTTCTGCAGTCCCTCCATGTCAGTCGGCTCTAAATGTCTGGAACGATCGTTGATGCTGTTTTCCTTCAAACGGATGACTGTCTCCCACAAAGCCTTCTCCTTTTCGGCTGGCGTGCTAACCTCCTTTAGCCTGGCGTGAAACAGTCCTGCAATCTCTCTCTGCTGTTCTTCCTCCACAAACATACTGATGATTCCGGCAGGAGAAATCTTTCCTTCCTGATGCTGGGAAAACACAAGCTCTGCCGCTTTCTGATATAATTCCTCTGTAAAATCGTCCGGTCCCAGATAGGGACTTACCCGTTCAAAAAGTTCCGGCTCCTCAATCAGCCATGTGAGCATCAGTTTCTGAGACTGTTTCATTCCGTCTTCTTTTCTTTTCTTCTCACTGATTCCTGATTTCAGAGGTTTTCTCTCCCTGGTAAGTCCTGCGCGTGTTCCCTGGTGTGCTACCAGTTTGCGCAGATTTTCAAATCCTGTCTGATATTTCTCTGCAACCGCCTCTATATAATTATTGCGTTCTAACTCCTCCTCAAACGTTAAAATTTTCCTTGCAACCGCGCCAAAAAAAGCTGTCTTGCTCTCAGGATCATTCAAATCATACTCCTGCTCTAACACTTCCACTTCAAACAAAAAGCTGTTCTGCGCCTCATCAATCCGCCTCTGATAGGCATCCGCACCCTCCGCCTTGATGAAATCATCCGGGTCTTTGTAAGGTTTCATTCGCACAATGCGAGCGGTAAGCCCCGCCTCCTTCAAAATCGGAATTGCACGCAGGGCGGCCTTGATTCCGGCTCCATCGCTGTCAAATGTGCAGTAAACTTCTTTGGTATACCGTTTCAGCAGATTTGCATGTCCTTCTGTAAAAGAAGTACCAAGCGACGCAACCGCATTGTCAAATCCTGCCTGATGCAGCGCAATCACATCCATATATCCCTCGCACAGCAAAATAAAATGTTTCCTCGATTTTCTTGCAATATTTAACCCGTAAAGATTACGGCTCTTATCAAAAATCATCGTTTCCGGGGAATTCAGATATTTGGGTTCCCCATCTCCCATCACGCGCCCGCCAAACCCGATCACACGGCTGTTGACGTCCATAATAGGAAACATGACGCGGTTCCAGAATTTATCGCGTCCTCCACGCTTTTCATCAATTGTGACAAGTCCGGAATCCTTAAGCAGTTCGTCCCCATACCCCTGCTGGCGAAGATATTTGTATAAATCATCACTGAATTTATTCGAATACCCCAGGCCGAATTTTTTTAAAGTCTCAGAATCAAGCCCCCGCCTCTTTAAGTATTGCATTCCATTTTGCCCCTGCTCCATCCGAAGCTGTGCATAAAAATATTTTGCCGCCGTCTTATTGACCTCTAATATCCGCGCACGCTTATCCGCTTCCTGCCTCGCCCTGCCGGTCATCTCCTGTATGGGAAGCGTAATTCCCGCTCTCTGTGCAAGCGCCTGCAATGCTTCCGGAAAAGTATAATTCTCATACTGCATCAGGAAAGTAATGACGTTTCCGCCTGCGCCACAACCGAAACAGTGATAAATCTGCTTATTCTGGCTCACAGAAAACGAAGGCGTCTTCTCATTATGAAAAGGACAGAGTCCAAAATGGGTACTGCCCTTCTTCTGCAACCGCACATAATCAGAGATTACATTCACAATATCATTGGCGGAACGAACCTCTTCGATCAGTTCATCAGAATAATATGGCATTGATTTCTCCTTTCAATTCACCTGCCATGCCTTCGGCATAAAATATTCTTCAAACTTGGCAATCGCATACTGATCCGTCATGCCTGCAATATAGTCACAGACGACGCGTTCCTTCGTCTGTCCCTGATCCATCATCGCAAGATACCACGCCGGAAGTATATCTACATGCTCTATGTAATATTGATACAATCGGCTAAGCAGACCCTCCGCCCGCTCTTCCTCTCTTTTTGCCACAGGATTGCAATATACTTTCTCAAACATGAACTTACGCAAATCCCGCATTGCATGTTCCACCTCCTGCGACATACAGATATCATTCGTCCCCAGACTGTTGGTGATTATGTTATGAATCAGATTATCCAGACGTTTCCTGGTCGTCTCTCCGAGAATCTCCCGGTATTCCCCCGGAATATCCCCCTCTTCCAAGACACGCGCCCGAATCGCATCATCAATATCATGGTTGATATACGCAATCTTATCGGATAGACGGACAATCTTCCCTTCCAGAGTGGAGGGCATCAGACTCGTCTGATGATTTAAAATTCCATCCCTTACCTCCCAGGTCAGATTCAGTCCCATTCCATCTTTCTCCAGTCGCTCCACGATTCGAACACTCTGCTCATTATGCCGAAACCCGCCCTCACAGATGGTATTCAGAATGCGTTCCCCTGCATGTCCAAAAGGCGTATGCCCCAGGTCATGTCCCAGTGCAATCGCCTCCACCAGATCTTCATTCAGCCGCAGCGCCTTGGCAATCGTACGGGCATTCTGGGAAACTTCCAGCGTGTGGGTGAGTCTGGTGCGGTAATGATCTCCCTTCGGCGACAGGAAAACCTGTGTCTTATGTTTCAGACGGCGAAACGATTTACAGTGTAAAATCCTGTCACGGTCTCTCTGAAACACCGGACGGATATCACACTGCATCTCTTCTCTGTCACGCCCCCTGGAGTTCTCGCTCAATGTTGCAAAAGGGCTCAAATATGTCCGCTCCAAAAGTTCTATATTTTCCCGAATGAGCAATCCACATCACCTCTACATGATATATTCCGCATAAATCTTTCATTTCCTTTATTTTTTCTCTATAAATCCGCAGTTTTTTACATTCTCTCAATATTTTCTTTTTTTCAGGATGGCTTTTGCAACATGATAGATTGGCGTTTCCATATGTTTCTTCACCTGTATCAGCTCTTTGCGAATCGAAATGCCTTGCGGACAGTGCTGCTCGCATTTGCCGCATTTCACGCATTTCGACGCATTGCTGAGTTCCGTGCGAAAGGTGGTACACATCATATAAGCCTTCATGCCCTGATACCAGCTATCCGTATATCTTGTATTATATGCCGCAAAACATGCCGGTATATCCACGCCTGCCGGACAGGGCATACAGTAACCGCAGCCGGTACAGGGAACCCTGACAGAACGATTTATCTCCGCCTTGACCTTTTCAATCACTTCCAACTCATGCGCTGTCATGCATCCAACTCTGGCATCTGCAGCAATCCTGACATTTTCCTCTACCTGCGCAATATCGTTCATGCCGGAAAGCACTACGGTTACCTCCGGTTGATTCCACAGCCAGCGCAGTCCCCATTCCGCCGGACTCCGCCTGGGCTTTTCCGCCTCAAACAATTTCACTGCATCCGAAGGAAGACCGTTTACCAGGCGTCCGCCTCTGAGCGGCTCCATAATAATTACGGGCAAACCCTTCTCATGCGCATACTGAAGTCCTCTCCTTCCCGCCTGAGAATGTTCATCCATATAATTATACTGAATCTGGCAGAAATCCCAGTCATATGCATCCAGGACCTTCTTGAAATTCTCCGTACCGCCGTGAAATGAAAAACCAATATTCTCAATCTGCCCTTTGGCCTTTTTCTCCTCAATCCATTCCCTGATTCCAAATGACTGCAAATACTCCCATCTTTCCACATCATTGAGCATATGCATCAGATAATATTCTACATGATCTGTCTGCAGCCGTTTCAGCTCTTCCATAAAATACCGCTCCATATCCCCCTCTTTTTTAATAAAGTAATGGGGCAGCTTTGTTGCAATATTTACTTTATCACGATAGCCCTTTGCCAGAAATTTTCCCAGGCAGACTTCACTTCCTCCATAAGTATATGCAGTATCAAAATAATTTACACCACGCTCTATGGCAGCGCGCATCTCTTCTTCTGCTTTCTCCTGATCAATCACCTTCCCCTTTTTGGAAAAACGCAGACATCCATAACCTAAAATCGAAAGTTCTTTCTGATTGACTGGATTCTTTCTATATAACATTTATGTTCCTCCTTTTTAAATAGCGGCACCGGAAGGCATTCCTAAAATGCTGCGCATTTGCCTTCTTCCTCCTATAACTAACAAAAAGCTGTTGCATCAGCAACAGCTTTTGATTCATGCAGGAGATGGGACTTGAACCCACACGATATTGCTACCACAGGCACCTGAAGCCTGCGCGTCTGCCAATTCCGCCACTCCTGCAGCTATGTTGTTCTGCGATATCTCCGAATTTGATTTCGCAAAACTCACAATAGCTATTATATATAGATTGACTGCTTTTGTCAACTACTTTTTTTGTTTTTATTATCTATATACGTATCTGGTTGTAAAACGGAAGGAACCATATACCGATTCATCACTCTTAAATGATTTCGTTTTCTTTCCAACCTTCTTCTTGGTGTTTGCCACAACTCTGTAATAATAGCTGCGTCCCGATACAAGTTTCGCACCTCTGCACTTCTTGATAGTGGCGCTTGTCTTAGAGGTTGTAGTAACTTTCTTATAACCACCGTTCGGACTTGTAGAAATAGAAACGGTATAATTCTTAGCGCCTTTCACCTTCTTCCAACTTACCTTAACGCCATCTGCCGCCACTTTACCTGCCTTCTTAGCCTTTACACCGGAAGGAAATCTTGCAAACCAGCAGTCATCCGAATAAGGTCCATACTTCTTCTGTCCATTTACAACAATATATGTACGCGCTTTGATTTTCATAAACTGGGTATTGGTCAGTTTTTTGTTTTTAGCTGTAAATTTTTTCGATTGCGTCGTGTTGGTATATAATTTCTTGCCATTGTTCCCGTAAATGGTATATTCCAATCCTGATGCAACTTTACCGTAATATTGGTACTCAAATTTTGCCCAGGCTGCGGAAGACTTGTTTCCGATACCGCCCTGTGAAAACTTCAGATTTGTAATCTTCTTCGGCAGCGTATACGCCATCACGGAACTTGACAGACTTGATTTGAAACCATATGCCGTGTAACCCTTGCCGCTTACTCTGGCAGGTAAAACGCTCGCCACATAAGGCGTATCCTCGCTCAGACCTGCAATCGTTGCCATATTGCCTCTAACTTCTACGTCTTTTAATGTTGTCGTTCCATATACACGATACTGTACCACATAC
This sequence comes from uncultured Lachnospiraceae bacterium, assembly GCA_910578825.1. Taxonomy (GTDB): domain Bacteria; phylum Bacillota; class Clostridia; order Lachnospirales; family Lachnospiraceae; genus Petralouisia. The sequence goes on along the minus strand of CAJTSB010000022.1, from coordinate 40,654 downwards.
ATATTTGCTCCGGAAAATGCATTCCAGCTCATGGAAACTGCATTTTTCGATGCATTTGTCTGTTTCACGCCTGTGACTTTCATCGTATCAGCCGGAGCTGTAACAGCCTCAAGTGTTTGTGATATCGCTCCTTCCGCTCCAGTGCTGTCAATCGCAGTTACTCTGACAAAATAGGAACTTCCGGCCTTAAGACCTGTAACTATGCCGACATTTCCTTCCAGCATACCGCTCTTGTATCCATTGCCTGTAAATGCGGTATTATCGCAGAACTCAATCTTATATCCTGCTACATCCCCCTGCGGCGCAGCCCACTCTACTTTTACCGCATCAACGTCATCCGCCGTCTGTCTCAGATTTGTCACTGCTGCAGGTGCGGCTTCTGCCTTTATTCCTATCCCCAGAAATAAAGCGCACACCATAACCATGAAACTAACTTTTGCTACTTTTAAAAAGCTTTTCATACGTCTCTCTCCTTTTTCCCTTTCTAAAAACATAATATATTAGATACATTCTAAATTTTAACACCACAAATTTCCTTTGTCAATAAAGAGATCATGATTGCGCATTTCCCTCGAACGAGTATGCAAAACGCCTTGTCCTCCCTCGGTCTTTGCAGTAATATAATGGATAACTACAGCTTAGAAAGGTGAGTATACTATGGATTACACGAACTTACAGCATTTCTCCTCTCTGAAAGATGCTTTGGCATCCATATTCGGCGCGGGCGTGAACATCGTAGAAAATCGAAGGATTTCCGGCGGCGACATCAACAATGCCTATAGACTGACACTGACGGACGGAACGCATGTTTTTATGAAAACAAATTCAAAAGAAAACAAGTCCTTTTTTCTAGCGGAATCCGCCGGTCTTGCTGCCATTGCACAGACAAATACAATCGGTACGCCGCGTCTTCTCTGTACCGGCACGGATGAACAGAAATCCGGATATGCTTTCCTGCTGATGGAATTTATCGGACGGAACGGACAAACCCGAAATTACTGGGAAACATTCGCACATCAGCTTGCCGCCATGCATCAGGCAAATACGGAAGATCTGGTTGCAGACAGAACTTATGGTTTTCTTCAGGATAACTACATTGGCGCACGGATTCAGCTTAATACAGCACACGAAAGCTGGATTGAATTTTTCCGGGACTGCCGCCTGGAACCGCAGCTTGCGGACGCCGCACCATATTTTGATCGCACAGACCAAAAAAGAGCGTCCCAGTTGCTGGAGAACCTCGATAAATTCCTTGTGGAACCCGAACATCCCTCTCTCTTACACGGAGATTTATGGTCCGGCAACTTTATTACCGGTAACGACGGCAGGGCATGGCTGATAGATCCCGCCGTCTCGGTTGGACATGCCGAGGCAGACCTTGCCATGACGGAGCTTTTCGGCAGATTTCCGCAGGTTTTCTATAAGGCTTACCAGGAAACCGCCCCTCTTCAGCCAGGCTATGAGAAACGCCGCGACCTCTATAACCTGTATCACCTGTTGAATCACCTGAATCTGTTCGGCCGCTCCTATCTTACAGCGGTGCGCGCTATTTTGCAGCGTTACGTCTCTTAGTCGTCACTTGTACACCCGGAAACCGCGTGATATAATGTATCCAAAGGCGGCACACTGCAACGAGAAAATTCACGGTTTGAATGGAGGTGACATTATGTGGTTTTGGTGGTTTATGTTTTTCTCTAATATACTGATACCGATTCTTCTGATTGTTGCGGGAAGAATGATGTGGAAACACTGTCCAAAAGACATCAACAGTATCCTGGGATACCGGACAACACGTTCCATGAAGAATATGGATACCTGGAAATTTGCGCATGACTACTGCGGCAGAATCTGGTGGAAAGCAGGCTGGATACTGCTTATCCTGTCCATACTGGTACAAATTCCCTTTTACCGCAGTTCCGATGATATGATTGGAATTGTCGGAACCGTTATCTGTACCGTGCAGTGCATAATTCTGATCGCATCCATATTCCCGACAGAACACGCATTAAAAAAGACATTTACAAAAGATGGAGTGCGAAAAAATAAAACCCTGTAGAATATTCTACAGGGTTAAAATGCGGAAGATGGGACTTGAACCCACACGAGCGCATTGCTCACAAGATCCTTAGTCTTGCTCGTCTGCCAGTTCCGACACTTCCGCAGGCAAATTCTTGCCACGTCATTGCGACGACTTAAAGATAATAACAAATTTCTCGAAGAATGTCAATAGCTTATCACAAATAAATAATAATTATCTTTCTCATCCATGGGAAACTCACGCAGCAGTGTAAATTCCTTATGCAAACGGAGCTGTTTCTTAACGTAATTCTTCTCATTAGAATACATCATAATCCTGCCATGCTCCTTCAATACCTCTTTCGCCTTGTCAAAAAACGCCGCGTAAAGCTCATCCTGTTCTGTACGGCTCTTCCTTCCCCGTTCCGGCATATTGGTATAAATTTCATCAAAACGATATCTATGCGCAAACTCAAAAAAATCGCGGTTGATATAATACACCTCTTTTTTGGCAAGCGCCGTATTCTCTTTGGCCTTTGCAATTGCCTCACCGAACATGTCAATCCCGTACATGACATTTGTCCGGCATACCTTATCCCGCTCAATCAGCATGGTTCCCACTCCGCAGAAAGGATCCAGAATCTGCGCCTGCTCCGTCATATATGGCTTTGCGAGCCTTGCAATCAACGCTGCCTGCTCCGGTTTTATCGACGTCGCCACAGTATTCTTCCGGTAAGCGAAACGCTCCTCGCGAAAGGTATACAGTTTCACAAGCGGCAGAAATTCACCGTCCCGGTTCTCGATCAGCCGGATTTCCAGCTCATAATCCGAGGCTGAATTTTTCAGTTTTCGCCCCGTCTCCTGCTCCAGTGCAAAACTGCACTTCTTGATAAATAAGCTGCGCTGATCTAAGGGTCTCGGGCTTTGCAGACTCATCCGGAAATAAAAATCATCCTTTGCACCATGCGCCCGCTGCAGAAATTCCAGCAAGTTTGATTCCGCCAGCGCTTTTGCCGCCTCCTTAAAATCTCCGGGAATTTTCTTTTTCTCCAACGGAAACAGCAATTCGCGATATGTTGGAATTCTGAGGACAGATTTGAGATGGTTGGTATATACGCGCACCCCGCTTTTTAAAATCGTGACTTTTCCTTCCCGCACCTGCTCCGCCGTTATCTGCTGATACTGTTTTCCGGTCGTGAGAATCACCTCCCACGCCCTGTCATACGCCTGAAAATAATGTTTCGTGCGGGCAGCTCCGCCGCCCACAAGTTTCCGCAGCGCGGCAAGTTCCTCCCTGATATGCTTTTCTTCCTCTGCCGTCGGATGGTATGTTTCCAGTTCCAAGAGACGGTTCTCCAACTGCGCTTTGCAAACGGAACAATCGAGCTGTGCAAGCGCTTTGAGATAATCGCTCTTAACAAAACGCTTCGGCTCCCTCTCATAGGCCTGATACAGCGCGCCCGCATTCTCATCCTGTTTCAGTCTTCCCAATATCAATGCCGCATTCCCTCTCACTTTGGGCTCGGAATCTTCCAACAATCCTGTAAAGAGGCTATAGTCGCCCTGAAGAACTGCAAGGAGTTCCTTTCTGGCATCCTCATCCTTAAGCTCCTGTTTCAGTTCTATGAGGTTCTTTCTCGGTTCCTGCCTTTCTTTTAAACAAGCCACCCGTTCTTCTATCTTCATCTCTTCACCTTTACCGCGTATGTCTTAGAGTATGTGCCATATACCGGTTTCCTGTTTACCGTTTTATAGGGACGCACCCTGACATAGCATCTTCCTTTTTTCACGCCTGATTTTATGGTTATGTTTCCTGCGGATGCTTTTCGTATGGTCTTAACCTTCTTAAACCCTTTCGTCTTATTCTTTGAAGTATAAATGACATACCCGGAAGCTCCCTTTACCTTTTTCCAGGAAACTCTTACCTTCCTGCTTTTTAAAGCCTTTATCTTCGCCTGCGGTTTCGCAAGCACGGTGAGACTGGCATATTTCTGGCTGAGTGCGCTGTCATATGATGCACTGTCTCCTTTCGCAATCACCTTATAATAATAAGTTTTCCCTGTCTTTACCGTTTTATCAGTATATGACGTCTTCGTTGTATAACCGACTTTGCGGTAACCCTGAGACAATTTTGTGGAACGCTGAATCTCATATCCTTTTGCGCCGCTTACCTTGTCAAACGATATTTTGGCGTGACAATTTGCGGAAAGCTGTGATGCGCTTACCCTTGTTGTCTCTTTCAATCGCTGAATTTGTGGCTTGTCCTGTCCTTCGGATTTATCCGGTTCCTCAGAATGACCAGGTCCCTCAGAATTATCCGCATCTTTTACTTTCACCGGCTCCACATCTGGCTGCTCCGGCAGCGGATATCCGGTTCCCAAAAAGAAACTCGTGTGCGCCGGCTGGTTATATCCCACATTCTGAGTTGCAATCTGCACCCGGTACTGCGTGTCATGCATCAAAGTGGCAATCCGGTATTCTGTCTCTGTCGTCGTCTGATATAACCGGAGAAACGTGCCGTCCTGTGCCGGCCAGATTACCTCCTCGCGCCAGTCGCCCAGCAAATCCGCCGACAGGGAACAATTTGATTTCGTACCGTTAATATAAGTAACTTCATCCGCCGCTGTGAAAATACGTCCCTTTCCATATTTGTCAATCATTTTGCGCTCCATGACTTCCTGCTCCAGGTCACCATCCCAGTATACTGTAAAATTCTGCATCCATTTGGTGATGGAGCTCCAGGTTCCGATAACCTCGCCTTTGCTGTTCCACAAATCGTCTCCCAGAGACGCGGAAAATTCTGCTCCCGGATTCTCCGCGCTGAAATTACCGGCAATCGCACGTCCGGTATCTCCGTTGGCCGTGTAACGGAAGAGAAATTCTCCATTGGAAGCTTTGCGCAACGCAGCCCCATACGGCTCTTCCTCAAAACAGCTGAATATTTCAAGTCCGGGATTGTCCGGATCAAAATCTCCCACATGGATGGCGTCGCCGTGTCCCAGCTCATTCGAATACAGACCGGTTCCATCATGGTCGATGGTACAGGCGTCAAAGACAATCTCATCATAGCCGTCCGCGTCCACATCGGCTACCGCCAGATTATGATTTCCCTGTCCGATATAAGCTTCGTTTCCTTCATCCGCCGTATCAAAAAACCATCGTTTCTGAAATTTCTTATTCACAATATCATAAGCAGCCATTCCAAAATTCTTGTAATAACCACGACTGAGCAAGGCGCTCGGTTTCCTGCCGTCCAGGTATGCGACCCCCGCAAGGTAACGCTCGCTGCGGTTTCCAAAATCATCTCCCCAATATTCTTTGTTGAGGACGCCTTCTGTCCCGTGAATCCCACGCCCTGGCTCATAATCAATCGTATCCAGCGCCTTCCCGGTAAGTCCATCGAATAAGGTCAGGTATTCCGGTCCTTCCAAAATAACTCCGGCGGTACTTCTCCAGTCCTTATCCGCCTCTCCGATTGACACTCCGACTCCATCTACCGTACCGTCCGCGGTCTTGCAAATCAGTTCCGCATAACCGTCTCCGTCAAAATCGTATACCAGAAACGGCGTATAATGCGCTCCGGCACGGATATTGACGCCTAAATCTATCCGCCATAATTTCTTTCCATTGAGCTTATAAGCGTCAAGATATACTTTTCCCCGGTAGCCGTCCGCCATGTTATCACCGGAATTAGAAGGCATCCATTTAAGGATAATCTCATATTCGCCGTCTCCGTCCAGATCCGCGCAGCTCGCATCATTGGGCATATAATCATATGTATCGCCCGTTGGCGTTACGCCCGATTCTGGCTTATCCAGCAAAATGTCAAGATAATGATCCTTCCATACCGATACCGGCCCGCTCTTTTCTGACTCAACGCCATTTTGCAGGGTATGTATCGTATAGGATGACTCTGTTGTTCCGGATGCATCCAGATAATTGGTGCTCACAGTAATCGGCGCGTCCGTAATCTTCACGCCGTCGCGATAGATATGAAACGATGTATTCACATCATCCGTTCCCAGATACCGCCAGGACAGATATACCCCGTTTTGCACCATGATTGCTGTCGCTCCCCGGTCAAGCGCCTCCACCTGGCGTTTGACCTCGCTTTGTTCCGTACGGTTCTGCTTTGCCTGTACCGTATTCATCTCCAGTGACGGCGTCATCAGTCCCGCCGCCATCGCCACGCAGAGACCTCCGATAGCGATATTTTTACAAATCTTCTTTTCGCGGTTTGAGCCTGTCCGTTTCGTGTGTTTTCTTTTCATTGTACTTACCTTTTTCCCTTTCCTACATACTTACAAACAACTTAATCACTATTATAGCGGATATCCTTCTTTTCTTCCATACCCTTTTTCCATTCCATCACCGCAATGAAACATCAAATGTAATATTCCAAATAATATAATCCCTAAAACACTTGACTTTAATATGCTAACTTGTTAGTATATTGGCGTAGCTTTTTACTTTAGGAGACGTGTCCATTCCGGCACTATTATCCACATTATCTTATCAAGGAAAGGGAGAATATTTACTATGAAAAAGATACTTGTACTTATGTTAACATTAGCTATGACATTGTCACTGGCCGCATGTGGCAAATCCGATTCGGGAACGTCCAACACCGCCAAAAACGGTGACCTGGCATATGTCAAAGACAAAGGAACGCTGGTTGTCGGCATCACGGATTTTGAGCCCATGGATTACAAAGATGAAAACGGAGACTGGATTGGATTCGATGCTGATATGGCAAAAGCTTTCGCAGAGAGCCTCGGCGTTACTGCTGAGTTTGTTGAGATTGACTGGGACAACAAGATTATGGAGCTGGAAGGCAAGACCATCGACTGTGTATGGAATGGCATGACACTCACCGATGAAGTGACAAGCGCTATGGAGTGCTCCAATGCATACTGCAACAATGCGCAGATTGTCATCGTGCCAAAGGACAAAGCAGACCAGTATCAGGATACTGACAGCCTGTCTGACCTTACATTTGCCGTAGAGGCCGGAAGCGCAGGGGAAAAAGAGGTATCTGCACTGGACTTAAATTATACTGCTGTAAAGGCACAGGCAGACGCGCTGATGGAAGTCGCAGCCGGAACCTCTGACGCCGCTGTCATTGATTCCCTGATGGCCGCAGCCATGGTAGGCGAGGGTACCAGCTACGCAGACCTGACTTATACGGTTGGACTGAACAGTGAAAAGTACGGTGTTGGATTCCGCAAAGGCTCCGATCTGGCCAGCGCACTGAACGACTTCTTTGCCTCCAGCTACAAAGACGGCAGCATGACAGAATGTGCGGAGAAATACGGCGTTCAGGCTGCTGTCATTGAACAATAAGACCAACGTCTTCGAAACATCCGAATATCACAGCAAAAGAAGGCAGGAACACTTATGGAACAGATACTGGAACAACTTCCTATCGTCCTGAAAGCTTTGAACATTGGCTTTCTGCAGACATTAAAACTATTTTTTGTAACGCTTATCGGCGCATTTCCGTTGGGACTGATTATTGCTTTTGGCTCTATGTCCCATTTCCGGCCGTTAAGCTACTTTACAAAATTCATCGTCTGGATTATCAGGGGAACTCCCCTGATGATTCAGCTTTTAATCATTTATTATTTCCCCGGACTGGTGCTGCATAATCCAATCTGGGGCGGCGGCGAAACCGGACGCTTTTTTGCCGCTTCTTTCTCTTTCATTTTAAATTATGCCTGCTATTTTTCAGAAATTTACCGCGGCGGCATCCAGGGCGTACCGGTAGGCCAGGAGGAAGCCGGGCTGGTGCTTGGCATGACAAAGGGACAGATTTTCTTTAAAATCACGCTGTTACAGATGATTAAACGGATTGTCCCGCCCATGTCAAACGAAATTATCACGCTTGTAAAGGACACGTCCCTAGCACGTATTATCGCCCTGCAGGAAATTATCTGGGCAGGCCAGGCGTTTATGAAGGGCTCCCAGGGAATCTCCGGCGCCATCTGGCCAATGTTTTTTACCGCGGTATACTATCTGCTCTGGAACGGCATTTTGACAGTTCTCCTTGGGCGATTAGAGAAAAAACTGGATTATTTTAGGTAGAGGAGGAACAGACATGCCAATCTTAGAAGTAGAACATATTCGAAAGTATTTTGACCGCACAGAGGTCTTAAAAGACATCAGTTTCTCTCTGGAAAAAGGACAGGTTGTCTCCATCATCGGCTCCTCCGGCAGCGGAAAGACTACGCTGCTGCGGTGTCTGAACTTTCTGGAACGTCCTGACAAGGGCATCATCCGCGTAAACGGCGAGACTTTGTTTGACGCCGACGACCCTAAGACGCAGCAGGAATTGCAAATCCGCAAGAAACGGCTGCATTTCGGACTGGTCTTTCAGTCCTTCAACCTGTTTCCTCAGTATACGGCACTTCAGAACGTTATGCTGGCAAAAGAACTGCTGGCAAAGGAACAGCCGGATTACAAGGCAGAACGCAAAAAAATTCATGACGAGATCGAAGGACAGGCAAAGATATTGCTGGAACAGATGGGACTTGGCGACCGCATGGCGAACTACCCCCACCAACTGTCGGGCGGACAATGCCAGCGTGTGGCGATTGCAAGGGCGCTTGCGCTCCAGCCTGATATCCTCTGTTTCGACGAACCGACTTCCGCGCTTGACCCCGAATTGACCGGAGAAGTTTTAAGAGTCATGAAAGAACTCGCGGATCAAAATACGACCATGGTGATTGTCACACACGAAATGGCATTTGCCCGCGACGTGGCAAACCATGTGATTTTCATGGACGATGGATGTATTCTCGAACAGGGGGATCCTGCACAGGTATTTGAACATCCAAAGGAAGAACGCACCAGGCAGTTTCTTTCGCGTTTTACCCAGGGATAACATTGATGATAGAAAAACGCACGGCGATGCAAACCGTGCGTTTTGTTTATTTTTATTCACAGGGAAATGTCATTCCCCATTGTCCGCGGATTTTATCCAACAGCTCCATAACCCGCAGAATTTCACTGTGAGGCATCTCCTCACACTCTGTCTTTCCTGCCTCTATGGCGCGGACACAGGACAATACTTCGTATTCATATCCGTTTATCTGCGCGGGAACCTGATAACGCGCCGTCAGTTTCCGGTCCAGATCGTACACCCGGATTTCCTCGCAGTTATTGATGTTCTGCACTTCCAGATAACCTTTATCACCGCTGATGACGCCCTGTCGGTCGGTCTGCGCCAGCATATCGCTGTGGAGCACTGCCATTTTTCCGTCTTCAAAGGTAAGCGTAATGCTGTTCATCCAGTCCACGCCTTTGGGAGACATAATGGCGGCTGCATTTACTTCCTTTATCGCTCCATGGAACGCCATCAAGGCAAAGTTAATCGGATACACGCCCAGATCCAGCAACGCACCGCCTGCCAGTGCCGGCTCCTGCATCCGCTCCACATGCGGAAGGATATAGCCAAGGTTCGCGGTCAGGGATGTTACATTTCCAAGAACTCCTTCCGCCAGAATTTCATCTATCATTTTGCGGCTCGGCATGTAGCGCGTCCAGATTGCCTCTGCCAGGAGAAGTCCCTTCTTCTCTGATAACACCATCAGTTCCCGTGCCTGTCTCGCATTTACGGTAAACGCCTTTTCCACCAACACATGCTTACCATGTTCCAGGCACAGTCTGGCATGTTCATAGTGATGGGAATGCGGGGACGCCACATAGACCAGCTCTACCTCCGGATCCTGTACCATCTCCTCATAAGAGCCATACGCTTTCTCAAATCCCCACTGCTCTGCAAACGCTGCCGCACGTCCATAATCTCTGGACGCTACCGCATACTTTTCTATCTGCTCAAGCTCTGTTACCGCCTTCGCCATGCTGTGCGCAATGCCGCCAGGCGCTAAAATTGCAAATTTCATAATTCAATTGCTCCTTTCTGCCCTGTATACTCCCCAAACGTTCCCTTCGTATCGCGTTTTATTTCATAAAGAGCCTCGTCTGCCCAGCCGAGCAGCTCTGATATCGCCGCATCTGCGTCATTTGTCCATGCAAAACCGGCAGACGCGCTGATTGCCCTGCACTCTGTATCCGACAAAGCGACACGGCTCTCTCTTAATTTACCATAAAACTCTTCTAAAAATTTTACTACATCCTCTCTTTTACGGCAACCAAAAATCATCATACAGAATTCATCGCCGGAACGTCTTGCTGTAAGAAAATGGTCATGCGGCATGCTGCTCATGACAGCAGAAAAGCTTTGCAGGTAATGGTCGCCCATATCATGCCCAAACGTATCGTTGATACCCTTAAAGAAATCCAAATCCAGCATGACGAGCGCACAGACTTCGTCTTCTCCCATTCCCTGAATTTTTTCCTTTGCAAGCTGTTTAAAATGCTGAAATTTATAAAGCCCGGTAAGTGGATCATGGGTATTCTCATATTGCATACGCTTTTTCTCCATAATACCCGCTGTCACGTCCGTGATTACGCCTAGTTTTCCCTCCGCAGACTCAGACATATATATGCGCACATATTTCTCATCGTGGATTCGATAGACGTCTGTTTCCCCTTCAGCCGGACGCTCCGTAATCCGCCGAATACACGCGTCAAACGCATCCGCATCCCTGCAAAATTGTGTAACCTCCTTCTCGGTAACGCCAAGCAGTTCTCCCAGTCCTGACGTAACAAAAACACGGTTAATACCGCTTTCGTACTCAAAAGCTGCAAGCGGAATCCCGCTGATTTCAATTATTGCTGATATTCTGTTGGAAATATTGACAATACCTGTAACCATCCTGTTGATGCCGCTGCTCAACTCTTCGAACTCGCGGTTCCCGCCTACGGATACCGTAGTGTCAAAATTGCCGTTTGTGATTGCCGACAAATTCTCATTGATCTGGTGTATACCGTCAATTACTTTTCTGCGGACAAGGTAATTCAACAAAAGGACAACCGCCGTCTCAATCAGAAACAGGTATATAAATGTAAGAAACGTATCTGACAAAAGTTTACCCCACAGAACTTCTGCCGGCAAAACCGCACAGATTAACACATCTTCATACTTACGGCTTACCACATATCTTTGTTTTCCGTCTGTCCCCGCCTGATATGCGCCTCTTTCGCACGCCAAAAGCGAACTGAGCTGATAGTATTGCTCTGCAAAATCCCTCTGTATTCCCTCTGAATGCCCTAAGACTTTTCCCGTCTCACTGTCAACGACAAATAATTCCTCCCCTTCATCGGTAGGAAATCTTGAAAAAATATAATCGTACGTATTTCTCGACTGCGCCTCCATCTGTCTCTTTGGCTCAAATCCGACCTGAACAACCCCTTTCTGATCTTTTCTCGCCACTCCCACATACTGCATGACTTTCCCTTCCGCAGCATTGGGCTGAGGATCCTGAATCAAATATGCATCCTCACTGTCGCTGTCTAACAGATCCAAAAACGGGCGCGTCTGCTTATCGTCCGCCATGTCGATACCGACATATTGGGGAACCGAAGCAGACGCAATTATTCCGTTTTCATCGATAATATGAAGTTCATCCACATCGAGCAATTCTGCAAGGTACTTCATTTTGGAGACATCCATGGAGACTTCCTCCTGTCTGTCCACCACGTAAGACGCTGCCTTCGCCCGGATAAGGTAATCTTTATCCAGATTGTTTTTCAGCAACGCAAGCTCTCTGCGGTTATTCTCCAGCGTATGTGTCACCTGCTCTATCTTAGCCTGAAAACTGTTAAACTGCTGATTCTCCAGCGTATGTTTGTTAAGCAGCACATCGATAACAAGAATCAAAAAGATTGCAGACGTCAAAATGACTACCACATATTTGATAAACGTTTTCTGCATAAACCTCATCTCTTTCTCAGACTCTTTAAAAATGAAAGCAATGCAGTGCGCTCCCTGATGTCTCTGTTCCTATGTCTTTGGCACTGCACATTGCTTTCACTTCTATTATATCATAGGTATTTCCTTTATTAATTCCCGTTTTTTCATAAATTCACCTATATTTTCGCAAAAAGCATAATATGGAATATGTTATCCTCACAGTAACATCCAAGATTTCCTCCTATTTTATTTGAAAACGCCTGTACCCCCTGCATACCCAGACCATGTCCATCTCTTTGCCTGCTGCGCGGCAGACCCGTCTGCTCATCCAGCAAAATTTCCCTCTCATACTCATTCTGCACATGAACCAATACATGCCCTTCCTCACATTGAATCCTCGCTTTCACACACTTTTCCTTCTGCTCAAACTTTTCCACGCACCTTATCGCATTTTCAAGCAGATTGGCAACCACGGAGGAAAATTCATAATCATTAAACGGAAGCTCTTTCGGCACTGTCGTTTCCATCTGTACATCCACGCCGGCAGCGCGCGCTCTGTCTGCCATATGGGAAAGGATGGAGTTGGTTATCAGATTATCGCAGTATTTTATTACCTTATTCTCATCTGCAACCTTCTTGATATGTTCCGTCAGATTTCTTATCTCTTCATACTCACCCTGTTCTAAGAGCGAGCTGATAAGCCCGGAATAATGACGCATATCATGCCGCAATATCTTCAAATTCCGCTCCGCCTGTTCCAGGAGATAATACTGCCCTTCCAGTCCTTTGATATACGACTCAAAAAAGATGTTTTTCCAGTAAATTCCCGCGCGTTCCGATTCACTCTCCAGATACCGCAGCACCACCACATAAGATATAAACATCGTCAAAAGAAACAGAATGACGCCGGGGATATTCTGGGGATTATCATCAAGCGTATAGGGAAAAAATGCCAGACAGGAAAACCCGCAATAAAAAAACACCGGAATCAGGCAAAGCTCCCACCAACCTTTGACAGACTCCCTGTCCTGATAGCGGATTCCTGTATCGCGGATTCTGAAATATAAAATCAACAGAATAAGTACATGAACGATCATGCTGCCGACCATGGAATACAACAAATTTCTCGTCCATATATGTAAAATCGTTGCCGTAATGCTTCCTGCGATTACATAATTGGACGCGCTAAGTCCCATAAACAAAACTTTGCCGTCCCTCTTTTTGGAAATAAACAGCCCCGTAAACTGTGTGGCCAATATCTGGAACACGGTCACTGTCCCATAACAAAAATGGCTGTCCGCAAAAATATTAAGTTTCAGGAGGTCTGATATGGATAGCGCCAGAAAAGTGGAAACGCAAATTCCTGCCGTTTTCACTCTGGAATAACGATGTGAGGTAAACAGATACATAAACAACATCAAAAAAATATGGCTTATCATATAAGATATGTTTTTGTAAATCATTCCCTGCCTCCTCTACAGATAGCATTCTGAGATAAACAAAAGATACTCTTTCTTCACTTCCGCAGCCCTCGTCTTGCTGACCGGAATCCGCCTGCCGCTCTCCATCAGAATATTACCCTGTTCCAGCTTTTTGATATAATTCATGTTAATAAGAAACGATTTGTGTACACGCAGAAAACTTCTGTACTCTGCAATCTGCCTTATCTCCTCATCAAATGACTTTCGTATGAAAATACTCCTCACAGTATCCCCATCCGTCAAATAAACATGGAGCATGCGGGAATAATTTTCAATGTATTCAATTTTGGAATAAGGCACCGATACCGTTCCCATTTTGGTCTTTACCGGAAACAGTATTTCCTCGCTCACTTTATTGTAAGACATGGCATACTCCATTGCCTCAAAAAAATCCTTTTCACTGACCGGTTTCAGCAGATAGCGCGCCGCATGTACCCCATATGCCTCCAACGCAAAATCATCCGAGGAGGTAAGATAGATAATTACTCCCTTACTGCCAACACTGCGCAGCAGGCTGCCAATATCAATCCCCGACCGCTCGGACATAATCATATCCAAAACATAAATGTCTGCCAGCTCTCCTGCGGAAATCCGGTCATACAAGATGCAGGCATCCGAAAATTTCTCTGTCTCAAAATGGATGCCTGCAACAGATTCCCTGTACTTTTCCAGCAGTTTCTCCACATTATGTAAATCCCTGATGCAGTCATCGCAGATTACTACCTTCATATATTTTCTGCTGCCGCAAATCGGGCAGCGCTCCCTTCATCACTAAATTATGGTCAGAATTCCCACTGATTTCAAGAGCAGGACAAACAACAATATCGGCGCAATGTATTTTACCATCACAACATACAATCCACGCCTGCCAAATCTCTGTCCACCTTTTTCTACCTCATCAATAATCGTTTTGGGCTTTAAGATCCAGCCAATCAGAATACAGGTTCCGATTGCCACGAGCGGCATAAACAAATTGTTGCTCAGATAATCCATGATATCCAGAATCTGCGCTGTCGCTCCGTTGGGCAGCTTAAACTCAAAATACCATTTGTTATAACCGAGACATACTGCGATTCCACCGATAAGCGCGATACTCATCTCAATCAGAGACGCTTTAAGCCTGGACAGATGAAACTTATCCATCAAACTTGAAACAACTGCCTCCATGACAGAGATGGCGCTCGTCAACGCTGCGAACAATACCATGGCAAAGAACAGGCAGCCGACCACATTCCCTACCTTACCCATAGCGGCAAATACTTTAGGCAAAGACACGAACATCAGGCTGGGACCGGACGCCTCCATTCCCTCTCTTCCCATGAACGTAAATACAGCCGGAATAATCATAACACCGGCAAGAAATGCCACAACCGTATCGAAAATCTCTATCTGGTTGATGGAGCGCACCAGATTGTCCTCATCTTTCACATAGGAGCCGTATGCCACCATGATTCCCATGGCAACGCTGAGACTGAAAAACAGCTGCCCCATGGCGTCTAAAAGCACCGTGAAAAATCCCTTTACCGTAAGCCCGCTGAAATCAGGCACCACATAAATTTTAAATCCTTCCAGTCCTGTTCTGGTAACGCCCTGCGCATCCGTATGGGAAATTGTCAGAGAGAAGACGGCAATCCCTACTACAAGCAAAATCAACACCGGCATCAATACCTTGGAAAAGGTCTCAATCCCTTTATTTACCCCGAGAATAATGACAATGGATACTACAGCCAGGAAAATTATCAGCAGTACAATTGGAGATACCTCCTCTGAAATAAATCCGGTAAAATATCCGTCTTCTGCCGCCTGTACGCCCTCCCCGGTAAGGAAAGCAAGAAAATACTTCAGAACCCAGCCGCCGATTGCACAATAATAGGGCAGGATAATGACCGGCACCAGACAGGCAAGCACACCCAGAAATCCCCACTTTGACTGAAGCTTGCTGTAAGCTGTCAGCGGGCTCTGTTTCGTCTTCCTGCCAATCGCAATCTCCGTCACCAGCAGCGTAAAACCAAAGGTAACCGCCAGAATCAGATAAATGACCAGATACAGTCCTCCGCCATCCTTTGCTGCCAGATAGGGAAATCTCCAGATATTTCCCAGTCCCACGGCGCTGCCGGCAGCGGCCAGCACGAAACCAATCGAGCCTGAAAATGAGTTTCTTTTTTGTTTTTCCATAATTTTCTCCACTCCTTCTGAATTGTATATCTCCTATTGTACTGATTTTCTACAAATTTTACAATCCCAAGTTTAAATAAGTGGACAACTTATTACACTTTTGTTAAAATACATACATAACAAAGCAAAGGAGAGTAAATAAAATGAATGAGAACAAAGAATTCAAACCATTTGTTCCCGCCAACAAGACACTTCCTGAGTTTACGGCAACTTCCATCATACTTGGAATTTTCCTGGCAGTTCTGTTTGGCGGAGCAAACGCGTACCTGGGTCTCCGCGTGGGGATGACGGTATCGGCATCCATTCCGGCCGCGGTATTATCCATGGGAATCATCCGCGTTATTTTAGGAAGGGATTCCATTTTGGAAAACAACATGGTACAGACCATCGGTTCCGCCGGAGAATCCGTAGCGGCAGGTACAATTTTTACCCTGCCCGCATTATTCCTCTGGGCGTCCGAGTGGGGCACATCTTCCCCATCCCTGATTGAGATTGCCGTAATCGCATTTATCGGCGGTACGCTTGGTATCCTGTTTATGGTACCTTTAAGAAAAGCATTGATTGTTCAGGAACACGGCACACTTCCGTATCCGGAAGGAAAAGCCTGCGCAGAAGTCCTGATGGCTGGTGAAGAGGGCGGAGCCAAAGCCTCCACCGTATTTGCAGGTCTGGGAATTGCAGCAGCATACAAATTTATTACCGATGGATTGAAAGTATTCCCCAGCGAAGTTCATTATGAGATTCCGGTATACAAGGGCTCCGGTGTTGGTATGGACGTACTTCCGGCGCTTCTCGGTGTGGGCTACATCTGCGGACCCAAGATTTCTTCCTATCTGTTCTGCGGTGGTATCCTGGGCTGGTTTGTACTGATGCCATTGATCGTATTATTCGGCGGCGATATTGTTATGTTCCCGGCAGACGTCAGTATCGCACAGCTCTATGCGGAAGGCGGCTCTTTTGCCATCTGGACAAACTATATCAAATACATCGGCGCTGGCGCCGTTGCCTGCGGCGGCGTTATGAGCCTGATTAAGTCCCTGCCTCTGATTATCAAAACGTTCCGCGAGGCAATGAAGGGCTTTGGCAAGGGTGAAATTACAGACGAGCGTACCAACCAGGATTTGAATATCAAGGTGATCCTGATCGGCGTTGTCGTTCTGGCGCTTGCCATCTGGATTATTCCGGTAATTCCGATTAATTTATTTGGAGCATTCCTGATTGTTATCTTCGGCTTTTTCTTCGCTACGGTCTCCTCTCGTATGGTCGGACTTGTAGGAAGCAGTAACAATCCGGTTTCCGGTATGACAATCGCTACCTTATTGGTGGCTACCATCGCCCTGAAAGCAACCGGCATGACCGGACAACCCGGCATGACCGCTGCAATTGCCATCGGCGGCGTGATCTGTATCGTTGCAGCGATTGCAGGCGATACTTCACAGGACTTAAAAACTGGCTATATCTTAGGTGCAACACCGAAGAAACAGCAGATTGGTGAGCTTGTAGGCGTACTTGCCTCCTCCCTTGCCATCGGCGGCGTTCTCTACCTGCTGCATCTTGCATGGGGCTACGGCAAGGCACAGCTCCCCGCTCCACAGGCAACATTGATGAAGATGATTGTGGAAGGCGTTATGGATGGCAACCTGCCCTGGACTCTGGTCGGCATCGGCGCATTTATCGCCATTGTCGTGGAAATCCTCGGTATTCCGGTACTTCCATTTGCCATTGGTCTGTATCTGCCCATCCACTTAAGCACACCGATGATGGTTGGCGGTATCGTTAAGTTGATTGTAGAAAAGAAAAAGAATGCCAGCGAGAAAGAGATCAAAGACGCAGATTCCAACGGTATCCTGTTCTCCTCCGGCTTAATCGCAGGAGAAGGTCTGGTCGGTATCTTCCTTGCCATCCTTGCCATCATCCCTGCAGGTAGCAGCAATGTCGGCGATATCATAGGCTCTGCCCTTCCCGGGGCGATTCCGGTTCTTTCAAATATGAACTTTGGCAACATCCTCGGACTCGTCGCATTCGCACTGTTGACCTTAAGTCTGTGGTCCTTCTGCTACCGCAAGACAAAGAAAGCAAAATAATCGCTGAATAACAAAATGCAGCGCAAATGGTTAAAAGGAGCATCTGTGTGAGAAAGACGAAAAAAAATTTCATGGATTTCATTCCGGTCTGCAGTCCTGCAAACACCTGGGATACAAGTAAAAAAGGCATTGTGACTGTTCATATGGAGAACAAAGGGTTCTATAACTGGATTGCACAGAAAGTATTCAAGCGTCCCCGCGTCAGCCATATTACGCTGGACAAATATGGAAGCTATGTCTGGCAGCAGATGGACGGCGTGCGCAATGTCCATGAGATTTCCAAACTTGTATCTGCACAGTTTGGAGAAGATGCGGAACCCCTGGTTCCAAGACTGGTTAAATATATCCAGATTTTGTATGATAATAAATTTATCGGATATGTCAAACAAAAATAAAATCAGCAGATATAAATGCCCCGCCGATTGGAGATCTTCTCCAACCGGCGGGGGTTTTTACTAATAAATTTTGACTTTTTTCCCCTGTCCTTTTCCTTTGAACAGCTTTTTGTATGCTTTTAATTTCTTCGAGGGTACTTTAATCCTGGCTTTGGCATTTATTTTCCGAAGGGCATTTCTGCCTACGCTGGTAAGTTTTGTTGAATTTACTTTAATTGTTTTAAGTTTCACACAGTTCTTAAAGGTTTCTTTGCCTATCTTCTTGACATTCTTACCAATCGTTACGCTGCTGAGTTTCTTACAGTCCATAAACGCATTGTTTCCGATGGCGGTCACCTTATCTCCAACTGTAACTTTGCTAAGATTCTTACAGCCTCTGAAGGCGCCGTTTCCAATGGAGGTGACATTGTTTGCGATGGTTACCTTCTGCAATTTCTTATTATTCTTAAATGCATTCGCCGCCACCGAAGTTATCTTGTAAGTGAATCCGCCAATCTTTACGGTTTTTGGAATCTGGAATGTCTTAGCCGTACTCGTTGTCTTAACAAATGCAAGCTCTGATTTCTCCTTCGTTACCTTGAACGTATTTTTACCTGACTTGAGCGCTGTTCCCTTTTTCGGAACGTCTGGTTTCGGTTGGGGGTCTTTTCCTCCAGGCTCGCCCTGGGGCGGTGCGATTTCTCCCGGTTTCTTCAATCCTGCAATCGCTGTGCGGATTGCCTCGGCCGCACGGCTTACACTCACCTGTGTAGCATCAGAACGTAAAAGCTGTGCCATTCCTGTAGCCACCGCAGTCTCAACAACTGCAAACGTCTGCTGTGTATACTCTGATTGTTTCAGCACCCCGGCAAGGTTCAACTGCGTTTTCAGTGCGCTGCGGTCAATTCCTGTCTTTTTCTGAATGGAAATCCAGCTCAACAACGGCGCATCCGCCGTTCCCCGTTCCAGAGAAAGTGTAACGTCCGATCCGCTGTTTAACTTCAGATCCTCCACTGCTACCTGTCTGCTGCCCTTGACTTCATAAGTACCCCAGTCTTCTGCTGCCGACTCAGAGTCATCAAAATATGCTTTAAGATTTATCGGACGTATTTTCTTCGTACTCTCGAACCACCAGTCATTGAATCCAAATGCAACGGCATATGCGCCTGCGTCCAGAGGAACCTTATATTGAATCTTATCGTCTGCCGGGTCGTACCATCCGCTGCTGTACGAGTCATTCCCGTCATATCCACTGGCGGAGGACAAATACCCCCAGGAGCCCGCGGTGTATGATTTATCCGCCGTTTCATTCTTCAATGCCACTGCCGCATCCAATGCCGCATACTGTTTGGAATCTGCCTGGTTACAGTCTATGAAATACTGCACGTCTTCCGGCACTATCTGCACCGTCTGCACAATGTTGCAGGATTTGCCGTTTACCGCTGCCTTGCCGTTTACGGAAACCGTCGTATACTCTGCGCCTTCAAACTGTTTTGCTGTAACCGCTTTCCAGGAAACGACAGGCACATCCATCGTTCCTCCGCCCAGAGTTGCCGCCTTTACCGTCTTCGGAAACTGTGGGATAACGCCGCTTACCGTATTTATTATCGGCTGTTCAGCAACTTCCATCGGCGTGGTGTCATTTTCATTATATTCCGCAATCATAATAAAACTGATCATCGGGCTCTGGTTACTGTTTCCGGCGCCTTTGACTGCTTTAACGCTCAAGGTTCCATCTGCCGCCAGCGTAGTCTTATAATTTTTGAAAACCCCGGTGGATGGAACAAGACCCTCGTCTTTTTTCTCCTCGTTGATAAGAATATCTGTATAACGACTGCCATTGTTCCAGGGATCTTTCATGGCAACGATGACATTGTATGTTCCCGCCGGCAGCTCAAACTTATACTCCATCCCTGCCGCACATTCCCGCACGCTGGTCCAGCGGTCGGAAGTCGTATAATAGGCGGAACTGTCACTTCCTATATATCCCCAATTTCTTCCCGATACAGGGTCTTCCCCATATTCCTGATCCAACACGCTGTTGTAACTTCCAAACTGCTCGTCAGACGCAAGAGAAGTAATATTTGACGCGCCTGCATCCACGAAATAACACAGATTTCCGTCCGGAACCTGCGGCGTTGCCGCTACCAGATTCGAGATTCCGCCCAGACTGTCTTCCACCTGTATATAGTAAGTCGTTCCATTGGTAAGCCCGTTAATAACAGCCGTATTCACAGCTACATGTTCTGTCTGAGTCAGATTTCCCTCTGCTGTTCCATATTTTACCGTATAGGAATTGCTGCCAATGACCTCGTCAAAATTGACACGCAGCGCGCCGTCATATACTACAACCTTACGTATCGTCGGCTTATTCTGCAGGGAAACCTCACCACAGATGATTTCCGCACGGCTTAACGACAGGGAGGATTTCTCACCCGACGAAGCGTCAATTGTTACCTCAATCGTATGCTCTCCTTCCGCCAATGCTCCGGTATCGCATATCATAGCGGCTGGAATCTCCGCCTCCGCCTGAAGATCCACCTGCTGGGGCGTTCCACCGTCCACGGATACGTTGACAAGCGCTCCCTTCACACCTTTTGCCGCATACAGTGCCGCGCGTTTTCCGCGGAACGTGAAGGTTGCCGTCGCTTCCTTATCCGTGGTACTCTGATTCGTCCAGGTCCCTGTATAAGTAAATTTATCCATATCCGATACCGTCACGCCGGTTTCAGAAGGCGTCTTTATGTCACCTTCCACAATTTTCTTATAATTGCGCATATCTGTTTCTACCGGAATCACATAAGTTGCGACGGAATTCTCCGGAAGCGAAACGTTTAGAATACCGCCCGTGACATCCTGTGTCTCAACCAGTTCACAGTTCTCTTCATCGGAAGTCCGGTAGACCTGTGCCGTTTTCAGACTCCTGAATGACGACAAATCTACGGTCGTATTACGGTTCCCCGAGAAACTCTGCGCCACAATGACAAGCTCCTTCCCATCAGGAGAAACTGCCGCGCACATATCTTTGTCCGCAATCTCAATCATTGTGTAACCAGCCTTTAAGTATTTACTGTACTGCATCATGGTATAAAGCTGCTTGCTGATTGCCCAGTAGCCTTCCTCTGGAACGCCGTCTTTGGGACTGCCATCGCTGTTTACGAGGCTGGTATGATAGTCTGGTACAGGACCGTCAGATTCGAATACACAATGAATCAGCCCCCAGCTTTCATCCCTATGCAGACATTCATATTCACTGTCTGCAACCAGCCATGCCACCCATGCGGAAGGCTGCATATATTTTAAATCCGCCATAATGCCTTCGCTCTGTTCTTTGGTATTCGTATCCGCCATAGAATCGTGGCTGTGCGTATCATAATTACCTCTGGTGATTTCAGACATCCACAGTTCTTTGTCGTAGGATGCCGCCAGCTTGCGCAGAGTATGGCGCTCGCTGTCGCTTCCGCTGTATGTATGGGCGCCAATCGTCGGTATGCTGTTTTTGGCATCCGCAGTCAGCTTGTTAAACGAATTGATGGCATTTGACAATGCCGTCTCATCGGTACCCGTAAGCTTAATGTTATCCAGCGCGCCGTCAAATTCCTCTGCTCCAAGCGCATTTTGCATTGCCAGAAACATATTCGACTGCTCTGTTCCCGGCTTGAACGTACATCCCTCCTGCTTGTTGCTGCCATTGCTCCAGTAATTTGTATCCGGCTCGTTCATGGGCTCTATATAATCCACATGCGTGCCGAATTTGGCGTTGAGATCGTTCTCAATCCATTTGGCAGCTCTTGCCATATAAAGTGCAAAAGCATCGTAATTTTCTTCTTTTAAGTTAGACGCCGCGTTCACGCCTCCGGTAGAGCTGCCGGAATTTGTCATATAGTAAGGCGGTGAATTGGAAAATACCTCATTGATGATGTCGTTTGGGGTATGGTTCTTTTCCGCCGTATCTTTCCTCCACTTATTTGCCTGCTCCAGCATCCAGAGCTGCCCGGCGTCACTCATTTCTTCTGTCTTTTTCGCATAAAATGTCTCCGCGTCAAACGTTCCGGTTCCGTCTTCTGTCCCGGTCATGTCTTTGGTCCATCCGGGCACGAGCCCTTCCACACGCTTAATAGACGTGTCCTCCTTATCGCCGCCGCCCACATTGTAGCGAACAATGTTGAAGTTCAGATATTCCGGAGAAAATGCCAGTTCGGCAATCTCCTCACGATCCGGCCTTCCATTTCCATTGAAATCCGTATTCCCCCAGGAGCCAATGACATTGCCCCACCAGCACATGGAAGTCCCCCATCCTTTCAATGTCTGGTAATGAATCTGGGGATTCACGGCAACCTCTCCGACTGCCCCCTGTACTGCGGCGTGTACGCTCATTGCCGGAACCTGTACACCCACAGCGCCAGTCAGCATGACGCCGGTCAGCATTCCTGCCAGGAAACGCCTGAAATGTCTTTTCTTGTACATCATAATCTTCTCCCTTCCTCCTGTTATTTTTATTATTTCAAGGATGTCCTTATCCTGAATTTTAATATAACAGGAGTGAGTTTTCAAGCAGATTTTACGATATATTTTTCCTCCTTACAGGGGCGCGCCATCAAATAAATAAACCCAAGGATGAGAAGGATTGCCACTATTGTTCCCAACCCGAAGATACCTGTCATAACCCATGTTCCGATCTGATAAATACACAAAGCAATCCCCCAGGCAAGAACGCATTGATATCCAATCGCAAACAGAAACCATTTCGTATTGTTCATCTCTCGCTTAATCGCACCCATTGCTGCAAAACAGGGCGCACACAACAGATTAAATACCAGGAAAGAATACGCGGCTGCCGCTGTCAGGTGTGCAGAAAGCGTTCCCCATATCCCGGCGCCATCCTCTGCCACTTCCGCAAATCCAAACAGAATTCCAAACGTGCCAACCACATTTTCCTTCGCAACAAGCCCCGTGATGGCTGCCACAGCTGATTTCCAGTCTCCCCATCCAAGCGGTGCAAATATAAAGGCAAGTACATTTCCAATAGCTGCAAGAATACTGTGCTCAATCTCCATATCCTCAAGCATACGAAACTGTCCGTCCACCCATCCAAAATAAGTTGTAAACCATACAAAGATGGTCGATAACAGAATAATCGTTCCGGCTTTCTTAATGAAAGACCATCCACGCTCCCACATACTCCTGAGCACATTTCCGACAGCAGGCATATGGTAACACGGCAGCTCCAACACAAAGGGCGCCGGCTCTCCCGCAAACATACGTGTCTTTTTCAAGATGATTCCAGAACAGATAATTGCCGCTATTCCCACAAAAAACGCGCTAAAAGAAACCCACCATGCATTCTCAAAAAACGCTCCTGCAATCAAAGCGATAATTGGCAATTTTGCACCGCACGGAATAAATGTCGTTGTCATTATCGTCATCTTGCGATCCCTGTCATTTTCAATTGTTCGGGATGCCATGACGCCTGGAACACCACACCCGGTTCCAATCAACATCGGAATAAAAGATTTTCCGGAAAGTCCAAATCTGCGGAAGATGCGATCCATAATAAATGCAATCCTCGCCATATACCCACAACTCTCCAGAAAAGCAAGGAAGAAAAACAGTACCAGCATCTGCGGCACAAATCCCAGCACCGCACCCACACCTGCGACGATGCCATCTACCACCAGGCCCTGCAGCCAGGATGCACAGCCAATCGCCTCCAAACCACTTAAAATGAGATGCGGGATTGCCGGAACATGAATATTTTCCATCCCAAACAGATGAAATCCCTCACCGAATACGCTGTCATTTACAAAAGACGTTGCCCTGTCCCCGACCGTAGTGACCGATACATAATAGACAATTGCCATGACTGCTGCGAAGATCGGCAACGCAAGAAAACGGTTTGTCACAATTCGGTCAATCTTATCGGAAATACTGGTCTTTTCTTTCCGACAGCTCGTACAGCACTCCCTGATTATGGAAGAAATATACATATAACGCTCATTGGTAATAATACTCTCCGTGTCATCGTCCATCTCCTTCTCAATCATACGGATTTCCTCAGTCACATCCGGCACATGTTTCATCTGCATGGCAATCTTACCATCATTCTCCAACAGTTTCACAGCAAAGAAACGCCTCTGTTCCTCCGCCACATCAGAAACAATCTTATCTTCAATGGCTTTCAACACCCTTTCCACTTCCGGCGCAAATTGATGTACAGGTTTCACTGTTTTTTTCTGCCGCGCTGATTCCACGGCCTTCTCTGCAGCCTCTTTGATACCGCTGCCTTTCAATGCAGAGATTTCCACAACCGGGCAGCCGAGTTTCTCACTCAGTTTTCCGGTATGTACCTTATCTCCGTTTTTCGACACAATGTCCATCATATTAACAGCCATGACAACCGGAATGCCAAGCTCCATCAATTGTGTGGAGAGATACAGGTTTCTCTCCATATTCGTTCCATCAACGATATTTATAATAGCGTCCGGCCGCTCCTGTATCAGATAATTCCTCGCCACCACTTCCTCAGGCGTATAAGGTGACAAGGAATAAATTCCTGGTAAATCCATTACCGTAACATCCTGATATCCCTTTAATTTTCCCTCCTTTTTCTCAACTGTAACGCCTGGCCAGTTTCCGACAAACTGATTGGAACCGGTGAGCGCATTGAATAATGTTGTCTTCCCACTGTTGGGATTTCCAGCCAATGCTATTTTTACTGACATTTCCATGCTCCTTCCTTCTCTGGTCATATTGTTTGTTCTTACTAATTTTAATTAGTTTTAACTAACTTATGGACAAAAAATTATAATACTTCTATCATAGCTGCGTCCGCCTTTCGAAGGGATAGCTCATATCCCCGCACGGTGACTTCCATCGGATCTCCCAAAGGCGCTGTCTTTCTCACAAATACATCCACGCCTTTCGTGATACCCATATCCATGATGCGGCGTTTAACCGCACCCTCTCCATGCAGTTTTGCAACTTTGACCGTATTCCCGCAGGAAATCTCTCTTAACGTCCTCATAATGCCTCCTTCTTATACTAAAATCTGATTCGCCATATCCTTGTTGATAGCAACCCTTGACTCTCTGACATTTACAATCATGCTGCCGCCGATTTCAGATATAACAATTACCTTTCCCCCGACTACAAAACCAAGATTCGCAAGAAATCTCCTGGTCTCCTCTACTCCTCCAATCTTTCGGATTACATTTGGTTCTCCTGTTCGCGCCATAGTCAATGGCATCATTCTCATCTCCTTTTTCATATTTTTGTCTTTTATAGTTAGTATAAGCTAACTTTTATTAGGTGTCAATAACTTATTGCCAGAAAATGGAATTTTCCTAAAATTTTTATGCCCGCAGATTGTTATTTCACGCTCAATCCTGTAAAACCATTTGCCATTTGCCGTTTTTTTCAGTATACTGGTGATAGCAACTGATAATCTGTTTATAAAGAGGATGCTACGATGAAAAATACTGAATCTGCTGAAAATTATCTGGAAACGATTCTGATATTAAGCCAGGAACTTCCAGTAGTGCGCTCCATAGATGTGGTCGCTCAGCTTGGCTTTAAAAAATCAAGCGTCAGCGTGGCCATGAAAAATCTGCGCGCGAAAGGTTATATTGTGGTCTCGGATTCCGGATTCATTACATTGACAGAGGCTGGAAAAGAAATTGCGGACATGATTTATGAGCGTCATAACTTTCTCTCCTCATGGCTGATAAGCCTCGGCGTGGACGAGGATATCGCTCTGGAAGACGCCTGCCGGATTGAACACGTCATCAGCAAAGAAAGCTTTGCAGCCATTAAGAAACATGTGAAGATAACATAATAAAACGCACATAAGGCGCAGCCAAATCTTCTGGCTGCGCCTTTCATATCTGTGCTATGTATCTTTTATCTTTACGGTTGATTACATGATAATAATGTTATTGCATCTCATATCCCTACCAAGATCATAAATCTTACCAGATTCAATTCCTACGACCTTCGGCCGGAGAATGTAACCGGGATTATTCTGTACGACCTTCGCCTTTTCTCCATTACTGAGTTGTACAATTGTATCCACCGGATATAAAATCATGCTCTCAAGGAAACTTTTCATAACGTCAAGATCCAGTTCCTGCGTCATGGACATAATCATCTCCACAGCATCCCTCTGGGAAAATGCCTTCTTATAGGATCGCTCCGTAACAAGCGCATCATAGATATCCACGACAGACAGTATCCGCGCGAACAAATGCATCTTTTCGGAAGTAACTCCCATGGGATATCCCATGCCGTTCATCTTCTCATGATGTTGAAGAACCCCCAGCAATACAGCAGGAGAATATCCTTCTTTCTCCTTTAAAATCTCATAACCGTATACGGAGTGCTGTTTCATGATTGCAAACTCTTCATCATCCAGCCTGCCTGGTTTGTTGAGCACTTCGTTGGGAATCTTGGATTTCCCCAGATCATGAAGCAATCCGGCTATGCCAATCTCATACACTTCCTTATCGTTCAATCCATGCTGCCTTGCCACAATCATTGCCATCGTAGCAACGTCTACACTGTGCTTGAACGTATACTCATCGCTGATCTTCAACGTACTGATATCAACCGCAATCGCTTCATTATCAGAAATCGCGCGCATTAACTCGCCCGTAATCTGATTTGTGGCATCTGCAAAATCCCGCGTGTCGGTGTTATTGTAAAGATACTGGATGCCCTCTGCCACACGTTTCTTCACGCTTTCTGTCAGCTTTACCTTCGCGCGATCCTCCACCCTGGTCTTCTCGATTACGCTTTTCGCCAGAAGTGAAATATTCTGTTCCTCGGGATCTTCCTCGCCTTCCCGAATGTATACGCCATTTATCCCGAGTTTCAACAAGGAATCTATCAGGTACCCATCCAATGGCGCTCCCCGGGCAATCAGGATTCTTCCTCGGCGGTCTACAATCGCCTGGTCAATTCTCATTCCTTCTTGCAAGGATCTTGTCCTCACGAAAGTTCTTTTAACCACAAGTCTTACCTCTAAACCCTTCTCCAAATATATTTTCTCAGGTCCCTTCATGCTCTTTCTAGGAGTATTAATTATACACTATATTTCCATTAATTCCAAGCTCAATTTTGTACTTTTTGTACATTCCTCTCGAGATACACTGTGATACGCTATTTGCGTTTTAACCGTTTTACTTTTGCAGCCGATGATCTTTTGCTCAATGGACTGGTACAATATTTATAAGAATTTGCCGCCTCAACCTTGTAGTAATAATTCTTGTTTACAGCCGCGGTTTTGTCCACGAAAGTTCTCTTTTTACTGGTTCCAATCAACTTATAACTCCCATTTTTCTTCGTGGAACGATACACATAATACTTCTTTGCACTGGAAACTGCACGCCAGGAAACCTTAATCCTTCCTGTTTTCTTTTTCGCCGACACATTTCCCATTGATTTTGCCGTTACTTTCTGAGGGCTGTCAAATGGTACATAAAGAACGTAAGAGGCTTTATCGGCTGTATTATCCTTGTTGTAAACCCGGATGGTCGCCTTTCCAGGACCTTTTATCGTAACAATACCCGTCGCTGCATCAACCGTTGCCACATTCCGATTGCCGCTGGACCACTTCAGGTTCGTCTGATTTCCCTGCGGCTTTATCCAAAGCTTATCATTCTTTCCCCCCAGATAATATGTCCGAGAAAACGCCAGAGGAACTTCCACCGCAACGTTGCAAAATGCCAGCAGCCCATCCGCGGCCTCCGCATAGATAAGCGTATTTCCCGCCTTCTTTGCTGTAATCAGACCTGTCCGCGCATTCACAGACGCCACACTGGGATCCAGGCTTTTAAATGTAATATCATAAGACTGCCACAGACGACTGGACGCTGCCGCCTGCACCGTCGTTGTTTTTCCCACTCTAAGCGAAACACTGGTCTTACTTATCATCAGATAATCAGTTGGCAGAGCGCACAACAGGGCAAGATCACCTGCCGGAATGTTGCAGTTTGTCAGGGATGCATTCCACGGATTCGGCGTCGTGCCATAAATCTTGTAGTAAAAACAACTTGCTGCCAGAAAATACCCTGCATAAGTCGGATGCTTATTATCCTCCAGCGTTAAATTTATCCACGGATACAGCGCGTCAATCCTCCTCGAATGCATACCTACCATAATCGCCTCGACCCCAAGCTGTTTCTCCATGTATTTAAACGCAGCGGCAAGGCGTAAAGACATTTCCTTTGTTGTCAGCATCCTGTTAACTCCATCGACATTGATCGCTTTACTGTTGGCAAACCCAGCATTCATATATAACAGCATTTTGGCCTGCGGCTGAAGCGCATTCACCATCCTGCGCAGCCTCTCAACCGCCGGCATCGTCTCAGATTCCAGATGCGTGATTGGATGTGTCGTCTTTTCCTGAAATATAATATAATCCCATTTGAAATTTGTTAAAAGGTTCAGCAATTCTCCATAATATGAGATGTTCTGGTCTACAATTCCAGCATAATAAGACAACTTTGCCGAACCATGGGCAAGCGTGGTAACCTCCAGATTATGTCCATCCCCTGCCGCAAGCTCCTCCAGGCACCGCTCTATCGAATACGTGACTCCAGGTGATATCGTGTGCCTTGTAAAACTGTTTCCCACAAGCAGGACACGTTTGGGCTCTTCCTTTCCATCATCCGGAGAAGTGACGTTTCTCGCGTTCTCTCCCTCATTCGTCTTTTTCCCGTTCTCCCCATAAATCCCTTCGTTCTGGTCATAAATCTCCGCATTGTATGATGCATACGCCTCTATACTTCCCAAAGCGCTCAATACCAGGACACATATGACACATATTAATTTCTTCATGGTTCCTCCATTCACTTTTTCGTTTGCAACCTATCCCTTCGTTTCAAAACAATGATCCCTTCCCCTTCTAATTTTATCCCTCTTTCAAAATCCCTTTGCCATTACAGATTTGTCCTCACAAGCCTGGGTTTATATCCCTCTTTCTCCAACGCCTGCATAATCTGCTTTTTGTGTTCCGTGCCAAACGCCTCCAGCGTAATCCGCAGCTCCACCGCCGCGTTGCGGTTGGTGTTGACAAACTGATTGTGCTCCAGTTTGATGACATTTCCCTGTTCTTTTGCCATTGTCTCTGCAACCTTGCTCAGTTCTCCCGGCTTATCCGGCAGCAGCACCGATACTGTAAAGATACGGTCACGGAAAATGAGTCCTTGCTGCACCACGGACGACATCGTAATCACGTCCATATTTCCACCGCTCAAAATTGACACTACGCGTTTGCCTCTCACATCCAGGTGGCGCAGAGCCGCAACCGTCAACAGACCGGAATTCTCAACAACCATTTTATGATTTTCCACCATATCAAGAAACGCCACAATCAGCTCATCATCTTCCACTGTAATGATTTCATCCAGGTTTTCACTGATATAGGGGAAAATATTTTCACCTGGCGTCTTTACTGCCGTTCCATCTGCAATCGTGTTGACATTTGGCAGAGTCACAACCTTTCCCGCCTCAATCGACGCCTGCATACAGCTTGCACCCGCAGGTTCCACGCCAATCACCTTAATCCTGGGATTAAGCATCTTGGCAAGCGTTGATACACCGGTGGCAAGACCACCTCCTCCAATGGGAACCAGAATATATTCCACCAGCGGCAGCTCTTTAAAGATTTCCATGGCAATCGTTCCCTGGCCGGTCGCTACTGCAAGGTCGTCAAACGGGTGGATGAACGTATAGCCGTTCTCTTCTGCCAGCTCGTAAGCCTTATTGCAGGCCTCATCGTACACATCCCCATACAGCACGACCTCTGCACCATAGCTCTTCGTGCGGTTGACTTTAATCAGCGGCGTTGTGGTCGGCATTACAATGACTGCCTTCGCACCAAAACATTTGGCGGCGTAAGCTACGCCCTGCGCGTGATTTCCCGCAGACGCGGTTATCAATCCCCTTTGCCGTTCCTCCTCCGTCAGCGTGCTGATTTTATAATATGCGCCACGCACCTTGTATGCCCCGGTAAACTGCATATTCTCCGGTTTCAGATATACCTTATTTCCGGTTTGTTCGCTCAGATAGTCGCTGTATACCAGCTTTGTCTCCAGCGTTACCTCCCTTACAATCCTGCTCGCCTCTTCAAACTTGTCCAGTGTCAGCATATTGCGCCCTCCTGTTCTTTCCTACGTAAATCTTCTTATTCTCCCTGATCTGTCTCTCCATCTCTGGAAAACAGCGCGTTCACAAACTGATCCGCATCAAATTTCTGTAAATCGTCAATGGACTCGCCCACGCCGATATATTTAACCGGAATACCCAGTTCTGATTGAATCGCCACTGCGATTCCTCCTTTGGCGGTTCCGTCCATCTTCGTGAGAATGATTCCGGTAATCTCTGCAACCTCAGAAAACTGTTTTGCCTGAGCAAGCGCATTCTGTCCAGTTGTACCATCCAGCACAACCAATGTCTCACGAAACGCATCATCATATTCTTTTTCCAGAATCCGATGAATCTTCTTCAATTCCTCCATAAGATTCTTCTTGTTATGGAGACGTCCCGCTGTATCACAGAGCAATACATCCGCATTGCGCGCCTTCGCCGCGGCTACCGCGTCATATACGACCGAAGCAGGGTCTGCACCTTCCTGTCCTCCTATCATCTCCACGCCTGCACGGTTTGCCCACTCACTGAGCTGTTCCCCCGCCGCTGCACGAAATGTATCTGCCGCCGCAAGGACAACCTTTTTTCCCTGTTCTTTTAGTTTTCCGGCAAGCTTACCTACGGAAGTTGTCTTTCCCACACCGTTGACGCCAATCACAAGCACCACGGATTTCTCCTGCTCAAACCGATACGCTGTCTCACCCACATCCATCTGCTCTCTGATGCTGGCAATCAACAGCTCTTTGCACTGCTTTGGCTCTTTGATGCGTTCCTCTTTTACTTTCTGTTTTAAATTTTCAATAATCGCTGTCGTCGCGTGAACGCCAAGGTCGCCCATAATCAGGATTTCCTCTATTTCCTCATAAAAATCCTCATCAATGCTGGAAAATCCGCTGAATATCGAGTCAATTCCCGAGACAATATTATCCCTGGTCTTCGCAAGACCCTGTACCAATCGTTTGAAAAAGCCCTTTTTTTCCTCTGCCATTTTTCTGTTCCTTTCTATTATTTATAAATTTCAGCCGTTAGATACCTGCGAAATGTTTCATATTCTAATGTGCTGTAATGCAAAAAAGTCAAAAATCCGTCTACGCATCCAAATCTTCTTCGATCAGATTTACTGAAACAAGCGTCGATACGCCCTTCTCCTGCATGGTAATGCCGTAAAGCCTGTCCGCCGCCGCCATGGTTCCTCTTCGGTGGGTAATCACAATAAACTGGGTATTTCTTGTCAATTTATGTAAATATTTGGCAAAACGCCCCACATTGGAATCATCCAGCGCAGCCTCAATCTCATCCAGAAGACAGAATGGTGATGGTTTCAGATTCTGAATGGCAAACAGCAGGGAAATTGCCGTCAATGCTTTCTCTCCGCCGGACATCTGCATCATATTCTGCAGTTTCTTCCCGGGCGGCTGTGCGCTGATATGGATTCCACATTCCAGAATATCCTCATCTTCCACAAGCTCGAGCGTACCCTTACCGCCGCCAAATAGCTCCTTGAAAACTTTATTGAATTCGGTCTGGATTTGCGCGAATTTCTCCATGAACTGCTTACGCATGCCTGCGTCCAATTCCTCTATAATTCCCAGAAGCGTCTGCTCCGCCTCTATGAGGTCGTCGTGCTGGGTCTTTAAAAATACGTACCGCTCAGAAATACTGCGGTAGTCTTCAATAGCATTGACATTCACATCACCCAGCCCTCGTATTTCTTCTTTTATATCTGCAATCCGTTTCTTAAGCTCCGCAGGATTATTGTATTCCTCATTGCGCAGTTCCATTGCGTTGTGAAGAGTTAATTCATATTCCTCCCACATATAATTGCTCTGATTTTCCGAAGACTCCTGCAACTTCTCCTTTTGGTTATTCAGACGGTACAGCTCTTTATCCAGATCATTGATTTGTCCGGACATCTCTTCCTGTTTCTGAAAAAATCCACGGTAGGTCCGGGACATTTCTTCACGATTCTTCTGTCCGTCCTCAATTTTTTTCTCCAATTCCGTATGCGTCGTATCGGACGCCGCGATTGTATCCAGAATTTTCGCAATGTCTGCCTGCTTTTTCTCAATGTCTGCCTGTGAATCGTCTTTCTCCTGTTTTGCAGCCTGAAGGTCTGCTTCCAGTTTCTCTGTTTCTCCTTCAATACGGGAAATATTTTCCTTGAGAAAACTAAGTTTCTGCATAAGGTTGGCTTCCTCAAGCTGTACTCTGGAAACGGCGCTCTGACTCTCCTCGGCAAGCTGGTTCTGCCTGTCCAAAATTTGCTGCAGGTTCCTGTTCTCTTCCTCAATTTCTTTCTCACGGATATTTGCCGCCTGAATTTCCTGCTCAATCATACTGCGGCTTTCACTGATTTCCCCGAGCTGATTTTCCAACTGGCGGTTCTCTGTCTGTAAATCGTGAAACTGATTATCGTTTTCTTCCTTCTGCTCCCTGGCGCGCTCCAAGTTCATTTTCTCTGTATTCTGATCCAGCATTGCCTCTTTGAGATCTTCACGAATCCGAACCAAATCTTCTTTTAACAGCTCACGTGCCGTCTGAATCTCCTGGAGTCGGTTTTTGTGTTTTGACAGACTCTCCTTTAAAGTCTCCGTCTCTTTCTGCAAATCCTCAATTTCGCGTTTCCTGCCCAGAAGATTACTGGTATTCTTAAATGCGCCTCCGGTCATGGAGCCGCCCGGATTCAAAGACTCGCCCTCCAGCGTTACAATCCTCAGGCTGTAACTATATTTGCGTGCAAGAGCGACTGCATGGTCGATGGTATCAACAACATATGTTCTTCCCAGAAGGTACGTCTTAAGCTCTGTAAACTGCTCGGCTGCCCGGACAAGGCTGCTGCCGGTTCCGATCACTCCAGGTTCCGCCAACGCTGCCTGATTTACCTGCTGCGTTCTTTTCCCCACGCTCGTCAGCGGAAGGAAGGTTGCACGTCCATAACGATTCCTTTTCAGATATTCAATCATCTTCTTCGCCGTTGTCTCATCACTGGTAACAATATTCTGAATACTGCCTCCCAATGCTGTCTCAATGGCAATCTCATATTGTTTATCGACCTGAATCAGGTCTGCCACAACTCCAAGCAAACCGGATTCTTTTTCCTTTTTTTCCATTACGCGACGAATGGCGTTCCCATAACCGTCATAACGCTCGGCAATGTTAACCAAAGACTCCAGCCTTGACTGCTCCCTGTGATAACGCGCCGTGTCCTGCTCCAGATCCCTGGTCGTCTGCGCCTGTTTCTGCTGCCACTCTTTGTTTTTCTGCTCTAAGTCCTGTTCCTGTTTCAGAAGTTCCAGATAATGGCTCCTGGAGTCCTCATACCTGCGTTCGCACTCCTGAACCATGAAGGCAAGGTCTTCCTCCTCGCTTTTCTGCTCTAAGAGCTGTTTACTTAACTGAGCCCTGCGGATGTTGACCTGTTCCTTCATCGTGTCATAACGCTGCTGCCTTGCCTTTGTGGACGCTTTGTTGTTCAGGAGTTCAATCATCTCATTCTTGCCATTCTCAATGCCGCGGCTGCACCGCGCAATCTCCTCCTGAATCTCCTGATACTGCGCCATAACCTGTATTTTTTGCTCTTCTATAGAACTAAGTTGACGCTGAAACTGCTCCATATCCCGTACAAAGCCCGATTTCTGCTCCATGCGCTCCGCCTTGTCGCGGTCAATTTCCTCCTGACGCGCCTTAAAATGTTCTTCGCTCTGCTCGGCTGTGTGAATCTGCTCGCGCAGTACGTTGATTTCGCCCTCAAGCTTTCCTTTAAGCACCGTTGTTTTGCTCAACTCTTCCCGCAGCGAGGCAAGCTCCTCGTCCGCCTGCTCCATATCGCGCTCTGTCTGTTCATACTCTGCCTTGATATTGTCATAAGAGCTGCTTACCTCTTGCAGATTCTGCCCGGCAATCCTGATTTTTTCTTCCAGCTCTTTCGACTGCTGCTCGATGCGCTCCATATCCATCAGGAACATATTTACATCATACGTCTTTAATTCTTCCCTCTTCTTGAGATACGTCTTCGCCTTTTCCGCCTGTTTTTCCAGCGGCCCCACCTGTTTTTCCAGTTCAGTGAGAATATCGTTGACACGCACAAGATTCTGCTGTTCCGCCTCCAGTTTCTTCTGAGCCGTCGCCTTTCTGCGCTTATATTTGACAATGCCTGCCGCCTCGTCAAACAGCTCCCGGCGCTCCTCCGGTTTGCCGCTGAGAATCCGCTCAATCTGTCCCTGCCCGATGATGGAATACCCTTCTTTTCCAATACCAGTATCGTAAAACAGTTCATTGACGTCCTTTAGGCGACACGCCGTCCCGTTAATCAGGTATTCGCTCTCTCCGGAGCGGTAAACCCTGCGCGCCACCGTCACTTCATTATAATCAACATTTAACTGCCTGTCGCTGTTATCCAGTGTGATTGCCACATAGGCATAACTGAGCGGCTTTCGGTTCTCCGTACCGGAAAAAATCACATCCTGCATACTGGACCCCCGAAGCTGTTTGACACGCTGTTCTCCCAACACCCAGCGCACCGCATCTGCGACATTGCTTTTTCCGCTTCCATTCGGTCCCACAATGCCGGTAATTCCGTTATGAAATTCAAATAAAATCTTATTTGCAAAAGATTTAAACCCGTGGACTTCTATACTCTTTAAATACATGTATTTCCTCCATCGCGCTGCTGCTTTAGCTGCAATAATGTATGGTAGGCAGCTTCCTGCTCCGCGGCTTTCTTACTTCTTCCCTCTCCCTGTCCATAGGCCTTATCGCCAATCCTTGCCTCCATGATAAACTTCTTATCGTGGTCAGGCCCTTCCTCGTGCATTAGCACATAATGCAACTCCTCACTGTAATTTCCCTGTACCACTTCCTGTAAGATCGTCTTGCTATCAAAAAAGAGCCGCTTATGCTCAATGTCATTCAATATGAAACGATGAATGAACTCTTTTGCATTAGCAAGACCACCGTCCAGATAAATTGCTCCGATAACCGCCTCTAACGCATCAGACAGAATGGACGCCCTCTTTCTGCCCCCCGTTTGTTCCTCCCCTTTTCCAAGCAAAAGGTATTTTCCCAGTTCCAGATCCCTCGTGCAAAATGACAGCGTCGGTTCGCAGACCATACTGGCACGAAGCGTCGTGAGCTCTCCTTCCGGTCGTTTGGGGTACCTGTGGAATAAAAAGTCACTGGTGACCACTTCCAGCACCGCATCGCCCAAAAATTCCAACCGCTCATTGTCAGCATTTTTGCCCAGATGCCGTTCGTTTGCATAGGAGCTGTGAATCAATGCCTGTTTCAGAAGTTTTTTATTTTGAAACTGATAACCGATTCTATTTTCAAATTCTTTCTGTAATTCCATAAATTATTCCTTTCAAAAAGGATAGCCCGGAAGAAATTCACTGTAATTTCTTCCAGGCGCCTCTATCCCTTACTCAATGTGGGATTCCACTAATTCAATGCATTCTTAATCTGTTCCACTGCATCGCCTACCGTTGCGATCTTCTCTGCTTCCTCGTTGGCAATCTCAATGTCAAATTCTTCTTCCAGCCCCATGATAATCTGAAAAATATCCAAAGAATCTGCTCCCAGATCATCTACGAAAGTAGTATCCATTGTGATTTCCTGCTCATCAACATTCAATACTTCTGAAATGATTTTTTTAAGTTTCTCAAATTCCATGACTTCCTCCAATATTCTTTTTGATTTTTTCATTGATTTCCTGTTCTTTGAAAGTTACACATTGAATGATGGAATTGGTTACTTCCTTTGCCTTAGAACTCCCATGGGTCTTGACAACCAGACCGTTCAGTCCAAGCAAAGGCGCTCCGCCATATTCGCTGGCGTCAAAAGACTTTAAGGTCTTTTTTAACGCCGGTTTCACCAGTAACGCTCCAATTTTGCTGCGCAGCGTTTCCATCATACCCGCTTTCACCATGCCGACCAGAGTCGCTCCCACACCCTCATACAGCTTGAGAATGACATTTCCTACAAATGCCTCGCAGACAATGACGTCTGCCTCTCCGTGAGGAATGTCCCTCGCTTCGATGCTGCCCACAAAATTGATATCGGGACAGTTTTTCAAAAGTGGAAACGTCTCCTTTACCAGAGCATTTCCCTTTTCCTCCTCCGCACCGATATTTACGATGGCAACTCTCGGATTCTGAACGCCCAACACATTTTCCATATAAATGGAACCCATCTTTGCAAACTGTACCAGATGGGAAGAACGGGCGTCTACATTTGCTCCGCAGTCAATGAGCAGGGACACGCCCTTTTCCGTGGGAATCAGTGGCGCCAACGGCGGACGCTCCACGCCCTTAATCCTGCCGACAATGACTTGTCCTCCTACTAATATAGCGCCAGAGCTGCCCGCAGATACAAACGCATCTGCCTTTTTCTCCTTTACCATGTTCATTCCCAGCACAATCGATGACTGTTTCTTCCTGCGAACCGCCAATACTGGAGGCTCTGCGGTATCAATCACCTCCGGAGCATGTACCACCTCAATCCGGGACCCCTGATAAGAATGTTTTGCGAGTTGTTGTTCCACAACTTCCTGCCTGCCAATCAGATATACTTTGATATCCGGGCGCAGCGTGACAGCGTCAATCGCCCCTTTTACAATCTCTCCCGGGGCATGATCTCCACCCATGGCATCTACTGCTACCTTTATCGTTTCCTCCATGAAACTTCCTCCTAATTCGGCAAAATAATGAATTATTTCCTTATTTTACTAATGCCTCTCTAAAATATACTATAAGTAATATGATAAGTCAACAACCCAGCTAACAGCAAACAAAAACGGTGTAATGTGACCTTTTCATTGCTATATCAAAATCTACATTTTAGGAAATACAATCACATAAATACTCATACAGATTTTCAGTATTTCTTCCTGAGATTTACCTGATATTTTTTCACAAAATAACTTGACCACCCAATTATTGTATTCATATTTCGGTATTTTCCCATTATAATCAATGACATTTTTTATAAACTCAAACAATTGACGTGAACGATACCGAGGATCATTTAATTGAAATCTTTTAATGTGTTTTTCTATAAATTGAATTTCCCTGCCAGAATATATGTATGTATTTCTTGCTGGTTCAAACTCCATATTTAATACATTATATGCCAATGCCAGCATTTGATTTGAATCATTTCCTTTCACACCCATGGGCTGTAATATTATTTCCGCATCTGGCATGTCACTGTAGTTCTTCTGCAATTCCCTTAATGCTTTACATGAAACGGTACATTGCTTGCGGCATTTCACTGAACATTTACTAGACTTCTCATACTTTTCAATGGTATTTTGAGGTATTTTTCTTTTTCGTTCACCTATACGTTTAAACGTCTGATTACATACTGCACAGGATAAACCCATATTAGGAATACACTCAATCAATTTATTCGAATTATTTTTTTCAATTGCATGTTCTAAATGTGCAAATAATTTATGATCCACACGAATTCGCGAATAACAATACATGCAATATCCACCTGTACTTTCTTCCAGTGCATCCTTTAGATTGCTTTTTTCTATCGGATTATTATAACCATATTTAATCCATTTCTTATATTGGGGTTTAAATGCTGGCATCTCAATCAGTAAAAAATCTTCCATTTTTCTTTCACCATTCCCGTATTTGGCGTACTATTATCTGTTGCGAAGCTGTCAATTTTCTTTTTTCTAATTGTTCCAGGCATTCTTCCTCTTTTTCCCCCCATGCCTGATTCATCTTATTATTGAACAATCTCCTCAATACATTTTCTATCTCGGACTCCGGCGTTCCCAGGCTGCCAAACACTCTTTCAAAGATAATCTGTGCCTCAGAGACGGATGGATAATCATTGATATCAACAACCTCAACGTTTCCCTCTTCCAAAATAATTAAATTAGAATCTTGTGTATGCGCCACCAAATCACAGGAATGTGTCGTGACCAGCCATTTCCCCCATGAAAACTTTTCCTTTAGAAACTCCAGAAAAACAGAAGAATACCTAGGAGATAAATACTCATCCAACTCATCTATTACAATCCAAGCGGAATTTAATGCTTTCTTCTGTACTTCCATGTCCTGAAAATACACCAACTCCAGCAATATACGTATAATAGCCTGATAGCCGCTGGAAAGAAGACCTTTGCCATTGCCAAAGTCAACTTCTCCTAATGGATTGTCACAAAGTATATGAAATCTGTCATTTGTCAATTCACAAAAAAGATCCTGTACTTCCTTTTCATATAATTTGTAAATAATTTCAATCCTCTCTGTAAAAGTCCCAAAACAGTTAAACGAATCTACCAGATTAAAATATTCATCCTTAAGCCTTGTGTCCAAAATCGTTTTTTTATACTCTGGCTTTCGCGTTGTCTGGGAAATTTTTTTCACATCAAATCCACGGTTTACCGCATCTATAAAATATACCGCGATATCATTCCTGACTTTTTCTATAAATAACTTTAATAACAGTGTTTTCCCACTGGAATTATCCCCTATCACGACACAATCCACGTAAGGCAATTTTCCCTGAAATGTTTTATGAATGATCTGTTCCATCATATTTAACCCAAATCTCATATACAATCTTCCACCTTTCATTCATGCTTTTCATTTTTACAGTCCCTTGCCTTGCAAAAGATATATATCCTTCATCCTTCAAAATCTTATTATAAATTGCAGAAGTAATCGACTTATTAACGCCCAATTTTTCATATACAATGTAAAAACTTTCCAGCAACGCCACCTTCGAAGATTGAGTAGCGCTCACCTCAAATAAATTAAAAAAAACATCGAGGCTGTTTTGATATTCTTTAATTTGCTCCGAATTAAAATCCATAGATGCCTCTGAAAATTTATCAAGCAATTTTGCATACGAGCTATGATACTCTTCTATAAAAAAGTTAAAGTTTTCCGAATCCTTCTTGTCAATGCGAACATATTTTCTCAATGCACAAAGACGCAAAAGAGTTTCCATATCTCGTTCCGCTGCATCTTCCTTTCCCCATACCTTTCTCCACCGATTATTATGTCTGTTATATTCCTGTAACATATCATAAAAATCGCAGACGTATATTCCATTCCTCAATTCCTGTTGCGTTAAAAGAGAGCCTTTGGCATTTAGATTCTCAAAAATTTTTCTTAATATTCTGGTACGCTGTTTCTCATCATCAATCTTAATCTCTATTACAGTAATAGACGTATAGTCTATACGCCTTTTCATTTCCACTGGAAGTTCTGCATAATTTACATTGATTTTTTCACCTTTTTCGCCTATAAGCTGAATATTGAGCTCTTCCAATGCCAATTGACTTGTCAAAGCCTCTTTAAAAGTGCCATCTCCTATTTCAATCTCAGAAAAATCTACCGAATTATTCTTTTTCCTATCCAGGTAAAAACCTATATAATAAAAAAACAAACTCAAAATGCGCTGCTGACCATCTAATATTTCAAGTTGGTTCTTTTTATTTCTACAAGTATAAATCGGCGGAATCGGCAAACCACGGATTAACGATTCCACCAACGCTATTACCTGCTCCTTAACCCAACGATATTTTCTCTGATATTTTGGTATAATATACAGATTTTCATTCACTCCTTCTACGAGTGTCCGAAAACCCACATCTGTTTTATACTGCTGAATACTTATCCCATTCAAATCATTTACCAATCCATGTTCATTCAACATCATCCTCTCCTTCGTCCAAAGTTCTATTTGACTTTATCTTAGCATAAATCTTTTTGACAATCTATATGCATTGTTTCAAAAACATGTATTTCCTGTTTTTTTGAATAGAATAATGAAAAACTCCAACACACCCTGTAAACATATTCTTCAATTCTTCCTATCAGTCATGGCTTTTGCGGTTTCTCTCATCTTCGTCCTGCCTCTGCTCTTCCGTCATATATTTGCGGAACACGCTTTCCAAAATAAAACACGTAACCCAACTGTAGAATGCCGGGAGCATTGCAGCAAGATATGGCATAAAATACATCAGCAATCCTACCACAGCCGCCAGTAACAACATTAAAATTGTCATTGGGAAGTGTACCATGGCAAAAAGTATCGCATTTTTCATGGACTGCCTCTTCGTATTTTCAAAACGCGCCATATAGGGGAAAAGATAGGAAATCCAGGAGAACCACACAATCAGGCCCACGATAAACACAATCCCCAATGCTGACGTTATGCTGCCCTTCTGCGCATAATATCCTACAATAAACCCATCCACGCCAAGCAGCGCTCCGAGGGCAAGCGCTAAAAGCCATACGGGCGTCGTCTGCTTAAAATTATCGCGAAACGCAGTGACGTATTCCCGAAACAGGTAACCTCTGTCGTGACGCAGCACCTTATATGCCGTGTGATACGTTGCCGTTGCCGCCGTGCCGATCGTGAATACCGGAATACAGCTTATCAGAAATAAAAGACTCAGGCTGATACAGTCCGTAAATTTAGACAGGGATTTCATCACCCCGCTGTCATAGCTGAATAATCTCATTTGATTTCCTCCATGTTTTCGGTCTTTTCTATAGAACAAGAAAGAATCCTGCTTTGCAGGATTCTCCG
>CAJTSB010000021.1:29323-53020 GCA_910578825.1 uncultured Lachnospiraceae bacterium | reverse complement strand
GCGCAAAATTATGATAATACCCTTGAAAAGTTGGAAAGAAAATACCAACCAAGCCAAGATGAATTTTACATTATGAGCCACTCTTTTATTGAAGGATAGCAGGTAAATATATAAAACAAAGAAACGATCTGATAAATTATCCTTTCTATTGGAAATGCAGACAGGAAACATTAATTGAGGCAAAGAATTTACATGTGACAGTTATCAAAGAGCCAGACACATCGGCGGAATGGAGATTATTATGAAGAAGCGGCGGTTTCCGTTTCTATCGCAAGATTGGTAAAAACGGTGATGAATACGTCCATGCAGTATGCAGTAAGCAGGTTTAGACGCTCATTGAGGCAAGCAGGGAAACGCCAGTCCATATGCAGGTATTATTTGCAGTGCTGTTGGGATTGAGGCGGTGTGAAATCAATGGGGTAAAATATTCGGATATAGGTTATATCAACCGGACATTAAAGGTGCAGCGGCAGTCAGGCACATTTCAGGATTTGGATTATATCTGCTGTTCCACTTATGGATGTCCGAGAAACACTTTTTGTACTATCTTATTAAAGAACAATTATGAAACTATGATACTGGCATAACCGAATCGTATTAAAAAGATATAAAAAAGTACAGAACAAAAGTTCGATTTTGGTCTGTACTTTTTTTGACTTATATGTTATAATGAAAAACCAAATGACTGGATAATACTATCTGTACTGGTTGGTGTTATTCAGTGTTGTTTCGTTTCAAAAATACGGTTTTGTGACCTGGATTCGTGTAATCAATGAGATAAAGCTAAATGAATAAGGGCAGATATTTTAGTACGATTGAAAAAATATATTATAGAGAGAAGAATTAGGTGCGGCAGTAACTACCGAGCTTTTCTCGGTAGTTTAAGATAAAATGTAAGAAATAATGAACAAGATGATAATTCAACACAATTTGATATTTTGATTTATGATAGTGCTAAATATCTAATATTTCAAAGATTTGGTGATAGCGTTATAGTTCCGCCAGAAGGTGTGGTGGGAGTTATTTCTGTCAAGAAAAAATTGAAAGATACGGATATTGAGCATGAAGTAATAGCATTGAAAAATGTATCTAATTTATGCAGATGCAATAATGATAAGCATAAAGCAATTTGTGGTCCGTTTTTGGCATCGGTAGTGATGGAATCGTTTGAAAAAAGGAGCTAACTACGGATGAATGGATATTTAATAAATTGTCAAAAATTTATACGGCGGAAGAGTATTTTGATGATTTAATTGGAAAGTAGCTAAAAAATGAATTGGCTAAACGCGTGTAGCCAATTTAGTTGGAGGGTTTAGGAAGAAGTAATGATCCCAAATAGCTATGACAAAGAGGAGGCTAATGTGAAAAATGAATAGATTTTCCCAGAAAATTATAAACAAACATATGATAATATTGTTAAGCTGATTGAGACGGCTAAAGTAAAGTATTTGAAACAGCTAATTTTGAAACAGTATATTTATTTTGGCATATAGGGCAGGAACTTAAAGATAATATATTAAATGGACAGAAAGCAGAGTATGGGAAATTCATTGTAAAAATCTGATTAAAGAATTAGAATTTCGATATGGACGTTCTTATGAAAAAAGTTCTGTTTTTCGGATGATACAATTTTATGAGGAATTTCCTGATTTTGAAAAAGTTGCTACATGTAGCAATTTTTGTTCGAATGAGGTATTTTAAAGTATATTGATATTTAATTGTGCAAGGCATTTGCACAACTAAGCAGGAGAACTTATACGGATTGAACTATTTCCAAAATGGAAATAGTCTATATGGAGATTATTATTATGGATCATTTTGAATTAGTATCACAATACGCCCCCACAGGCGACCAGCCGCAGGCCATCGCCGAATTGGTCAAAGGCTTCAAAGAAGGCAATCAGTTCCAGACCCTTCTCGGTGTCACTGGTTCCGGTAAAACCTTTACGATGGCAAACGTCATCCAACAATTAAATAAACCAACGCTCGTTATAGCTCATAACAAGACATTGGCAGCCCAATTATATGGAGAATTTAAAGAATTTTTCCCCAATAATGCAGTGGAGTATTTTGTGTCCTATTACGACTACTACCAGCCGGAAGCTTATGTGCCTTCTACGGATACTTACATTGCCAAAGATTCTTCCATCAATGATGAGATTGACAAGCTGCGTCTGTCAGCAACAGCAGCGCTTGCAGAGCGGGAAGACGTGGTGATTATTTCCAGCGTGTCCTGTATTTATGGTCTGGGAAGTCCCATTGACTATAAGAATATGATGCTGTCTCTGCGTCCGGGCATGGAAAAGGACAGGGACGAAGTGATTCGGAAATTGATTGATATCCAGTATACCAGAAATGACATGGATTTTCAGAGAGGTACGTTCCGCGTGCGTGGAGATGTGGTAGAGATTTTCCCGGCAAACTATGGCGAGACAGCGGTTCGGGTTGAATTTTTTGGAGACGAGGTAGACCGGATTACGGAGATTGATGTGTTGACTGGAGAGATCAAGAGCCGTCTGGAGCATATTGCAGTATTTCCGGCCTCGCATTATGTGGTTGCGCCTGAGAAAATTCGCCAGGCGGCAGCCGAGATAGAAGAAGAAATGGTTGAGCGCGTCAGGTATTTCAAGGGAGAGGACAAGCTGCTGGAGGCGCAGAGGATTGCCGAGCGCACGAATTTTGATATAGAAATGCTCAAGGAGACGGGCTTTTGCAGCGGCATTGAGAACTATTCCCGCTACCTGTCCGGATTGCAGCCGGGGGAACCGCCCCACACGTTAATCGATTATTTCCCGGATGAATTTCTGATTATCGTGGACGAGTCGCACATAACGATTCCACAGGTGCGGGGAATGTATGCCGGAGACCAGTCGCGCAAGACGACGCTTGTGGATTATGGTTTCCGCCTTCCTTCTGCAAAGGACAACCGCCCCTTGAATTTTGGTGAATTTGAAAGTAAAATAGATCAAATGCTGTTTGTATCCGCTACACCGAACGTTTATGAAAAGGAACATGAAATGTTTCGTGCGGAGCAGATTATACGTCCGACCGGGCTGTTGGATCCCGAAGTGGAAGTGCGTCCGGTGGAGGGACAGATTGACGACCTTATCGGAGAGGTCAATAAAGAAATTTCCAGGAAGAATAAAGTCCTGATTACCACGCTGACCAAAAAGATGGCGGAGGATTTGACGGACTATATGCGTGAAGTGGGGATTCGGGTAAAATATCTCCATTCTGATATTGACACGTTGGAGCGGGCAGAGATTATAAGGGATTTGCGTCTGGATGTATTTGACGTCCTGGTGGGAATCAACCTGTTGCGA
Organism: uncultured Lachnospiraceae bacterium; assembly: GCA_910578825.1. Lineage (GTDB taxonomy): Bacteria > Bacillota > Clostridia > Lachnospirales > Lachnospiraceae > Petralouisia. Next base: position 49,697 of record CAJTSB010000021.1, on the reverse strand, counting down.
GAGGGATTGGACATACCGGAAATTACACTGGTGGCAATTCTGGATGCGGACAAAGAAGGATTTTTGCGTTCGGAGACATCGCTAATCCAGACGATTGGGCGTGCTGCACGTAATTCGGAGGGGCATGTGCTGATGTATGCGGATACCATAACCGATTCCATGCGGGTGGCGATTGACGAGACGAACCGCAGGAGGAGCAAACAGGAGGCATATAATAAGGAACATGGCATTACGCCTAAGACGATTCAAAAATCTGTCCGTGAGCTGATAAGTATTTCCAAGAAGGTGGCGAAGGAAGAGTATCAGTTCCAGAAAGACCCGGAGTCCATGAGCAAAAAAGAGCTGGAAAAACTCATTGGAGAGGTTCAGAAGAAAATGCAGGCAGCGGCTGCGGAACTCAATTTCGAGGCGGCGGCAGAGCTGCGTGATAAGATGATCGAGTTAAAAAAGAGTTTGACAGAAATGTCCTGAGGAGAATTTGATGACGATGGAAAAAGTTAGCGTGATTATTCCGTGTTATAATGTGGAAAAATATGTAGAGGAATGTCTGGACTCTGTAATCAATCAGACAATCGGCATAGACAACATGGAAATTATTATGGTCGATGACTGTTCGGAAGATGGAACATGGAAGATTTTGGAAAGGTACGAAAAACAATACCCGGATCATATAATATTGGTTAAATCCGAGAAGAATGGAAGACAGGGTGCGGCGCGCAATATTGGTCTGGAATATGTTTCTGGTGATTATATCAGTTTTGTGGACGCAGATGATTATATTTCACGGGATATGTATGAAATATTGAGGAACGTAATCCGGGAGACGGAAAGCGATGTGGTAGAGTTTCGTAAATTTTCCGATAGTCTTTCCTGTAAGGGCAACCAGAACGATTATTCATTTGAGGTATTTGATATCAAGGGTGAAAGGGCGCGCAAACAGCTTTTGTTAAGTAATGATGTGATGGGGGAATCGTGTACGAGGAAACTGTACAGGTATACATTTTTTCAGGAAGCGGGCGTCCGGTTTGCGGAAGGGGTGGCCTATGAAGAACCTTTGTTTACCTATCCTCTGAAATTGCGGGTAAACAGAATTGCACGGGTTGAGGGAGAATTTTATTTCTACCGGCAGAACGAAGAGGGAACCACATTAAATTATATGAGTAACCCCTCGACTATTTTGGATCATCTGAACGTACAATGGCAGTTGTTAGATTACATAAGAAAATTTCCTGATTTTGATATTTACAGAGAAGAAACGGAGATGCATTTTATACATGCATTTTTCGTGGAACCATTTTATTTTCTGAGTCTGAGGGGCATGATAATGTCGGTAAATTTATTCCGCTACATGTGCCGTGTCGTAAAGATGGTGTTGCCCGATTATAAGGACAATATTTATGTACAATACCATTTCTTCGAAAAAGAGGCGCATATTATTGATTTGATTTCAGAGTTGGATACTATGGATGATGAAAAAGCGGCAGTTCGTCTGGAGGAGATATGCCGGGAGATTCGTGGGCTTTGATCCATATTGTAAAGAACGTTGAATATAGAAAGGAACAGCAATGGAAGGGAAAAAAAATAGCAGACAATATATCAAAATCAGAGGGGCGAATGAACACAATCTGAAAAATCTGGACGTGGATATTCCCAGAAACGAGTTTGTCGTACTGACCGGTTTGAGCGGTTCAGGGAAATCTTCGCTGGCGTTTGACACGATTTATGCCGAGGGGCAGCGGAGGTATATGGAATCGCTTTCCTCTTATGCACGACAGTTTTTAGGCCAGATGGAGAAACCGGATGTGGAGAAGATCGAGGGGCTCTCTCCAGCAATTTCCATTGACCAGAAGTCTACGAACCGCAATCCGAGATCTACAGTGGGCACGGTTACGGAAATTTATGATTATTTTCGTCTGCTCTATGCCAGAATCGGCATTCCGCATTGTCCGAACTGTGGAAAAGAGATTAAAAAACAGTCGGTGGATCAGATGGTCGATCAGATTATGTCTCTGCCGGAGGGTACCAAGATACAGCTTTTGGCTCCAGTGGTGCGCGGGCGCAAGGGAATGCATCAGAAATTGTTTGAACAGGCAAAGCGCAGCGGTTATGTGCGTGTTCAGGTTGACGGCAACGTCTATGATTTGGCGGAGGACATTCCACTGGACAAAAATATCAAGCACAACATTGAAATCGTCGTGGATCGCCTGGTGGTAAAGCCGGGGATTGACAGACGTCTTACCGATTCGGTGGAAAATGTATTGCAGTTGGCGGAAGGGCTGATGACGGTGGACGTCATCGGCAAAGAACCGATTAATTTTTCACAGAGTTTTTCCTGCCCGGATTGCGGAATCAGCGTCGATGAGATTGAACCGAGAAGTTTTTCCTTTAACAATCCCTTTGGCGCCTGCCCGGATTGTTTTGGATTGGGTTACAAGATGGAATTTGATGTGGATCTGATGATACCGGACAAGTCGCTGAGTCTTGCAGAGGGGGCAATCCAGGTGATGGGCTGGCAGTCCAGTGCAGATAAGGGAAGTTTCACGAATGCCGTTCTGACGGCGTTATCGGAGCAATACGGGTTTGATTTGCATACGCCTTACGAAGAACTTCCCAAGAAAATACAGAATATCATCATCAATGGAACCGGGGGAAAAGAGATTAAAGTATACTACAAAGGGCAACGCGGGGAAGGTATTTATGATGTGGCATTTGAGGGATTGATAAAAAATGTCGAGCGACGTTACCGGGAGACCGGTTCCGATACCATGAAACAGGAGTATGAGCAGTTTATGCGTGTGACGCCCTGTAAAACGTGCGGCGGTCAGCGTCTGAAGAAGGAATCTCTGGCAGTTACTGTTTCAGATAAAAATATTTTTGAGGTTACGTCCATGTCCATTCGCAAACTCCAGAAATTTCTGTCGGATATGGAGTTGACGAAGCAGCAGAAGCTGATTGGCGCCCAGGTATTAAAAGAAATCAGAGCGCGGGTAGGGTTTCTGGTGGATGTGGGCCTGGAATACCTTACGCTCACACGTGCAACGGGCAGTCTGTCCGGCGGGGAGGCGCAGCGGATTCGTCTTGCAACCCAGATTGGTTCCGGGCTTGTCGGCGTTGCGTATATTCTGGATGAACCGAGTATCGGTTTGCATCAGCGTGACAATGATAAGCTGCTGAATACGCTTAAGAACCTGAAAAATCTGGGTAACACATTGATCGTTGTGGAGCATGACGAGGAGACGATGCTGGCGGCGGACCATATTGTAGATATCGGACCCGGAGCCGGGGAACATGGCGGCAAACTGGTGGCGCAGGGAACAGCGCAGGATATCATGCGAAATGAGGATTCTGTCACCGGAGCGTATCTTAGTGGAAAAGTGACGATTCCAGTGCCGCAGGTGAGGAGAAAACCGACAGGATTTCTAAAAATCAGGGGCGCAGCGGAGAATAATCTCCAAAATGTAAATGTGGAGATTCCATTGGGGGTCATGACCTGCATTACCGGCGTATCGGGTTCCGGGAAATCTTCACTTACCAATGAAATTCTTTACAAACGCCTGGCGCGTGATTTGAACCGTGCCAGGGTGATTCCCGGGAAACATAAGACAATTGAGGGAATTGAACAGCTTGATAAAGTGATTGACATCGATCAGTCTCCGATTGGCAGGACGCCACGCTCCAATCCGGCGACCTATACCGGAGTATTTGATCAGATTCGAGATTTGTTTGCGGCAACGCCGGACGCCAAGGCGAAAGGATATGCCAAGGGACGTTTCAGTTTTAATGTGAAAGGCGGGCGGTGCGAGGCGTGTTCCGGGGATGGTATCTTGAAAATTGAGATGCATTTCCTGCCGGATGTTTATGTGCCTTGTGAAGTTTGCGGAGGCAAACGTTACAACCGGGAAACGCTGGATGTGAAATATAAAGGGAAGAATATTTACGACGTGCTTGATATGACGGTGGAGGAGGCGCTTGCGTTCTTTGAGCATGTGCCGTCTATCCGCAGGAAGATCGAGACGCTTTATGACGTTGGGCTTTCCTACATCAGGCTCGGACAGCCTTCCACGACTTTATCCGGCGGGGAGGCGCAGCGGATCAAGCTTGCTACGGAACTCAGCAAGCGCAGTACGGGGAAGACGATTTACATTCTGGACGAGCCTACGACCGGGCTGCATTTTGCGGATGTGCATAAATTGACGGAAATTTTACAGCGTCTTGCAGAAGGAGGCAACACGGTTGTGGTTATCGAGCATAATCTGGATGTCATCAAGACGGCAGATTACATCATCGACATGGGGCCGGAAGGTGGTGACGGCGGTGGAAGGGTCGTTGCAAAAGGGACGCCGGAGGAGGTTGCGGAAGTGGATGAATCCTATACCGGGAAATATATAAAGAAATATCTGTAAAAATAAACAAATGTCCTAAAATCCTGTTATAATGTATGGGAAGAAGGGGTGGAAAGGAAATTTACGATATGAAAAAGAAACGGACGATTAAGCAGATCATTGAGTTTTATGTGATGTCAGTGGCCATTTTACTTGGTGCGCTGCTTACCATTGTGATGATTATCAGCAGTTTTCTCTCTACAAACAAAATCTTACTGGAGAATTTGCAGTTGATAGCCAAAACCTCCTCGCAGAATGTCGGCGCGAACCTGCATCTTCTCACAGACCGTATGGCAAATCTGGCGTTGGAGCAGGATTTGACGGATGAGAGTGTTACCACACAACAGAAACAGGAAGTTCTGGATGAACGGGAGACCCGCATAGAGTTTGTCTGGCTGGGAGGATATGATTTGTCAGGCAGCAAACTGTATGGGGATGAGGAGGCGCCAGAGAGCATTGCAGATAAGAAATATTATTCATATCTGCAGCAGACAGGTAATATTGTCATTGATGAACCGTATTACGAAAATGATATCTGGCAGCTTTGCGTGGCTCTTCCCATGAGTAAAGATGGAGAGGTGGTTTCCTATCTGGTGGGGAGTTACAAGTATGACATGCTCAATGACGTGCTGTCTAATATCAACATAGGGGTTACAGGCGATTCATACATAATCAATGAAGAAGGAACCATTATTGCAGATAAAGACCTGGAAAATATGCAGAAACATGAGAATGTCTATGAGATATATAATTCTCGAAAAAACAAGAACATGTTTGATAACATGATAAATTTTCAGACGGGTTCGGAATCCACGCGCCTGCATGGGGTAAACCATTATGTCGCTTACGCTCCGGTGCCGGGCACGAACTGGACGCTTGTGATAGACGCGCCGCGCAGGGAATTCCAGGCGGCATTGTTCTTTTCCGTGTTTGTCTGTATTGCGATTGCCATCGTATTGCTGCTTATTGCGCGTTTTGTGATTGTGAAAATGGCAGACAGCATTTCAGATTCCCTGTCTCTTGCCACGGGCAGGCTTACGTCTCTGTCCGAGGGAAATCTGAAAGACGAGGTTGTGCTTGCAAGGACGAACGAGGAGGCGCAGATTCTTACAGATGCACTTGCAAAGACCATTGCAAGTGTAGACGGCTATATCAACGACATCAATGTCTCGCTGGGATATCTGTCGCAGGGAGATTATTCCCAGGAAGTACCGGATTCTTTTAGCGGCGATTTCGTGGCGATTCGTGATGCGCTTATCAGCATCACAGAGTCCCTCAATGAGACCATGCGCAGAATCAATGATTCCTCATTGGCGGTGAATGAGAATTCCTCTGAAGTATCGGGATACGCCAAACGGCTGTATGATGGATCCGTAGAGCAGGAGGTTGCGTTGGAACGTCTGATTGACAGTATACAGAGGATTACTGAGCAGATTGAACATATTACGGAAAATGCAGGGTTGGTCAAAGAATGTGCAGGAAGCGCGCAGAACAAGGTGGATCAGGGACAGGAACAGATGGATGACATGCTGGGGACAATGCATGATATTTATGAGAATATGCAGGAAATCATCAAAATCAGCCAGTTGATTGAAGACATTTCTTCTGAAACCAGCCTGCTTGCTCTGAATGCCTCCATTGAGGCAGCCCGTGCCGGAGAATCGGGGAGAGGTTTTGCCGTAGTTGCGCAGCAGATAGGTGTTCTGGCAGAGCAGACAGCCGATGCGTTGAAGCAGACCGGAAACATTATCGGGCTGGCAAATGTTTCGATTGAAAAGGGCTTGAAGACAGCGGATGCTACCGCAGAGTCCTTCCGGGAAATTTATCAGGCGACAGAGAGGTTCACCGGAATTTCCCATAACATGGCGATGGTGGTGGAGCAGCAGAAAGAGGCTGCATCCATGGTAACAGAGGAAGCGGATAAAGTTCTTACAATTGCAAACACGAATCGGCAGCTTGCACAGGAGACGGATGAGACAGCGTCGTTATCTCTGAGTCAGGCGGAGGAACTTGGGCAGGTAGTGGCAGCAGTTAAATTGAGAGGGGGAACGAAGTGACGCGTGCCGTTACTGAATCTAAAAGGAGGAACATTGGAATGGGCTGGAACAATTGGAAATTAAAGGCGATGGCATTTTTTCTTCTGTCCGCCGTGTTGCTGGCGGGATGTGGAAATAAAATGAAAGATGGATATTATACGGCGGAGATGGCGGAGTTTTCTCATGGGTGGAAAGAGTATGTCTGCATACAGGTCAAGGATGACACGATTGTATCGGCGGAGTTCAATGCCAAAGATGCCAGCGGCTTTATCAAAGCCTGGGATAATGAATATATGAGAAATATGGGAACGGATACGGGCAATTACCCCAACCAGTATACAAGAGAGTATGTCCGGCAGTTGATAGAGGGGCAGAAAGAAACAGAGGTTGCCACTATGACCGGAGCGACCCATTCCGGCGATAATTTCAGGAAACTGATACCTGTAGTCATAGAGCAGGCCAGGAAGGGCGATTCTACGACTGCGCAGGTGGAGTGAATAAGTACAAACAAAAACTGTGCGGTTTGACCGCACAGTTTGGATTTCGGGGAGTACCTCCCGGATTCCGAAGAACCCGGGAAGCATGAGTTATGAAAAATTATATTAGCTTGTTAGCTAGTACATGTATCAGTATAACCGGAGAATGTGACGGATATGTGAAAAATTGAAAAACATTTTCAAAAAAATATAAAAAATATATAAACTTCCCTAAGGATTTCCAGGAAAATGGTTAAATATGGAAGTTTTTTGTATATTTTGAAAAAAACACTTTGAAAATTACATCTGATTGTATATAATGTAAATATGTATGGAAAAATAAAGTTATTACGTTCAGCGATGTTAAGATAGAGAGACGAAAGGGGACAATCAAGATGTCGACAGATATAGGAATCGATTTAGGAACAGCGAGCATCCTTGTATATATAAAAGGAAAAGGTGTTGTATTAAAGGAGCCTTCCGTAGTTGCCTTCGACAGAGATACCAATAAGATTAAAGCAATCGGTGAAGAGGCAAGACTGATGCTTGGAAGGACGCCTGGAAATATTGTTGCGGTAAGACCTTTGCGTCAAGGGGTTATCTCAGACTACACAGTGACCGAAAAAATGTTAAGATACTTTATTCAGAAGGCGCTCGGTAAGAAGAGTTTCCGTAAACCACGAATCAGCGTATGTGTGCCAAGCGGCGTTACAGAGGTTGAGAAGAAAGCGGTTGAGGATGCGACTTATCAGGCAGGGGCAAGAGAAGTTTCCATTATTGAGGAGCCTATCGCGGCGGCAATTGGCGCGGGCGTGGACATTGCAAAGCCCTGTGGCAATATGATTGTGGATATTGGCGGCGGAACGGCAGATATTGCAGTGATTTCCCTTGGAGGAACAGTGGTAAGTACTTCCATTAAGATTGCAGGGGATGATTTTGATGAGGCAATTGTCCGATATATGAGAAAGAAACATAATCTTCTGATCGGGGAGAGGACTGCAGAAGATATTAAGATTAAGATTGGAACATGTTTCCCACTTGCACAGAATGATACCATGGATGTGCGGGGACGTAACCTTGTAACCGGGCTGCCCAAGACCGTATCAGTATCTTCCGAGGAGACGGAGGAAGCGCTTAGGGAGGCAACACTGCAGATTGTGGAAGCCGTTCACAGCGTATTGGAGAAGACTCCGCCGGAGCTGGCGGCTGATGTTGCAGACCGTGGAATTATCCTGACAGGAGGAGGCGCGTTGCTGCGTGGACTGGAAGAGTTGATTGAGGATAAAACCGGAATCAATACCATGACGGCAGAAGAGCCAATGACCTGTGTTGCGATTGGAACGGGCAGGTATGTGGAATCTTTATCTGGTGGAAAGATGGATGAGTAAGCACAAACAAAGGAGCAGAGACGATGGTAAAAGGATTATATACAGCGTATACCGGTATGATTAATCAGCAAAACCGCATGGACGTTCTCACCAACAATCTTGCCAATTCGGCTACCAACGGATTTAAGAAGGAAGGCGCTACCGCACAGTCCTTCGATGAGATGTTGGCAATTAAGATTAAAGACACCTCGGCGTTTGGTTTGCCGAGGGGGATTGGAGACGTTTCGCTTGGGGTTAAGATAGGAGAGTGTTATACGGATTATGGGCAGGGTTCATTCCGTGTCACAGATAATCTTTATGACATGGCGATTGATGGAGATGGTTTTTTTGCGATTTCCTATACAAATAAGGCGGGAGAGACTTCAGTCAAGTATACGAGGGATGGCGCCTTTACCGTAACCCGTGAGGGATATCTGGTGACGAAGGATGGAGATTATGTTTTGAATCAGGCGGCGGCTCAGGCAGGAAATCCGGGGCAGGCCGGTTACATAAGAGTTGACCCCAACATCCAGCTCGTCGTGGACGAGAATGGGAATCTCTATCAGAACAATGCGCTTATAGGGCAGGTTGGAGTGGTAGATTTTGCGGATTACAATTTCCTGGCAAAATACGGGGAGAATATGTATGACCTTGTGCCCGGAGGACAGGCGCAGGCGTCTGCCGCAAGAATTGAGCAGGGAACATTGGAAATGTCCAACGTAAATGTAGTCTCTGAGATGGTAGAGATGATCAATGTTTCCCGCGCATATGAGAGTAATCAGAAGATTATACAGACAATAGACAGCACACTGGAAAAAGCTGTAGGAATGGCGAAGGCATAGGCAGCAAAGACATAGGAAGGAGTTGTTTTTAACATGATGAGGTCACTTTGGTCGGCAGCGTCCGGCATGATTTCGCAACAGACAGCGGTAGATACGATTGCCAATAACCTGGCAAATGTCAATACTACCGGTTATAAGACAGAGAAGGCGGAGTTTAAGTCTTTGTTGTATCAAACATTACAGACAAGAACTACCACGGCGAATGGAGAGCAGAAACCGATTTCCGCACAGGTGGGTCTGGGAACCAGAATCGCATCCATTACCTCTAATTTTACGCAGGGTTCGCATCTTGACAGTGAGAGTTATACCGCAATGGCGATTGACGGAGATGCTTTTTTCGCAGTAAGAGGTGCGGATGGTAATACATATTACACGAGAAATGGTGATTTCAAGTTGAGTGTTGGCAATAATGGGAACCTTACGCTGGTAACTTCCAACGGATATCCGGTACTTGATACGAACGGAAATCCGATTGAGATTCCCAGTGGAGTGAATGCCAGCAAGATGGTAGTGGATCAGGATGGAGCATTTGGATACAGAGATGCACAGAATAATTATGTGGCTCTCAATCAGTCTATCGGATTGTTCCAGTTTAATAATCCCGCAGGTCTTGATAAACTGTCAAACAGCCTGCTGGGCGTGACAGATGCGTCCGGACAGCCGTTGAATGAGGCGACAACACAGGGACTTGTTTTGAGTTCCGTGCGTCAGGGATATCTGGAAGGCTCCAATGTACAGGTGGCAGATGAGATGGTTAATTTGATTGTGGCACAGAGAGCATATGAGATGAATTCAAAGGCGATACAGACGTCAGACGATATGCTTGGTCAGGCAAATCAGCTGAAACGATAGTGGATGCGCCGGGCTGGCAGAACAGCTAAGATGATAATTCGTAGAAAGAAGGGTACATAATGAGTCTTACAATGGATGGATTGAATGCTTTGTATGGCAATGACGCCATGACAGATAAGACAACCAGTAAACTGGAAAGCACGCTTAATTCTGATTTGTCCAAGGCGACAAATGATGAATTGATGGATGTCTGCAAAGATTTCGAGGCATATTTTACCGAGCAGATGTTTAAGGCGATGCAGAAGATGGTTCCGGAATCAGAGAATGTTTCGTCCTCCACGAAACAGCTCCAGGAATATTATAAAGAACAGATGGTTCAGAGTTTTGCAGACCAGTCCGCACAGGGCGAGGGTCTTGGCATTGCGCAGACGCTTTACGAGCAGATGAAACGCAATTATGGACTGGAATAGGAACGTGGAAACACTGAATGGATATGTAGAGCATATCGTATATCAGAACAGTGAGAATGGTTATACCGTATTGAATTTTGTGAGCGAGGAAGAAGAGATTACCTGCGTGGGTATTTTTCACGGCGTTGGAGAAGGCGAGACGCTGGAGATGACCGGGGAATATACCACGCACCCTTCTTATGGCAGGCAGTTTAAGGCGCAGTCTTTTCAGGTCAAATCGCCGGAGGATATTCTGTCGATTGAGCGATATCTTGGCTCCGGTGCGATTAAAGGAATTGGCGCTGCGCTGGCGGCGCGGATTGTACGCAGGTTTCGAGAGGATACGTTTCGCATCATAGAGGAGGAGCCGGAGCGTCTTGCTGAGGTGAAAGGCATCAGTGAGCGCAAGGCGGTTGAGATTGCAGAACAGGTGGAAGGGAAACGTGAGTTGCGGCAGGCAATGATTTTCCTGCAGCAGTATGGTATCTCGCAGACGCTTTCCGTGAAAATATATCAGACATACGGACAGGAACTTTATACGATATTAAAAGAGAACCCATACCGCCTGGCAGATGACATCCAGGGTGTGGGTTTTCGTATTGCAGATGAAATTGCCTCGAGAATCGGGATTCATACGGATTCGGATTTTCGTATTCGCAGCGGTATTTTGTATACACTGATGCAGGCGGCTGCCGAGGGACATACCTGTCTGCCTCAAAATGTTTTGACGCAGAGGGCAGCCGAACTCTTAGGACTGGAAACGGAATACATAGAGAAACATTATATGGATCTTGCCATCGAGCGGAAGGTCATGATAAAAGAGATGGATAAAGTTCGTTATCTCTATGCATCCCATTTTTATTATATGGAAATGAATACGGCGGCTATGCTGGGGAGGCTGGACATGTCTTATGATGTACCGCAGATTGAGATTGAGAGCCGTATTCGTGCCATTGAGAAAAATACCGGAATGGAGTTGGATGAATTGCAGGCGGAGGCAGTCAGGGAGGCAGTCTGCAATGGACTGGTGGTGATTACCGGAGGACCAGGAACTGGAAAGACGACAACCATCAACACGATTATCCGTTATTTCGAAGAGGAAGGAATGGATATTTTTCTGGCGGCTCCCACCGGGCGCGCGGCGAAACGGATGAGTGAGACAACAGGCTTTGAGGCGAAGACGATTCATCGTATGTTGGAATTAAACGGCGGCGTGGACGGAAGTGAAGGATTTGAGCGCAATGAGCAGAATCCGTTGGAGACAGATGTGATCATCGTGGATGAGATGTCTATGGTCGATGTCTCTTTGATGCATGCCCTGTTGAAAGCGGTGGCAGAGGGGACGCGTCTTGTCCTGGTAGGAGATGTGAACCAGCTTCCCAGTGTGGGTCCGGGCAGCGTGCTTCGCGATATTATAGAATCTGAGCGGTTTCATGTGGTACGTCTGACAAAGATTTTCCGGCAGGCGGCACAGAGTGATATTGTCGTCAACGCCCATAAAATCAATCGTGGAGAGGAAGTATTTCTGGATAACAAGAGTATGGATTTCTTTTTTCTGAAACGGTATGACGCCAATGTGATTATCAGCATTGTCATTCAGCTGATTCAGCAGAAACTTCCGAAGTTTGTGGAGGCGCAGCCTTTTGATATCCAGGTATTGACTCCCATGCGCAAGGGATTGCTGGGGGTGGAGCGGCTAAATGGGATTTTGCAGCAATATTTGAATCCGCAGGATGGGAGCAAGACGGAAAAAGAGCATGGCGGGATTCTATTCCGTGAGGGAGATAAGGTCATGCAGATTAAGAATAATTATCAGCTGGAATGGGAAATCCGCAGCAGATATGGACTCGCGATTGATAAGGGGCTGGGTGTATTTAACGGTGATATGGGAATTATCCGCAACATTGACACTTATCAGGAAACTGTGAGCGTGGAGTTTGAAGAGGGAAGAATGGTGGATTATTCCTTTAAGCAGTTGGAGGAATTGGAGCTTGCCTATGCCATTACCATCCACAAATCGCAGGGCAGCGAGTATCCGGCAGTTGTAATTCCGCTGTTGACAGGTCCCAGGATGCTAATGAACCGCAATCTTTTATATACTGCGGTCACCCGTGCGAAGAAATGTGTGACGCTGGTCGGGAATGACAGTACCTTTCAGGAAATGATTGCCAATGTCAGTGAACAGAAACGTTTTACCGGATTGAAACACCGCATCAAGGAAATGGCAGTTTCGCCCCAAAATACGTAATTTTACAGTTTCTCCGCTGGAAAAACTCGGCGTTATTGATATAAAAATATTTATGGGAAATATTATTAATTCAGCAGATTGTGTCCCTCTGCCCAAAGGCAGACATTTGAGGGATTTTGTGCATCTCTTATCTCCGGGGAATGGACGAAATGTATTCCGCCCAACTTCACTGTTTGAGGTTTTCCTACTGCCGCTAAAGCATCATGGGCAGAAAACTGTTTTTCTTCACGGACAGCCCTTCTGGTTTTCCTAACAGCGGCAACAAGCGCCTGAGAGCAGGGTATGCCGATGAAACTCAGGACTGCCGTATAGAGAACAGGAAATTTCATGATTTTGGTATGGCAGTCCTTCAAACAGGTCATTCGGCATACCCTTGACGCTCTTATGCCGCTGGCAAGGAAAACATACGAAGGACTTCCTATCCCAGAAAAACAGTTTTTGCCACGCTACTTATCGCAGTAAGAAAAACCGAGTTTGAATTGGGCGAAATTAATCATATCCGTCCATCCCCGAAGTTAGAGATGCTAGAAATCCCGGTTTAGTCTGCCGGTGGCAGAGGGAGAAATATTTGTAGAATGATAAAAAATCCCCATAAATATTTTTATTTTCGAGTGCTGAGAATCCCCAACGGGGAAACTGTAATGGAAGATTTTGAGGCGAAACTGCCATTGATTAGGATTTTCGGAGGAATATTTAATGAAATCTTTCGAAATTATTGATAGAATCATAGGATGGAATGTGATAGAATAAGAGCCTGAGAGAGATGTTTTCAGAAGATAATAGTGAAAATTTATTTGGAACATTTGGTGCATCTGTTATTTCCGCCGCGTTGTCCGTTTTGCGATGAAGTGATGTTTTCTTCCGTGTTTCTGTCGCCGGAGTTAGTCTGTGATGTATGCTGCGGCAAGCCGGAGTACGTGCGGGAGCCTGTCTGTAAAAAATGTGGTCAGCCATTGGACGACGAACGAAAAGAGTATTGTTACGACTGTGTGCGCCATGAGCGTGAATTTAAACAGGGAAAGGCGCTCTGGGTATATCGCGGAGCGGTGCAGGAATCGATTTACCGGTTTAAATATCACGGAAGGCAGGAGTATGCGCGGTATTATGGCAGGGAACTGGTTCGTGTTTACGGGGATTGGATCAAAAAATGCAAAATTGAAGCCATTGTTCCCATACCATTGTCTAAAAGGCGGATGCGTCAACGTGGATTTAATCAGGCAGAGCTGATTGCCCGGGAGATTAGCAGGCAGACAGGAATTCCTGTTTACAGCAAATTGCTTATTCGTGTACGTGATACCAGGGCGCAAAAAGAACTAAATGACGAGGAACGTAAAATTAATTTGAAAAAAGCTTTTAAAACAACGTCAAATAAGGTACAATTAAACCATATATTACTTATTGATGATATATACACTACAGGAAGTACGATGCAGGAGGCGGCAGGAGAATTGAGATGTTCAGGAGCGGAAGAAATCTACTGCCTGAGTATCAGCATCGGAAGAGGCTATCAGGAGGAATCAGGATATGGAAGTTAGAAATTGCAAAGGTTGTGGAAGACTTTTTAATTATCTGCAGGGTCCGCTATTGTGTCCTGCCTGTGTTTCAGGACTGGAAGATAAATTTCAGGAGGTAAAGCAATATTTGAGGGAAAATCCCAAAGCGCCAATGGGCGTGGTATCAGAAGAACTTGATGTTTCCACCAAACAAATCCGGCAATGGGTTAGAGAAGAACGTCTTACTTTTACGGAAGAATCCCAGATTACGCTGGAGTGCGAGGGATGCGGAGCAAAGATTTTGACGGGAAGATTTTGCAGTAAATGCAAAAACGGTCTTATCAATGACCTGTCTGGCGCAACAAAGAAAGCGAAGGCAACATTGGTAGAATCGCCGAAGAAGGATGCAGATAAGAACCGAATGAGATTTTTGGATAAATAAGATGGCAGGCAGTTTAACATTTGGTGGATAGGAGGACCTTGGAAAGTATAAATTTTCAGGGTTATGTCTGCTGTTTGGATGTTATGGAGCCAAGTGGTGCAAATATGTTAAATGAAGATCGGATTCGTCTGATGACGAAGATGGCCTCCTACGAGGAGGGAAAAGGAAAAGAATATATGCCCATAAAACAGTATTACAGGAAGGATTATGTATGCCTCGGAATGATGAAATCGTTCATTACATCGAGTATTGCTTTTGGAATCCTGTTCTTCTGCTGGATACTGTATGAGATGGAACATATTACAGAACTTCTGGCAAAGAGAGATCTGACTGAACTTGGAACATTTGTTTTGGTAATTTATGCGGTCTTTGTTGCAATTTATGAGGTCATTGCCTTTGCGGTATATAACTGGCGTTATACGAAGGCAACCGCCAGTATCAAAGAGTATCATTCTGTAATGAGAAAGGTGGAGAGACTGCAGGAGAAAGAAGAAAGGTCTCTGCCCTTGGAGGATTGAAAATGACAGGATTATTGGAAATAAGAGAGAGACTGCGGAATTTTTACGGGAGATATGAGGTGTATGTTACAGCGGGGGTAAAATTTCTGCTTGGTCTGATGATTTTTTTCCTGATAAACGGTCAGCTTGGTTATCGGGAACAATTGAATCAGCCGGCGGTAGCTCTGCTGTTGGCGTTGGTCTGTGCGTTTATGCCAGTCAACATTATGGTGTTGGCTGCCTGTGGTCTGGTGTTAATTCATTTATCTGCGTTATCGCTTGAGGTATTTGCGATTGGTTTATGTTTGATGCTGCTACTGTTTTTCCTGTATGGAATGTACGCTCCCAAACATGGTTATACGGCAGTCATAACACCTGTGTTATGTTTCTTTCAAATTCCGCAGGTAGTGCCGGTTTCCGCGGGACTTTTGTGCAGACCGTCTGCGTACTTATCAGTAGTCAGCGGTGCGATGGTATTTTTTTATATTGATGGTGTAAAGAGTAATATTGTGAATTTTACTTCTGCGGAGGAAGTGGAAGGCACAGCCAGGTTTACAGCGGCATTGAAGATATTGACCGGGAACAGGGAAATGTACCTCGTTATCACAGCATTTCTGATTACATCTCTGTTGGTTTACATTATTCGAAGGCAATCTGTGAATTTTGCATGGCGAATCGCGTTGTTCGTGGGAAATTTGGTACAAATGGTTATTCTTTTGGCAGGATATGTTGTGCTGGGAATGCCGGAGAAAATCATGTGGGTGCTTATCGGTACAGCGGCGTCTGTCATTATTTGCATGATTTTGGAATTCTTTTTCTATAATCTGGATTATTCCAGAATGGAACGGGTACAATTTGAGGATGATGAATATTACTATTTTGTGAAAGCGGTTCCTAAGGTTTATCTTGCCAGAAAGGATAAGCGGGTGAAACGCATTACCCCGAAGAAGGCGACGATTAGCAGGAGGGAGCTGGCGGAAGAGCTGGACATTGACCGAAATTTGATGCATTAAGTAAGAGAAAGGAAATGGAAGTATGATACAGGAGTTGTTCGCATTTATAAATTCATTTGCGTCCAAATATCTGTTCTGGATAGAAAGTCCCCAGATTACAAAAATTGATATTGTAGAAATTGTTATCATCTCATTTCTGCTCTATAATATTTTGGTATGGATAAAGAAGACCAGGGCGTGGAATTTGTTAAAAGGGATTCTTGTGGTTGCGGTCTTCATTCTCATTGCGGCAGTTTTCCAGATGAATACGATTCTATGGATTGTCGGAAAGATTGTCAATGTGGTTGCAATCGCGATTGTCATTGTCTTTCAGCCGGAGCTGCGCCGTGCTTTGGAGCAGCTTGGCCAGAAGAGTTTCTTAACATCATTGTTTTCCTTTGATTCCCAGAAGGAGCAGGAGAGATTCAGCGAGAAGGTTGCCGGCGAGCTGGTAAAGGCAACCTATGAGATGGCGAAAGTCAAGACAGGAGCGTTGATTGTCATAGAACAGAATGTGGTG
Source organism: uncultured Lachnospiraceae bacterium (assembly GCA_910578825.1). Classification (GTDB taxonomy): domain Bacteria; phylum Bacillota; class Clostridia; order Lachnospirales; family Lachnospiraceae; genus Petralouisia. The sequence goes on along the minus strand of CAJTSB010000021.1, from coordinate 33,161 downwards.
CTGAGTGAATATGAGAGAACAGGAATTGCCTTGGACTCACTGGTGTCCAGTCAATTGTTAATCAATATATTTGAGCATAATACGCCGTTACACGATGGCGCTATTATTGTACGTGGGAACCGGGTGGTTTCTGCGACCTGCTATTTGCCGCTTTCGGATAATATGGAGCTGAGTAAGGAGCTCGGAACCAGGCATCGTGCGGCAGTGGGAATCAGCGAGGTATGCGATGCGTTGACGATTGTGGTATCCGAGGAGACCGGAAATGTATCAATCGCAATTGGCGGAGAGTTGTACCGCAATGTGGATGCAGAGTATCTCAGAGGCAAATTAAATTTCATTCGGAAAGGCTCTATGGACGTGAGCAGGTTCCGGATCTGGAAAAGGAGGATGAGGCATGTTTCGAAAAATGATGAAGCATCTGACAAATAACATGGGACTGAAATTATTGTCTATCCTCTTCTCCATAGTGCTTTGGCTGGTGGTTGTAAATATTGCTGATCCGGAAGCTACGAAATCATTTTCGATTCCGGTTGAGGTGATAAACAAGGACGTTATCACAGAGATGGGCAAAGTGCCGAGTATTGTAGGCGACAGTGATATTGCAGTGTTTTATATATCCGGTCCCAGAAGCCAGGTGGATAATATGTCGTCGGACGACTTCAGTGCGACAGCGGATTTAAGCCAGATGGATTTGAGCCAGGAGGGAGAGACGAAACTTGTGCCCATTGAGGTGACAGCAAAGAGGCATAATGCACGGATTGAGATTGTACGCAGAAGTGTGAATATACAGGTTACGCTAGAGGATCGTCTGGAAAAGAAATTTGTGATTTCTGCCGAGGCTGCCGGAACACCGGCAGACGGATATGCCATTGGAAATGTGGAAGTGACGCCTAACCTTTTGAAAGTTTCAGGACCTGCGTCCGTCGTTTCCAAAATCAGTCGGGTAGGAGTATCCATCAATGTGGATGGAGTTTCCAGCGACGTATCGGATAACGTCATACCAATCCTGTACAATGAAAATGATTCTGTGATTTCTTCAGATCTTCTGGAGATGAATCAGACTACCGTGACGATTAGGGCGGAGATCTGGGCGGCGCGAAATGTGCCGGTGCGCTGTCAGGTTAATGGCAAACCTGCCGCGGGATATGAACTGCGCGGGGTGGAATGTGCGCCTGAGACAGTGTTAGTGAAAGGAAAAGCGGCCGTTTTAAATGCCATCAGCGTAATTACAATTCCGGCGGATGTTGTTAACGTAGAAGGCGCAGTGGAGGATTTAGAGACTACGGTTGACATTAAGCCTTATCTGGAGGAATTGCATGTTTCTCTTGTGGATGACAATACAGGGCAGATTGCGGTAACTGCCATTATTGAGCAGAAACAGACGAAAACATTTGAATTTCCGACTGGAGATATCAGGATTACAGGGTTGAACAGTCAGTATGATCTTAACTTTGGCGTGGATTTGGTGTCTCTGAATGTACGTGCTTTGGAAGAAAATCTACAGACCCTGACATCAGAAAATATAGAAGCCCTGCTGGATGTTACGGATTTGCAGCCGGGGACTTATACGAGACAGCTTTCCATTAGCTTTCCCGGAGACAAATATGAGTTGATGGGGCTGGCAAATATACAGTTTACGATTATAGATAAAAATCAGCAGCTGGAAGAGGAAGACGGCCGGCCAATGAACCCGAATGAGCGTCCGGACGAGAATACGGATGACGGCGCAGAGGATGACGCCGGGGATACGCTGGAAGATAATGACAGAGCGGAATAAGCAGAAAACTGTGTTGAAAATAAAAGGAAAAAGAGGTATCAATTATGGCGAGAATGTTTGGAACAGACGGAGTAAGAGGAGTAGCAGGAAAAGAATTAACGATTGAGCTGGCAATGAAACTGGGGCAGGCAGGCGCCTATGTCCTTACGAAAGAAAAAGCGCATCAGCCAACGATTATTGTTGGCTGTGATACGAGAATCTCCGGAGGGATGCTTGCAAACGCATTGATGGCTGGAATTTGTTCTGTGGGAGCAAATGCGGTGTATATGGGCGTTATGCCGACGCCAGCCATTGCGTATCTGACCAGGAAGCATAAGGTGGATGCAGGAGTTGTAATTTCTGCGTCTCATAATCCGATGGAATTTAACGGGATTAAATTTTTCAATGGTGAAGGTTACAAGCTTTCCGATGAATTGGAAGATGAAATTGAACAGTTGATAAACAACGGAATGAAGGATGTTCCGCTGCCGATTGGTTCGGGAATCGGCAATATAAGCTATCGTTTTGATGCGAGGGAAGAATATGTATTCTTTATGAAACAGACGGTTCCGGTGGATTTGAGCGGCATGAAACTTGTCATTGACTGTGCAGAGGGAGCCTCTCATTATACTGCGGTAGAGACTTTGAAAGGACTGGGCGTCAATCTGGTGGCTATCCACACGAATCCGGACGGCACCAACATCAATGCCAACTGCGGCTCTACCCATATGGATGAACTGCGTGCGCGGGTGGTATATGAGAAAGCGGATCTTGGTATAGCATTTGACGGGGATGCGGACCGTATGCTTGCCGTGGATGAGAAGGGTAATATCGTTGACGGAGACCAGGTGATGGCAATTATTGGCAATGATATGAAACAGATGGGTACGCTCAAGAAAGATACCATTGTTGGCACAGTGATGAGCAACCTTGGATTTACGTTGATGGGAAAAGCGTGCGGTATTCATATTGAGCAGACGAAAGTTGGAGACCGTTATGTTTTAGAAAATATGAGAGAAAATGGATATAATATTGGAGGAGAGCAGTCTGGACATATTATCTTCCTGGATGAAAACACGACGGGAGATGGATTGCTGAGTGCGCTGCATTTGCTGGAGGTTATCGTAAAGACGAAGAAACCACTCTCTGAACTCGCAGGTATTATGGAGGTACTGCCGCAGGCATTGGTAAATGCCAAAGTACCGAATCATAAGAAGGAGAATTTCATGGATTATCCGGAGATTGCCCATGCAGTTGGCGAGTTGGAGAAGAAATTTGCAGGGGAAGGACGTGTGTTAATCCGTCCGTCCGGAACAGAACCGCTCGTTCGAGTTATGATAGAGGGTAAGGATCAGGATGAGATATCAAAGGATGCTGAGGCGTTAGCGAATTTGATCATGAAGATAATGTTATAATAGTTCAGCCAGACGCAACAAATTTAGTTGCATGGCAGCGGGAAAACGCCGTAGGCGTCTTTGCGAATGGCGCGGGCTGAACAATTTTTAAGGAGGAAAACATATGGTTAGCCAGAAAGTAATGATAAAGAATCCTACTGGGCTCCATCTGCGTCCGGCGGGAATTTTATGTAAAGAAGCTGTCAAATATCAGGCATTGATTACCTTTAATTTTAAAGGAGGAACTGCCAACGCCAAGAGTGTACTGAGCGTGCTGGGGGCATGTATCAAATCCGGGGATACGATTGAATTTGTGTGTGACGGAGACGATGAGGAACAGGCATTGCAGGCGGTAGTGGCAGCTGTGGAAAGCGGTTTGGGAGAATAAATACCTATGAAAACAAAGAAAGTGCAGGTCCTCATGTCAACCTACAATGGGGAGCGTTTTCTGTCGGAGCAGATAGACAGCCTGTTGTGCCAGACCTGGCAAAATCTGGAAATATTGATCAGAGATGACGGCTCCAAAGATAATACCCCTGATATTTTAAGGCAATATGGAGCAGACTATAAGAATATCAGGATTTTTCTGGAAGAGAACCGGGGGATTAACGGAAGTTTTTTTGAACTTCTGAAAAAAAGCGATGTAAAGACCGTACATCTGGTTCCCTTTATGATTGTTGCCGGGGAC
>CAJTSB010000021.1:0-29313 GCA_910578825.1 uncultured Lachnospiraceae bacterium | reverse complement strand
AAAAAAGCGATGCGGATTATGTGGCATTCTGCGACCAGGACGATATCTGGCTGGAAGAAAAAATAGAGGCTGCGTTAGAGAAAATGGAGCAGGAAACGGGACCTGTGCTGTATTGCAGTAATAAGATTCTGGTGGACAGCGCCGGGAAACGAATGGCGAAACAGGATAACAAAAAGCGTATTCCCGGCTTTTGCAACGCCGTGGTCGAATGCATCTGTACCGGATGTACCACGGTGATGAATCGTGAAATGGTGGACATCATCAGAGCCAATCTGCCGGAACACGCAATTTTGCATGACTGGTGGTCGTATCTGGTTGCTTCCTATGCAGGGAAGGTGATTTTTGACGAACGGGCGTTTATCAAATACCGCCAGCATGAAGAGAATGTTGTCGGCGGCGGAGCCGGTTTCTGGAGCCAGATTCGCCTGAAGGCAGCTTACCTCAGGAAAAACCGTGGCAGGCTGGAAGCGCAGCTTACTGATTTTGCAAAGTTTTACCGTAGTGATGGAGAGAAGGATGCGCTTGTACAGGAAGTCCTTGCGGCAAAATATTTTCCGGGAAAACTAAAAATCCTGTGGAACCGCCGAATATACCGTCAGAGCCGTTTGGACGGGGTTGTCATGCGGGTATTGTTTTTATTTGGTAAGATGCTATGATATGGCATGAGGAGCCCTGACGCCTTGTATCGGAACCAATGAGGTATACAGGGAGGAGTCCTGATGCCTGCGACCGGGGACAATAAAGTTAATTCAGGAGGAACTATCATGAAAAAAATTTTAGTTACAGGCTGTAACGGACAGCTTGGACGTGCCATCAATCAGGAATATGATCAGAGTGAAACGGAATTTATCAATACAGACGTGCAGGCAGGCGAGGGCGTGATTGCCCTTGACATTACGGATATTGATGAGGTGCTTGCCCTGGTGCGTGAGAAGAAACCGGATGTGATTATCAACTGTGCGGCGCATACGGCGGTGGATTTATGTGAACAGCAATGGGACAGCGCTTATAAGATCAATGCGATCGGGGCCAGAAACCTCAGTATTGCCGCTGCAGAGACGGATGCAAAGCTGATACACGTGTCTACCGATTATGTGTTTGATGGAAATGGGGACAGGCCTTATACGGAGTTTGATACACCGGGACCCAACAGTGCCTATGGCAAGACGAAACTGGAGGGTGAGAATTTTGTCAAAGCATTTGCCAAAAAATATTTTATTCTGCGAACCGCGTGGCTGTACGGCGATGGCAAGAATTTCGTTAAGACGATGCTCCGGCTTTCCGAGAGCCACGACAAAATCAGCGTAGTGGATGATCAGGTCGGATGTCCGACAAGTACGGTGGAATTGGCAAAGATGATTCATTTCCTTGAGCCGACGGAGAATTACGGTTTATTTCATGCCGTTTGCGAGGGTAGCTGCAGTTGGGCAGATCTGGCGGAAAAAACCTTTCAGCTGACAGGTAAGGGCACCGAAGTGGAGCGCGTTTCCACAGAAGAATACTGTCGCCGTAATCCGGGACAGGCGCCGCGTCCGGCGTATTCTATCCTGGAAGACTATATGATTAAGCTGACGAGCAGTTTTCGTATGGCAGACTGGGAGGATGCACTGGAAGTATATCTAAAGAATTTGTAATAATCAGGAAAAGGAGAAGGCTATGAGAACTTATCTGGTAACAGGAGGAGCCGGGTTTATCGGTTCTAATTATATTCACTATATGTTTCGCAAATATGACAACGAAATCCGCATTATCAATGTGGACAAGCTGACGTATGCAGGTAACCTGGAAAATTTGAAAGGTGTGGAGGGCAGAGACAACTATACCTTTGTCAAAGCGGATATTTGTGATAAGGACGCTATCAGCAAAATTTTTAAGGACAATGATATTGATCGTGTGGTTCATTTTGCAGCTGAGAGCCATGTAGATCGGAGTATTAAGAGCCCGGAGGTATTTGTGCAGACAAATGTACTGGGAACGGCGGTTATGCTCAACTGTGCCAAGGAGGCTTGGGAGAAAGAGGACGGAACGTTTGTGGAAGGAAAGAAATTCCTCCACGTATCCACGGACGAAGTATACGGTTCTCTGGAGGAAGAAGGCGGATATTTTTATGAGACGACGCCTTATGACCCGCATAGTCCTTATTCCGCCAGCAAGGCAAGCTCTGATTTTCTGGTAAAATCATATATCGACACCTATCATTTCCCGGCGAATATCACCAATTGCTCGAATAATTACGGACCCTATCAGTTCCCGGAGAAATTGATACCGCTCATTATCAATAATGCGCTGCAGGGTAAGAAACTCCCGGTGTACGGCGATGGAAAGAATGTCCGCGACTGGCTTTATGTGGATGACCACGCAAAGGGAATCGACATGGTTCAGGAGCAGGGAAAGCTGGGCGAGACTTACAATATTGGCGGACACAATGAGAAACAGAATATTGAGATTATCCACATCATTCTGGATACATTGCTGGAGATGCTGCCGGAAGGCGATCCGCGCAGGGAACTTGTGAGTGAGGATTTGATTACGTATGTGGAAGACCGCAAGGGACATGACAGAAGATATGCGATTGCCCCGGACAAAATCAAGGCGGAAATCGGCTGGGAGCCGGAAACTATGTTCAAAGAGGGAATAAAGAAGACTATTGCATGGTTCTTTGAGCATGAGGAGTGGATGAAAAACGTAACCAGCGGTGATTATCAGAAATATTACGAAGAGATGTACAGGAATAAATAGGAAAAATTATGAAATACAGACCACAGGATCATACATTCGCAATCTGTGCTTACAAGGAAAGCCCTTATCTGAGAGAATGTATTGAATCATTAAAAAAACAGACAGTTCCGACCAATATTATTATGACAACCAGTACAGACAACGAGTACATTCGGAATCTGGCGGATGAATACCAGATTCCGTTGTATGTCAATCATGGCGCCAGCGGTATAGCTGGAGACTGGAATTTTGCGTATCACGCTGCCGGGACGGCGTTAGTGACGCTTGCACACCAGGATGACCGATACCAGCCGACGTATGCGGCTGACATGCTGGAAAAACTGGAACGGGCAAAGCGGCCGTTCATCTATTTTGCAGATTATTATGAACTGCGGAATGGCGTGGTGGTGGAAAAGAGCACGATGTTGCGTGTCAAGCGACTGATGCTACTTCCGCTTAAGATCAAAAAATTTCAGGGCATTCGTTTTTTTAAACGCTGTGTGCTGGCTTTTGGAAATCCTGTGGCATGCTGGTCGGTAGCTTATGTCAAAGAGAACCTTCCGGAGACAGTATTTATCTCCGAGTTTCGCAGTAATCTGGATTGGGAGGAGTGGGAAAAACTTTCCCGTGAAAAGGGGGAATTTGTGTATTCGACGAATATAGGAACGTGCCATCGGGTACATGAGGGTTCTGAAACATCAAATACCATTCGCGAGGGAAACATCAGGGCAAAAGAAGATTACGCAATGTTCTTGAAATTTTGGCCGAAGTGGCTTGCAAAATTTCTCATGCGTTTTTATATCAAAGGTGAAAAGTTAAATGAAGTGGAGCACAGGTAAGGAGATTACAAATGAATGAACAATTTGAACTGACAATACTGATGCCCTGCCTGAATGAGGCGGAGACATTGGCAACCTGCATCGGCAAGGCGAAGACGTTTCTTGCAGAAAGTGGCGTGAATGGGGAAATTGTTGTTGCAGACAACGGGAGTACGGACGGTTCCAGACAGATTGCTGTAGACAATGGCGCAAGAGTTGTGGAAGTAGAGGAAAAGGGTTACGGCGCTGCATTGATTGGCGGCTGTAACGGTGCGCTTGGAAAGTATGTCATTATGGGAGACGCGGACGACAGCTATGATTTCCTGCATCTGATGCCGTTTGTGGAGAAATTGAGAGAGGGCTATGATCTTGTGATGGGCAATCGCTTTAAGGGAGGCATTGAGCCTGGCGCGATGCCGCCGCTTCACAGGTATCTGGGAAATCCGGTGCTTTCGTTTATTGCCCGGCTGTTTTTTCCATGCAAGATCGGGGATTACCATTGCGGGCTCAGAGGCTACAACCGGGAATCCATTCTGGGGCTGGGTCTGGTGACAACCGGCATGGAATATGCGAGTGAGATGGTGGTAAAGGCGACGCTGAACCACTTAAAGATAGCGGAGGTACCCACAACTCTGAAGAAAGACGGACGTTCCCATGCGCCGCATCTCAGAAGCTGGTCGGATGGTTGGAGACATTTGAAATTCCTGCTGATGCACAGTCCGAACTGGCTGTTTATGTATCCGGGATTGATTTTGTTTGTGCTTGGATTGATTCTGACCGTGACCTTAAGTCTTGGCAATATTCAGATTGGCTCCGTAGGACTCGGCGTGCATACGCTGATGTATGCCGCAGCGGGTATGATGGTAGGTGCGAACCTCGTCATGTTCTCTCTGTTTGTGCGTTCCTATGCAAGCGTGACGGGATTTATCCCTACCGAAAGCAGGTTCGACCGTTGGCTTGAGGATACAAGCACCGAGAAAGGCGTCGTGATTGGCATTGTGTTGTTTCTGCTGGGAGTAGCTATTACCATTGCTGCTTTCTGTATCTGGGGGAGTACCGGATTTGGCGGCCTTTCACCGGAGAAGATGATGCGGATTACGATTCCTGCAATGCTTTTGATGGTAGTCGGAATCGAAATTATATTCGGAAGTTTCTTCATAGGAATTCTGCACATAAAGCATAAGTAAAAGGAGGACAGGGTACATGTGGGATAAGGTCGCAGATATGGCGAAAAAGCATTGGTTTTTGATTGCTGTAGTGGCAGCTGCGCTTGTGAAACAGATTCTGGTTATCGGACTACCGATTTTCGCCATACCATCGGCTGCCTGCGACGATCAGCTTCTCAAGAACTGGGCGTTTTCAATGGCAAGCCTGGACTGGAAAGGGGATTTTAACGCCTATACGTTTGCAAAGGAGCCGGGATTCAGTTTCTTTCTGGCGGTTTGTTTCCGGCTGCATCTTCCCTATATTTTCACGGTTACGCTGGGATACTCTGTGGCGTCCATTGTGTTTGCCACCTCCTTAAATAAGATTTTTTCCCGCAAACTATTTGTGTTTTTTACCTATCTCGTGATTTTATTTAACCCGGTTTCCTTTGGACTATATACACTTCAGAGGGTGTATCGCAATGGATTTGCGATGGTATTGACGCTCCTGGTTTTCGGCGGTTTGATCCATATGTATTTTGCTGTTCTGGAGCAGAGACAGAGGCAGATCATTGTCTGGTCTCTGGTGAGCAGTCTGTCTCTGGGCTATCTGTGGATTACCAAGAGCGATACGGTTTGGGTGCTGCCCTTTACGCTTACCGTCTGTGTAGTGATGTTGGTGATTCTTTTTCGAAAGAGCAGGAATTTAAAGAGTATTCCCGTTTTCTTCAGTGTCGTATTTCCATTTCTGGCAGTCTTTTTATTTTCCCAGGCAACAAAGTTTTGTGACATTCGCTGGTACGGTTATCCCTCTGTGGCATACTACGATGAGGTGATGTATGACCTGTCGCATATCAAATCAGATGATGTGCAGGATAAGATAAGTCTGTCCAGACAGCAGTTGCGGGAATTGTATGAGATTTCCCCTACGCTGGCAGGCGTAGAAAAATATGTGGAGAAACAGATGCAGACCTACTCGGAATTTGACACCCATCCGGAGGATGGAGAGGTGGAAGCAGGCTGGTCAGGCTGGGCGCTGCTCGAAGGTTTCTCCAAGGCGGGCGTTTATGAAAGCTGTGAGAGCGCAAATGCATTTTATAAGAGTGTCCACGAAGAGTTAGAGGCGGCTTTTGCAGACGGAAGGCTTGAACGGCGGACGGAAAGCACGGCGCAGAAATATTATCTGGATACGCCAGAGCATTGTGGGGAACTTGCAGAGTGCGTATGGCGGACGGTGCGATATATGACGAGTTATGCACATGCAGATGCACAGGTAATGAGAAGCGAGGATGAAGACGAGCTGTCTTTCCGGCAATTCGAAGAACTTACCCGCAACAGGGTGGCATATGCCAAACAAGATTATGATTTCATAGCCGCAGGATGGATTGTTTTTCCGGAATATGATGCAGATAAAATGCAGGTGTTTGTGGAGGATGCGCAGGGAAATCAATATACGCAGGTAAAGTTCCGCAGAAGTAAGGACGTGCAGGAATACCTTGAGAATACGGAGTACGCAAAAGGGAACGTTTCCAGATGTCGTTTTCGAACCGGATGGGACGGTAAAGAAGGGCAGGAGAATCCGCAGTGGTACCTGGCAGTACATCAGGAAGGAAAGGAAAGCGCAAAGGTACAGATACAAAAAAGCGGTTTTGCCGCAGAGACGGAGGTTCCCTATACGGGCTCTCTGGATGCTTATATTTCACAGGCAGAGGGAGAAGTTGTGCTGGCAAAGAGCAATCAGGTTGTCGGGAGATTAGGGGTAATCAGTTCTTTTTACCGGGGTCTTGGACCAGTCATGTTCTGGCTGGGAATTGTCTGCTATGGAGGCTTGACCGCAGTGATGATTCTCGATTTTAGGAAAAAGAGATATGACTGCAACAATGCATGGCTTGTTGCCACCGGATTTGGACTCAGTATTCTGGTGTTTGCGCTGGGAATTTCGCTTGTGGAGCTTACCCAGTGTCCGGCAATCAGCGAGATGTATCTAAGCTCCGCCTATGGGCTGCTCATCGGTGCAGAATCCATCAGTATCTGGAAATGTGTGGAGCTTTCGATTCCCATCATAGGAAGGAAAGTAAAAAAGAAGGAGCTTTCATAGCTGTGGGGGCATCTACGAGGAGGCAGAATTTTATGACAGATAAGATAATTACAGCGATGAAGAAACACAGGCTGCTGCTGGTTTTTCTGGTTGCTGCGCTTGTGAAACAGATTCTGGTAATCAATGTTCCCATCTGTGCATCACCTGGTACGCCCTGTGATGATGAACTGATGCGGGACTGGGCGTTTTCGATTGCAGGAATGGACTGGCTGGGAGATTTTAACGTCTATACATTTCTGAAAGAACCCGGATTTGCAATCTTTCTCGGGGTTTGTTACAGGCTGCATATTCCGTATATTTTTGCAGTGACGTTGTGTTACTCTGCGGCGTGCATGATTTTCAGTACAGCCTTAAGGAACATTTTTTCTTCCGGCAAGTATGTGTTGCTTGTCTATCTGTTTTTGCTGTTTCATCCTGTTTCTTATTGCAGTTCTGTTCTGCAGAAAGTTTACCGGAATGGACTGGGCGTCATTCTCACACTCTGTATTTTCGGCGGACTGCTCCATATGTATTTTTCACTCCGTGGAGAAAAAGCGTGGCGGCTGTTTTTCTGGTCAGCGTTTACCGGATTGTCTCTGGGCTATCTGTGGATTACAAAGGGAGATACCGCCTGGCTGTTGCCGTTTACGGGCGTGATCTGTCTGGTGATGCTTGGCATTTTACTTGTAAAGTGCAGAAATTTACGGAATCTGCCCAGGTATTTGTGCCTGGCTCTTCCGTTTTTAGGGGTGCTATTATGTATCAAAGGGGTAGATTTTCTGCATACACAGCGGTATGGTATTTCTTCTCTGGAATATTATGCCACAGTCATGGATGAGATTTCCCATATCCGGCAGGAGGGTGCGAATGAGAAGATCCCGCTTACCAGAAAAAAATTGAAAGAGCTCTATCAGGTTTCACCGACGCTGGCAAGCGTGCAGGAGTATCTGGAGAAAGAGATGGATGAGCACAATGCTTACGATACCAATCCGACGGACGGGGAGGTAGAAGCAGGCTGGCTGGGCTGGACACTGGTCAGGGCTTTTTACGATGCAGGGATGTATGAGGACAGCGAGACGGCAGATACATTCTTCCGAAATCTCCATGAGGATCTGGCTGCCTCGTTTGCGGATGGCAGGCTGGAGCGCGTAGAAGAATCTGCCGTGCAAAAATATTACATGGATACCCCCGCGCATCGCAGGGAGCTTATCGGGCGTACACTGCAGACGCTTAATTACATGATAAGCTACCGGCGGACGCATGTCAGTATGTCTGCCAGAGAAGTTCCCGATTCAGAGGAATGCATCTGGGCGTTTGAGCGTGTGACTGGGAACACCCATGCACATCTGAAGGCGAAACATGATTACGCGATTGCCGGCTGGATTCTGTTTCCAGATTATGACGGGCAGAAAATGAGTGTATATATCGAAGATGAAAAGGGCAATCGCTATAAAAGGATTAGATTTAAGAGTAGCGAGGATGTCTATGAATCCCTGAAAAGCACGGGACGGGATTGGAAGAGTGCCAGGAAATGTCGTTTTCATACCGGCTGGGATGTAGAGGATAGTACGGAAAATACCGTATGGTATCTGGGATTGTACGAAAAGGACCAGGCGGACGGTGCGAAAGTGGGAGAACGAAAGGCCAGAATCCAGATCGGAAAGGATGGATTTATCGGCGAAGGAACGGTCGAATTTGATGGAGCTTTGGATGTCTACAATAGTCAAAAGGATCGGGAACGTGTGGAAAATGCTGCCGTTATGCCAGTACAGCGTCTGAATCTCATAAGAGTTTTTTACCGTGCTACCGGAAAAGTAATGTTTTGGTTCGGAATTTTGGCATATGCGGTATTGACGATTGTAGTTCTGAGGGGTCTGCGCAGGAAAACATATGAGTATGTGAATCCATGGCTGATAGTTACCGGAATGAGCCTTTCTGTGCTAGTTCTTGCATTTGGAATTGCCTACGTGGATTTGACACAATGTCCGGCAATCAAGACGCATTATCTGAGTTCTGGCTATCCGTTGATTATCAGCGCGGAATTAATCAGCCTGTGTAAATGTGCGGAACTTCTGGCCGTCCATTTACAGAGAGTGCGGGAACTACTGGCACAGTATAGAATGGCGCGTTCCCTGTAATGCTGTATTTCCTGCTGTATCTGCAATAAAATCCGAAGTTGGTGCATTGTCTTTAGTGTGCACCATAGAATACGTGGAGGTAATTCTGTGGCAAAAGAACATTCTGTGACATTCAATTTTATTATGAATTTTATTTTGACGGCATCTTCTGTAATCTTTCCGCTGATTACGTTCCCGTATATATCCAGAGTTCTTCTGCCGATGGGAACCGGTAAGGTTGCAGCAGCGGGCGGTGTGGTAAATTATTTTTCCATGGTAGCAATGCTTGGCATTCCCACATATGGCATTCGTGCCTGTGCGCAGGTTCGCGATGATAAGGAGAAACTGTCGCGAACTGTACATGAAATTCTTATCATTAACACCATAATGATGGTAGTCGTGTATATTGTTTTCGGGGTAACGTTACAGGTTGTGCCCAAATTTATCGAAGACCGTACTTTGTTTCTGGTGATGAGTACGGCAATTTTTTTGAATGTCATCGGAGTGAGCTGGCTGTATTCGGCATTGGAGAAATATGCCTATATTACAACGGCGTCTCTGGCGTTTAAGGTTCTTGCCGTGGTTCTTATGTTTGTACTTGTCCGCAGCAAGGAAGATTTTGTCATTTATGGCGCGCTTACGGTGCTTTCCAATATCGGCTCCTACGTCTTTAATTTCCTTCGTCTGAGAAGGTATATTTATATCAGGCCGCTGGGAAATTATGATTTCAAGAGGCATTTAAAGCCGATTGCCGTGTTTTGTGCAATGACAGTTGCGAACAGCATTTATACGAACCTGGATACGGTGATGATGGGGCTTATGAGCGGCGATACGCAGACCGGATATTACAGCGCGTCGGTCTATATTAAGACGGCGTTGGTCGGGCTTGTGATTTCTCTTGGCACGGTATTGCTTCCGAGACTTTCCTACTATATTGAAAAGGGGATGAAGGAAGAATTTTGCAGAATAACCTCCCACGCATTGCGCTTTGTGGTGATGATGGCGCTTCCGATGACCGTCTATTTTATCCTGTTTGCGAGAGAGGTAATTGGGCTTATCTCCGGTCCGGAATATGCTCCGGCTGCCATGCCTATGCGTGTGATTATGCCGACCGTGCTTTTGATTGGATTGTCAAATATACTCGGTATGCAGGTTCTGGTGCCAACGGACCGGGAGAAAAAGGTGCTGACAGCGGTCGTGACGGGAGCTGCGGTGGATTTTGTATTGAATTTGCTGCTGATTCCTTATCTGGGGGCTTCCGGAGCCGCCATAGGCACGCTGGCGGCAGAGCTTGCCGTGGTACTTTTGGAAGTGGCATTCCTGAAAGGTTTCTTAAAGGAAATTCATCAGAAACATTGGGTATGGCCGTATATTCTGGCAGTTGTTCCGGCATCGGCTGCAGCTATTGTGGTGCATATTCTGGTACTGGGAAATGTGGGATATTTCCTTGTGCTCGTGGTGACGGCGGCGGTCTTTTTTGGAGTTTACGGGGTGATATTGTTGTTGCAGCGTGAGACGATTACGATGGAATTTGTGTTGCCTTATCTGCAGAAATTTCTGCCAATGAGAGGGAGAGACCGTAATTAATGACAAAGGGGGATTTCCATACATATAGAAAATACAGGATAACGAGACTTAAAAAGAAGGGATCAAAATGAAAAAGAAGAGGATATTATCTGTGCTGCTGGCAGTTATGATGTTGTTTAACATGGATGTGGGAAATCTCTACGCTATGGAGGCGCCGGAGGATTCCCGGCAGTACACACAGGAATCACAGGAAGAACCCCGGCAGATTTTGCAGGAGGAACAGGAAGAAGAGGAAGTTTCCAGGTATACCGTTACGTTTGACCTAAACGGCGGCAGTACCGCGTCAGGCGAAAGCGCTTTCTCCATGCAGGTGGAGGAAGGAGAGACGGTGAATGCGGATGAAGTGGCGGATGTTATAAAAAGGGGCTATCTCTTTCAGGGCTGGCTGGACGAAGACGGAAATTATTATGCATTTGACCAGCCGGTAACAAAAGATTTTACGTTATTGGCGTCGTGGACGCCGATTACCTATCGCGTGCAGTTTGATGTAAACGGTGGTGAGGGAGAGGCGCCTCCCGAAAGAGAGGTAGCATATGAGGAAGAATTTCTGATTCCCGTCAGCGGCTGTTATAAAGCAGATTACGTACTGGTTGGCTGGGAGCTTGAGGGCGTCGGTATCTGTCAGGAAAATACGAAGGTGAAAAATCTGACGGATCAGGATGGCGCAGTAGTAGTGTTGAAAGCAGCCTGGCAAAATGGGGAATATAAGGTTAGCTTTGATGCCAACGGCGGCAGCGGGACAATGCTGGATCAGGCGTTTACCTGTGGACAGAGCAAAAAACTGAACGAAAATGAATTTGAAAAAAAGGGTTATACATTTATAGGGTGGAATACAAGACCAGATGGATCCGGACAGAGCTATGGCGAGAAGGAATCTGTTTCCTTCCCCAATCAGACACATGGAAGTACCGTGACGTTGTTCGCCATCTGGAAAGGGAATTCCTACAGCGTCAATTATAATGGCAATGGTGCAAAGAGCGGGGTGGTATCTCCCACCAGCCATGTGTATGGAACAGAAAGCGCGTTGAGTGTGAACCGTTTTCAGCGCAGCGGATATACATTCGTGGGTTGGAATACCAAAAAAGACGGCAAGGGGAAGACTTACAAAGCCGGGGAGGGTGTGAAGACGCTTACCTCGAAAGCCAGTGGCAGCGTAACGCTCTATGCCAAATGGACGCCCATTAAATACACGATTACATACAATACAAAGAAGGGCAAACTCCCCGGAAATGCAAAGAAAAGCTACAACATTACGACCAGTACCTACTCACTTCCTGCTCCTACGCGTAGCGGCTATGATTTCGATGGCTGGTATACGGATGCAAAATGCAAAAAGCGTGTCAGCCAATTGAAAAAGGGCAGCATCGGAAATAAGAAGTATTATGCCAAATGGGTTAAATGTACGCGAAAGCCGAACAAGAGCCGCGCGAAGATTACGACGTGCAAGGCGACGAAGACCAGCAGTGTGAGCGTAAAGGCTACAGTCAAAAACAGGGTGGCCAGTTCCAACGACTACTATTATCTGGTATATGTAAATCCGATCAGTGGCAAACCATACAAAATGGCTGCAAAATCTTATAAAAAGAAGAAACTTAGTTTCAGTCTGAAGACGACGGACAATCAGGGATATGTCACGGCGTTGTTTGGAATTGCCGTGAAAAAGAATGGCAAGTATA
The DNA here is from genome assembly GCA_910578825.1 of uncultured Lachnospiraceae bacterium. Lineage (GTDB taxonomy): Bacteria > Bacillota > Clostridia > Lachnospirales > Lachnospiraceae > Petralouisia. The sequence goes on along the minus strand of CAJTSB010000021.1, from coordinate 17,175 downwards.
CGTTGATCAGCAGCGCTTCTTATGTCAAGAATCCGGAAAAAGCGGCGAAAAACAAGTCAAAATACAAGCTGGGAAAGACAAAAAAAGGAATACAGTTCAGCACCAGTATGCAGGAGATTGATTCCTGTACAGCGAAAAATACATTCCTGAACCTGACGGTTTCCCAATTGTGTACGAATGCCACGATTCCCTATAAGTATAATGGAAAAACTTACTATTTCAATCAGCTTGTTTCTCAACAGCAGATTGTATCAGAATGTAATAAAAAGGGAATTAATGTTACCATGCAGGTACTGCTTGACTGGGTCGGCGGACAGGAGGATTTGATTGATTCCAAAGCGCGGGTGGCAGGAGCAGCACCCTTTTATACCTGGAATGTGCGCAGCAGTGCGGGAAGAGAAAAGATGGAGGCGATGTTCTGCTATCTGGGAAGTGTGTTTGGCACAAAGAAGTGTTATGTATCGAACTGGGTTCTGGGAAACGAGATCAATAACCCCGGTTCATGGAATTATAAGGGAATCCTTTCCACGAACGCTTATTTTCGAAGTTATGCACAGGCATTCCGTTCCTTATATTATGCAGTAAGAAGCCAGTATTCCAATGCGCGTGTGTTTATCTGTGTGGATAATTTATGGAATACCCATGTGGCTGGCGGTTACAGCGCGAAATATTCCATTTCACAGTTTTATTCGCAGCTGCAAAAAATCCAGAAGGGGCTGAAATGGAATCTTGCCTATCATGCCTACTCCGCTCCTTTGACGTATACCAATTTCTGGGATGGATTTGGGCTTACTTACGACGAGAACAGTCCTTATATTACAATGAAGAATTTAAAGGTTCTGACCGATTACATCAGACGCAAATATGGCTCTTCCGTGCGGACGATTCTGTCGGAACAGGGCTATGCCTCCAACTGGGGACAGGCAAATCAGGCGGCGGCAATAGCGGCAAGTTATTATATTGCAGCCTGCAACCCATACGTAGATGCGTTTATTATCCGCAGTTATCACGATCACCCGGTGGAAGTTGCACAGGGCTTGCCGATGGGAATTCACGGTAAAGAAGCCTTTAACGTATTCAAATATATGGATACAACTAAGACGTTCTCGTATACAAACCGTTATCGGGGGCTTATTGGCATATCCTCCTGGAAACAGCTTGTGCCGTATTACAACAAAACGAGGCTTTACAAAATGTACCGGAAATAGGGGCAGAATGCGGAAATAAGTGTGGGATTTGCATTCGCTGTGTAAAAATGGTATAATATGGAACAAAAAAATTTTGATTAGGAGAAATGAAGATGCAGCTGGCGGTGTGTTTCGCAGTGCTTTTGTTGTTGGGAATTGAATTTGGCGTATTCGGCGTCTTATCTGGCAGATTGTTTCGGCTGAAGTTTCGATTATATGAGACGGGGATTTTCGGTTTTTTTGTGTACTTTGGATTGTTTCAGATGATCGCGCTGCCGTTAATCCTGTTGCAGAGACCGTTTCATGAACTGGTTGTTTTATGGCTTGTTATCTTAGCCGTGATAAATATTCTGGCTGTGGTGATAACGCGAAGAGAGCTTGGGAGCCTGTTACGGACAAGCGTTGCAGGGCTCTGGCGTAACAGAGGAATTTTGCTTGCGGCGGTAATCCTTTTGGTGGCGTTTTGCTGCTGGTTTCATGGAACACAACAGTATTTTGGATGGGATACCACTTATTATATCGGGACAGTAGACACTACGGTATTGACGGACTCGATGTATGTATATAATGGTGCTTCCGGCACCATAAGCAAAACGCTGGATTTTCGCTATGCGCTTTCCACATTTTATATGCATTCTGCATTTCTCTGTAAGTTGACGGGACTTGGCGGGATGCTGATACAGAAATTTGTAATTGGCACGCTCTGTATTCTGATGCATGGATGGATTATTTTTGCAATCGGCAGACGTGTGTTTCCGGATGCGAAGAAGGCTCTGTTTATGGTTGGACTGGTATTTGTGATGCATCTAGGTTTCCATACCGGGTTTTCGCCGTCGGATTTTCTGTTAATCCGGGCATATGAGGCAAAGGGATTTTGCGCCAATGTCGTGATACCGGCGTTGTTCTATGCGATTTGCTGCCTTTGGAAGGATGCACAGAAGAGAGAGCATTGGTTTCTGGCGTTTCTGGTCTGTTTTTCCAGTATTCCGCTATCGATGTCGTCCCTTGTAATTGTTCCGGCGATGATGGTGATTTATGCTCTGGCAGAGTGGCTGACCGTGCGCAAATGGCGAATTTTGTGGCGCACATTCTGGTGCGTATTGCCGAACGGAATTTATTTTATTCTTTATTTTATGTATACTGCAGGAATTCGCATTGCGGTCATGCAGTCATGAGGGAACAATATGAATGGTGTAGAAAGTGTTGCGCAAGTATTTCAGACTTATATGGGAACGACCATGTTTCTGTCCATATTCTGGGTTTGTATCATCTATGTATTTTGCCATGGGAACGGGAATGGACGCAAACGCCTGTTGTTTCTGCTGATGTTGGGAATCCTGTTTCTATTTAATAATTTGTCGCTGCGTGTGATGGGAAAATTGACGGATATCAATACGTATTACCGGTTTCTGTGGGCAATTCCCATTCTGCCCCTGATTGCGTGGGCCGGGACGAAGACGGTGATGGAGCGCAAGAAGTTCTGGGAAAGGGCAGTCGTTGTCATACTGCTGTTTGCGTTGTTTCGAGGGGGAACGAGTTCGTTTCTGACAAAGGACAGCGTTCGGGTTCCTGCAAATATTTATAACATGTCGGAGGATGTGATGCGGGTATGCGATATCATAGAGCAGGATAAGAAGAAAGAGCAGCCGGTGGTGGCGTTTGATCTGGAGTGCCAGATGATGGCGCGGCTTTATAACCCGTCGCTGGTATGGGGAATCAGCCGCAATGCCTATCAGGATTATGACAATGCAGAAGGCTACGAAGGGGTCAAAAAGAGCTGGCGCGCACAGAAATCCATGATCCGCGCAGTCAATCACGGAATGAAGGATGACGCCGAAAGGCTTTCACGTGCGCTTGAGAAGAAACAGGTAGACTATATTGTGACACTGAATGTCTATGAGATGGGGGACTATCTGTCTCAGATGGGTTATGGGCTGGTGGAATCCACAGGAAATAGAAGTATCTATGCACGAACAGAAGAGTGACAGGGAGGTTGTTTCATGAAAGGAATTATTTTGGCCGGGGGATCCGGAACGAGACTGTATCCATTGACAAAAGCGATATCCAAGCAGATTATGCCGGTGTATGACAAGCCGATGATTTATTATCCATTGTCAACCCTGATGCTGGCAGGCATTCGCGAGGTATTGATTATCTCCACACCCAGGGATTTGCCGGTATTTGAGGATTTACTTGGGGATGGCAGCCAACTCGGCATGAGGTTCGAGTACCGGGTGCAGGAAGAGCCCAGGGGGCTGGCGGATGCATTTATCATCGGAGAGGAATTTATCGGTGAAGATGCGGTGGCGCTGGTACTGGGAGACAATATTTTTTACGGGCAGAGTTTTTCCCGGGTGCTGCGTACGGTCGCAGACAGAACGGACAGCCAGCCGGGGGCGACGATTTTCGGATATTACGTCAGAGACCCGAGGGAATACGGCGTGGTGGAATTCGACGAGGATGGAACAGCTCTCTCAATTGAGGAAAAACCGGAGAACCCCAAATCGAACTATGCAGTGCCGGGCCTGTATTTCTATGATAATGACGTTGTGGAGATTGCAAAGAATGTCAAACCATCCGTGCGCGGTGAGATTGAGATTACCAGCGTCAACAACGAATATCTGCAACGCGGAAATCTGAAGGTGGAGACGCTTGGGCGCGGGTTTGCATGGCTGGATACGGGCAATCATGATATGCTGCTTGCAGCCGCAGATTTCGTATCGGCATTCCAGAAACGCCAGGGGCTGTATATCTCCTGTATCGAGGAGATTGCTTACAAGCGTGGATTTATCAATAAGGAACAGTTGAAGAAACTGGCGGAGCCTTTAATGAAGACCGAATATGGACAGTATCTGATGGAAATTGCAGAAGGATTATAAAAGGGGGCGCTTAAGATGGGAAAGATTAAGGTAATGGATGACTGTAATGGGATTGCAGGATTGAAGGTGATTGAGCCGTCAGTGTTTGGAGACGCCCGCGGTTATTTTATGGAGACTTATAACTACAACGATTTTAAAGAGGCGGGCATTGACTGTACGTTTGTGCAGGATAATCAGTCCGCATCGAAGAAAGGCGTGCTGCGCGGGCTGCATTTTCAGATCAATTATCCGCAGGATAAGCTGGTGCGCGTGGTAAACGGTGAAGTGTTTGACGTTGCTGTGGATTTGCGCGACGGGTCGCAGACGTTTGGGAAATGGTTCGGCGTCATTCTGTCCGCGGACAACAAAAAACAGTTCTTTATTCCGAAAGGATTTGCACACGGATTTGTCGTACTGTCTGATTATGCAGAGTTTTGTTACAAGGTGACTGATTTTTATCATCCCAACGACGAAGGCGGACTTCTGTGGAAGGACGAAAAGATCGGAGTCGAATGGCCGATGCCCGAAGGGATGACAGAAGAAGACCTCATATTGTCTGACAAGGATAAGGTATGGGGCGGCATCGAGGAGTATGTGAAAAACAGGGATAAAAAGTAAGTAAAGAATGTTATGGGATCTGAATCGGGGATGAGTTGTGGAGCAGGAATGTAATAGAAGGAATATTTGAAAGGGATATTTGAAAAGGGATCATAAAGAGGAGGATATGGTATGAGAAAGAAAGTCGTATCATTTATTTTGATTTTAGTAATGTTATTTACGCTTGCCCCGGCGGAAACATATGCAATGGTATCCGGGGATGATGGACGTATGCCGGGGACGTTTCCTGTGGGCGGTATGCAGCTGCCGGAACCGGTGGAAATCTCAGAGGAAGCGGCGGAGAAAATTGGGATTATCAATGAGGAAGATATACAGTCCGGCGGGCGATTGCAGCAGTATTCGCCCAATTATGCTTCCCAGCTTTACTATTCTATATGGGATGTGTACTCATCCAATTATGTCTATAATCGTCTGGGCGCAAAGGAACGCAGGCTGTGGGATCTTTTTGACACGCAGGGCAGGCTGTATCTGACCAGTACCAGGAATGCCAGCCGGGAATACGTCGAAGGGACCGCCTATTCTGTGACAGCGGGAATTAATTTTGCGGTGTTGGGTCTGGAAAGAGAGCGGGCAGGAGAGGTATATCAGCTTTTCCTCTATGCCAATCCGCAGTATTATTTTTTTGACGGCGGTTTTTTGCATACTCCCAGCGTGCTGTTTCCGGAATTTTACGATACCTTTGCCAACGGTATGGCGCGAAAAGCACAGACAGAGGAGATGCAGTATCAGATCAATCTCATGAAAGCAGAGGTTGAGAAGGGCGCCACAGATTTGGAGAAGGCCAGGATTGCCCATGACATTATCATCCAGAAGGTCATGTACGATGATTATTATGGCACTTCTTTTGAAAATACGCCGTATCATCAGAGCGCGTACAGCGTATTCTGTGATTCCTATACAGTATGCGCCGGTTATACGAAGGCGTTTGAACTTCTCCTCAATGCGGTAGGAATTGATACGATTGGCGTCACCAGCTACAACAATGTACAAAAGGCAGGTCATGCATGGAATGCCGTCTGTCTCAACGATAGCTGGTACTACGTTGATTGTACCTGGGATGATACGGATGGCTGGAATGGACTGGAGCTTGTATATTCATGGTTTGGTCTGAGTGAGGCTACGCTTACCGGTGATAGGGACCAGCATCAGGCGCACCAGCCGCAATCTTTCTATCGTGGTTTGCTGCCATCATGTACGAGAGATATGGGCTCTACGCAGTATGAGGTTGGGACGGTTTATGTTCCGGTGCAGACGGTAGCTGCGCCTCGTATTACGCAGAATAAGACGAAAAACGGCATTAACGTGACACTGAAATCAGTGACGCCGGGGGCGGATATCTATTATACGACAGATGGAAAGAACCCTTCCGCCTCGTTCAGCAGGAGTTACCACTATACCGGCACTTTTACCATCAATGCAGATGTAACGCTGAAAGCGATTGCCGTTTGCGATGGAAAGAAAGACAGTCCGGTTGCAACGATGGATGTCAAAGGCAAGCAGTATACCGTTAAGTTTAACACACTGGGCGGCAGTAAAATTGTTTCCCAGAAGGTATGGCCGCAGGGCGTGGCATCCAAACCTGCCAATCCCAAGCGCAAAAACTATAAATTTGACGGCTGGTACAGCGACAGGGGATGCAGGACAAAGTGGAGTTTTGGCAGCCGTGTCACAAAAAATGTGACGCTCTATGCCAAATGGACGAAGGTTAAAGTGAAACAGACAAGTGTTCGTTCACTGAAGAATAAATCCGGCGGGAAACTGGATGTGACCATCCGTAAGATCAGCGATGCAAAAGGCTATCAGATTCGTTATTCGACAAAATCCAGCATGAAATCGTCGCGGAAGGTATTGACGAAGAGCAATAAAAAGACGCTTTCCAGGCTCAAAAAGGGTCAGACATATTACGTGCAGGTACGCGCCTACAAGCTGGATTCTGCGAAGAATAAAGTTTATGGGAAGTGGAGCGGCAAGAAAACAATTACGATCCGAAAATAGCCATACCGAAAGATGCGATAGTAAAGGAAACCAGAAGAATGATGAATCCGAAATCAAAAAATATAGTGTTGGAAATGATAGAAAACAGAACCCTGATTAAGAGTCTGGCAAAGAATGACTTTAAGACCAAATTTGCCGGTTCTTATCTGGGAACCATATGGGCATTTGTGAATCCGGTCATTACCGTGCTGATCTACTGGTTCGTATTTGAAAAGGCAATCGGGGCTACGGCGCGTATACGGGGCGAACTGCCCCTGCCGTATGTCCTGTGGCTGGTGGCAGGGCTTGTGCCGTGGTTTTTCTTTTCCGATTGTGTCAACGCAGGCACTGCTGTATTGACAGAGTATAATTATCTTGTAAAGAAAGTGATGTTCAACATCGATATTCTTCCGGTGGTGAAAGTGTTTTCTTCTATTTTTGTACATGTGTTCTTTGTGCTATTCATGCTGGCATTGTTTCTCGTCTACGGTTATTTTCCGGATTGGTATGTGCTCCAGGTTATTTATTACAGTCTGGGGGTACTGATTCTCGCCTTGGGGCTGAGTTATCTTACGAGTGCGGTATCTGTATTTTTTCCCGATACAAAACAGATCGTAAATATCGCGTTGCAGGTGGGAATCTGGGCAACGCCGATTATGTGGAATATTGATGATATGCGGGAGAAAATTCCCGATGCGGCCATGGCGCTGCTTACGTGGAACCCGCTTTATTATATTGTGCTCGGTTACCGCGAGGCGTTAATCGACAAGGTATGGTTCTGGGAGCATCCGGGCATGACCATTTATTTTTGGTGTTTTACGGCGCTTGTGTGCGTATCAGGTGTGACGATATTCCGGCGGCTGAAGGTGCATTTTGCAGATGTGTTGTAGAAAGGAAAGATATGGAAGAGACGGCAATTAAGGTAAAGCAGGTCAGTAAAATATATAAGCTGTACGACACCCCCGCTGCCCGCCTCAAGGACGCGCTTGGACTTTCCCGGAAAGGAAATTACCGTGAGCATGAGGCGCTCAAACAGGTGGATCTGGAAGTGAAAAAGGGTGAGACTATCGGTATTATCGGAACGAATGGTTCGGGCAAATCTACGCTGCTGAAAATTATCACAGGCGTGATCAGTCCCAGCTGCGGAGAGGTGGAAGTGACAGGGCGAATTTCCGCATTGCTGGAGCTTGGCGCAGGTTTTAACCAGGAATACACGGGAATCGAGAACGTCTATCTGCAGGGAACGATGATGGGATTTTCGAAGGAAGAGATTGCGCAGAAGATGGACGATATTTTAGAGTTTGCGGATATCGGTGATTTTGTAAAACAGCCGGTAAAGACATACTCCAGCGGTATGTTTGTACGCCTTGCGTTTGCTGTGGCGATCAATATTGAGCCGGAGATTCTGATTGTGGACGAGGCTTTGTCTGTAGGAGATGTGTTCTTTCAGGCCAAGTGTTACCGCAAGTTCGAAGAATTTAAAAAAATGGGCAAGACGATTCTCTTTGTCAGTCATGATTTGAGCAGCATCACAAAATACTGTGACCGTGCAGTTCTTCTGAATAAAGGCGTCAAGGTGATGGAGGGTACGCCCAAGGAGGCGGTAGACCGCTATAAGATGGCGCTGGTAGAGCAGAAAGAGGCGCAGAGGCGGGAAAATACGGCGTTGTGGCAGCCGAAGGACTCCGGAGAGAAGTGGCGGGACCAGATCAGCATCAATCCGGAGACGCTTGAATATGGGGACAAGCAGGCAATGATTGTAGATTTTGCCATTGCAGATGAGACCGGCAAGCTGTCGAACGTGATTGAGAAAGGCGCCCGATTTACAATAAAGATGAAGGTGCTGTTTGAAGAGGATGTGGCGGAACCGATTTTTGCGTTTACCTTGAAGAATCTTATGGGGATTGAGCTGACCGGAACGAATACGATGGTGGAGAAACAGATGGTAGAGCCGGCGAAAAAGGGCGATATCCGAACCATAAGCTTTACACAGAAGATGACGCTGCAAGGCGGAGAATATCTGTTATCCTTAGGCTGCACCGGGTATGAAAAAGAAGAGTTTAAGGTTCATCACAGATTATACGACGTATGCAGCCTTGGGGTTGTCTCAGACAAGAATACGGTCGGATATTTTGATATGGAATCCATTGTGGAAGTGGAATAACGGCAGTGAAACGATAACATATAAAGCGATAGAGGAACAGAAACTATGCTGGAGAAATTTAATGTTGTAAGAGTCAGATTTCATGTAGAAGACAATCAAATCCTGGTCATCCAGGGCTGGAAATATGGCATGGAGCCGGAAGAAAAATTTGCGGTTACCCTGGATGGAACATCGCTTTCCTTCGAAATAAAGATGTATAACGGCATGGAAGTTCGCCAGCGTTATATGATTTATGATCTCGGTATTGAAGAAGAGTATTTTCTGTATGTGAAACTGCCGGCAGATTTTGCATCCAGGCAGGAGTTGGTACTGCGGGCTGGGGAACAGGCGGTTTACCGTGAGAAAACCGCTAAATTGAAGAAACAACAGGGGCAGCTTGATGTATTTCTGGAAGATATTGTGTTGACGAAGGGGCAGTGTTACGTGAAAGGCTGGGCGGTCTCATCCGCTCCCATTAACGTGAAGGTAAAGGGGAAAGGCAGGGAAATTCCCGGTAAGGTAACCTGGCACGAGCGCAGGGATGTCAGTCATAGTTACCGGGAGGTTGCAGGCGTTCCCGATGCAGGATTTGAGGTAAGAATCCCTCATCATGGTCTGTCGGGAATCTGGCTGGAATTTTCGGATGGAAACCGCAGAGCCCATGCGAAGGTTCCGCTTATGACAACATATCTCTTCGAGAATATGATGGGCAGCAGCTATCTCGGCAAAGGAATGCGATTTTTACAGCGTCACGGCGTTCGTAAGTTTGTTTCGCGCACTGCGGAAGTTATGAAACAGAAAGCGAATCCACAGGGAGATTATGGGAAGTACCGGCTTGCCGTGATGCCCACGCCGCAAGAGCTGAACAGGCAGCGGAAGGAAACATGGGATGATATGCCGCTTTTTTCCATTGTGGTACCTCTGTATAAGACGCCGGTAAAGTATCTGGAGCAGCTGGTGAAATCGGTGCGGACACAGACGTATGAACACTGGGAATTGTGCCTCTCCGATGGCAGCGGCGAATCATCTTTGCTTACAAATTACCTTGACCGTCTGGCTCAGAAGGACCAGAGAATCAAGGTAGTCCGTCATAAGACGCCGCTGCGCATTTCTGCAAATACCAATGCAGCTATCGAAATTGCCCGGGGGGACTTTCTCGTCTTCGCAGATCATGATGATCTGCTCACGGAAGATGCTTTGTATGAGTGTGCAAAAGTATTAAAAAGCCAGCCGGGGACGGATTTGATTTATTCCGATGAGGACAAGGTTTCAATGAATGGCAGGCGGTACTTTGAGCCGCATTTTAAGTCCGACTACAATCCGGACCTTCTTTGCAGTATGAATTATTTCTGTCATCTGGTGGTGGTACGCCGTTTACTGACAGAGCAGACCGGACTTTTGCGTGAGGAGTTTGACGGCGCACAGGATTATGATTTTGTACTGCGCTGCGTGGAGCATACGGACAGGATTGTCCATATCCCCAGGGTGTTGTACCATTGGCGCGCGCATGAGAATTCCACGGCTGAAAATCCACAGAGCAAGTGGTATGCATTTGAGGCGGGACTCCGTGCCGTCCAGGCGCATTATGACAGGAGAAAACTTCCGGCAAAGGTAGAGTTTGGGGAATATCCGGGACTTTATAAGACTATCTGGAAGTGGAAGGAGCAGCCGCTGGTTTCGATTCTGATTCCCAACAAGGATCATACGCAGGATCTGGATAAATGCATTCAATCCATAGAGCAGAGGTCAGAATACCGGAATTATGAGTATATTATTATTGAGAATAACAGTGAAGACGATGAGACATTTGCCTATTATAAGAAACTTGAGGCGGAAAATCAAAAGGCCCATGTCGTATACTGGGACGGGGCGTTCAATTATTCGGCAATCAATAATTTCGGTGCAGGGTATGCGAAAGGCGAATACCTTCTTCTGTTGAACAATGATACGGAAATCATTCATTCCGACTGTCTGTGGCAGCTTTTGGGTTATTGTATGCGCGAGGATGTGGGGGCAGTGGGTGCAAGGCTCTACTATGAAGACGGCTCTATCCAACATGCCGGGGTAGTTCTTGGGTTTGGAGGAATTGCAGGCCATACGTTTATCGGATTTCCACATGATGCCAACGGCTATTTCTCCCGTATTATCTGTGCGCAGGATTACAGTGCGGTTACAGCGGCATGTATGATGACGAAGAAGTCTGTCTATGAGCAGGCAGGCGGGCTGACGGAAGAGCTGGTGGTAGCGTTTAACGACATCGACTACTGCATGAAGGTGCGTGAACTGGGCAAGCTTGTCGTCTACAATCCGTATGCGCAGCTCTATCATTATGAATCCAGGTCCCGCGGGCTTGAGGATTCTCCTGAGAAACAGGAACGCTATTACAGGGAAATGAAATATTTTGTGACAAAATGGAAAGAATCTATGGACAATGGAGACCCTTATTATAATCCCAACTTAACGTTGGCGAAGGCGGATTTCTCACTGAGACAGGTATAGGAGGAAGGCATGGAACGAATCGGAAATGTTATTCTGGACGACGTACATTATCCCGGAGAGGATTTATACAGCGATGGGGCGGTGGAAGACCATATTCTGGATCTGGTGCAGTCATATCCGCAGGAAGAGTATCCGCAGGTGATTGCAAGGGAGCAGGACTGGGCAGTCATGTACCATCTTTCCCATGAGCGTGAAAATATATTGAGCTGGTATCCGTTTGCGCCAAAGGCAAAAGTGCTGGAAGTCGGCTCGGGCTGCGGCGCTGTGACAGGTGCATTCTGTGCATCCGCAGAGTCGGTGACCTGTATTGATCTGTCCAGGAAACGCAGCTCCATCAACGCGCAGCGTCACAGAGAAAGCGGCAACATCACGATTCGCCTGGGAAATTTTCAGGACGTAGAGAAAGATTTGGATTGTGATTTCGACTATGCGACGCTGATCGGTGTGTTTGAATATGGAAAAGGTTATATCGGAGGGGAAAAGCCTTATCATGGGTTTTTAACCACGATTATGAAACATATCCGCCCAGGCGGAAAGCTCCTGCTTGCCATTGAAAATAAATTTGGCCTCAAATACTGGGCGGGCTGCCGGGAAGACCATGTGGGAGCTTATTTTGAAGGACTTGAGGGGTATCAGAACACGGCGGGCGTACGCACGTTTACGAGACCGGAATTAATTCAAATTATGGAAGAGTGCGGTTATCATGATTATCGGTTTTATTACCCCTATCCCGATTATAAGTTTCCGGTTGCAATATATTCTGACGAATACCTGCCAAAAACAGGGGAGTTGAACCGTAATATCTGTAATTTTGACCGCTCAAGGCTGGTGCTGATGGATGAGGGGAAGGTTTACGACCAGATTCTGGAAAGCGGGCTGTTTCCGCTGTATGCCAATTCGTTTTTTGTGGAGATTATAAAACCGCAGGAGCCGGATGGTGCGAAAGATGCAGCCAAACATTCACAGACGGAAGAATCACTGGAGCGAGTGCTCTATACAAAATATTCCAGTGGAAGAAATAAGGATTTTTCGATTCAGACCCGGATTGTCCGCGGTCCGGATGGGAAGAATATTTTATACAAAAAGGCAGAGTATGAGGAAGGGCAGGCGCATATTGCGCATATTGCCGAGGCGGAACAGAAACTTGCATCGCTCTGGCAGGAGCGGGGACAGCTTTGTGTGAATCGCTGCAATGTCCGAAAGGGGCGCATTGAGTTTGAATATTTGCAGGGCGTCACCGTGGAAGAAGAACTGGATGAACTGCTTGCAAAGGGCAGGCAGCAGGAGGCGGCGGATTTGCTCGGCGCAGCGATAGCACGGATTCGTGAGAGCGCACAGGCAGAAGGATTCCAAATGACCCCGGAATTTAAGCAGGTGTTCGGTGCGGCTGCAATTTCGCCTGAGGAACCGTCGTTTCCGGTGGCGGATGTGGACTTGATTTTTTCAAACCTGCTGAAGACAGAGGATGGAAAGTGGCACGTACTGGATTATGAGTGGACGTTCTTCTTCCCGGTTCCGGTGAATTTTCTTTTGTTTCGCGCGTTGCACTATTATCTGGAAAGTGCGTCTTTGCGCAAAGAGTTTGGCAGGAAATTTGATTTCTACGATAAATGCGGCATTACGCCGGGACAGCAGGAAATTTATCTCCAAATGGAGCAGCGGTTTCAAAAGTATGTTGCAGGAGGCAGCGTATCACCTGGAAGTCTCTACCACACGATGGGAAAGATGGCGTTGCCGCTCGGAAAACTGCTGGCGGAGACAGATCGCAGGCGCGTGCAGGTATATCTGGATTATGGCAGAGGATTTTCCGAAGAAGATTCTTACTTTATCGAGACAGGCTATGATAAGACATTGCAGTATACGATTACGATTCCTGCAAATGTCGTGCAAATTTCCATAGATCCTGCCCTTAGCGCATGTCTGCTGAAAGATTTAAGAATGGTCTGGGTGCATGGGAATGGGATGGAGGAGCCTGTTTCCTATCGGACCAATGGCTGTAAAATGGGAAAAAATGGATATGTGTTTGACAATTCTGACCCAAAGATTATAATAAAAGAAATGCCGCAGCAAGAGCGAAGGCTGGATGTTTCCTATACCATTAATATTCTGGAGGAGGAGACGGCTGCGCTTTTGGCTGGCAAAACAGGTACGAAAGGGCATCTGAAAAAGGCTGTCCGCAGACTGATAAAAGGATAAAAATATGAAGAGAAGAGAGCAATACAAGCATTTGCTGAATCTGACCGCGAGCGGAATTATGTTGCTTATCGAGGCGATCATGTTCGGATATACATGGTATATGGTATACACACCGATGCTGGCAAAGGCGCATCGTTTCTGGAACAGGGGAAACTGGGCTGTAATCGGTATGTATGTATTAATTATGTACTTTTTTACAAGGACATATGGCGGATACCGGATTGGGTATCTGCGTTTTGCCGATATCTGTTTATCTCAAATTCTTGCAATTTTATGTACCAATGTAGTCGGGTATATCCAGGTCTGTATGATTTCCAATAAATATATGCCGGTGCATCCGATAGCGGCGTTGACGGGTGCGGAACTTCTGGCGATATTACCAGGGGTTTATCTGGTGCGCTTTCTCTATACGAGGCTGTATCCTCCGAGAAGGATGATTGTCATATACGGGCAGCATTCTCCGGACGATTTAATTCAGAAAATCAATTCCCGAAAAGACAAATACAATGTCTGTGCCACTGCCAGCGTATATATGGGTTATAAACCTTTATATGAAAAGATTATGGATTATGATGCGGTGGTGCTCTGCGATTTGCCGACGAAGATGCGCAATCCCATTTTGAAATTCTGTTTCGACCAGAACAAGCGGACGTATATTACGCCCAAGATTTCCGATATCATTTTGAATGGAACAGAGGCGATTCATTTGTTTGACTCTCCATTGATGCTTTCGCGCAACCGCGGGCTTACGATTGAACAGCGGTTTGTGAAACGTGCGATGGATATTGTGTTATCGTTGATTGCCTTGATAATATCCTCTCCGGTGCTGCTTTTGATTGCCGTGGCAATCAAACTGCATGACAGGGGACCGGTATTTTATAAGCAGGAGCGGTTGACGCGTGATGGTGAAATTTTTAAAATTATCAAGTTCCGCAGTATGCGGATAGATTCGGAGGCAGACGGCGCACAGCTTGCCAAAAAAGACGACAGCAGGATTACCCCGGTAGGACGGGTAATTCGCAGAATCCATTTTGATGAACTTCCCCAGCTCTTTAATATCCTTAAAGGGGAGATGTCGTTTGTGGGACCGAGACCGGAACGTGAGGAGATTGCAAACGAGTATGAAACGGTGATTCCGGAATTCAGTTTCCGCCTGAAGGTCAAAGCGGGGCTGACCGGATATGCCCAGGTATACGGGAAATATAATACGACGCCGTATGATAAGTTAAAGCTTGATTTGACTTATATCGAGACTTATTCGTTCTGGCTGGATCTGAAATTGATGCTGATGACATTTAAAATTATTTTCCAGAAGGAGAATACAGAAGGGATTGAACAGGGACAGAAGAATGCTGTGAGAAAGTGATATGCAAAAACAACCACTCGTGTCGGTCATCATGCCGGCATACAATGCAGAAAAATATATTGAACGTGCCATCCAGTCCGTGTTGTCTCAGGATGTGCCGCTGGAACTTCTGATTATCGACGACTGTTCGAAAGATTCTACAGCAAAGATTGCAGAAAAATATGCAGATAAGGAACGGGTGATCCTGCTGCGCAATGAGAAGAATCAGGGGGTGGCTGAAAGCCGCAACATTGGCATCCGGCGCGCCGCAGGAACTTATATTGCATTTCTGGACGCAGACGACTGGTGGGGAGAGGGAAAGCTCACGTGCCAGTGCAGGAGACTGGAAGAAACCGGGCGGGTACTGTGCTGTACCGGGCGTGAACTGATGAATCCGGACGGGACAAGCCAGGGAAAAGTGATTGGCGTGCCTGCTGAGATTACTTATTCCATGCTGCTTAAGACGAACCGGATTCCCTGTTCGTCTGTGGTGGCAAAGACGGAGGCCGTGAGAGATTTTTATATGTGCCATGATGAACTTCATGAGGATTACATTCTGTGGCTGCGCATTTTGAAGAAATACGGGGCTGCGCTTGGTATCAATGAGCCATTTCTGAAATCCAGGATGAGCCGTGGCGGGAAGTCAAGGAATAAGCTGAAATCGGCGAAAATGATGTTTGGTTCCTATCGTTTTGTGGGACTTGGGGTACTGCAATCCTGTTGGTATTTTCTTATGTATACCTTGAATGGATTTCTAAAATATATGTAGACGAAAGGTGGAGAATGATTATGAAAGAGAGAATCAGGAATTTTTTCCGTTACCGCTATCTCCTGTGGGAGCTGGTAAAAAAAGGCATTAAATTAAAGTACAGGAGGTCATATCTGGGTATCTTGTGGTCCTTGCTGGAGCCTCTTCTTACGATGATTGTGCTGACTTTCATATTCGGGACGCTGCTTGGGCATGATGAGAAAACATTTGCGGTGTATGTCCTCTCCGGACGCCTTTTGTACAGCTTTTTTTCGCAGGCGACGAACTCGGCGCTTCGTTCGGTGCGGGGAAATGCAGCGATGATTAAGAAGGTGTATGTTCCCAAATATCTCTACCCTTTGTCCGGGATTTTATTTAACTATGTGATTTTTTTACTCTCGCTGGTGGTGCTTGCGATTGTGTCGCTGGTGCAGGGCGTATATCCTACCTGGCATATTTTTGAGATGGTGATTCCCCTGACGCTGCTGCTGCTGTTTTCTTTCGGCGTGGGAATGATACTGGCGACCATAGGAGTTTTCTTCCGGGATATGGAATACCTCTGGAGCGTGGTGCTGATGCTGGTCATGTACACCTGTGCCATCTTCTATTATCCAGACGGCCTGATAAAGAGTGGAAAAGGCTGGGTGTTGAAGATAAATCCCCTGTATTGCATTATTTCATGTTTTCGGGATACGTTGTTCGGGGATCCTATGAATCTGAAAATGCTGCTGTATGCAAGTGCCAGCAGTATTGCCGTGGTACTGTTCGGTGTGTGGATTTTTTATAAGAAACAGGACGAGTTCATTCTGCACATATAAGGAGAAAATACAATGGGGAAAGAAATTATAAAAGTAGACAATGTAAGTATGAAATTTAACCTCAGTCAGGAAAAGGTTGACAGCATCAAAGAATATGTTATCAAATTTCTGAAACGAGAGATCAAGTATAATGAGTTCTGGGCGTTAAAAAATATCAGTTTTTCCATGAACAAAGGAGAACGTCTGGGAATTCTCGGGCTAAATGGAGCCGGAAAGAGTACGCTGTTGAAAGTAATAGCAGGTGTTTTTAAACCTACGGAAGGAAGTGTGGAGCGCCACGGCGTGCTGGCGCCGATGTTGGAGTTGGGCGCCGGATTTGATATGCAGTATACCGGAGCGGAAAATATTTATCTCTACGGTTCTGTGCTGGGCTACAGTAAGACGTTCATAGAGGAGCGGTTTGATGAGATTGTAGCTTTTTCCGAATTGAAGGAGTTTATTGATGTTCCGCTGAAGAATTATTCTTCCGGTATGCGTGCGCGGCTGGGTTTTTCGATTGCCACGGTGGTGGAGCCGGATATCCTGATTCTCGACGAGGTGTTATCCGTTGGAGACGCCAAATTCCGCAAGAAGAGTGAGAAAAAGGTCATGGATATGTTTGACAAAGGCGTTACCGTACTGTTTGTCTCCCATTCACTGGAACAGGTGGAGCGTCTGTGCAATAAGGCCATGATACTGGAACATGGAAAAATGCTGGAATACGGTGATATCAGTAAAGTGGCGGAGGTTTATCGCAAGATTATAGAATGACTTGAGTTTCCTCATTTTTATAGAAACTGATATTTATAG
>CAJTSB010000020.1:58228-59579 GCA_910578825.1 uncultured Lachnospiraceae bacterium | reverse complement strand
GTTGAAAAATGATGAGCTAATATTTAGGGTGGGATTCAGGTATGCGTGGTCGTTATTTAACGAATGTACCCCAAAATGAGATTTTCATATCTCGAAGGGAATATAAAAATTTGTTGCGTTTTGCTCTCGGATATGCTATGGTATACATACAAAGGGAAAGCCATAGAAGTGGCTCTACCCACATTATGACAAATTATTACCTCATGCGAGGTAAGCCGTCACTACTGCGAATAGTGGCGGCTATTTCTTTTTTCCCTTGTAAATCTGATAAATCAAATTGGCAAGGGCGACAACGAGAATACCTATCTGAATTAAATCCTGATATGTAACGTACATTGCATCGCCCTCCTTTCTTTCGTCTGGAGGGCTATTTGAAACCCTCCGAAAAATAAGAGGGGTAAAGCCGCCTTTGGCTCTATGGTTTTCCCATATCGACAATATAGCATATTTTCTAATATCGGGCAATATCCTTTTCAGTGATAAAAGGGGCGTGTTCATATAAATAGATACTTATTGTAATAAAAAACCTGAAATTTGATACTTGACAAAATTTATCAATATGATATTCTATAACGATACAGTTTTAAGATTGTATGGACGGTATGGGGAAAGAAGGAGAAACTTTTATGTATCATTATATTCAGGACAAAAATTACTTGAAACGGTTGAAAAGCACTTGTTCCAATATCGTCAATCAATTAGTTCAAATTATTAACAAGGATTCTATTATGACGGTCAAAGCCTGTCTTGTTGGAAGCGGAGCTAAAAATCTTGTAACGCAGAACGCAAATAACCCGATAGATTTAGATTATAATATCATTATTATAGATGCGGCAGATATTAATAATGGTCGTGTAATAAAGGAGTATATCAGAAAACAATTCAATATAGTTCTTAGTAAAAATGATTGGAATGATTGTCAAGATTCTACATCTGCATTAACTACAGGACAGATGATTTTTAAGCAGGGCAATAAAACAGTGTTTAGCATTGATCTTGCGATAACTTGTAAATATAATAATTGCTGGCATAGGTTGATTCATGAAAAAACAGGTTTAGTTAATTTTGATAGATATTACTGGAATGAAGTTCCAAACTCATGGAAACTCGAACAAAAAGTCTATGCTATAAAATCCAATTATTTGTGGAATGAAGTAAGAGATACATATCTCGAAAAGAAAAATTTATATTTGCGGAGAAATGATTACACGCATCCATCTTTTGTTGTATATATTGAAACTATAAATGAGATTTGCTATAAATACAACTTTTGATAAAATATAGTAAATTTTGAATATTTATAACGCTGAATTTACCCTATCGAATTCGATAGGTTTAAGCTGAATAGGAA
>CAJTSB010000020.1:0-58218 GCA_910578825.1 uncultured Lachnospiraceae bacterium | reverse complement strand
ATATAAATGTTGATTAGGCAGAATTTTCTGAAATTGAGCAAAAAATCGTATATATAGCTTGAAATTTGTTGGGAAAATAAGGGGACTACTGAAAAGTCAAAAATATTTTATTGATGGGTTAAGAAATAATTAAATAAAAAGGTAACTTAGATATAATAGTTATATTTTAAATGTAGAGGATGAATCAAAAAAAGCAATTATAAATGTCAGAGTTAATCAAGGAATATTTCGGAGTTTATTGCTAAAGAGATATAACAGATGTTGCCCTTGCAAAGTGGAAAACTCTGCGCTGCTGATAGAGTGGTGGAAATAACGAATTGATATTCTTCTTATCTATGTTTTTTACATGGTGTTAGCCCCATGTATGGAAAGCTGTTAAGGGGAAAATGAGAATTAGAGAATGAGTTGTTACACTTTAGTCCTTTTGAAAGCCTGATTTTGTAAGGTCTTATGGACATAAATAAATGCAAAACGATATTTTATACCTTTACCCTTAAAAATGGGTTTTTACTGCGTAACATTTGAAAAATAATTTGCTAATTACGGGGATTTGCAAAGGGGGCAGTATGAATAATCAACAGAAGAATACGATTTTAACATTGCTAAAAACGGATAGAATGAACAGAGATTATACAAATAATTATTGGATTTCATATAAGGACTATTTGAATCCAACAGATGATTTTACAGACTTCTGTTGTGAATGTCTTGAAGGAAAACGTGAATATGTTGTTCTGATTGAAAAGTTAATCAGAAAAGACAAAACTGCAAAAATTTTTGTACAGGTATATGGATTGGAAGATAAAGATATGGTTATAACCGCTGATACTTTGATAGTTTTCAGTAAATTATCGCTTGACGAAGTAAAGCAAATTTTTAATGAACCAAAAGATATATTTCCAGATGATATTGGAGAGGAAATAGACTTTTCGCAACCAACTTTTCTTATTGGGGATAGTGGGGAGTTGATTTCAATTACAGAGTTATCCCATGAGGAGCAGTCTGTTTATTATTGCTGGTGGGACTAACATTTTTGTTATTGCAGAAACGATTATTCTTGTTGATGGTATAAACATGGTGCTAGCACCAAGTAATAAGAGGGTTCAAAGAGAAAATGTGTTTTGCATTTGTTACGCGTTAGCCTTTAGAAATACCTTATTTTACATGGCATTTAAGATATGAGCATGACGTGGAGGGTATTTTATACCTTTATTTTCAAAAATGGCTTTTACTGCGTAACATTTTAAAAATGGGTTGCTAAATTGACGGGATTAGCTATAATAAATGCGTGGCAACATTTTGGCAACAGAAAATCAGCAAGCCATAGTAAATGATGTATTTGAAGTAAAAACAGGTGTATATTTGCATGAAAATTAAACGGAAACAGTTAGGAAGAACAAAGAAGGATCCGAGTTCGAATAACAGATGCAATCCCGGAAACGCTGATAAAATGGGCGTTTACGGGATTGTTTTATGCCTGCTGGATCTAATTATTTGAGGAATTATGGATTTTAGGTGGGTATCATGATACCGGCTTTTTTAATACAGAGGAATTTCGCCCTCTGTGGTCTGGTAATTCTGTAAAGCCGGATTATCAGTAAGAATATGTCCTAATATTGACGGTTCTAACAATTCTTTTCTTAAAAGTGGAAGTCCACTATACCACAAGAAAATTCTGATGTCACGAAGGCTCTCTAAAGCGTGGCAAATTATTTTCCGAGAACGCTTGTCAATAGCAGATAGTGGTAACAAATCATTTGCTAAAAGAGCAGACTGTAACACTGACAGAGGATAAGGAAAAACTGTTATCCGGAAATGAAAATTGGAGAAACAGCAAAAAAAGTTACAGCAGGAAACCAACAAAATGGTGCAGTCTAAGGAAGTCATGGAGTGCAATAATTTGTATGAGAAACAGAACAATTTGAAAGGGCAGAAATACAAAATAGAAAATTGTTGAAACGATAAAAAATGTAGGGCGTGACATTTGCCAGGTTCTTATCTTTTAGTGGTAAATAAGGAATGAAAGTGCTATAATCAAATGAACAAATCGGAAGTTGACGCCGATAAAAATGAATGAAAAGAGAGAACATCTATGCTCAATGCAGGAAGCAGGATAGTAAATAATTGGATATATCCTATTGATAAGGGTTATGTACTGATAGATACAGGGTATGAAAGCGGATTTGCACATTTCAAAAAACAACTGGCAAAGATGCAAATAGCCCCTCAACAGATACGATATATTTTTTTGACACACGCTCACGATGACCATGCAGGTTATCTGAATGAAATACTCTCGGAATGCCTTGATGTTCAAATCGTTATGAGTGACAAAGCGTTAGAAAGGTTATATAGAGGGCAAAACTCTTTTTGTGGCGGTTGCACAACTAAGATTGCCTTGTTCTTTTGTTTCTTAATGAAGTTCGTTGGCAAGGGCAAGCATTTGTTTCCCCCAATAAAGCAAGAATATCAATGTAGATGTATTCAGGTGACTGAACAAAACCGTAAGCAAATGGAACGTTTACTGCAAGGAAAAATCATTGATACTCCCGGTCACACTGCGGATTCCATATCTCTTTTACTAAATGATGGTTCTCTATTCTGTGGCGATGCTGCTATGAACGGCTTGCCAAGTTTACACAGAATCACCATTTGGGCGGAGGAGAAAACGGCTTTTCTGAAATCTTGGGAAACAATCATTGCGCTTAGACCAAATCTAATATATCCGGGACATGGCAAGCCGTTTGGATATGACGATCTTAAAATAAATCTAAAACGAGCAAAAAATATGGAATTGTTACCGATTCACTAACTTCCAAATTTGTCGGGAAGTTGCAGGGAGTGTAATATTGGTATTTGGAGGAAAGAATGTCAAGAAAAAATATAGAGATAAAACATCATCTTTCAAGTGGATGCTGTATGTGTAGTGGAATTGAGGATTTATATGCAACAAGAACAAATCAATCTATTCCGGAGGGGTTTCTTCTTGCATTGGGAAGTTTTGGTGAAACCATTTTTATTAAAATGAATAATAGTGAAAAGCCATATATGTTCAGCGCAAATGACGCAAGACCAAAAACAGTATACGAAAATTTAAAAGATGAATTAGGGTTTGATTATAAAATTATTGGGGGAACAACTGTAGAATATGCCAAAAAATCTATCAAAAAAGAAATTGATGAAGGTTTTCCTGTTGTTTTGGGGCCGTTGGATATGTTTTATTTGCCTTATCTGAAAATGTACTATGTTGAACATATACCTATACATTATGTTATGATGACTGGATATGATGAAGAAAAGGATTGTGTTTTGATATATGATTGCGACCGGGAGGATATGATAGAACTGGCCATTAGTGATTTAGAACTGGCTTGGAACATTGAGAAAAACGGAGTGGGCGATAAAAACGGATTTATAAAAATTCGGTTAGGCGACAATCTGCCCGATAAATACACACTTAGCCGTAATTGCCTGTTGAAAAAAGCGGAAAGACAGTTTAGAGAAAAACCTTATATTCTCGGAATTTCTGCCTACGAAAAAATTGCAAGAGAACTTCCGAAATGGAAGAAGAAATTTTCAGAAGAGGATTATAGAAAAGCTCTTATTTCTATTACTGAATATATGGGGAAAGTACCTAAAGTGCCAAATCAGATTATGGGAGTAAAAGAACCTGATATACCATACTATGCAAATTATGACAGGCTTGCAGAGATTGTCCATGAATTAGGGCAGGAATATAAGCAGGAGAATTGGATAAAGTCTGCGGAATTGTTTGACAAATGTGGGAAAAATATCGAAACGATTGTTACATACGTTGTGCAGTATTGTTGTAATGATGTTGACAGAATAGAGGAACTTCCTAATTTGTTTCTCGAAAATGCTGGTTATGCAAAAGAAGCCTATCGGTTAATTCAAGACACAAAATAAATTCCTAATTGTAGGCAAGGTGGAAAAAAGTATTGTTACGCTTTAGGGGATATTGAACGCAAATAATGATTGCGGTATTCTTGTCTGTGACTGAAAGTTACTATTTAAAAATGGATTGTCATGCGGAAATGTGATATAGTTAATACCTGCTAGTAAATAGGAAATTTACCGAAACACATACTCTTTGGAGGAATTGGACATGAAAATAATACCGGTTCCGGCTCCGGGATTAGAACGCAATAAATACGACGATATTTGGGATAAGATATACGATGATTTCCACTTTTATCCCTCTTATAAAGCTTATCCAAAGCCATGGATATTATTGCCGATGTCCCAAAAGAAATATCATTTGAATGGCGTTTTCACGGAAGAACAGGAGAAAATTATTAATTCCATTTTTTGTAAAGTAAATGCCGAAGATATGTATGCACTGGATTGGCGGCATGATTGTTTTATCTATAATCCATGTGAGGAAATACCATTAGACTATTGGTTTTATGATATAGAGCGAAACTGTAATGTATATTTTCCAAGTTATTATCCAAATGGAGATTATCATTTTTTTGTATCGTTTGACTGGTCAATCGGTTTGTATGGACATCCGTGGAAAAAAGAAATTATTGTAGTGGGAGAAAAATTGATACAGGAATTTGATAAAATGCAAAATATGCTTAATATAACAGAACTACAACAACTTACATCCGGCCCTATAAGCAGACGGGACTGAGCGCCGTTCAGACATTCTGCTCAGATGATGGACGGGTGGCTGGACAGCGATACAAAAGTATACGATACTTTATTTCCCCGCAAAAAGATAAATCATGAAAGATGAATTATAAATGACTACGGACATGTTGATGATACCACACCGTCTTTTGCCAGATTTTATCTGACAGTTGGTAAATGGTTACAGATTGGAGAGGACAGATGATACGACTTGCAGAAATATTAGATTTAGAACTTGTTTTACAGATTACCCATGAAACCATAGCGGAGATATATTCCCATTATTATGCGGAGGGTGTGGTTGAATTTTTCTTGGGACATCACAGCAGGGAATCTGTTTTATCAGATATTGAAGACGGAATTGTATGGTTGTTAGAAGAAGATGGAAACATGGTAGGGACTGTGACAATTAAAGGGAATGCAGTATACCGCCTGTTTGTTTTGCCGGAATATCAATCTCGTGGACATGGCAGTCAGCTTATGGATTTTGCAGAGGACAAAATTGCAGAACAGTTCACGCATGTTCATATAGATTCCTCATTGGCAGCGAAAGAGATGTATTTGAAACGTGGCTATAAAGAGAAGAAAACCTGTAGGATTTCAGCAGATAATGGTGATATTCTGATATATGATGAAATGGAAAAACAGGTTGATAGGCAGTGGGACAGAATAAATTATAATGATAAGATTTTTATCCCTCAAAGTAATACAGAAAATGGAGAAGTGGATGAAGAAACAATATTTTATTATTTTCAAAAGAATAATTTGTTCTGGGCAGAGTATAGTGGTGGGGATGTGTTAAAGGGACACATGATTGGCACTGTAGATGGGAATGGAGAGTTAGATTTTCATTATCAGCATATGAATAGAGACAGGCTGGTAAGGATTGGAAAGTGTCACAGTATTCCGCACATCATGGAAAATGGGAAAATTGCACTACATGAGAAATGGCAATGGCTGAATGGGGATTTGTCCTGTGGAGAATCAGTGGTAGTAGAGAAATAGAATGTATTTTACATGGCAGTTTAGGTAATAAGCTGGGATATGTTTTGTCTATTGTGAGGCAAAAATAAAATGTAAATATCCGTTCTCCTAATACCATAATCGTGTGTTTTTATTGTTATAAATTGAGAATGGAAGTGATATAATCAACTCAGATTGAAATACAATGTGCCCGAAAAGATTACAAAGAAAGGTCGAAATTTATATAGGAAATGGATCATGTTTGAGCCAGTGGATACCTCTATGTTTCATGACTTTATTAAACTGTTAGGAAGCAAAAGAAAGCCAAACAGAAAGTAAAGTTACGATTGAGTTATATGATACATTCGCAGTTTTTTATGGCGGTGATGGTTATGTTTATCTATGATGAAATGGAAAACGAGTTGTTTTCAAGCAGGTAAGGATTGTCGCATAGAGGGCGTACATTTTTGGCAGTTTCTTGGATATTGTGATATTTTTTCCACAGTAACTCATGACTCTTGCTGTTTTTTCGACCAGGCGATCACAGTAAGAGTGATATGTATTCAACAGTACAGCGTCTATCAATGTCATAGGCAGTTCGGCAAGAAATTGCAACACAAATACCTTATTCCATTTATACTTACAGTAACGGGCATATAATTTTGTTGCTACAGACAACCCTTTTTGCGGCAAATTTCTTTCAAGCAAAGTAAGAGGCTTGTATGTAAGCGGAATAGCAGATAAGGCATTCATATAATATCCTTGACAAAATAAATTATGGATTTACCGTCACCTGCTAAATGATGTGCCATAATCATAATCTGTGTGTTGCTCTCCGATGGTATAATAAAAACTCTCACTAATTCACCCTTATCAATTGCAAATGGAATTTTTTCATTTCGACTCACAATCGTTTTCAAACTCCAAATGCAGGATCGTATGTTAGAATGCCGTTCACAGGTGTGGCAGTTGGTATCAGCTTAATAGCCATAAAGTTTTCATCTGGAATTTCAAAAGGTGCTTTAATTCCATATAGGCTTGCAGGGCGGTAGCCTGCTTTGGGATAATATTGCGGATGTCCGAGGACAATAGAATATTCATATCCCAGATCCTGCGCAATACTATGTCCCTTGGCAATTAACGCCTGACCTATGCCCTGGCACTGGTATAACGGCAGCACCGAAAGCGGGGCAAGTGCAAGTACAGTCTTTTCACCGATAGTTGCTTTCGTAAAGAGGATATGACCGACAATCTTTTTCTGGCAGATTGCTACAAGGGATAGTTGGGGAATAAAAGATTTGCTGTCCCTTAAGGCATTGACGAGGTTATACAATGTTTTCACCTTTTCAGCATAATAATGATAAAGGGGCGCGCAAATTTAAGGTCAATTCACAAGTCATATTGACAGAGTTATAAAAAACGTTCCCGTAATCTTTCAAGCATTTTTTCTGCAATGGGAGTAAATACCTGATATTTTTTCCAGATCAAATACAGTTTTGTCTCAAGCCTTGGTGTGAGCGGGCGGAATTTCAGTCCGCTGTTAGGACCGGTATCAATCAGATGTTCAAAGGTCAGAAGATATCCAAGCCCCTCTTTTACAAATAAGGAACCATTGTAGGACAATCGGAAAGAGCCCTCCAGATGCAGAGTATCCATTTTGTTCCCACACCATCTGGGGATATCGCGGTGCCAGCCCTGCTCGGAACAGAATAAAGGAAGTCCACACAGATCATCTGCAGAAATGGCTGTTTTTTCTGCAAGAGGGCAGTCTTCCGGCATGACGACGCCCCATATATCTGCTTTGGGAAATGTCAGGAATTGGTATTTGTCGGTATTTGGTTCCTCTGCCAGTACGGCGAAATCAATAACGCCCTTGTGCAGTTTTTCCGTGACCTGTTCTGTGTCCCCGCTGGTAATGTGGTACCGTAAATCGGGATAGGATTTTTTGAAAGATTTAATCTCAGCGGCAAGATAGCGGATTTGATAGGACTCCGCCAGACCAAAATAGATTTCGCCCCCTGATATATCGTTCAGTGAGAGAAATTCCGCCTGAATTTTATCTGCCATTGAAATAAGGTCCTTTGCACGTTTGCGTAACAGGATGCCTTCTTCCGTCAGCTCGATATGAAAACTATGCCGGACAAACAGTTTCTTACCCAGCTCGTCTTCCAGTGATTTTAATGATTTCGAAAGTGTGGGCTGCGTGACATGGAGAAGTTCTGCCGCGCGCGTCATATTTTCTTCCCTTGCCACCGCCAGAAAATAACGCATTGTCCTTAATTCCATCTGTGCTCCTCCCTTTGGATATTCCTAAAATTCATATCATGATATAAATAATAACCATTAGTGATGAAATGGTCAACGGTTTATAATAAATATGGTAAAATTCCCTGGCAAAGCAAATGAAAAAGCCATAGGCAGGGATAAAAAATTATAATATAATTGCAGAGAGGATGGTAATGTAAGATGGCAGAAAGAATGAGATTGGAATTAACACAGGAATGGGATAAGACATTTCCCAAAAGCGAAAGGGTAAATCATAGAAAAGTAACGTTCCATAACCGTTATGGTATTACTTTGGCAGCAGATTTGTATGAGCCGAAAGGCGCAGAGGAAAAACTGGCGGCAATTGCTGTTTGCGGCCCTTTTGGCGCAGTAAAGGAACAGTCTTCCGGACTGTACGCCCAGACCATGGCGGAGCGCGGTTTCCTCACGGTGGCGTTTGACCCGTCATTTACCGGAGAAAGCAGTGGAACACCTCGCTATATGGCATCGCCGGATATCAATACAGAAGATTTTCAGGCAGCGGTAGATTTCCTTTCCGTACAGGATAATGTCGACCCGGAAAAGATCGGTATTATCGGTATCTGTGGATGGGGCGGCATGGCACTGAATGCAGCAGCATTGGATACACGTATCAAGGCGACGGTAGTTTCCACGATGTATGATATGAGCCGTGTCAATGCAAATGGATATTTTGATGAAAATGACAATGCAGATGATCGCTATGAAACGCGTAAAGCCTTGAATGATCAGCGAACCATTGATTACAAAAACGGCAGCTATGAGCTGGGAGGTGGTGTGGCAGACCCATTGCCGGAGGACGCTCCGTTTTTTGTGAAGGATTATTATGATTATTATAAGACAAACCGTGGTTATCATGCCCGTTCACTGAATTCCAATGGCGGATGGAATAAGATTGGCTGTATGTCTTTCCTGAATCAGCCGATTCTCTGTTACAGCGAGGAAATTCTCAGCGCCGTCCTGGTGATGCACGGTGAGAAAGCGCATTCCAGCTATTTTAGTAAGGATGCGTTTAAAAAGTTACAGGGCGATAACAAGGAACTGCTGCTGATTCCGGATGCAGTTCACACAGATCTCTATGATCGTATGGATGTGATACCGTTTGATAGGCTGGAGAGGTTTTTTGAAGACAATCTGAAATAACAGGAAGTGAAAGGAAAAATTGTTGTTTAGGATGATTTCTAAGTCTTAACTAAGGTATAGGCTTTACTATATAATACGAGGTGATGTCTAATGAAGCTTTTATATGCAGAAGATGAAATCAGTATGTCGGAAGCAGTGGTTGATATACTGACATATCATAAATATAATGTTGATGCGGTGTACGATGGTGCAGATGCCTTGGCCTATGCTGAAACCGAGCAATATGACGGTATTATTCTTGATATAATGATGCCGAAATTGAGTGGGCTTGAGGTGCTTCAACAACTGCGAAAAAAAGGAAATAATACATCGATTCTTTTGCTTACGGCAAAAGTAGAAATTGAGGACAGGATACAGGGGTTGGATATGGGGGCGGACGATTATCTGCCAAAGCCTTTTGCTATGGGGGAACTGCTTGCCCGTGTTCGTGCAATGCTTCGGCGTAAAGAAAACTTCACGCCCGATATTTTGAAAGTCGGTAATCTCACCTTAAATATGCAAAGTTACGAATTAAGCTGTAACGGTCAGTCTTTTGTGCTGCCTAAATTAGAATACCAACTTATCGAGCTTTTAATGTTGAATAAGGGGATTTATCTTTCCACCGAAGATTTACTTACAAAAGTATGGGGATATGATACCGATGCAGAATTGGGAACGGTTTGGGTATATATTTCCTATCTTCGCAAACGGCTGGCAGCTCTTTCTGCGAATGTTGCGATACGGGCAAAAAGAAATGTGGGATATACTTTGGAGGTGGAGGAATGATAAAGGTACTTCAAAAGAAATTTGTATTTACCGCTATGATTGCTGTGTCCATACTGCTGTTTATTTTGCTTGGTATAATTAATGTTGTAAACATTGTAATGGTTAGAACTGAAACGGACAAAACTTTGGCTATGATTTCTGAAGCAGACGGCAATTTTGACCACATTCAGCCTCCACCGAATTCTACGCCGCCGTTTGATTTTAGAATAGAACCCAAAGATAAAAGAGATAAATTTTTATCTTCCAATTTTTTTATTGTTAGGTTAAATGGAAACGGACAGGTTGTTTTTACCGATGTGAGCCGTACTTCTTTAGTTGATGAAGCGAGTGCAGAGGAACTTGCTTTAAGAGTTCTCGGAGAAGGGACAAGTGCGGGAAAGGCAGGCAAATACCGATATCAAATCAGCAGTTCCCGTATGGGTAATGAAACTGTCATCGTTTTTCTTGATACTTCGGAAGAAATACTTTCCTATGTAAGAGTTCTGTTTCTTTCAGGCGGAATAGGTATCGTTTGTTGGATTCTCATGTTGTTTATGGTGATGTTTCTCTCCAAAAAAGCGATTCGCCCGATTGTAGAAAACATTGAAAGGCAAAAACAATTTGTCACAAATGCAGGTCACGAAATTAAAACTCCCCTTGCTATTATTCTTGCGAATACGGAAGCTATGGAGCTTTATAACGGCGAAAACAAATGGAGTAAAAATATCAGAGAGCAAACGGTGAGATTAAATGGTTTAATGAAAAATCTGCTGTTTCTTGCAAAGATGGATGAAAGCGCTGCAGAAATTATCAAAACAGAAATTTCATTCAGTGAGTTAGTCAGCGAAAATGTACGGGTTTTTGCAGAGTCGCTTAATCTTCGCAGCATAACCTTACAGACGGAAATTCGACCAAATGTAATAATTAAAGCAAATAAGGAACAAATGTCACAATTAATCTCAATACTGCTTGATAATGCTTCAAAATACACAAATGACAGCGGAACGGTAATTGTTAGCTTGCAAAAGAGCGATAAGCGTATCAAATTGCTGATAAAGAACAGCTGCGAAAAGTTACTTGATACGCCGCCCGATAAAATGTTTGACCGTTTCTATCGGGACGACAAGGCTCGTACACAGAAAACAGGCGGTTATGGTATTGGATTATCGGTAGCGAGGTCTATTGTCGAGGCAAACAAAGGCAGTATTACCGCCGGGTATGAAAATCCGAATTTTGTTTCATTTACGGTTAGACTGTAATTATCTTCTAAAAGACTTTACGATTTTTTCGTGAAGTCTTTTTTTCTAAGCCAAAACTAAGGTAGCTTTTTTATAATATGCTCACAAGGTGAAGAAAGGGGTGAAAAAATGAAGTTTCGTCACGAATGGAAACACGAGATCAATCATTCTGATATGCTTGCGCTTCGTTCGAGATTGCGGGCCGTTATGGTAATGGATGCACACACCATAAACGGAAAATACGAAATACGCAGCTTGTATTTTGATAACTTAGAGGACAAGGCGTTATTAGAAAAAATAAACGGCTTAAATATGCGTGAAAAATTTCGGGTTCGATATTACAACGGCGATAGATCGTTTATCTTGCTTGAAAAGAAGAGTAAGATAAACGGTCTATGTCATAAAGGACAGACACAGCTATCCGCAGCCGAGGCACAGGCAATTTCAGATTGCAATATGGATATGCTCAGAGAAAGCGTAAAGCCATTGGTACAGGAGTTGTATCTAAAAATGCAAACGCAGGGATTACAGCCCAAAACGATTGTTGATTATACAAGAGAAGCGTTTGTGTATGCCCCCGGCAATGTGCGTGTTACTTTGGATTACAATATACGCACAGGAATTACGGGAACAGACTTTTTGAAGAATGATTGTGTAACGATTCCCGCAGGAGATGCGCCTGTTATTCTTGAAGTGAAGTGGGATGAATTTTTACCTTCGGTCATTCGGGATATTGTTCAATTAAACGGCAGACACAGCTTGGCATTCTCCAAATATGCCGCCTGCCGAATTTACGGTTAATCAGAAAAACTATATTTAAAGGAGTATTATACTATGACTTTTCAGGATATTTTTAAATCAAGCTTTTTGGAGAACATCTCCAGCGTAACTATATTAGATATGGTTCTCGCATTAGCACTTGCTTTTGGTATCGGTATGTTTATCTTTTTGATTTACAAAAAGACTTTTTCGGGAGTAATGTATTCGTCCACATTCGGCGTTACTCTTGTTGCGCTTACAATGATTTCAACCCTCGTTATTTTAGCAGTAACATCGAATGTTGTGCTTTCCCTCGGTATGGTCGGTGCGTTGTCTATCGTTCGTTTCCGCACAGCCATTAAAGAACCTCTTGATATTGCGTTCCTGTTCTGGTCGATTGCAGTCGGTATTGTTTTGGCGGCAGGAATGATTCCGCTTGCTGTATTCGGCAGCGCGGTAATCGGTATTGTTCTTTTGGTGTTTGCAAACAAGAAATCTCATCTTAATCCTTATATCGTTGTTATTCGCTGCGAAAATCACGACAGTGAAATAAAAGCTATGGAATTTCTGAAGAAACAGGCAGGACGCTGCGTTCTAAAAAGCAAAACCGTTCAAAAAGGTTTTGTTGAATTGAATGCGGAGATTCGTATGAAAGAAGACAATACCGATTTTATCAATATTCTTTCAGAAATGAGCGGTGTAAACAGTGCAGTTCTTGTAAGCTATAACGGCGATTATATGGGATAAAGGAGGTAACTATGTCAACGCACAAATATATTGATAAAATTTGCTGCGTCATTGTTGTTCTTTCCGTGATTTTAACGGTTCTTTTTATGAACGCTCAATCTTTTGGAGTCGCAGAAGCTTCAAAAGTAAAAGGCTATGAAACCCGTCTGTTTGATACATCAACCGTCCATGCGATTGATATTGTTATGGACGATTGGGACAACTTTGTTGATACCTGCACAAATGAGGAGTATGCTCTTTGCTCTGTGGTTATTGATAATGAAGCCTATAAAAATGTAGCGATTCGTGCCAAAGGAAATACCTCTTTAACACAAGTGGATAGCTATGGGAATGACCGTTACAGTTTCAAGATCGAATTTGATCACTATGACAGCACAAAGAACTACTATGGTCTGGATAAATTGAGTTTAAATAACATTATACAGGATAACACCTATATGAAAGATTTCCTTACGTATCAGATGATGCAGAAGTTCGGTGCGGACGCACCGCTTTGCAGCTATGTCAATATTACTGTAAACGGTGAGGACTGGGGCCTTTATTTAGCAGTTGAAAGTATTGAGGAAGCGTTCCTTGAACGAAATTACGGCAGTGACTACGGAGAATTATACAAGCCTGACAGTATGAGTATGGGCGGCGGTCGTGGTAACGGT
Organism: uncultured Lachnospiraceae bacterium; assembly: GCA_910578825.1. Lineage (GTDB taxonomy): Bacteria > Bacillota > Clostridia > Lachnospirales > Lachnospiraceae > Petralouisia. The sequence goes on along the minus strand of CAJTSB010000020.1, from coordinate 45,011 downwards.
GATAAGTTCGATATGGATGAGGCAAGAGGAATGCCTGATCGAGGCGCAGCAGGTGGCGGAATGGGCAGCGATGATGTAAAACTTATCTACTCGGATGATCAGTATGACAGTTATACAAACATTTTTGATAACGCTAAGACTGATATTACCAATGTCGATAAAGACCGTCTGATTGCGTCATTAAAACAGCTTAACAGCAATGAAAATGTTGACGAAGTTGTAAATATGGATGAAGTCATTCGATATTTTGTAGTCCATAATTTCGTCTGTAATTTTGACAGCTACACGGGGTCTATGATTCATAATTACTACCTTTATGAAAAGGACGGGCAGCTTTCTATGATACCTTGGGATTATAACCTTGCTTTCGGTGGATTTGAAGATGTGAAAGATGCAACCTCTCTTGTCAACTATCCGATAGATTCTCCTGTTTCAGGCGGAACGGTGGATTCCAGACCGATGCTTGCCTGGATTTTCAGTAATGAAGAATACACCGGGCTGTATCACAAATACTTTGCTGAATTTATCCAAATTTACTTTGACAGCGGATATTTTTCAGAAATAATTGATTCTACCAGAGAAATGATTGCACCTTTCGTAGAAAGCGATGCAACAAAATTCTGTGCCTATGAGGAATTCCAAACAGGTGTTGATATTCTGAAAGAATTTTGCTTACTCCGTGCAGAAAGTGTGAGTGGACAGCTGGACGGGACGATTGCTTCTGGTTCTGACGGACAGACACAGAATAGTAGTTCACTGATTGACGCTTCCACGCTCAACATTTCGGGTATGGGTTCTATGGGAAATGGCAAAGGCGGTGGAATGGATAAACCGAATATACAAAATGACGCACCGGATAGCGCTGATACTGCCGCTAATTCACCACCCAACAGACAGCAAGACAGTGGTCCGCCTCCCGATATGCCACAAACATCACGAAATAATAAAGTCAACGTTGCTCCAAACACTGAACGCAACGAAATGGGCCTGGCTAATACGCAAGTGATTAGCGTAGAGTCGCGGGTAATAATTGGCGTATCGTGTTTCGTTCTGATAGCGGCGATTTTACTGGCGGTGCGTTATAAAAAGCGTTCTTGACCTGAAAAATGTTGATTTGCAGGGGGGCTTCTGATATAATATAATCCCTCATAGAAGAGAGACTACAACTTGAGTACGAATAAAAGCAAATCTGCAAACCGCAATTAGCAGGAAAGGGTTTATATGAATGAATTTGAGCAGCGTTCCAGGAACAGCTATGATAAGAAAGCAGAAAAATACGACTTGACCCTTGACGGAAAGTTTACAGTCAAGTTTAAGGAAATAATGTGTGATTCAGTAAACATTAATGAGAATGACGCCGTAGCGGATATTGCATGTGGCAATGGTCGCCTGTTGTATAACCTTGCAAAAAAGAATTCTTTTTTGGGATACGGAATTGACATATCAGAAAAGATGGTAGATGAGGCAAGAAAGAGAAATCCGGATATGAAGTTTTACGTATCCGGATGCGATGACCTTCCATTTAAAAAGGATGAAATAGGAGTTATGACCGTTTGCGCCGCATTTCACCATTTTCCGAATGTCCAGGAGTTTGCAAAAGAAGCCGCAAGAGTAATAAAAGAAGATGGTATGTTATACATTGCAGAAGTGTATTTACCTGCAATTTTAAGGGTAATTTGCAATCCGTTTGTAAGGTTTTCCCGGGCTGGAGATGTTAAGTTTTATTCTCCGGGTGAAATTGTTTCGCTGTTTGAGAATAATGGGTTTGTTGTAAAAGATGTTATCATCAAAGGTAAAGTTCAGATGGTTATATTACAGAGAAAGCAGAGCAAACAAATCAGAGAATAAAACTATTTGTTTATGTAGTTAATTTGTAAGTTCCCTTGCCGATTTTTTTGACCAATCCGGCGGTTTCGCTCTGGTTTAATATTCTTTGAAGTTGCCTCGTGCTACAATGAAGATGAAAAGCGGCCTGTTCTATTCCCTTTAAGGTTTTGTCAACGCATTTGTACTTCATATAGGACAGAACTCGTTCTGTAAGAGAAGCAGGGGCGGCGTCAATGGTAGTCATTGTTCCGATTTTGACTGATAGGCTGTTGCAGATAAGCTGCAGAAACTTATTATTGGAGAGCAAGACTTCCCGGTATTTTTCCAGAGAAAATGAAATACAGGTCAGGCTTTCGGCTGCTTCAGCATAAATATTGTTGCTTTTGGGATAGAAGATGTCCATGTCTCCGAGAAAGTAATCGGCGGTTCCATTTGACAGTGAATAGCGCGTACCATCATCGCGAATAAAATAGATATTTATAGAGCCTTGTTCTACTATTTGGAATAAAAGCTCGTTTTGAAAAGGCGAACTCACAAATTCGCCTTTTTCATATTTTATCAGGTAAAATTCTATATCCAATGAGTCAAGTACATCATGATATTTACTTTTCGCAATGCAGGCGGCAGTTTTTTCTTTGTCATAAATTCGCTCCATGTAATTTCCTCCACAACAGGACAAATGTCTCATTTTTGAGATTTATTTTATATTATAATGACAGAAATTTCAAGGGAGGAAAAGGAACTATGAAGTCAGTTTATGAAGAAAAAAATATTCCAAAGGCAATTATGAGGGTTGGATTGCCTGCTATGCTGGGACAGCTGACAACGCTTATCTATAATATTGCCGATACATTTTTCGTATCATTGACGAAAGAACCGGCAACGATTGCCGCAGTAACCTTGTGTGCGCCGATATTACTGATCATTATGTCTGTGGCCTGTATTTTTGGCATGGGAGGCAGTAGTGTAATTGCCAGACTACTGGGAGAAGAAAAAAAGGAAGAATCTGGCGCAACCATGAATTTTTGTGTATATGCGATGGCAATAGCAGGAATTATTACGCTTGTTTTGGGATTGGTATTTTTGAAACCATTGGCGAGGGTATCCGGTGCAGATACAGATAACTTTGTCTATACCTGTGAGTATCTGAAATGGATTTTTGCGGGAGCTCCTTTTATTATGCTGGCAAATGGATTTGTTCATTTGTTCCGTTCGGTTGGTCTGATAAAAGAAAGTACCATTGGTCTGGTGCTGGGAAATGTAATTAATATGGTATTGGATTATATTTTTATCGCTGTTCTGGGGTGGGGCACGGCAGGAGCTGCACTTGCAACATCTTTGGGATTTGTATGTGCAACGATATATTATATTGCCTGCATGGTTCGTGAAGAAAACAGAGGAAATCAATCTGTGTTATTGATGCCGAAATATTTTTCCCCAAATGCAACAATGATTCGCAATGTGGTAAGTATCGGTATACCGGGTGCTCTTATTACAGTGCTTATGAGCGTTTCCAATATTGTGCTTAACAACTATATCAGTATTTATGGGTCTGATGCGGTGGCTTCCTATGGAATTGCATATAAACTTGATATGATTCCGATTTTGTTGTCCGTAGGGTTATCACAGGGGGTTGCCCCTTTAGTGGGTTTTTGCTATGGGGGAAATGAGAAAGGGCGAATGTCCGATACCGTGAAACATACGATATTATATGGAATTATTATGGGGGCGGTATTTACTGTAATCTTTATATTTTTTGGAAAGTCGCTTGCCGCTATATTCCTGCAGGATGAGGCATTGATTGCACAAACGGGATATTTTTTGAAAGTTCTTTGCTTGTCGGCTCCTTTGCTTGGTGTGATCAATATGATGACGAGTTATTTTCAGGCATTGGGAAAGGCGATAAAGTCGTTAACCATTACAGTTTTGAGAAATGCGGCCTTGTTTATTCCCGGAGTAATCATTCTGAATTATTGTTGGAAATTAAACGGTGTAATTGCCGCACAGCCCGTAGTTGAATTGATCTTGACAATAATTTGTGTGTTTATGTATGTTAAAGATAAAAAGGAAGGCAAAAGTTCCCAGCTTTGAATTGGTATTTTTAAGAGGGCGTCCCCAAAGTCATGAAATGACGGATGGGGCGCCCTCTTATAGATTTTTTGGATACGGTGTAAGCTAACGCCTTACCGTTACCTTTACTTTTTTGTATAAACCATTCTGAGCTATGCAGTATACGGTACAGCTGCCACGCTTTTTCCCGGTAATCTTTCCTGTCTTTGATACCGTTGCAACTGACGGATTAGAGGAGACATAGCGCACTTTTTTCCCGGTTTTGTTTATCTTTTTACCGGTCACTTTTACACGGAGTGAGACTTTCTTACCGATGTTCACATTTGCACGTGTCTTGTTAACTTTTATCATGGAAGGATTGCCATATTTTCCATTTTTGGTTGTGCTATAGATAGAAAGGGATTTGGCTATGGTTACACGTTTGTTGCCAACTTTTTTATATGCGATAACATAATATTTATACTGCGTTCCCTTCTTTAACTTTTTATGTGTCCACTTAACAGATTTTTTGCTGACTGTCTGAAGACGTTTGAATTTCCCGTTGGATTTTGCCCCATATATTTCATATCCATCTGCTGACTTCACAGAACTCCATCGAATTGTATTTGAAGTTTTAGCGGAAGATACCCTGCAAAGAAGCAAAGTGGGAGCGGTATCTTTTTCAACGGATCCGACGTTCGGTTTCCCTGTCCCAGTATTCGGTTTCCCTGTTCCAGTATTCGGTTTTCCTGTTTCGTTATCCGGTTTATCAGGCGTATCGGGATTGCCAGGCTGCTCGTTGTCCCCAGGTTTATCGGGCGTATCGGGATTGTCAGGCTGCTCCGTGCCATTGTCGTCTGATACGTCGGGATTGTCAGGAGTGTCAGGAGTGTCGGGCTGTTCCGTATCAACGCCATAAATAGATTTCCTGAAGTCCTCGGTCTGAGTCAAGTATGCTTTAAATATTTCCTGTTTCAGGCGTTCAACCTCTGTCGCCTGTGCGCGGATATTATTAGAACCACTCGGCAATACGTTGACGTTGATTAAATCATTCTCTATCGCCTCTTTCATCAGCAGACGCAGTTCCTCAAAGTTATTGATTTTAACGGATTGATTTTTCCATGTAATGGTGATTGGTTTCAGTTCACCGATTTTATCAATTCGTCTCTGAAACATTGCTTTCTTAAAATCAGCCATTGTCTCATAGGAATTGCCAAATATTTTCTTCAATATATATTGATCGGACAGAATCATCTGATCCGATTTGGCAGATTCTTTGTATTGGTTGGAGATATAAGGAATCATGCCGTCGTAGTATCCATATTCTGCAAGGAGTTCAAATGCTTGCCGTCTTATCATGATGTCGCCGCTGACGCCGGAGTTATTCTGTACTCCGGCATAGTTTGCGCTGAAGAGCGGTACGACATAATAGCCGTTTCTCGCCATGGTTCCGGTTGTCTGTGTTCCGTTTACTTCATAGCGGGATACGATAATACTTTCACGGATCAAATCGTCGATGGTATTCAGGTTCTCGGCTTCATCCAGAGTCAATGTTCTCACGGAATCCAGATTATGTTTGGATCCTTCTTCACCCTGATTGTCCCTTACTTTCGGATCTTCTGTTTGCTCAAGTTTGTGGAACCATTTCACTTTCTCTTCAGAGCTTTTTGTAAACATTACATCTGCTTCTGCATAATCCAGTGTATACACGACGTCCAGAATGCCGCTCATATAGTTTTGCAGGTCTGTTTCATTTTCAAATCTTTCGGGCACGCCATTATGATACCGGTCACCGACGGTCTGGCGGTTGTAGATCAGATTCAGATTAAAAGCAGGCGGATCATTGAGTTCGTACGGTTCAAACATTCCCCTTGTATAGACTTCTGCCATCATGCCGTCCCGTGAACCATACCCATTCAGTATTAACTTGGAAACAAGTATATGCGTCAGTTCATGGGCATAGGTTGCGAATCCCCGTTCCGTCAATGCCTTTGATACATAGTAACGGATACGCTCGCCTTCCGCTACACCGTCGGCAAACATATAGGAACCATATAAATTCAGGGGAGTAAAGAATTCCCTGACGCCAAGGGCAGCATTCGCTCCAAATTTATCTGACCACTGGACAATGGTATCGGGATCAATCCGCAGACTGTCCAAAACGATACGATTGGATGAAAGCAGTCCCTGTTTTTCCGGTTTGGCAATCCGGTGCCAGACATCAATAAAAGATTTCTGCTGAACGGCAGCCTGTTCCAGTTGCTGCCTGAATTCTTCACGCAATTCTCCATAACGTACCGGATCGCTTTTCTTTAAATTTCTGTCAATATAACAATCTACGATTCCGTAAGTAATGGTAGTTGTGTTCGCAATGACGTAAATACTGTCCTCCGATACCGTAAGCAGCGGTAAAATATGGGGGCGGGTAACCGCATCATCATACAATCTTCGGTATAAGCCAATATTTTTGTCGTCCCAGTCAGACGATTTCTCTATGATATTCGCGGCGCTTTCCTGCAAAAACCATTCGTTCATCGAGGTATCGGGAATAAATTTCTGGCGGTTTTTTTCCAGAAAAGCATCCAATGTTGAAGAGTCAGTGACGGGCCAGAACAGTTTTCCATAGCCAAAAACATTAGTGTTATTAGCAATTTTTAATGTATTGCCTCCAGAACCTCCGATATATATCAGCCAGTCTATAACATCTTCTATCTGCCCATACATATAAGGTTTTGATTCATAAAGAAGAACATCTCTGATGTTATGCCCTCCCATTTCAAAGTCATAGAGCCGATCAAGATAGGCAAGTCCCAGCAGCAGTTTTTCTTTATTTTGCAGAATTTTGTTCGTATAGTAGTCTGCGCCCTTATTTTCAGCGTCTGCGGTAGTGTCAACCACTCTCTGGATAATTTCTCCGATTTGTGTCTGTACCTCTGCAAATGATTCTTCAAAAGACATTACCTTCAAATTATCCTGGTTCAGTTCCCTTATCGCCTGTTCATCGCTGATATCCGCAGGGCTTTTCCCCTCACGTCTGGCAATTTCATTTTTTTTGTTGAGTTTCTCTGCCAGAGAATACCGGGATGGCGCCAGTAATTGCCCTATGGTTTCATTTGTTTCGTAGTCAATTGCCTGCAAGTCTGTTGTCGTGTTCTGACTCACCGTTTCTCCCGGACTCGTGGCGGAAACAGTCATTGCCGGAATAATAAATGTCATCATGATAAATAGCATTGCTGTTACAGATTTCATATGTTTCATATGTTGTCCTCCTTCTTTATAATATCTTTTGAATATGAAAATGTATCTGAGGTCAACAAATCCAAAGAATTCAATGACAATCTGTCCGGAAATGATTGTATGGATTTCTTTGGATCTGTTAAATATTTTCTCTGTTTTATATGCTTATTGTAAAATGTTTGTGCTGCCATGTCAAATAATATTTTTAAGTTTAGAACGATTTTAGATTATTGTTCAGATTTTATGCTTGACAAAAGCGACAACAGTGTCTCATAATCTAAAAAAGACATTATTGTCGCTTTTTGAAAGGAGTGCGGATCATGAAGGAATTTAGGTTAAGAGCGTGGAAAACAGAGGATGCAGAATCGTTAGCGCAGGCTGCCAACAATCCGGCAATTGCCAGAAATCTTCGCAATGTATTTCCGAATCCATATACATTAGACGATGCGATCTGGTATATCAATGACAGTATTGCCAATGAAGGTAAGAAACAGATTAGCTATGCCATTGAGATTGAGGGACGGGCTGTCGGCAGTATCGGAATATTTGTAAAGGATGATGTGTATGAGAAATCCGCGGAGCTTGGTTATTGGCTTGCGGAGGATTATTGGCGTAAAGGCGTGATGACAAAAGCGGTTCAGATGATTTGCAAAGAGGCGTTTGCATCTTTTGATATTGTACGTATTTTTGCCGAACCATTTGCAGATAATGCAGGTTCAAGAGGCGTTTTGGAAAAAGCCGGATTTACATATGAAGGAACCATGCGAAACGGCATTTACAAGAACGGAGAAATTCATTCCTATTGTATGTATTCCATTTTGCGGGAGGAGTTCATAGCTTGAGATGGGGAATAAAGGAGAGAAAACAAAAGAAACAATCCGGCGGCAGGCATACCGGTTGTTTGCCGAAAAAGGATTTCAAGCGGTAACCATGACGGATATCTGTGAGAAAACGGGTCTGAGCAGAGGCGGGCTTTATCGCTATTATTCGGGAACGGGGCAGATTTTTGCGGAAATTCTCTCAGAAGAATATGTGATTGCAGACCGTATTGAGAGAAAGGAACAGGCAGGCGCAATCCTCGAAGATATGCTTAAGGCAATAAAATCCGAAATTATGGATAAGGAATTATCTTTGAGCCTTGCAATTTATGAATATGCAAATCTTGGCAACGAGGATTTTTTTACAAATCTCAATGATAAAGCCAGGAAACGTTGGATAAGCCTGCTTGAGTATGGAATTGAGACGGGGGAATTTCAGGCGGTTGATACCGAACAGATTTCTGACATGATTTTATATTATTATCAGGGATTGAGGATGTGGTCGCGGGTCATTCCGTTTGAGGAACAGGTGGCGGAAAATTATGTGAGGACGGTAAAACAATTGTTGTTTGGGGAAGAGAAATTATAAATTTTTCAAACTGTCTCATTGCATATATGATTTGTCTGTATTATGCTTGTGTGCAGGAGGTGCTTATCTATGGCGAATGAAGAGAAAAAAGATTTTAACGCTATGTTGAACGATAGTAAGGATATGCCCAAAATTCAGATAATCACTGATGAAAAAAGCATTGAAAAGTATGGCGGAGACAGGATGTATTTTGCCCCGCCGATTGATTATGACAAAGTAATGCGGCTCGTGCCGTTGGGAAAATTGCTTACAGTGGGGACAATAAGAGAATATTTTGCAAATATGAGTGGAGCTGATTTTACGGAGCCGATTACGGCGGGAATTTTTGTCTCCATTGTTGCATGGGCAAGCTTTCAGAGAGTGGATGATAAAACGCCATATTGGAGAACGCTGAAGGCGAATGGGGAATTGAATGCAAAATATCCCGGCGGTGTTGAGGCGCAAAAGGAGATGCTTGAGAAAGAGGGGCATACCATTATTCAAAAGGGCAGGAAGAATATCAGATACTATGTTAAGGATTATGAGAAGGCTTTGTTTTCCTTATAAACGGTTGTTCTGGCTTGTCGGTCGGTAAGGCTTTGTTAATCCCAGAGGGTTAATTGTCTGCCGGAGCCCTTTTCCTCAAAGGTTTGCAGGTATAGGAATATCTGCTCGTTATTATGGATAATTCCGTTTTCGCTGCATTTCTGGCAGAACAGTTGCATCAAACGGTTATTGTTTGGGCTTTCAATGATATACTGGTTCCCGTACATTTGTATATATTTTTCTTTTAAGTGAGGGAACAGACGGTCTAACTGCGCATAAAAATACTCTCTGTTTCCTTCGCGAAGTGTGAGCCCCATGCCAAAACAGATCATGCCATAGACGTCTGCCTCCACGCACATATCCAGGATTCCGGAAATGTTATCTTCTGTATCGTTGATAAACGGCAAAATTGGCGTTAGCCATACAACGGTGGGTATTCCGGCGTCCCGCAGTTGTTTCAGAACCTCAAAGCGTTCTCTTGTGGTACAGACGTTGGGCTCAATTTTTCTGCATAAATTCTCATCGTATGTCGTCAACGTCATTTGAACGACACATTTTGTCTTTTCGTTTATCTTTTGTAACAGGTCTATATCCCGCAAAATGCGGTTTGATTTTGTGATAACGGTAAATCCAAACCCATACTGATAGATCAAATCCAGGGCTTTTCGAACATGTTTGATTTCCATTTCCAGAGGGATATAGGGGTCGGTCATTCCGCCTGTGCCAATCATGCATTTTTTCCGTTTGTGTTTGAGTGCATGCTCTAACAGGTCAATGGCATTTTCTTTGATTTCAATATCTTCAAAGGCGTGTTCCATATGATAACACTTACTTCTGGAGTCGCAGTAAATGCATCCGTGGGAGCAGCCACGGTATAAGTTCATGCCATTTTGGGATGATAAAATTCCTTTTGTTTTTACGAAGTGCATGGTCTTTTCCTCGCATTCCTTGTCAAGGTTTATTTTGGAAATTAAATCATTTCATATTTTTGTGTATAATAGAAAAATATTTTTAATTTGAGAGGAGATAAAAGTGGCAGAAAAAATATACAGGTTTAAGGCAGAAATTCATACCATTCCGCAAAAAGGCGGAGCATATATTGCATTTCCATATGATATCCGCCAGGAATTTGGGAAAGGCAGGGTCAAAGTACATGTGACCTTTGATGGGATTCCCTATGATGGCAGCATTGTAAATATGGGAGTAAAAAATCCGGATGGAAGTATCTGTTATATCATCGGCGTACTAAAATCAATACGCGAGCAGCTCGGAAAATCTGATGGTGATGAGGTTGAGGTTACCGTTTGTGAGAGATAACTCTATGCACCGCAAGGTCTCTGGCAGGCAGGACAATACACGCTTCCCCTGCCGCCAACTACAATACGGCAGAGTGTTTTCCTGCATTTTGGACAGGGATTGCCTTGGTGTCCGTAAACCTGCAAAAATGGCGTGTTGCGGTAATCTTTTCCTTTTGTTTGCAGATATTCTTTCGGTGTGATCCGGTTCTTTTCAATAAAATAGGAGAGTTGTTGCGGAATCATGCTGGCAAGCCGCTCCCACTCTGCGGAAATCAGGCTGTTTGCCGGGCGTGACGGATAAATCCCTGTCATAAATAAAATCTCATCCGCATAGATATTGCCGATTCCGGCGATAGTGTTCTGCTCCAACAGGCATTCTTTAATGGTCTTCTTGCGTTTCCCCCAATGCGAATGCAGGTATTCTGCCGTCAGTTCCGTGTCAAACGGTTCGATGCCTAATTTTGATACTCCGCTGTATGTATCTGTTTCCTGTTCCCCAATCAGCCAGAACCGTCCGAAACGGCGGGTATCGGAAAAGCGCAGTTCCCTGCCATCATCCAGGCTGAAAATAATGTGCGTATGCTTTTCCTGCGGATAGTCAGCCGGGGTAAGCAACAGGCAGCCCGTCATCCGTAAGTGTAAGATGATACGGTCATTGCTTTCGAGATGAATCATCAGAAACTTTCCCCTACGTGCCATATGGGAAATTGTCTGTCCTGTCAGCCGCTGGCAAAATTCTTCTGCCGTAGGATAGGCGGTCACTTCCGGTCGTTTTACGGTTACGTTTTCAATTACAAGTCCCTGTATCTGTGGTTCAATTACTCTCTTTATCGTTTCTACTTCCGGTAATTCCGGCATAGTGTTCACCTCATTTTGAGTCTTTTCGTGGTATAAAATAAACAATAACGAGTGGGGGAAATCAGTTTGCACCTTATTATTAAATGGAACATAGCATAATCTGAAATCAGTCTTATTTTAGCAGAAAAATCTGAGGTAATCAAGCTTATTCTATTCATAAATAATGACACTGTAATAAAATACAGTATCATTATTTAATTATATAAAAAGTATTGACGCGATACTGATAGTATTATATTATGGAATATATGGAACACAGAAACAAATAATTACATACTGATAAGGAGGAGAAATGGCGAAAAACAAAGAATTTGCGTTAAGCAGGCGGGAGTTGGACATTATGAATGTGCTTTGGGCAGAGGGGAAACCGTTGAAAGCGTCGGATTTTCCGGACAGAAAACCGGAACTCAGCATCAATACCGTGCAGTCAGTATTGAAGAAACTGCTTCAGAGAGGTTTCATAGAGGTTGCCGAGATTGTCCAGAGTGGGACGGTTCTGTCGAGAAGTTATGCTCCGGTCATCAAGCCGGAAGAATATGCAGTAAAGTATGTGATGTCGGAGATTTTTCCGTTTGATAAGATGGTATTGGGGACAGGATATCTGAGCGCGTTGTTTGAAAGCGTAGATAATGACGAGATGTTGATGAAAGAGCTGGAACAATTTATTCAGGAAAAGAAATCACAGTAGAAGGAGGAAAGCGCTATGAAAGCATTGCTGTTTCTGTGGCTTGCGGGTGCGTTATGCAGACTTTTCATCCATGCGGCAGAGTATATCTGCTTTATACGTATCATGAGGAAATGTCCGGGATATTTTAGACATGATACGGAATCTGTCATTCGCAGGATAAACAGGGAGTGTGGAAAGTCGGAGAAGTTTAACGTTCTACTTGTTCCGGGAATTCAGGCGCCGGCAATTCTGGGTTTTTGGAAACCCAAAATATTGATGCCATTCACAGATTATACGGAAACAGAGATTTATTACATACTGAAACATGAGATGTTGCACTATTACCATCATGATATGATTGTGAAAATTCTGTGCGAGGTTCTCTGTACGATTTTTTGGTGGAATCCGCTTATATTCTGGCTGAGAAAATGGATTACAAGGGAACTTGAGATCAGGGTGGATCGTTCCCTGATATCCGGATTTAGCAGGGAGGAGAAGATAGGCTATCTGGAATGCATTGTCAAATCGATGAAGGCGGAAAAGCAGAACAGGACGAGCCTTTTGACTCTTGCGGCGTTTGCAGCTCAGAAAGAGGATACCATGAAGCAGAGATTCCGCTGCATATGGGAGAACCACCCGCAGGGGAACGTGCAGGATAGAAGAAATCTTATGGGAGGTACATATATGAGGAAATCAATAGCCATAAAATCGCTCTTGCGTTCACCGGTGAAAACGTTGCTGACATTTCTTCTGATTGCATCGGCTTCGTTCGCCCTGTTTTCACGTGTTACGGACTATGCAGTTACCACGCGGGAAACAGAGAATGCCAAGAGTCGTTATCATGCCGTTGCCTGGCTGAACAATGAGGTGCCGGACCTTAACTTTGTTACGAAGACTGTTCGTGCAGGAAACGGAGGAATAAGCGGTTATGGCGTGGACTATGAAATGGAGGACAAACCGTGGCTGACAGAGGAACAACTGCAGGAATTCGCCTCGCTGCCTGGTGTTACCGTGGCGGAAACGAGATATCGAACAGCCGGCCTGGTGGAGGATTATAAATGCGTGCTGCGCGGCAGCGGTAGTTTTCTGTTTGAAGGTACTTACAATGGATATCTTGATGAGACGACGAGCGACCGCGTCATGGAAGACCATGTGGCTTTGAAATTTGACGACGTTAAGGTAATCGCCGGCGAAGATAACCTTGAGAACCGGGAGGGAGGGCTTCCGGACGGGTCTTCCATTGTCACGGAAAATGTGCCTCTGGGTGAGATGTATTACGCCAGATCATGCTTTACCAGGGCATTTTTTGACGACCTGGAAATCGGCAGCCGATGTCTGGTATACGCAGGGTGTAGTATGCCAGGTAACTTAGAATCGGGTATATATTTTAACTTAGAAACCGGGGAAGACGCCCTGCGCGTGATCGACGGGCTGCCGGAGAATTACCTGGAGACGAAAGAGTTCGCACGCCAGAAAGGGTGGACAGAAGTCTTTGATTTCCAAAACCATGAGTTTTCTCTTAGGTACGTTTCGGACATGCGCGTCATCCCGGAGTTTAATGACCAGAGGCTGGAGATCATAGAAGGGCGCTATTTGTCGCCAGAAGACACAAATGCCTGCGTGGTCGGCAAAGGCTTTTTGAAACAATTCGGCCTGTCCGTCGGCGACAGCATTCATGTACAGTTAGGGGATGAGCTTGGGAGTAGAGCGGTTTTTGAGAAGGAAGAGATCCCGGAATTCTCGAAATCCGCAGATCTTACCATTGTTGGGGTATTTCATGGTTCCAATGCGGACGCATCCAATGCGTATTCGCCGGATAGAATTTATGTGCCGTCTGCTATTCTGCCGGTAGAGGTTCCCAAGGATTATGAGCCGGAACCAGTTGACTGCAGCGTCTTTGTCGAAAATGCGGATGACATAGAAGCATTTTATGGGGCGGTAGTAAATTTCGCCCAGAAACTGGATTTGGAATTGAATTTTTCAGACCGGGGATGGCTGGATGTGAAGGAAAGCCTTGGAATGGGAGGGCTTGCGTCCCTTCTTACTACGGTGTTGTATATTGTGGGAGCAGTGCTGGCCCTGTTTTTGGCAGTTTACCTCTATATCGGGCGTAATAAGAAGTCTTATGCCATTATGCGAATGCTGGGCGTTCCTGGAAGGGAGACGGGAAATTCCGTCTTGCTGCCCTTTGTGGCGGTGGCGGCGCTTGCCGTGCCAATTGGCGGCGGCGTGGGACTGTACTACGCGCAGCATCAGGCAGCGCAGACGCTGGCAAAGATGGCGGATAGCGTTTCCTTAGGGTATACCCCGGATGCAACGCTGCCTGTGGGCATAATCGTTCTCTGCCTGGCTCTGGAGCTTATATTTGTGTCATGTTGCACGTATTTCTTCCTGAGAAGGATGAAAAAACTGCCGCCGTTGGAATTATTGCAGGAAGGAGCGTCGCGTGTGAAAGCCGTGACGAAAGCAGAGCCTGTAGTTGTCGAAGATATGGTTGTGCCTGTGAAACTGGATATGGCGAAACTTTCCGTGGTGAAAGATTCGCTGCCGCGGGGAAATTACGGCGCCATCCGTCAGGTGTCCTCCTATATCTGGCGCCATATGCGTCGCGCAGTCGGCAAGACCGCCGTATCGCTTGTGCTTGCGGCTGTGCTGGCTGCTGGCATTGGCACGCTTGCGCTGGCAAAAATTACTTATCAAGACGCTTATTATGAGCTTGGCGTTAAAGGCACCGCGTCAGATTTTACGTTCCTGTCTGCGAAGGAACTGGAAACTTCGTCTCTGGTAAAGGATTTTTACTGTTATGGTAATTTTGGCGTACACATTGAAGGAACGCATGAGTGTACACCCATGACAGTTACCAGTGACCTCGTCCGAAATATGGGCAACGACTGTGTGGTGGAATATGGGGAAGGGTATGACCTGTCTTCCTTTGAGGGAAGCGCCCAGTTTTGCCTGGTAGGGGAAGGGCTGGCGAAGAAACTTGACATATCTCCCGGTGACGAGATTGGCTTACTGTCAGACCTTTTGTTTTCCTTGCTGGAAGATGATCCGGAAGCTGCAATTACCTATAAGACATACCGCGTCATAGGCGTGGCAAAGTCTGAGGATGCAAATATTAAAAACAGCATTTTTACGGGAGTCCAGAGCGATTTGACAACGCTATTTTCCATGGATTTTTCGATAGACCACTGTGAATTCACGCTGGCGGATAACGATAGGCTTGGGGAACTGTATGATATGATGGATAAATTGAAAGGTCTAAGCGCCAGTTATGCGGTGGAGATTTCCTATCATATTGATGCCGGCGGACTTTCGAATATTGAGCGCATCCGCGGGCTGTTGGAGTCGCTGTTCCCGATTGCGGTAGCTGCCGCAGTGCTCATTGGAGTGTTTGGCCCGCTGCTAATTATCCTGCAGTCGGCGCAGGAAGCCGCTTATATGCGCATCCTGGGTGTTACAAAGAAACGTGCCCGCTGTATGCTGGTATTTGAGCAGCTTGCCCTGTGCATAGCCGGAATCATCCTTGTGGCGGCAGGGATGTTGTGGTATAACCCGAATTTGTTTGGAAGGGGCGCGGAGACGCTCGGTTCCTGTTTTGCCGTGTATTTCCTGGGAAGCATCTTTGGGGCGGCAGCAGCGTCAATACAGGTGACAAGGCACAGGGTTTTGGAACTTTTGCAGGTAAAGGAATGAGGAGGAAGGCAAATGCGCAGCATTTTATAAATGCCTTCCGACGACATGGCAGGTGACGCTGAGCGTCGCGTGCCGCTACCCAAGAGGAGGAAGGCAAATGCGCAGCTTGAAAGGAGAAAAAATATGTCAGTTTTGACTTTGGACAATGTAAGTTACAAATACAAAAATGCACAGAAGAGTGCAGTTTCAGATATTTCCTGTAAATTTGAGGAGGGGAAGGTCTACGCGATCGTAGGCCCTTCCGGTTCAGGGAAGTCCACACTGTTGTCCCTGCTTGCAGGGTTGGATCTGCCTTCAGAGGGTCAGATTGCTTTTGACGGCAACAACCTTGCCGGGCTCAATCTTGACCGTTACCGGAGAGAGAGCATTTCCATGATTTTTCAGGCGTTTCATTTATTTCCATTGATGACGGTCATGGAAAATGTCTGTTTCCCCATGGAGCTGTGCGGGGTAAAACCGAAGGAGGCAAAGCCGCAGGCGGTAAAGCTGCTGGGAGGCGTGGGCATTACAGAAGAACAAATGGGGCGTTTCCCCTCGAAACTTTCCGGCGGGGAAAGGCAGCGCGTGGCGATTGCCAGGAGCCTTGCGTCCAGCGCGAGAATCATACTCGGCGATGAGCCGACCGGGAACCTGGACAGCGCGAATACCCAGAATATCATTGACATCCTGTGCAGCCTTGCGCATGAGCAGGGTTACTGTGTGATTATTGTGACGCATGACATGGAAGTTGCCGAGGCGGCGGACGTTGCGCTTAAGATGCGGGACGGAGAGCTGCGGTTTGCGGCGTGCTAAAGTTTTTGCAGCAGCTTTGGCTGGTGCGTTGAAAATATTCATGGTAAATATTATTTTGAGAAAGGTCAGAGAAGGGAGACGCTTTGTAAAGAGGCTGTTTCCCTTTTATCCTGTAACCAGTCAGAACAATTGGATTGCAGGCATAATTGAAAGATGTTATAAAGTGCTGGCACAAACTTTTGGAAAGATTTGATTGAAACTGCAAACAGTGCATTGTATAATGGTTGGAAAAGAAAAAGGTGGACAGACCATGAAGAATAAAATGCTCTCGCAGAGTATTGCGGATAATATTTTATCCATGATAACGATAGAAAAACGGTTTTCCGTTGGAGATAAACTTCCCAATGAGTTGAATTTATCAGAGGAATTAGGCGTGAGCCGTACGACATTGCGTGAGGCGATCCGAATTCTGGTTGCCTACGATATACTGGAAATCAGACGCGGTAAAGGAACGTTTGTCACAGAAAAAGCATTGAAACAGCCGCAGGAACTGGAACAATTATCAGCGATGAAAGTAAATGCCAAAGACCTCTATGAGATGCGGCTGATTTTTGAGCCGGAGGCGGCGTATTTCGCAGCTATGAGAGGTACGGACACAGAGATAAAGAGAATCCTTGATTATGGCAAAAGGATAGAACATAAAATCAAAAATGGAGAAGACCGGACGAAGGAGGAACATGCATTTCACAAAGCGATCGCGCAGGCTACGCACAATGAGTTTATGAATAAGCTGATGCCGATTTTATATCAGGCAATTTCGAAAGGCGTTGTGTTATCCTCACAAAGCGATAAAGCAGTCAACGATACGGTCGGCGACCATAAGATGATTATGGAATTCCTGGAACAGCGCAATGCAGAGGGCGCAAGAAGCGCAATGAAAATACACATTATGCATGCGATGAAGGAACTGAATATGGAATAAACAGAGGTGATGCAGGTTGTAAAGATTTTTTTATCGCGTCAAGGAGGATTAATAGTGAACAACGGTGTACATAAGGATGAAATTAATGAACTGGAGACGAGGGAAATCAGAAGAAGAAAAATGGAATGGAGAAGAAAGAGCTGGTCTATTCCAGACTTTAGAGGAGGAAAGCAGAATTGGTTTTGTCTCCTTAAGGAATTGGTGGCTCTGATTGGTGATGGGCAGGCAAATGATTTGGATGAAATACCGGAAGTGACCAGTATTTCAGATACATATTCATGGAGAATATATGCTCCTTTTTTGAAAGGAATAGGATTGGTTAATAATCAGGCAGGTGTATTATGTCTGTCAAATGATGGAGCGGAGTTTTTTGCAAATCCGGATAAGAGGCAGTTAGCGGTTCAGATGCATGATAGAATCCGACTGTTTGGTGAAGTGGTCGAAATGTTGGCGGAGACACCATTAACAGTTGAGGAGGTTGATGAAAATCTTTGTGAATTATATGGGTTAGAATGGTGTAATCTCAGTAACACCAGAAAAAGAATGGATTGGCTGGAAGTTCTTGACTTGATACAGGGAGTAGGGAACCGGAAATGGGAGGCTACAATTTCCGGAAAAGATTTTCTAAAAAAATGTACTTTGGTGAGTCCCCATATATTCAAATGTTTAGAGACAGATTCAAACGATATTGAAATAGCGGAACCTCCGGCTGAGATAGCAATGTTGCTCCAGAAATTGTCAGATTTTCCTGAGATGCTTAAGAAAAGAAGTACATATAATATCTGGGCGCCCAGTCCCAATCGAATTGACAATTTGCGAATTATTACGCAAGTTGCGTCTGAGCGTATTGACCGGAGTGAATTGTTTTCTTTTATCGAAAATAAATTTCATTTAAAGACAAGTAGTGCAGAATCAATGTTGCCTTTTTTAAAGGCGTCCGGACTTATAGAAGAGGTCGGGCGTAGCGTTTATCTGGCGACGCCAGTTGCAAAGGCATGGCTTGAAACAGGCAATGATTTGGATTTTATCAGGATTCTTCATTCTAATATGCAATTTGTGGGAGAAATGATTCGGGCTGCTGAAAATGATATTACCAGAAACAGCATATATGAACAGGGGAAACAGTATGGGCTGAATAATGAGAAAGCAAGATGGATTGTTGGATTTTTAGTAGAAGCAGGTCTCTTGGAGGAGACGCAGTATCTTCATTTGAAAGCTACGCCAATGGGAATGTGTTTTATTGAAGGTTTACCGTTGGCGGAAGAGAATACGAGCGAGATGGAAGAAAAAGATATAGTTAATGAAGACAATACTGTGAAAATGGAAATTGATGAATTTGAGCAGATAGTAAAAGCGATGCAGGAGGCATCATGTAACCCATGGGCGGAAGGCAAAGCTGCAGGTGTGGCTTTTGAGGAGGCTATTGCAGAGATGTTCCGCTATATGGGATTTCATGCAGAACGGATTGGCGGTGCTGGAGATACGGATATTGTAGTCAAATGGAAAGACTCGGAACAAACTATTACTGCAATTGTAGATGCAAAATCTAAGTCAAATGGAAATGTCTCACATAGTGATATCAGCGATGTGGCGATAGATACCCATAAAGATAAAAATAAATCTGATTTTGTTGCAATTGTAGGGAGGGGATTTAGTGGTGACACTATACGAAATCATGCAGAAAAGAAATTGTTTGCTTTGGTTACAGTTGCACAGTTGGTAGAGGTTGCAAATGCATTTCATGAGTTGGGGTTGAGTTTGTCGGAAATTGCGCTAATTTTTAAAGTTCCAAATGGAATCTCAGAATTGTATGAGATAATTACATCAAGGAGGAGAGAATTAGAGATTATTTCCATAGTGGTATCAAGGTTTTGTAAAGAGCAGGACGAGTTAGGAGGGCTTTCGCCAAGAGATTTATTTTTTATATTAAGAGATACAGAGCTATCTCCATCTCTGGTTGAGTTGTGCGAGGTTTTTGAAATATTGTCAGAAAGTGAAATCGGCATTTTACAGGCTACGAGTGACATACGTTCTCCGGAAAACATGATTTACAGGTTAAGTGGAGCGAATAAAACAGTAAACCGGTTACGTGCTTTGGCATTTTCAATAGAAAGGGGATTAGTTGAATAGCTATGATGATAAACGGCAGAAAATTCTGGCATCCCCAATGATTGCTGTCTGGTCCTTTAATTTTGCTACGCTTATATTGATAAGCTGGCAATTTATATGTGTGTGTTCTTTGGCACAAAATATATGTTATTTTAGTTTGACTTCCTCTGCCGGAACATTGAGGCGGGTATTTGGCGAATATGTTTCCATAGCGGTATTGAACGTCTTGAAATCTTCCTCTTTGGTGAAGGAAACTCCTCCCATCCTCTTTCCATTGGCATCAAAGAAATAAACGTCAAAGAACCTGCCCTTTGGTTTGATGATGCTGGGGTTCTTGCTCTGCGCGCAGTAGGTCTTGGCAATGTCCGAAAGGCGGAAAATGCCATAATCAATCTCATTCCGATACAAAAAAGCCGCTCTCATATAATGTTTTGTGATATAGATGGAACTTTCCCCGCGTTTGCCATTATAAATGTATACAAGCGGTTCCGCCATCATTTCCGCATCAAATTGTTCCAGTTCCTCTGGGGAGAGATGAAGTTTCTCCAAAAATTCTGCAGCGATGGTGAGTTTCTTTTTGGACGTCATAAGGCGTTTGAGGGGAAAGGATGAGTTTTTGCTTTGCATTTCGATTATTTTTATTTCATTTTGTAACCACTGTGACATTTGAAATCCTCCATTTCAGGTACGGGCTTTATTTTTATTTGTTTTCGACTATTATATCATGGGATGCATCATTTCACAAAAAAATAATAAAAAAGTTTTGCTGCAAGACGAAAAATGTTATAATGGAGACTATATCTAAGAAGGATGACAAGACGAAAAGTGATGGAGGTCAGATATGGATGTAGTTGCACTTGGCGAGTTACTGGTTGATTTTACCAGCAATGGAGTCAGCGGACAGGGAAATGATATGTATGAGGCGAATCCGGGCGGTGCGCCATGCAATGTGCTTTCCTTTTTGCAGAAAATGGGATATGCGACAGCATTTATTGGAAAGGTCGGGAAAGATTCCTTTGGAACATTGTTAAAAGATGCGCTTGAGGAGCAGGGGATCGATACAAGGGGGCTCTTGTTTGATGAAAAAGTTCCCACCACGTTGGCTTTTGTGCACACTGCGCCGGACGGAGACAGAGATTTTTCTTTTTATCGGAATCCGGGTGCGGATATGATGCTTTGCAGGCAGGAGGTAGACGCATCCCTTATCCAATCTGCAAAAATCTTTCATTTTGGAAGCCTTTCCATGACTTCTGGACAGGCGGAGGAAGCAACTCGATATGCAATAGAAACGGCGAAGAAAAATGGCGTTTTGGTTTCTTTTGACCCTAATCTGCGCCCTCCTTTGTGGAGCGACCTGAGCGTGGCAAAGGAGAAAATTGCATATGGATTATCGCAGTGTGATATCCTGAAAATATCCGATAATGAAGTAGAGTTTATGACCGGAGAACAGGATATTGAGAAGGGAGTGCAAAAAATTACAGAGCAGTATCATATCCCGTTTGTCTGTGCCACAATGGGAAAAGATGGAAGTAAGGCTTTCTATCATGATCATATGATAACGGGAATGCCGTTCCACTCGGAAAAAACCATCGAGACCACCGGAGCAGGGGATACGTTTTGCGGATCAATGCTGCATTTTATTTTGCGCTATGGTATGGATGGATTTACGCCGGATATCCTGGAAGAACTGTTATCTTTTGCCAATGCGGCGGCATGTCTGATTACGACAAGAAAAGGAGCGCTGCGCGTTATGCCGTCGAAATCAGAAATCGAAATGTTTCGGAAGGAGAACGACCGATGACGCTCACTCAGTTAAATTATATCATCACGATTGCAGAGACGAAGTCCATGAATAAGGCGGCGGCACAACTGTATGTGTCGCAGCCTTCTTTGACAAACGCGATTAAGGAACTGGAGAAGGAGCTGGGGATTACACTGTTTTACCGCAGCGGTAAGGGAGCTACGCTTACAAATGACGGAGCGGAGTTCTTACTGTATGCAAAGCAGATTTACGGCCAGTATGAAAGCGTAATGGAGAAATATGGCAAAGGCGGGTTCTGCAAAAAGAAATTTGGCGTTTCCACGCAGCATTATTCTTTTGCAGTGAAGGCTTTTGTGGATATGGTGAAAGAGTTTGATATGTCAGAGTATGAGTTTGCAATCCGGGAGACAAAGACAGCGGAGGTAATCAGCGATGTCAGTACGATGAAAAGCGAAATTGGCGTGCTGTATCTCTGTGATTTTAACCGTAAGGCAATTGGAAAGCTGCTGAGTACGGCAGGTCTTGAATTTCATCATCTGATGGAATGTCAGGCGTACGTCTATCTCTGGAAGAATCATCCGCTTGCGCAGGAAAAATCCATCTGTTTTGAACAGCTTGGGAAATATCCCTGTCTTTCTTTTGAGCAGGGGGACAACAGCTCATTTTATCTGGCAGAAGAAATACTGGCAACGAATGAATATGCACAGGTTATCCGGGCAAATGACCGTGCAACGATGTTGAATCTTATGATTGGGCTGAATGGATATACGCTGTGTTCAGGGATTATCAGCGAGGAATTGAATGGAAACGGATTTGTTGCGGTACCTTATGAGGATGATGAACAGAATCCCAACAGCGTGATGGACATAGGTTATATCACGAAGAAGAATATTCTCCTCAGCCGGATGGGGGAGAAATATGTGGAGGCCTTGAGAGATTGTCTGGGATTGAAGTGATAAGAGCATTAACCTTGTTATAAAATGAATTTATAGCAGGGTATTTTTTTTGCGTATTGGACAGATGAAACCTGCTGTGTTAGTATGCTTGCAGGAATAGAAAAGTAACAAAGAAGGAACATTAGATTTTATTGATAGCAGAAATGAAAGGGTCTGGAAAGGAGATACATGATGGCAGATTATAATAAAGGAATTTCAGGGTTGATTGGGAATACACCGCTGGTTGAGGTGGTAAATATCGAAAAGGAACTGGGGCTTACGGCTACGGTACTGGTAAAACTGGAGTATTTGAATCCGGCAGGCAGCGTAAAGGACAGAGTTGCAAAAGCGATGATTGAGGATGCGGAAGAAAAAGGGATTTTGAAGGAAGGTTCCGTCATTATCGAGCCGACTTCCGGCAATACCGGAATTGGACTTGCGGCGATTGCAGCCGCCAGGGGATACCGCATGATCCTGACGATGCCGGAGACGATGAGCGTAGAGCGCAGGAATATTTTAAAGGCGTACGGCGCAGAGCTTGTGCTTACAGAAGGTGCAAAAGGCATGACAGGAGCGATTGAGAAGGCGGATGAGCTTGCGAAGGAAATTCCAGGCAGTTTTCTTCCAGGGCAGTTTGTCAATCCCGCAAATCCTGCAATCCATAAAAAGACCACCGGACCGGAAATTTGGCGTGATACGGATGGTAAGGTAGATATATTTATTGCAGGTGTGGGAACCGGGGGCACGGTGACGGGCGTCGGCGAATACCTGAAGGAACAAAATCCCGCTATCAGGGTGGTGGCGTTGGAGCCGGCGGATTCTCCGGTTTTATCGGAGGGAAAAGCAGGCGCGCACAAAATTCAGGGAATTGGAGCAGGATTTGTGCCGGAGATTTTGAATACCAAAGTGTACGACGAAATTTTTCAGGCGCAGAGTGAAGATGCTTTTGCGGCAGCAAAACTTCTGGCGAGAAAAGAGGGGATTCTGGTTGGAATCTCGTCCGGAGCAGCGCTGCACGGGGCAATTGAACTGGCAAAGAGGGATGAAAACAAAGGAAAGGTAATTGTTGCGCTGCTGCCGGATACGGGTGACAGATATTACTCGACGCCTTTATTTACAGAATAATATGAGGAAAACGGAAGACATTGGTTTAAAAGGAACGGAGGAAAGAAATATGGCAGATATCAGAGATTCCAGAAACTGGGGATTTGAGACAAGACAGATACATGCAGGGCAGGAACAGGCGGATCCGGTGACGGATGCGCGCGCCGTTCCCATCTATGCGACGACCTCCTATGTATTTCATGATTCGCAGCATGCAGCAGACCGTTTTAGTTTGCGTGATGCGGGAAATATCTATGGCAGGCTGACAAATCCGACGGAGGATGTGTTTGAACAGAGAATCGCCTCCTTGGAGGGCGGCGTGGCTGCGCTTGCCGTGGCGTCCGGAGCAGCGGCTTTGGCTTATACGTTTCAGGCGCTTGCAAAGTCCGGGGAGCATATCGTAGCGGCAAAAACCATATATGGTGGCACATACAATTATCTGGCGCACACATTTCCACTCAACAATCATGTGACGACAACGTTTGTGGATCCTTATGAGGAAGGTTCTTTCGAGGCGGCAATCCAGGAAAATACGAAGGCAATTTTTGTAGAGACGCTTGGCAATCCCAATTCCAATGTCATGGATTTGGAAAAGATTGCAGAGATTGCACATAGGCATCATCTTCCGTTGGTCGTTGATTCTACCTTTGCAACCCCATATCTCATTCGTCCGATTGCGTATGGCGCAGATATCGTGGTGCATTCGGCGACGAAATTTATCGGAGGACATGGGACGGCAATTGGCGGCGTAATCGTCGACAGTGGAAACTTTGATTGGAAATCATCCGGGAAATATCCATGGATTGCCGAGAAAAATCCAAGTTATCACGGAGTATCTTTTGCGGATGCAGCAGGTCCGGCTGCTTTTGTCACCTATATCCGTGCCATTATTCTGCGTGATACCGGAGCAACGCTTTCTCCCTTCCATGCGTTTTTCTTCCTACAGGGATTGGAAACGCTCTCTCTGCGCGTGGAGCGTCATGTGAGCAATGCGCTGAAAATTGTACAGTATCTTGCGCATCATCCGCAGGTGGAAGCGGTGCATCACCCGTCGCTGCCGGATGAACCCACATATGAACTGTATCAGAAATATCTGCCGAACGGCGGCGGTTCCATTTTTACGTTTGAAATTAAGGGAGATGCAAAGAAGGCGCAGAAATTTATAGACAATCTCCCCATTTTTTCTTTGTTGGCAAATGTGGCGGATGTGAAATCGCTTGTCATCCATCCTGCGACGACCACGCACAGCCAGTGTACGCAGGAGGAACTGCTGGATCAGGGAATTAAGCCCAATACGATTCGTCTTTCTATCGGTATTGAGAGAGCAGAGGATTTGATTGCGGCGCTGGATGCGGCTTTTGAGGCGGTAAGATAGAGATTCAGTTTTGTCGAAATTTGTCGAAAATTAATATTTAGATTTGACATTTTTTTCAAAAAGAGTATGATAAAAATGGATTGTCCAGATAAAAGACACAATAAAATCATTAGAATTCAGAAATGGAGGAGAAATTTATGAAAAAGTCACAGTTATGGAAACAAATCCTGACTGGCTCTTTGGTTTTGGCATTGACAGTCACAAATGTTACGCCTGTCATGGCAGCCGAGATACAGCCTGAGGGCAGTATCGTTGCCACAGAGAATGTTGGATTCCGCGATTTGCAGGACGAGGCATCAGAGACAGACAACATGGAGCCAAAGACAGATGTACAAGTTTCAGAGCAAAAAGCAGTAATGCCCGAGGAAGACATTACAGCGCCAGAGAAAGAAGAGGCATCAGAGGCAGAGAATCAGGCTGAAGTTTCAGAGAATGGAATGGCAAGGGAGACGGCTGAGTATGCAGAGGAGGAAATTTCAGCGCAGGCAGCGACCGTGAATCCATCCATCACAAATTTCCGCGTGACGCCGGTAAAGCGTTCGGATTCCTCAGAGTTCAGATTTAAATTAACTTATGCGGTGACGGATTGCGACAGCATTCGCTTAAAGGTAACAGACCGCGCAGGCAAAGAAGTATACAGCCGTTACTATGAGACGAGTGACAGTGGTTATTTCTGGGATGAAAACGATGATGAGTACAATTATAATTATAATACAGAGTTCTGGATTAACAGCAGCAGTTTCGACAATTTAACTGCCGGCATGACATATACATTTACGCTGACTCCTTCCAAAACTGTATACAACGAGGAAGATGACTATGATGAGGAAGTATCCGGTACGCCGGCAACCGGTATATGGACGGCTCCCAGACCGTCAGCGGTGACTGGTCTGGCGGTTAAGGAGATGACGCCGGAGGGAATTTATTTTTCCCATAGTGCGGTTCCGGTAGGTACTACGGTATATCTTGAGTATTCTACGAATCGGGCGTTTAATGAGAATCTGGCCGATGTAGATTCGACTTCCAGCAGCCGTCTTTACTATTACAACCTGACGTCGGGAATGACCTATTATGTGCGGGCATATGCATATGCTTATGGCACGAAGGGGGCTTATTCCAATATCGTAAGCGTAAAGGCTCCGGTGGCAGAGGTAACCGATATTTCAACGGAAATTCTTGATAAGGGCATTACCCTGAAAATAAGTGCAGAATATGGAGATTACACCGGATTCGAGATTTCCCGGAAAATAGGCAAGAAATATCAGGTATTGGCGACAACGACAGCTCATACCTATAAAGACACGGGTCTTACAAAAGATACCAAATATACATACAGAGTGCGCGCTTATTATTTCAATCCGGATACGAAGAAGAGCGCATATGGAGCATATGAGTATAAGACTGTGCAGACGGGTGCGGCCGCAATGAACCTCAAAGCGCAGGCAACCGGTAAGAATTCTGTCAAGCTGACCTGGAAGAAGGTATCCGGTGCGGCAGGTTATGATGTATTCCGGAATGTGGGTTATTCCTCAAGCAGTACCTATAAATCAGGAGAAAATTATAATTTCAATAAATATGAACTCGTAAAGAGCCTGAGTAAGAAAAAAAGCAGTTTCACAGATAAGAAACTGGTTGCTGGAGAATCGTATGGTTACCGCGTAAAAGCTTATAAGCTTGTCAAGAAACAAAAAGTATATTTCACGGAAAGCAGCGCGTCTGTAAACACAAAATTCAGTTTCAATACGTCTGTAGATATATATAAGCAGGCGCAGAGCTCCAAAAATGGAAAAGTTGCGATTGCATGGTATCCGATTCCGCAGGCAAAGGGTTATCTGATTGAGAAATATGATGAAACGAAAGCGGATTGGGTAACGCTGAAAAAGATAACAAGTGCAAAGACAACAAAATATACGCTGCCGGCGTCTCCGCTTGGGCAGAGCATTCGCTATCGGGTTCGTGCATTCAATGGTAACAAATATTCCGGCAGCGATACCGTATATGTGGAAGGTCATATTGCAGCAGTGACGGGCGTTAAAGCAACGGCGTCATCTACTGGTGTTAAAGTTTCCTGGAAGGCCGTAGCAGGAGCATCTTATTATAAGGTATACCGTACCGCTGATTTGGGCTCCACTTATGACGCAGACACAAAGACTTATAATTATAACGGCGGAAGTGAAGTTGAAATAGAGGTATTTAAACCGGCAAGCATCACGGAGAATTATTACTATACGTTAGGAAGCAGCAAGGTAAAGATGTCCAAGGATAATGAGACGGCGCAGAAATTGGCGTACCATCGTCCAGGCTCCACTTCCAGCTGGGTGGACACAAGTAAGATTGCGGGAACGACGGTGACAGATTATGCCTATGCTTATCACAGACCTGTCTATAATGAACAGGGTATTGCAACCAAAGAAGATATTACATCTTATGGACCTCAGAACGACGTTAGCTATCAGTATTATGTAGTCGCATATCGGGAGGTAATGGATCGGGATGGAAGCTGGACAAGCGGTAATAGTTTTGGCGCAAGTAAATCCGCTACGACAGCAATTTCAACGATTTCAGTTAAGGCTCCGTCCATTAAGGTCAAGGCAGGAAAGAAGAGTGCGACGGTTTCTTACAAGAAAGTGAAAGGCGCGAAGAAATATCTTATCTTCCGTTCAACGAAGAAAAAAGGAACTTATGAGCTGGCCGGCGTTTCGACCAAAACATCCTTTAAGGATACCGGACTTGCTGCAAAGAAAACCTATTACTATAAGGTAAAAGCGGTTGCACCAAACAGCCTCGGAGCGGATAAGTATTCCTCCTTCTCCAAGGTGAAATCAGTAAAAGTTAAATAATAATTTTATGGCGTCGCAGAATCATTGTGAAAATGGTTTTGCGGCGTTTGTCTATGCACAGTATGAGAAAAATACAATATATTATCATAGAAACATCATATATTGTTTCTGAATTAATCATGTGTGAGGAGAATCTGTGTATGGGAGAAAGTGTGATTGTAAATAATTGTAGTTTTGCGGGAGTTCAGCCGATTATGATGGATTTGCCGTATCCGCCGATTCAGGTGAGGGAGAAGAATCCGGCGTATGCGAACCTGCTTAGTATTGATTATTGCGGAGCGGTGTCAGAGTTGTCAGCCATCACCCAATATATCAATAATGAGAACCGTATTTCCTGTGGAGACTGTTCTATGGCAAAGACGCTTATTGGTATTGCAATGGCAGAGATGATGCATTTGCAGAAATTAGGAGAATTGATCGTCCTGTTGGGAGGAAATATTGATTATACGGCGAAATACCGTGACGGAAGAAAGAAAATGTGGACGCCGGAATGCCTGAATATACCGGCGCAGGTAAAAAGTATGCTGCTTGCAGATATTGAGTCGGAAAAAGCGGCAATCAATCAGTATGAGGCGCATATGAAGATGATAAAAGATGATTGCGTCAATCGTGTACTGGCAAGAATCATTAAGGACGAGGAATATCATATTATTCTGCTGCGCGCCCTGATGAATTAAAGTCAAATCACCCACGCCGCCGGAATAATTTGCATGGCGGTGTGGGTGATTGTCGATAAAATGAATCGCTTTTCTGACGACAAAAGCGAAATGCTAATAGCGGCAAATAGAGTTAAAATCCTGCCATCATAAGCATCATAAGCTGGTCACGGCGCACGGCGTCCTGTGTTCCCTTAACGCCTGCAGCTTTTGCCTCAAGCTCGGTTCTGCTGGCAGCTTTCTGCGCCAGCTTTTCCATAAATTCTTTTTCTTCGCGTTCAGCTTTGGCAGAACGTCTCTCTGCGTTTGCCTGAATTTGCAGCCGCAGGGCATTTTCCATGGAATCCAATACGGTTTTTACATCGGTAGCCATTTTCATCCTCCATATGTCAGAATTGATAATAACAGATTTTATTATTATGTTTATCGGTTCTTCAGGAGGAGATAATAATAGCATTGATTTTGATTTTGGCGTTTCCATCTGGTATTTATTGCAAATCCTGTCTGTATCATGTATGATACAAGCAGGATCAGGCGTGGATCAGGATGCTTAAAGTGGATCAGAGAAAAGGAGAAAACAATGGTAAAACATATTATTTTGTGGAAACTCAAAGACGGATATTCTGAGGAAGAGGCGCTTAAAATCAAAAATGGAATCAAAGAAGGACTGGAGGGGCTCAAAGGTCAGATTCCGGGACTTTTGGATATTCGGGTTCATACGCTGGGGCTTGCAAGTTCAAATATGGATTTGATGCTGGATTCCGCATTTGAAAGTGAAGAGGCCTTGAAGGTATATGCAAATCACCCCGCGCATGTGGCGGTTGCCGATGGGAAAGTTCGGCCTTATACGATGACAAGGAGTTGTATGGATTTTGAAGAATAAAGTGATTATTGTTGAAGATGACACGTTATTAAACCGGGCGGTGTGCAAGGCGTTTACAAATGCCGGTTATGAGGCGGCGGGAGCATTGTCCATGCAAGAGGCACAGGGATTACTGGAAGATGGCGCAGCGCTTATGATCGTTGATATCGGACTTCCAGATGGGGATGGATTTTCCCTTTGTCGTCAGGTGCAAAATAGTAGAGAAATTCCGGTTATCTTCCTGACTGCGCGGGACGACGAGGAGGACATGATCCGTGCATTTGACTGCGGGGCGGACGATTATCTCGTGAAACCGTTTCCCATGGCGGTTCTGCTCAAACATGCGCAGGCGGTTTTGAGAAGGACGGGAGAAGAAAATACAAAGTTATTTTGTTATGAAGATTTGAGCATTGATTATGAGCGCAAACAGGTAATGAGCCGGGGAAAGACAATCAATCTTACGAACAAAGAATACGATCTTCTTGTGTTACTTGCGCGCAACAGGAAAAAAGTGATTACCAAACAGATGATACTGGAACAAATCTGGGATGTTCAGGGGGCGTTCGTGGAAGAGAATACTGTCAATGTCACGCTTTTCCGGTTGCGGAAAAAAATCGAACCGGACCCGGCAAATCCGGTCTATATAAAAAATGTGTTTGGTCTTGGTTATACATTTGGAGAGTGACAATGTTTCGTAGGAGAAAAGAACTGGAGACGTTTTCGATGGTGCTGGAAAAACTCATAAATGGTGATGAGCTGGATATTTCCTTATCTTACAAAGATGAGCTTCCGTCCAAAATTCAGTATCAGTTATTACGGTTGTCGGAAAAAATACGTGGCAGCGAAAGTCAATTAATCAAAGAACGCGATGATGTCCGTGAATTAATCGCTGAGATAGCGCATCAGATGCGGACTCCTCTGGCAAATATCGAGAGCTATCTGGAACTTCTGGGGGCTGCCGGATGTGATTCGGAAAGACAGGAATATCTTGAGATATTGAAAAATACAGAATCCCAACTGCATTTCCTGACCGAAAGCTTTATCAAGATGGCAAGGCTGGAGAGTCGGATTATTCAGGTTAAACCGGACGCCACTGCGCTCTGTGGGACAATTATGCAGTGTATCCTGCAGGTGAAAAAAGCAGCGGATGAGAAACGGATTTTTATTGATTTATCCCTGGAAGAGAAATTAGAGGCTCCCCATGACGGCAACTGGCTTGGGGAGGCTATTTATAACATGCTGGAAAACAGCGTGAAATATTCACCGATGGATTCTGTAATATGGGTGTCTGCCGCTCAGAATGAAATGTATACGCGGATTTCCGTAACAGACAGCGGGATTGGAATTGCAGAGGGGGAGGAAGGGCGGATTTTTCAGAGGTTTTATCGGGGAAAGGAGACCGATGGGCAGCCGGGATTCGGGTTAGGTCTTTATCTCACACGGGAAATTGTGCTGATGCATGGCGGTTTTGTGAAGGCCAAAAGGAAAAGTCCGGGGCTTGAAATTTCAATTTTCCTGCCCTGAAAAATTTCAAAAATGTAAGAAGATTGTAAGAACTTCCTGTTAGAATGGAATTATCACAGAGGACAGGAGGGATGGAAATGAAAAATAACAATAAAAAGGTCATAGCGCAGATTGCAAAGGAAGAATATTATGCGGACAGAAGGCGGCACATGATTCTGACCGCTGCAATTGCATTTGCGGTTATGACTCTTTTTTGTGTATTCAGTTTTGCCGCCGGCAAGATAGATACGGATATGCTGCGCGAGGCGAGGACGTGCGGTGTGGTATCGAATACGACACTGGAGCGGGCAACACAGGAGCAGTATGAAAAGATACGCAAACTTCCCTATATCAGGGATGTCGGGAAATGCGTGCGGTTTGGGAGTACGCTGCAGGCAAGGTGTACGGTTGCGGATGAAGTCGCCTGGGAGAAGATAAAGAAACCGGCGTTTACGGATATCCATGGGAAATATCCGCAGGAAGAAATGGAGGTTATGCTCCCTATGCGAACGCTGAAGGCCTCGGGGATTTCCGATCCTCAGGTTGGCATGAAACTGTCGGGGTCTGTAAGCTTTTTTGATAAAAGTCTTGGTACAAAAAAGTATGACTTTATTCTCTCCGGTTATTATACGGAGTATATTGCTACCCTGCAGTATGGGCCGCCGGACGCATTTTTTTCTCAGGCGTTTGTGGATTCCATTTTTGGGGATGAGGAACTGGATGCTACGCTGTACTTAAGGCAGGATGACCGGATTGCGGGAAGGGTAGTGGAGAACCGCCTCTATGCGGACATTGAAATGCGGGATACGAGCCAGCAGTTTCTGGGGGAGATTACGGCAGGTGGACAGGCGATGTTTGCACTGGCGGGAGGATTTGATACCATTTTGATACTGGCAGTGGTTATTTTAATCAGCGTGGGGTTGCTTATCTATAACGTGCTCCATATTTCTTTTGAGCGAAATATTCGTCAATATGGTCTTTTGAAAACACTGGGTACGACGAGGAAACAGCTTCGGGGCATTGTCTTCTGGCAGGTAAGAAGGACAGTTTTCTTTGGGAGCCTGACTGGTGCGGCAGCAGGCGTGTTGGTTGCGCTGCTCGTGATTCCCGTTTTATTGTCCCAAATGTACCTGTATCGGATTGGCAGTGCGGCAGGTATGATTACGTTCCGTCCGGTTCTTCTGATTGCCTCTGTCCTTTTCAGCAGCATCGTTACATTTTTGAGTTCTGCGCTTGCCATACGGCGTACCGTGAAACTGACGCCCATCGAGGCGGTCAGTTATATGGAAAAAGCGGACATACGTTATCAGGGGAGGACGACAGGAAAGAATGGAAAACAGAAGTTCCAATTATCCCGGATGGCGTGGCGGAATATCATACGATTTAAAAAGCGGTTTTTCATCAGCGCATTCTGCCTGAGTCTGGGGTTTATTGCATCGCTTGCAATTGTCATGATTTCCAGGGGTACGGATACGAGAAATGAGATAGAACATAAGTATTGGGATATTAATGTCAGTACCATGGTATCGGCGTTCGAGTGTGCGGGTGTTTTTGAGAATCATGCTGAGGATACGTTGTTCCCGGATGAACTCCTGCATAAGATAGAGTCCTTTCCCGGAATCGAAGAAAGCGATATTGCGCGTGGCGGTTTTGTGGAGGTGAGAGTGGATGAAAAGGCGCTTGACTTAAGAAGGGAGGATATGTGGCTGGATATTTATTCATACAGCTATCCGAGTACCGTGCAGATTTTGAGCGATGAATATTTTGCCCGCTTAAAAACATTTGCACAGGAACAGGGATTGTACCTGGATGTGGACGCGGTGATGGAAGGCGAAGGTGTGATTCTTCTGCATGACCATGCGCTTTCACCCACACAGATAGAGATGAGTAAGGACACGGTTGGCATGACGCTGGGCATTTACGATATTGTGAGCAAGCAAAAGACGAAGGATATGCGTTTCTGCGGTTATCTGGATTTACAGCAGGAAGGTCTGCCGGAGATACTTTATACGAATAAATCAGATCACGACGTCTATCTTCTTGTCAGTGAAAAAGGATTCCGGAATATCAAGGCGAGGGAGCAGAATTTTCATATATTTATCGATGCGCAGCCAGGCAGCCGGGTTGCTTTGAGCCGTGAGGTAGAAAAACTGGTGGAAGAGTATAACCGGAAGTTTATACCGCCGGAAGGATATGATAAGTATCAAAAATATGGATATTGGGATCCGCTCATGCTGGACATTTTGCTTAAAATAGATACGCTGCAGGAGATGAAGGATTATATTGTCGCCAATCGACTGGTGCTGGGAGCTTTGTGTGCAGTTCTGCTCCTTATGGGAATTGTCAATTACATGGATGTTACCATCACGGGCCTGATGGTTCGGAAGAAGGAATTTGCAGTGATGGAGAGCATCGGACTTACCAGGAGGCAGCTTAAGAAAATGCTGATTCTGGAGGGGATTTTCTATAGCCTGATAATTTCCATACTGACCGGAGTCCTGGGAGGAGGGATTTTCTTCCTGGTCGGAATGTTTATGAGGCAAAAGATGGAATATTTTGTGATACAATATCCGATTGTGGAATTTGCAGGCTGTGTTATCACATTGTTCCTGTCATGTATTGCAATTGTGCTGTTTCTGTACCGGAAATACGGGGAGGAGAGTATTTCCCTGAGGCTGCGTATTTATGCAGATTAAAGTGGGGAAATGTAAGGAGATTGTAAGAAGTTCCTGATAGAATTAAATTATCATAGAAAGAGCAGGAGGGATAGAGATGAATGTATTAGAGACAAGAGGATTAAAGAAAATTTATCAGACGCCATCAGGCGAAGTGCGGGCATTGGATGGAGTTTCCATTTCGATAGAGGACGGCGCGTTTGTTTCCATTACAGGTTCGTCCGGAAGCGGAAAGACAACGCTTTTGAATATGCTGGGTGGTCTGGATTATCCTACGGAGGGCGAGGTGATTGTCCGGGGTGAAGACGTTGGAAATTTGCGGAATGATGAATTGACGGTTTTTCGAAGAAGAAATATTGGATTTGTATTTCAGAATTACAACCTGGTTCCGGTTCTGAATGTCTATGAAAATATCGTGCTGCCGCTGAAACTGGATGGGAGAGAAGTAGATGAGATGTTCCTGGAGAGCATTATTGAGACCTTGAAACTGCGTGAAAAGCTGGACAGTATGCCGCATATGCTTTCCGGTGGGCAGCAGCAGAGGGTGGCGATTGCCAGGGCGCTGTCTACCAAACCAGCGGTGATTCTTGCCGATGAGCCGACCGGAAACCTTGATTCCGTTACGGGCACGGAGGTCGTAGGCCTTATGAAATCCAGCGCTGCTTTATTCCATCAGACCATCGTGATTGTAACGCATAACGAGGAGATTGCCCAGATGACAGATTATATTATTCGCATCGAAGATGGGAAGGTAAGGGGTGGTCAGGATGAAGAACAACAATAAAAAAATTGTTGCGCAGCTTGCCCGCAGGGAATATTATGCGGATCGAAAGCGGTATATGATTTTGACCGGCGCAGTTGCATTTGCGGTTATGGCGCTCTTTTGTGTATTCAGTTTTGCCGCCGGGAAGATAGATATGGATATGCTGCGCGAGGCAAGGGAGCGCGGCGTGGTATCGAATACGACGTTGGAGCGAGCGACGGAGGACCAGTATGAGGAGATCAGAAAACTTCCTTATATCAAGGATGTCGGAAAGTATGTGCGGTTTGGAGATACAGTAGAGGCAAGGTGCGCGGTTGTGGATGATATTGCCTGGGAGAAGATAAAAAAACCGGCGTTTACAGATATTCATGGAAATTATCCCCAGGAAGAAATGGAAATTATGCTTCCGATGGCAACCCTGGAAACTCTGGGTATTTCTGAACCCCAAACAGGTATGGAAGTATCCATTCCGGTAATTTTTAATGACGAGAGTAGAGGGGTAGAGTATTACGATTTCACTCTGTCTGGATATTATACGGAGTATATTGCAAGATTAAAGTATGGACCGCCAGATGCTTATTTTTCCCAGGCATTTATAGATTCTGTTTGCGAGAGTGAGGATATGGATCTGACGTTGTTTCTGAGGCAGAAGGACCAGGTCAAGGGAAGAGATGTTGAGCAAATGCTCTATTTTGACATTCAGATGCGGGATATGAGCCAGCAGTTCCGCGGGCAGGATACAGCAAGATTTGATGCTGCATATATACTGGCGGGAGGGTTTGATACCATATGGATACTGGCAGTGGTTATTCTGGTTTGCGTAGGTTTGCTTATCTATAATGTACTTCACATTTCTTTTGAACAGAATACTCGTCAATATGGGCTGTTAAAGACGCTTGGCACGACGAGAAAACAGCTTCGGGGCATTGTATTTCGGCAGGTAAGAACGGTTGTTTTGCGCGGGAGTCTGGCAGGCGCAATCGTGGGCGTAATGATTACGCTGATTGTGCTACCGGTTTTATTGTCCAAAATGTACCTGTATCGATTTGGAAGTGCGGCGGGGATGATTACCTTTCGTCCGGTTTTTTTGGCAGCGTCCATTCTTTTTGGCGGTGTTGTTACATTTTTCAGTTCTGCGCTTGCCATACGGCGTACCGTGAAACTAACGCCCATTGAGGCGGTTAATTATATGGAAAAAGCGGACAGTGGAAATTATCGCAAAAAGGCGACAGGGAAGAATCAGAAGTTCCAAATATCGCAGATGGCGTGGCGGAATATCATGCGTTTTAAAAAACGGTTTTTTATCAGCGCGACCTGCCTGAGCCTGGGATTTATTGTATCGCTTGGCATAGTCATGATTTTCAGGGGCGCGGATACAAGGAATGAGATAGAATATGAAAGACCGGATATTTATGTGACAACCGGATTATCATCGGATAACTGTCAAGGGTATGAAGAACATATTATTTTCCCGGATGAGTTGATTGGCAGGATACAAAATCTCCCAGGTATTGAGAGCAGCAGCGTTGTACGAGGATGTTTTGCGGAGGTACTGGTTGAGGAGAAGGCGTTGGAGTTAAGAAAAGAGGATCTTGATTTGGATCTGTATTTCTACCGTGCTCCAAGCACCGTGCAGATTGCGAGTGATGAATGGCTGACAGAGTTGAAAACATTAGCCGAAAAAGAGAATCTATATCTGGACGTTGATGCGGTGATAGAAGGCGAGGGCGTAATTTTGCTACACGACCATATGCTTTCTCCTGCGCAGATCGAAATGAGCAAAGATACGGTTGGTATGTCGTTGGGAATATACAATGTTGTCAACAAGAAAAAAGCAGCAGATATGGAATTCTGTGGCTATCTGGATCTTGAACTGGAAAATTTGCCCAAATTAAACTATACATGGATAGGCGACGAGATCGTCTATCTTCTGATCGGTGAAAAAGGCTTTCAGAAGTTAAACACAGCCGAACAGAATTTTTCGTTGGAGATTACGGCACAGCCAGACAGCAGGCTCGCACTTAGTCGTGAGGTGGAAAATATCGTCAACGGGTATAATGAGCAATTTGGCTATTATGAAGATGGTTATCTGGATGAACGCGTGCTCCAGACAATTCTTAAAATAGATACGTTACAGGAGATGAAGGATTATATCGTCTCCAATCGTCTGGTACTGGGTGCCTTATGTGGGATTCTGCTGCTTATGGGCATTGTCAATTATATGGATGTTACCATTACAGGTCTGACAGTAAGAAAGAGGGAATTTGCAGTGATGGAGAGCATCGGGTTAACGAGGAAACAGTTACGGAAAATGCTGATACTGGAAGGAATTTTCTACAGTCTGATTATTACCGTGCTGACCGGAGTTTTGGGTGGCGGAATTTTCTTCCTGCTTGGAAAAGCGATGAGGAAACGGATGGAATACTTCGTGATTCAATATCCGGCGGTGGAGTTTGCAGTTTGCGTTACGGCATTATTCCTGATATGCATTGCAATCGTGCTGATTCTGTACCGGAAATACGGGGAAGAGAGTATTTCTCTGAGGCTGCGAATTTATGCGGACTAGCGGGAGTGTAACCTGCTTGATTTCCTGCTCGTGAGGTAAACGGCGACAATAAATACGGCACACAGAACCCATATAACGGGTTCTGTGAAAGCCACGCCGGTATATCCCAGTTTTGGCACGACGAGAAAAGTTGCAAGTATCTTTACCAGTAATTCAATTCCGCTCGACAGAACCGGAGTCACTTTGTAACCCATAGATTGCATTGCGTTTCGCATAATAATTAAAACGCCCAGCGGGAAGAAAAATGCAGTGCTGAGTCGGAGGTTTAACAGCGCATTTTCCATAATCACAGGATCATTGGTGTCAATCAGCAGTTTTACCATGAATTCCCCGGCATAAATTGCAATGAAAATGGAAACTGCAGACCAGAGTAATGCTGCAAATATGATTTTTTTGAGGGCGTTGTCGATGCGTTGATATTTACGGGCGCCGAAGTTCTGTCCGACAAATGTGGCGGTGGCGGTGGCGGCAGTAGATAACGGTATGGCAAATACTTCATAAATTCTTCTGGAAGCAGTGTGTGCCGTGATAATTTGCGTACCAAGATTGTTGATGGCTTTTTGCAGAATGATGGAGCCGAGAGAGAATACGGACAGCATCAATCCCATGGAAGTACCTGTGGTAAACATTTCCAGCGTAAGCGTTTTGTCTAATTTCCAGTCCTTTTTTCCAGGCAGGTATTCCCTGTATTTTCTGATAATATAAATCATGCAGGATAAAGCCGAGATACTCTCGGCAATAATGGTTGCAAATCCCGCGCCTGCCACGCCCATGTGAAAACCTGCAATGAACACATAGTCGAGCGACAGGTTAATGATGCAGGACATAATCAGGAAATATAAGGGAATGTTGCTGTTTCCGAGTGCCTGTAAAAATGCGGCGCACATATTATAGGCGATGGCGGCAGCCATCCCGGCGAGTATGACAAAAATATACTGGTATGTCATTTCGTAGATTTCAGCAGGGGTATCCAGGAGCTTTAACAGCGGATGGAGCAATGGCAGGGAGACGCCTGTCAGCACAATGGTAATTCCCAGATTGAGGCTTACCATTGTTGCCGTTGCATTTTTCAGTCTGTCAATGTCTTTTGCACCGAACAGTCTTGAGATAATGATTCCGTACCCGCTGTTCAGTCCCATAGCAAAATATACAATGACGGCATACAAAGAAGCGGTTGCGCCGATAGCTGCGATGGCTTCATCCCCGATATTGTATCCGGCAATCATGGTATCTATGATATTATATGCCTGCTGGAAAAGCGTTCCGATGAATAAGGGGATCGCAAACCGCAGAATTAGTTTCAGAGAATTTCCTTCTGTCATATCTGATACTTTCATTTTATACCTCACTGTTCTATATTTCGAGTATTATACCATAAATTATTTCCTGCGTGCAAAAATTAAGAGAAGTTGTTTTTTAAAATAACGTGTGTTACACTAGGGGAAAGCTGGAAGGAGGAGAAAGCAATGTCAAATCAGGTGTTAGAAGTAATGAAGACAAGGAGTTCGGCAAGAGCGTATAGCCAGGAGGAACTTACCGGATCAGAACTGGAAACGATATTGAATGCCGGTCTTCAGGCGCCGACTGCAAAGAACCAGAAGGAAATTCGTTTTACGGTAGTTAAGGGGGATCATCCGGTATTGGATGAATTAGAGGGAGAAATGAGGAAACTGCGGGGAGAGGAAAGACAGCCTCACAATTTTTATTATGAAGCCCCGGTATTGATTTTGCTGAGTGCAGAAGATGGATTTAAGTGGAGTGAGGTGGACGCCGGCATTGCCGTTCAGAACATGTCGCTGGCTGCAGAAAGCCTTGGCCTTGGAAGTCTGATTATCGGTTGTATATACGATGCCATGCACGGAGAGAAGAAGGAATATTTTTCCCAGGCGTTTCAGATTCCCGAAGGTTATTCTTTTGAGATAGCGCTGGCGGCGGGGCATAAGACAGATCATAAGAAACCGCATGAGTATCACTTTGAGAAACAGGTAACATTTTTGTAGGACGAACAGAAATGGAGGAGAGCATGGAAAAGGCAAATGTTTATTTTACATCGTTTAAGGCTACGGGACAGGAAAATTTACTGCAGAAACTTCACCGTCTGATGAAAACGGCAGGATTTGAGAGCATAGATTTCCAGGAGAAATATGCGGCGATTAAGATTCATTTTGGCGAATATGGGAACCTTGCATTCCTTCGTCCCAATTACGCGAGGGTGGTTGCCGATTATGTAAAGGAGCTTGGCGGCAAGCCATTTCTGACGGATTGCAATACGTTGTATGTGGGCAGCAGGAAAAATGCGCTTGACCATTTGGAGACAGCATACGTCAATGGATTTTCCCCTTATCAGACCGGATGCCATGTGATTATCGGGGATGGTTTGAAGGGAACGGACGAGGCGATTGTGCCGATAGATGGCGAGTATGTCAAAGAGGCGAAGATAGGCCAGGCAATCATGGATGCGGATATCGTTATTTCGCTGACGCATTTTAAGGGACATGAGATGGCGGGATTTGGAGGCGCGTTGAAGAATCTCGGCATGGGCTGTGGCTCTCGGGCAGGCAAGATGGAGCAGCACTGTGATGGGAAACCAAGTGTAAATCCGGATGCCTGTGTGGGCTGTGGCGCCTGCCAGAAGATTTGCGCACATGATGCGCCTGGGATTGCGGATAGGAAAGCGGTTATCAATCATGATAAATGCGTAGGCTGCGGAAGATGCCTTGCAGTCTGTCCCAAAGATGCAATCGCAGCGGATTTCCACGATTCTATTGCAGTGTTGAATTGTAAAATAGCGGAATACAGTTATGCTGTGTGCAAGGAGCGTCCCTGTTTCCATATCTCGCTGATTTGCGATGTTTCGCCGAACTGTGACTGCCATGCCGAGAATGATATCCCGATCATCCCGGATATCGGTATGCTTGCGTCGTTTGACCCGGTTGCGCTGGATCAGGCGTGTGCGGATTTGTGTAACAAGATGCCGCCAATCGAGAACAGTGTGTTGGATGAGAATATTAAGACGTTTCACAACGAGGAGGGACATGATCATTTCCATATGACCCATCCCGACACGGAATGGAAGAGCTGTATCGCGCACGCGGTTAAAATAGGACTTGGAACGAACCAGTATGAATTGATTCAGATTTAATCATTGTTTCTAATAACCAGATATTCTATAAGTTGAAATATACAAAACGTATATGGGGCGAAAGAAGGAAAAGAAAATGAAAAAAAGATTATTAAGCAAACTATTAGCGCTTGCGATGACAGTATCGTTGTTTTCCGGTGTTCCGCAGCCGGTGATGGCAGCGGGTACGGATGCGGCGACAGCAACTATTAGCGGAACACTGTTTGATGCAGGCGGGAAGCCATTGGCGGATAAGACGGTGGTACTCAGGGAACGTAGTTCAAGTGCAGTCGATAGCCGTATTACGGCAACCACGGATGCGCAGGGCCGGTATTCGGAAGAAGTGCCGGCAGGTGTTTATCAGGTGGTCGGCTATCCATACGACGCTGATTTAAAAGAAGCCAATCCTGCAAATGTTCGTGCGGTGGCACAGGTTGTGACGGCAGATTCCGGTACGGAAGTAGAGCAGGATTTACAGATTCCTGTGCCGGTTACTGTTCCAAATGGAGAGTTTGATAATGCCAACTTCAGCGATGCAGACTGGCATGTTGCGGAAGGCTCCACTGGCGCAGCGCAGAAGATTGAGAATGGAAAGCAGTATTCCGGCGCAAATCGTCTGCGGACCTGGCTGTCAAGCGCTTTTCAGTTTGATATTTATCAGACATTGTCAGATTTAGAAGCGGGAACTTATGCAATCAGTTTTATGGCACAGGCAGGGAAACTTGGCGCAGATGATATTCTCTATGCTTATGTTAAGGATGCGCAGGGGAATATTCTGACACAGGAGAATCTCACCACGCTTAGAGCAGATAATGACAAAATCTGGGAGGCCGTCGGTATGACGGTTGAAGTCGGCAACGCTCCGGTAACCGTAGGATTTTATGGTAAGATGTCAGCAAATGCATGGGCAAACGCAGACGAATTCCGCATGGGCAGGCTTCCGGATGCACCGGAGACCTTCACCAAAGCCCAGTTGCAGACGCTGTTGACCGAGGCAGATACATATAAAGCAGCAGATTATACGAAAGTATCCTTTGAAGCATTGACGGCGGCAAAGACAAATGCGCAGAACATATATGACAAAGCAGATGCTACGGATAAAGAAATTACACAGGCATATCAGAAATTGCAGGATGCGGTTGACAGACTGGTAAAGGTGAAAAAGGAAGGAGATCCGGATATTTTAAACGATGTTTTCTGGCTGGACACAGAGGGAAATACGATTTTCTCCCAGGGTGGCGGAATCTTTAAGTTTGACGACACTTACTACTGGTATGGCGTGAAATACGAAGAGGCAGAAAAATACGTGCAAAATCCGAAAGTATCATACAGCAAGGATACCTTTGCGGGCGTTACCTGTTATTCTTCCAAAGACCTTGTAAACTGGAAGAATGAAGGAATCGTTGTCACAAAGGAGGCAGTGAATAATGCGGACGAAATGGGCGAGCAGAAGGCCAGATGGGTAGGACGCCTTGGCGTTGCCAAAGTCGGTGAGAAATATGCGTTGTTTGTACAGCATGAATTTCCGGAGACGGAGCAGGATGATGCGACAAAGACGAAAGATTATCCGGATGTGGCAAAAGAAGGTTCCGGAGAATTCAATGGACAGTATTACAGCAAGCAGGTGCTTGTCCTGACCTCCGATACGCCGACCGGACAATTTGCCTGGAACCAGCGTATCAATATGTATGATTATACGGGCGGTACGTCGAATACCGGAGACCAGACTGTGTTTACGGATGAAGATACGGGCAAGAGCTATCTCGTATATTCTTACGGCAGGGGAAGAAACAAAATGTTCCTCTCTGAAATCGTAGCCCAGGAGGGTGGTAAGATTGGCCTTGCCAAATCCCATATGATTTACAGCGGTGCAGGTCGTGAAGGAAACTGTATGTTTAAATACGATGGGAAGTATTATGTATGTGCATCTGATTTGTATGGATGGAATGCGTCTCATGGGTATTATCTGAAATTAGACAGTTTGACGGATGAATATCTGGAAAGCTTTACACCGGTAACAAATATGAAACTGATGGCAGGTACCAGCGATGATTTCTGTCATGTAAGCCAGACGGGATTTTTCTATACGGTAAAAGGAAACGCTCAGGAAACGGTGATCTTCTGTGGTGACCGTTGGGCAGGATTTGCAGGAAACGGGCTTGGATTTAACCAGTGGTGTCCGTTGTCCTTTGATGCGGCAGGAGAACCTTATTTTCATTCCCTGAGCGCATGGGATTTAGACATTACAACCGGAAAATGGACGGTACACGCCCAGAATAATTATGTAAGGAACGGCAGTTTCGATGCAGATCGTATCGCGCAGACAGAACTGGCGGGTTGGAAGAATACGGTTAATAAAGGCAAATCTCCGATTAACAACAATAACGAAACTGTAACGGGAAAATATGCCCTGAAATTAGGCGATAGCACAGACTTCGACTGTAAGGTTTCACAGCAGATTGTAACGGCGGATGACGCGAACCTGCCGGATGGAACCTATACGCTGAAGGCTAAGGTTAAGAATACCGGAACGTTTGATGAATTAAGCATGTATGCAAAATCAGGCAGTCTCACGAAGAAGGTCATGATAAAAGATACACATTCCAGTTATACGCAAATTATCCTGCCGGATGTTGTTGTTTCTGAAAATAAAGCAGAGATTGGATTTATCGCCAGAGGAAAGGCAAAAGCAGCTGCGCTTATTGACGACGTATCATTGGTGCGCTCCGAGGAGCAGGAGGCGGCAGCCGGGGAGATTTCCGGAGCGATTACTTCAAATGTGGCAAAGAAAGCTACGCTGGTATTAACTTCAAAGGATGGCTCGATTGTTTATACGTATGAGCTTGCATTAAAAGATGGTAAGGAAAACTATAGTTTAGGTCCGGTGGCAGCCGGGGAATATAAGCTTTCGTTGGACGTACATGCATGTACTGTTACAGCAGAGCAGGATGTCACAGTTGCAGCGGGACAGATAATAAATGCAACAGAAATCACGGTTACGAACCAGGGCGGAAATGTGACTGGAAAGGTTGTCGATGACAGCGGCAATAATGTGGCAGGTGTTATAGTCAGTCTTATAAAGGATGAACAGGAGGTCATTTCCGTTCAGACAGGCGCAGATGGAACGTATGCGATAGAGGACGTTCTGGCAGGTGTTTATACCATTCAGGTTGCAAAGGACGGCTATGAGGCGCCGCAGCAGGTACAGACTGTGGAAATAAAGGTTGGCGAGACCGTAACTGCACCGCAGATAGCGATGATCAAGCGAGTAGGAACGATATCTGGAACTGTCCGTGATCAGTCCGGAAATCCGGTTGGCGGAGCGAATGTTGTACTGCGTGGATGCAGGACGAAGGAAGATGACAGACGTTTCACTGTACAGGCAGCAGAGGACGGAACTTATACCATTGACGTTATGGAAGGAACGTATCAGGTGATGACGGCGCAGGAGGACGCAGGCGTTCAGGCGGTTGCAGCGAAAGTTGCCGTGGAAGTCAACGGATCCTACACTGTGGACTTGAAACTTCCGAAGGCAATCAATGTTCCGGGCGGAGATTTCGAGTCTCAGTCAGAGTTTGACAGCGCATGGAATAACGAGGGAACAAGAGGAAAATGGACCAACCGCAGTGGGGATGTTATTTCCGGCAGCGGCGGTTATAATATCTGGGACGGCAGCGTGCAGTTTACCGTAGAATTGAATCAGACGTTGAGAGATCTTGAGAATGGGACTTATGTGGTAACTGTGAAACAGGAATCTGGATTTGCTGTGGATGACGAACTTTATCTCTATGCGAAAAATGCAGAGGGAGAGATTCTGGCACAGGAGGACTTCCCGATTACCGGAGTAAGAGAAGCAATTGGTCTTGTCGCAGAGGTTACGGATCATACGCTTACGATTGGTCTTTCCGGAAATCTGGCAGGCGGTGCGTGGTCCCATGTAGATGATTTCTGTGTTGGTCTTGTTACATCGACTGAGACAGACGATTCCAGGGCGGCAATGGAGGTTGTACGACTGATAAATCAGATTGGAACAATAACGGCAACGGACGCCTGCAAAGCGAAAATTGACGCGGCCAAAGCTGCATATGCAGAACTGACCGAAGAGCAGAAAGCGTTAGTGACAAACTATGAAATATTGACACAGGCGGAGACAAAGTATGCGGAAGCATTGCAGAAGAAAGAAGACAAGGCAAAAGCAGATGAAGTAATCCGGTTAATCAACAGTATCGGTACGGTAGATGCTTCGGCAGAGTGCAAAGCGAAAATTGACGCCGCAAAAGAAGCATACAATAAGCTGACCGATGCACAGAAAGCATTAGTGAAGAACTTTGAAACGCTGACGCAGGCAGAGGCCAAATATGAACAGGAAGTTGCCAATGCGGCGCAAAGGAACAAGATTGATATCAGTAAGGCAGTGGTTGCAGCCATTCCGGCACAGACGTTCAACAAAAAACCGCTTACTCCTGCGGTAATTGTGACATGTAATG
Organism: uncultured Lachnospiraceae bacterium; assembly: GCA_910578825.1. GTDB lineage: Bacteria > Bacillota > Clostridia > Lachnospirales > Lachnospiraceae > Petralouisia. The sequence goes on along the minus strand of CAJTSB010000020.1, from coordinate 975 downwards.
GCAAGAGGCTTGTAAACAGAGTGGATTACACGCTGCGCTATGCCAACAATGTGAACATTGGAACGGCAACGGTAACGATTACCGGAATCGGAAACTACGAGAAGAGTCTGTCGAAGACATTTGTAATTACTGTTAAAAAGAATGGCAGCTACACGTATGGCAGCCTGAAATATAAGATTACCAGTCCGAAAACAGACGGAAAGGGAACGGTTGCGGTAGCCGGCGGTAAGAGTAAGACGCTTAAGAGTGTCAAAATAGGTGCAACCGTTAAGATTGGCGGCAAGAGTTTCAAGATTACTTCCATCGGGAAAAATGCGTTCAAAGGTTATAAGAAACTGAGCAGCGTAACCATTGGAAAGAATGTGACAAAGATTGATGCAAGTGCGTTTGAGAAGTGCGGCAAACTGAAAAAGATTAAAATCAGCAGCAACTCCTTAAAAAGCGTAGGCAAAAAAGCCATCAAGGGAATTTATAAAAAGGCTACCATTCAGTGCCCGAAGAAGAAACTTGCAAAATACAAGAAGTTCTTCAAATCCTCTACAGGTTATAAGAAGAGCATGAAGATTAAAAAATAAGCAATCAACCATACAGCTATTATCTCCTGCCGGACGTGAAATTTGTTATTGACAGACACGGCAGGGGAGAGTAGAATAAAAACATAAATGAAAAGCGTTCTTCAGGGCAGGGTGACGATTCCGTATATCATGGAATGGAATTCCCGACCGACGGTGATACTCCACAGAGAGCAAGTCCGTGAGCTGCAAGGCATGATTTGGTGAGAATCCAAAACCGACAGTACAGTCTGGATGGGAGAAGAAGTTGTAAGTATATGTGTGGTATTAATTGCGTATAAGCCCTGAATCTATCTGGATTCAGGGCTATTTTTTATTCTATAGGAAAAACCTTGTTACACTAACGCATGAAAGTATCTTTCCTATAGAATAAAAAATCTCTTATCGCACTGCGGCGGATATG
>CAJTSB010000019.1 GCA_910578825.1 uncultured Lachnospiraceae bacterium | reverse complement strand
ACATACGGTTCATCTGCGTCCTGCGGACTTGATTCACCTAGTTTCCAGCCATCTGCGCTGCAACCTCGGCTGCAAAATCCTCCTGTTTTTTCTCAAGACCCTCACCAGTCTCAAAACGAACAAATTTCTTAACAGCAACAGTTGTGCCAGCCTCTTTGGAAACTGCCTCAAGATATTTTCCAACAGTCTGCTTGCCATCTTCAGCCTTTACATAAACCTGATCCACCAGACAGATATCTTTCAGCTCTTTGTTGACACGTCCCTCAATCATTCCATTGATAACCTTCTCCGGTTTCTGGGATTCTTTCGGGTCATTCATAATCTGAGCACGAAGAATCTCTTTCTCATGTGCAATATATTCATCGCTGATTTCAGCTCTGGAAACATACTTCGGAGAAAGCGCTGCAATCTGCATTGCAATATTCGTCATTGCTTCCTTCACTGCATCATTTACAACAGAGGTATCTGCCTCTACAATAACGCCAATTCTTCCGCCGCCATGAATATATGATACCACGCATCCGTTCTCTGCTACAACCTTCTCAAATCTTCTGATATTGAGATTCTCTCCGATAACAGCTACCTTCTCTACAAGTGCATCTTTTACAGTCTTGCTGGAATCCTCATTCCATGCTTCTTCCATAAATGCATCCATATCTGCTGCGTCAGAATTCACTGCCTGTGTTGCAACTGCATCAACAAAAGCCTTAAACGTGTCATTCTTTGCCACAAAGTCCGTCTCGGAATTTACTTCTACGACTGCTGCCGTCTTGTCGTCCTTTATCATTACCGTGCAAAGTCCCTCTGCCGCAATTCTTCCAGCTTTCTTCTCAGCCTTTGCCTGTCCGTTTTTTCTCAAAAATTCAACAGCTTCATCCATATTGCCGTTTGTCTCATTCAAAGCCTTCTTGCAGTCCATCATTCCTGCACCGGTCATCTCTCTCAATTCTTTTACCATTGCTGCTGTAATAGCCATTTTAATTCCCTCCATTTGTGAATTATTACCATGCGCTCCACACATTAGTATGTTACCTGTGCGCATTCTAACGTGTATAATACCTTACGATATTATACTATTTACTTTAATCGAGGACAGGCAATATTGTCTGTCCTCGCACTGAATACATAAACAAATCTGTTGCGTGTCCTATTCCTCTGATGCTGTCTCTTCTTCCTGAGCATATTCCGTCGTCTCTTCCTCAATCGTTCCCTGATTTGCCTCTACAACTGCATCTGCCATCTTGGAAACAATGAGTTTAACGGCTCTGATTGCATCATCGTTACCCGGGATTACATAATCAAGCTCTTCCGGATCACAGTTCGTATCACAGATACCAATCAACGGGATGCCCAATGTATGAGCCTCCTGTACACAAATTCTCTCTTTCTTCGGGTCTACAACAAAAATTGCGTCCGGGATTCTCTTCATCTCCTTGATTCCGCCAAGGTTCTTCTCTAATTTCTCCCATTCTTTGCGAAGTGCAATTACTTCCTTCTTGGGAAGAACATCGAATGTACCATCCTCGGACATTTTCTCAATGGATTTCAGTCTGGCAATACGGCTCTGAATTGTCTTGAAGTTTGTCAGCATTCCGCCCAGCCATCTCTCATTCACGTAGAACATTCCACAACGCTCTGCCTCTGCCTTAATCGCATCCTGCGCCTGTTTCTTTGTTCCCACGAAAAGAATTGTTCCACCTTCTGTTGCAATGTCAGCCACTGCCTTGTAAGCCTCATCTACCTTACCTACCGATTTCTGCAGGTCAATGATATAAATACCATTTCTCTCTGTGTAGATGTAAGGAGCCATTTTCGGATTCCATCTTCTTGTCTGATGTCCAAAATGAACACCTGCTTCTAATAACTGTTTCATTGAAATAACGCCCATTTTTCTACCTCCATCTGGTTATAATCTTCCATGTGCTTCATCCTGAAAAATTACCGACAGGCACCGATTTTCCAATCTGCACATGTGTTTAATTTAGTGACTGTCTTTGCAGTCTTTTGCTCACACTATGCAAACATCCGCATTAGTGCTCATATATTGTATCATACCACCTTTATCATGGCAAGCCCTATTCTTCCTATTTTTGTAAAATTTCAATAATTTCATCCTGCGTGGCGCCCTTGGGAATCTGATAAACGCCAATCCGAAGATTCTGATCTACACCTTTCTGCGTCAGATATCTGTTAAATGCATCTGCATCCGTAATCAATCCCGCCCGTTTCAGTGTCTGGCTAACCGTAGCTGAATAATCACCCGCTTTTATTTCAATCTCTACGAACTCCTGTGTAGAAGGTTTCTGCGCTGTCTCTTCCTTTTGTGTCTTATTATCGCCCTTTTTACTATCTTCAGCTTTGTCTGTCTTTACCTGGCTGTCCTCTTTCTTATCATTCTTCTCCTGATTATCCGTCTTACTCTTTGCACTCTTATTTCCGGTCTCTGGCTCAGAATCCTTATCATCCGACGGCTCTTTCTCCTCTTCCAGGGAATCATTCTCCACGTCTTCCGGCATCACCATTCCCATAAGTCTGGCCCGCTCTATGATCTCCGTATCCGTCATCGTCTCTTTCTTATTTCCTGAGAGGGCAATTCCCATAATAATTGCAGTGCATATGATTCCTATGCCCAATCCGCGCAAATAATACTTTAGCTTCATAACTTACAACTCTTCCTCTCTGAATAGTCCGATTACAAGCCTTACCTCTCCAACGCCAAGTCCCAGCTCCTTGGCAATCTCAATTGCAGACTTGCCATCCCTGTATTTTTCCAGAATCATCTGATTATGATTGTTCTGCTCTCCTGCCTGTACCACTTCTGTCTCTTCCGGCAACTGTGGAGCCTCTTCACTGAAAACCGTTTCATCCAGACCCGGAGATGCCTGCTGTATCTGCTGCGCCTCCTGCACCCTTCCAATGATTTCATCTGATTCTGCTACTGTCTTCTCAACATTCTGCTCCAGTTCTTCCAAATGTATGGCAAGCTGTGCAAGATTCCCTGCATATTTTGTCAGCTCCGAATGTTTATCATTCAACATACTGTACAAAAACATCACTTCATTGTGCGTCTTATTGATAGACTGCAGCACCGTGTCCGAATATTCCGTCAGCACACGCATTTTCTCATTTGTTTCCTTGTCGAGCGCCCGTTCAACAACTTCCATTGATTTCTCAATGGAATGGTCTATTACCTGGTCAACCATATTATCTACTTTCGTCTGAGCATCATTCAGACTTCGTTCCAGAATCTTCTGCATTTCCCCGGTACTCAGCTCTGAAATCTTGTTCAATTCACTATTGGACAATTTCTCTGTAATAAAGAAACTGGCAATCATCAGAACAATTCCAACCACTAACAAACAAATTTCTAATGTGCTCATCTCAATACCTACACCTTCATGTCAAAGCCTCCCATGCGGGTCTTTGCACTTGCCTTTCCACTGTTCTCTTCTTTTTTCTTTTTCTTCTGGTTGCGGTGATTCTCATATTCATTGTTTCCCTTTTCTCTGGCATCAAATTTCTGTTCCGGATTATCAGAATCATTTGCCTGATTCACCTGATGCATATGCTGCGTCGTCTCTTTCGCAAACTGCGTCTGCACATTCTGTTGCTGCAGCATAGGCTTATTATCTTCATTCTGTTTCAGAGTGCTCATATCCTGGCTTCTCTGCACTACTCCGCTAAATTCCACTGGTCTGATAGACATTACATACCACTCCTTCCTCCCTGTCTGCCAGTCCTCTACAAAGGACGTGCCACGATTTCACCGCGTTCCCTGACATATCTCGTACAGGAATGTTCCGATTTGATACTTTTACTTATCTCCGAGATCGTAATCGTTACCCCCGGATAAATTGTACCTTTTATTTTCACTTTTGCACTATTTGCCATCTGAATCTTCTCATGCAGCTTTTTCATCTCTTCCTGCTGCGCTGCCAGATTCTTCTGTTCATCTTTGAAACTCTTTGCAATCGCCTGCACCTGCTGTATACGATCCTGCGATACCTCTTCTTTCTTTTGCAGTTTCTCATTAAAATTGACAAGAATCGGACGCATCTTATCCAGATTCTGCTTAATCTTTAATATATTCTGATCCAACTCATCATAACGTACTTTTACCGCAGGAGGAGCCCCCACTTCGATCTGCGTAATCGTTCCCATCGCGGAACCCATCGTCTGTGCTTCGACCACATTTCCTGCACGAATCAATCCTCCGCTCACGAAACCTTTCTTACCGCGGACACGGATGTCTGCCTCCGCAGAAACTTTACTATGCAAAATACATCCTGTCTCAATATATCCTCCGGAGATCACTGTGGCATTCTCTATAAACTTACAGATAATGTTATCCTTAGCTTCCACTCTGCCCTTACTCATGCCATTGATGCCACGCTTTACGATAATCTGCCCTCCAGCCGTCAGAAACGCTGCTTCCACAACACCTTCAATTATGATGTCGCCCTTGGCAGAAACAGAAAATCCGCTCTTTACATTTCCTTTTACCGTAACATTTCCATCATACACAATATTTCCGGTCGCATTATCCACATCTGCCGGCACATCATATACGTCTGCCACGAATACTTTGCCGTTTACCAGACTGGCATGACCAGTTACATTCGAGTATATCTCCGTCTTATCCTCCGAAAGAGTAATATTATTGGCAAAATCCAGTTTGAGGTTCTTCTCCTGACGTCCCTGTACTGCACCGCCACAAACATCCTTTCCGGGTTTTCCCGGAACTGCCGGATGAAGCTTTGCCAGTGTCTGCCCCTCTTCCACCCGGCTAATGGTATTCAACTCGCGATAATCGACGCTCCCATCCTCATTTCTCTTGGGTCTGAGATTATGATTGGTATTGAAAAAATATTCAATCCATGCATCCTCACCATTGACCGGCGGAGTTCCTTTGGCAAAAATATAATCCATACAATACTGACGATCCGCCAAAAACTTCTGAATGGCCTCATTATCAACCCCTTCAGTAATATTGCGAAACTGTAAATCGTTAAGAATCTCTTTTTCTGTCATGAGAGTTCCACCATTGGAAGGCGGATAAAACCGGCAAAACGCCAGCATCCTGTCACTTGAAATGGTGACTTCCATCTGCTCATTCTCGTAAATGGTGCGTCCTTCCCCGACCCGAACCTGACGCATCTCCTGTGTCGCCACTGTCACAGCATCATTTATTTCTTTTAAGTTATATCCTGTAAAACCTTTCGTATCCAGGTATTCCGTTACTTCTTTCACATCCAGTTTTCGCCCGCCGTCTTCCGGAGGAAAAATCTGAATATTCACACCCATTTCCTGAATATCCAGTTTAAAATATGCGTTTCTTCCCATTAAAAACCCTCCATCATTAATCCGTCAATATATTCATATACGGCCCCATTGTCTTCTTCATTTTGAGCAACGCCTTGGTATGAAGCTGGGAAACCCTCGACTCCGATACCTCAAGCACATTGCTTATCTCCTTCAACGTCAAATCCTCATAATAATACAAGGTGATAACTTTCCGCTCCTTTTCCGTGAGCATTTCCAGAGACTTTCCCAATACCTTCTTTAATTCATCTTCTGCAACAGCATCCTCCGGTTGGATAAAATGGGAATTCCCTTTCGCATCCATCACCGGTTCCATTCCCTGCTCAACATATTCGTTCAGAGAAACCATGTTTGTAACTTTTAACTGTGACTGCCAATTCAGCAGTTCTTCCCCGCTTACATCCAACTCCATGGCAATTTCTTCATCCGATGCCGTTCTTCCTGTCCTCTCCTCAATCTTTTTAATCGCCGCCTCTATTTTCTTCTGTTTCTGCCGAACAGTCCGCGGGATCCAGTCCATCTTGCGAATCTGATCCAGGATGGAACCGCGAATCCTAAGGCTGGCATACGTTTCAAATTTTACGTCTTTTTTTACATCAAATTTGTCTATGGCATCAATCAGTCCAAAAATGCCATAGCCTACCAAATCATCATATTCGACATTATATCCCAGATACATGCTGAGACGTCCCGCTACGATTTTCACCAACGGCGCATACTCCACAATAATCTGTTCCCTTAGTTCCGGTGTAGGCCTTTTAAAATATTCAGCCCATAAATGTTCTCTCTCTGCTGCGTTCATTCAAAGCCTCCAAGACTACGGAAACCCCAACACCGGGCAATTCCGTTTATACTGAATTACCTGTCTGCAAAAAACAATTACTTACTTTTCTGTAGATTCTTCTATGGATTCTTCCGTAATTTCTTCAGAACTCTCTGTTTCCTCAGAATCGGATTCTTCTCCTGCCTCTTCCGTGGCCTCTTCTTCTGGCTCTTCCTTGAAATTTTTATCCAGCACCAGTTTTGCAATGCACCCAAAAATATAAAAGGATACCAAAACAATCACCAGCGTTTTTACAAACTGTGCTGATTCCATGTGCATTGTAAATCCCAGTATACAGGTAACCAAACCTGCCACCAGCGTAATAATTACCGGTACCTGTTTCGTTTTCATAACCTATCACCCTTTAAATGATTTTCAACGGTTTTCCTACCGCCTTAATATAAAATTCTCCCGTCTCAGGATATAACTCAACGGTACGTCCATAATTCAGTCCGGTATCCTCAGCGAGAAGCGGAATTCCAAGTTGATGGAGTTTTGCCTTCGATGCAATCGCGTTGCGCTCACCCACGTTGCCAACACCTGACACGCCTTTCACCTCAAACATTTTCGCTCCGCCTGCAATCTTAGCGACAAGACGCCGTTTGTTGGCGCCTGCCATTGTTACTCTCCGAATCAATTCCTCAATTCCGGTGTCTGCAAATTTGGCAATATTTGAATTATTTCGCATCTGCTTACTGTCCGGAAGCATGATATGCGCAAGGCCGCCAATCTTGGTAACGGGATCATAAACTGCAATTCCGATACAAGATCCTAAACCCAGCGTAGTAATCATATCCGGTGCTTTGCAAATATTCAAATCTGCCATTCCAACTTTAATTGTTGCCATGATGCGTCAGCTCCTCTTATAGTACAATTCCTAACGATGTTAGTATCTTATCATAAGACTCAACGTCCGGCATTAAAATAAAGAATCCCTGTATTTTAACATCATCTCCAAATTCGGTCTGTATCAAAAGCGCATTATCGCCATACTGACCAAACTGGATTGCCGGAATACTTAAAATTGCTGCTGCCATATCAATTGCAAGATAAGGCACAGATGACGTGATAACCATCTTTGTCATGCCGGACAATGCCGACAAATAAGAACCTGAAATAATATTTCCAATCTCTTTGATTGCCGATAAATCCATCTCATTAAACTCTCCCGTATAATCGTCCGGGCGTCCCATCAGACGGTTTACCAGATAATATGCAGATTCCATCTTCAGCAGAAACATCATGCTTCCGCCAATATCACTTTCCAACTCCAGATAAATTCCCACCACAGTCTCTTCCTCGGCGGATATCGCAGTCGGAAGTTCCTGGAATGTTAAAAATTCCACCTTGGGCACATCCATATTAACTTTCATATTCAACAGATTGGAAATTGCCGTTGTCGCATTTCCTGCCCCTATATTTCCAATTTCTTTGAGCACGTCAAAATACATATCATTGACCTGATTCAAACTAAACTTTGCCATAGGCGTTCTCTCCATTTCCTCCGTACATACAATAGCCTCCACATTCCGTAGAAACTCTATTGCCATGAATTACGAACAGGCTGTCACATACTTAAGTTGCGTGCAACAGCCTATTCATCTGCTTATACAGCCTCTGTCTCATCAATAATGCTGTTCGTATCAAACAGAGAAATCAATTCCTCTCCGTTCTTTCCCACTCCATTGATGAAATTATTCTTATTACTCTTTGCATCATAAGATACTTTATCAATCTCATCCGGACCAAGCGTTACTACTTCCTTCACCTCGTCCACGAGAATTCCAAGAACTCCGTGTTCCTCCAGTTTGAGGATGATGATTCTGGTAACGTCTGTAATTTCATCCGGCTCCAGATCCATTTTCGTCCGGATGCTCATAACCGGAACAATCTCGCCGCGCAGATTAATGATTCCTTTAAAATAAGGCTGCACCTTAGGAACCCTGGTAATGCTCTGCATACGCACAATATTATCTACGTAACTGATATCAATTCCGTATTGTTCACCGCCGATTTTTACAACGATAAACTGCTTTTTTCCTTCGTCCGCAATAGACACATTGTTCGCCATATCAACACCCCCTAAAATAATGTATTCACATCCAGGATTAAGGCAACTTCGCCATCACCCAGAACAGTCGCGCCACTGATAATCTTGGTGCTGTTATTGATATATTTGCCCAGAGATTTAATTACAATCTCCTGCTGTCCGTCAAGCTCATCCACGATCAGTCCTGCAAACTTATCGCCCTTACGCACAATAATAACCGTAAGGCTCTCTCTCTCTTTGTCATCCGGCTCACAATCCAAAAGCTGATCCAGTCGTACCAGCGGAATCACCATACCACGAATATGGATAACCTCTTTCGCCTGCACATACTTAATTTCCTTCGGCTGAATCTCTTCTATCGTCTCAATCGAACCAAGTGAAATCGCATATTTCTCACCACGCACTTCCACCATCAACGCCTGGATAATTGCCAGCGTCAGAGGAAGACGCACAATAAACTTGGAACCCTCTCCGAGAATACTCTTTACTTCCACATCACCGCCAAGCGCCTCGATATTGGATTTTACTACGTCAAGTCCCACGCCACGTCCGGAAATATCGGAAATCTTCTTTGCCATGGAAAAACTCGGCATAAACAGGAAGTCAATAATCTCTTTCTGGCTAAGCGCCGCAGCCTGTTCCGGTGTAATCAGACCACGCTCAATTGCCTTGCCCTTAACATTCTCTGTGTCAATACCATTACCATCATCACTAACCTCAATGATGACATTATTTCCTTCCTGAAAAGCATTAAGATGAATCGTTCCAGTTTCCGGTTTGCCTCTCTTCTTACGGATTTCGGCATTCTCAAGACCATGATCAGCCGAATTACGAAGCAGGTGCTGCAAGGGATCTCCGATTTGGTCTACTACCGTTCGATCCAACTCGGTATCTTCACCCGTCATATGCAGTTCCATCTTCTTGTCCAGTTTTTTGGACAGGTCACGAATCATTCGCGGGAATTTCTGCACGACGCTCTCAATCGGTACCATACGCACTTTCATAACAGATTCATGGAGCCCTGTTGTAATCCGCTCCAAATATTCAATCTGTTCATGAAATGCCTGAGAATTCGCTCCACCCGTACCGCTGTCTGAATTGGAACCAATGGAAACCAGGGAGTTCTTGGCAATAATCAGCTCGCTCACCTGATTCATCAATGCATCCAGTTTCTCTATATCCACACGTACCGTACGGTTTGTCACTGGCTTGCCAGGCGTCGATTTCTTAGTCTGAGCAGGTGCAGCCTGAGTCGTCTGGGCAGGTGCAGCCTGTGGTTTTGCCGCTACCGTCTTTTCCGATGCTTTTGTCTCTTCCGCCTTTGCCGCTGCAGCCTTTGCTTCTGCCGCTTCTCTCTTTTCTACGGCCGCCGTCAGCTCACCAAACGTAGTCTTCTCACCAATAACCTTCTCAATCTCTGAAACTGCCTGTGAAACTTCTAAAATCTTATGAATATCTTCATTACTTACCATATAGAAACTGAAATCAACCCCAAATTTCTCATCCTCAATATCCTGAGAACTTGGATTATAGACAATTATATTTCCAAAATCCTCAACTGCCTTAAATACAAGGAAAGCTCTTGCCGCTTTTAACAGGCAGTCTTCCTGGATAAATACGGTAATTCCGTAAATATGCATCCCCTTCTTCTCGGCCTCTTTCAATTCCTCTTTTGCTTTTTCCGAGAATTCGATTTCCAGATATTTCCTGGGATACTTCTCCTCTCCGGATTCCCTCTTCTGCTCCACTGGCTCCGGTTTCTTTTGTTCTTCCTTAGCATTTCCGGTTCCGTCTGCAAGAATTTCATTCAATTCCTGTATAATTGCTTCGTTATCATCCGTACCTTCGTCCGAACTCTCTTTGACATTATCCAGATACGCCTCTATCGCATCCAGACACTGGAATAAGACATCTACCAGACCGCTTGTGACAACCATGTTGCCGCTGCGGACTTCCTGAAATACATTCTCCATATCATGCGTTAAACGCTGCATGCGCTTAAATCCCATGGTTCCAGCCATTCCCTTTAAGGAATGCGCCGCCCGAAAAATTTCATTTATCACATCCATATTTTCCGGTTCTTTTTCAAGAGTCATGATACAATCTGATAAAATCTGCAGATGTCCATTGGTTTCGTCAATAAAAATCTCGAGATATTGGCTTACATCCATATCACTGTACCCCCACCTTCTTTATTATTGTTTGTGCAATTTCAGTCAATGGAACTACTTCATCCACAACGCCCGCCTCGGCAATTGCTTTCGGCATTCCGTACACCACACAACTTGCAGCATCCTGAGAAATCACGTAAATCTTTTTCTTCGAATTCAGGGAAAGGATTCCACCTGTGCCATCTGACCCCATTCCAGTCAACACGACACAGACAATTTCATCGTAACCGCTTGTACGCAAAGATTCATACGTTACATTTGCACACGGCCGCAATCCACCGATTGCAGGTTCCTCATTCAGCCGGACTACATGATTTCCATCCGTCTGTTTCTTGATTTCCATATGCTTTCCACCCGGTGCAACGTACACACAACCCTTCTTTAGGATATCGCCTTCTTTCGCCTCTTTAACCTCAATATCGCTGAGTTCATTCAGTCGGTCTGCCATTGACCTGGTAAATCCAATCGGCATATGCTGAACTAAAACCATTGGCGCATTCAAATCTTTGGGTAAATATGGAACAACACTCTGCAATGCTTTCGGTCCCCCTGTCGAACATGCGAGCGCTACCAGAACTTTCTTACCGGATGCACCGGTACATTCCAGTTTCCTGGGCAGTTTTACAGCAGAATCCTTTACCGGCTCTGCAACCTGTGCCCTGACATCATCTGAACGAATCACTGCTTTCAACATCTGGAGGATTCTCTTCCTGAATTCATCACTCTTGGCCTCAATAATATTACACGGTTTTGTGACAAAGTCTATTGCACCTAACTCCATGGCACGAATCGTCACATCCGCCCCCTTTGTCGTCAGAGTGCTTACCACAATGACCGTAGCCTTTATACCGTCCTCCTGTAATTTCTGTAGCAGCTCCAGACCATCCATACGCGGCATATTGATATCCAAAACAACTGCATCATACGTTGTCGCCTTTAACTTCTCATAGGCTTCCAGACCATCTCTGCATATATCCTTTACCTGAAATGTGCTGTCTGAATCAATTATATCACAAATAACCCTTCTCATGAGTGCAGAATCATCAACAACCAAAATATTTTTTTTCATATAATCACCCTTTTTGCCTGCGCATACGTTCCTGCTCGAAAATGTATTTAATAATCCATTCCCGATCCTCAGGATTTTTCACCAGAAATTTCACGCGATACTCATATTTTTTCCTGTTATCCTGTTCACCGATTCTCTTTTTCATCTGCTGACAGGTCAAAACACACGCAACAACCTCCAACGTATAACTCATGCTTTCATTTTCCAATGGCAAGGATACCACCATATACTCCCCCTGACGTCCTTGCTCATATCCCACAAAGCGCATACCGCCGCCGCTTAAATCAACGGCGACTGCATCTTTTTCCAGATCCTCCGGATAAGTAAGCCTGTGATGTTCTTTCAGTTCCCCTATAGGAGTAATGCCAACCTCATCATCTTTGATTGGCTGATACTGCATATCTATAGCACATTCAAAACGATAATGCTCTCTTCGCTGAAATCTTTCCAGCGGTGTTTTCTGTTCAATCCGAAACAGATAAAGATTCTCCTGTCTGTAGCGGTCCTTAATATGCGCAATACATCGATAAATATCATCCTCAGCATAAAATAAAAATTCCAAACGGACACCGGACGGCAGGGAGACAGGTTTCCCTTCCCTCGTGGGCCTATCTATCTCAATATCTCCATCATCCAGAATATTCTGTATTTTGCTGATATAGGAATCCGGGCGGTCACCAGTCTTCCAGCCCTGCTCTATCTGCTGTAGGATTCGGATTTCCACACTATCCCCGATTTTTATAATACCAGTATTCATATTACACTGCACCTCTGCTCTTAATTTCTTTGGAAGATAAAACGAGATAACAACTGCACAATCCCTTTCTTCTCCTCTACAGGAGCCGCCACTCCGTCCAGTAAATAACCGGACAAATATTCCATCGCCTTTGATGATTTCGCATCCGGATATAAAATACTGACCGGCTGCTGCTGGCATACCGCCTTTTCTAACAATGGATCCTTGGGAATAATCCCCAGGTACTCCAAATCTCCATTTAAAAACTGTCCGACTACCGCATTTAATTTTTCAAATATTCCGACGCCTTCTTCCTCCGAAACAACGCGATTTGATATTACTTTTATCTTGCTCTCCGCCTGCCGGAACTCCTCATTACGGTGTAAGGCTTTCAGCAGCGAATATGCATCAGTCAGAGAACTTGGCTCGGAAGTGACAAGCAGGAGGATTTCCGGACTCGCCATTACAAATTCAAGCACATTATCGGAAATTCCCGCACCAGTATCAATAATAATTACATCTGCAAGCTCATCCAGCTTTTCCAGATTAGCCACCAGAAATTTCAACTGTTCCTTGGAAAGATTATTGATTCCCGTAATCCCGGAACCACCAGAGATAAATCCAACATCCATCGGTCCCGGCGTAATAATCTCCGTGATGGATTTTTCGCGGTAAATCAAATCGCTAAGATTATATTTCGGAATTGCCCCAAACATAATCTCCACATTCGCAAGGCCAAAATCTGCATCAAAAATAATGACCTTCTTCCCGCGTTTCTTCATCTGTACTGCAAGATTAACCGCTACATTAGATTTCCCAACCCCGCCTTTACCGCTGGTAACGGTAAAAATCCGTGCTTTGGGTGCGGTTTTCTGATTTTTTTTCACAATGTCTCTTAATTTTTCTGCCTGGTCCATAAGTTATTTTCCTCCAAGCAGAAGCTTTACGATATTCTGGGTATTGAAAATTTCAATATCCTCAGGCACATTCTGCCCATAAGTAGTATATGACAAATCTGCACCCGTGTATAGCTTCATGTTCAATATATTGCCATAACAACTGGTTTCATCTAATTTTGTAAATAACATCTTAAACTGGAAATTCTCTTTGTACATGTCTGCAATTTCCAATAAATCACGATACTTCGTGGTCGCGCTCAATACAAGATAAACTTCTTTTTCAAATTCATCCGATAGCTGGTCAATCAGCTCCCTGGTCTCGTTCCTCTGCTCTTCATTCTTATGGGAGAAACCTGCCGTGTCCACCAATACCAGATCAAACTCTTCCTCCTGCGCCTTTGTAAGCTCCTCATTCAGCTCCTTGGGAGAATATACGATCTTTAGCGGCGTATCCAGAATATTGGCATAGGTGCGAAGCTGCTCTGCCGCCGCAATGCGGTAGGTATCTGCGGTGAATAATGCCACTTTCTTACCCTTCTCCACCTTGAACCGGGATGCAATTTTGGCAATTGTGGTCGTCTTCCCGACTCCGGTCGGTCCGATAAAGAATACAACTCTCAGCTTTTGTTCCGACAGTTGAATCGGCTGCGGCTGCCCAAATTTTAAAATCATCTTCTGGTAAATGCTGGACAGAATATAATCCACGCTGGCGCCCTTTTTCATTACCTTCTCGACTTCATCCATAATCTGGTTAACATATTTTTCGTCCACCTCGTTTTCCAGAAGGATTCCATAAATCATTTTTACAAATTTAAGGTTCTCATCCATAGGAGCGTCTTTCGGCAGCTCTTCTTTTTGTTCTTCCACAGGCTGTGCCAGTTTTTTCTCCAAAAGTGACTGTAGATTTTCCAACTTTTCTTCCAGATTATTATTACTGCTGTTATTCTCCATCACAGTCTCTTTTTTAGGCTCCTCCTTCTCTTCCTGCGTTAAAGATGATGCCCACGCATTCTCTACCGATGCAAATGTCTCCTTGACTTCCTCTGGCCTGGGAATGGGAATGGGCTCGTCAATAGCCACATTGATATTCCCTGGCGCTGATACCGGCACTGGTGGCGGCGTTGGTGTCTGCATTGGCATTGGCGCCGGCGCCACAGTTCTTGCTGCATGTGGAGGCTCCGTCTCCTCAATCGCCGCTGTCACCTCATAGATTGAGCTCTTAAAAGAACGTAAAATCCCTTTCGGCTTAATTTCTTTTACATTCATAATTACGGTTCCGTCCCCAAACTCCTCCCTCGCTCTGGCAGTCGCTTCCGCCTCCGTTTTTCCCTGAAATTTTTTTATTGTCATGAAAGGCTCACCATCCCTACTG
This sequence comes from uncultured Lachnospiraceae bacterium, assembly GCA_910578825.1. Taxonomy (GTDB): domain Bacteria; phylum Bacillota; class Clostridia; order Lachnospirales; family Lachnospiraceae; genus Petralouisia. The sequence goes on along the minus strand of CAJTSB010000019.1, from coordinate 45,334 downwards.
ATTGTAATTCTACATTAGATTCTACTTCATTATAAGATACCACAATCAAATCCCTGAAGTAGTCCTCCGTTAGTTTCTTAAAGTACATCCGCACAATCGGGGATGTAATGATAATCGGATTCTTTCCTAATTCTTCCAATTTCTTGATTTCCTGCTCCAACGCATCCATAATCGCTTTCGTTTTTTCCGGATCTATGGTCAGATATGCGCCCTGCTCGGTCTGTTTCACAGATGCCATAATCTCCTGCTCCACGCCCGGATCGAGAGTAATTACACTTGTCGCCTCGTTAGCCGGGAAATATTTGCTGGAAATTGCTCGTTTCAGGCTCTGTCTTGCATATTCGGTCAGCACATCCGTATCACGGCTGGTCGCCGCATGGTCTGCAAGTGTCTCAAATATTGTAAGCAAATCCCGAATTGAAATTCCCTCATGCAAAAGATTCTGCAATACTTTCTGGATCTCGCCAACGCCAAGCAGTTTGGGAACAAGTTCGTCCACAAGCGTGGGATGGTTCTCCCTGATGTTGTCGATAAGACTCTGGACATCCTGCCTGGACAACAATTCATCAATATGGCTGCGGATTACCTCTGTCAAATGCGTCGCAATGATGGACGGCGGGTCTACAACGGTATAGCCAAGACTTTCTGCCCGTTCACGCTGATTTTCCGTAATCCACAACGCCGGAAGATGAAAAGAAGGCTCAAACGTCGGAATACCTGAAATTTCTTCCTCCACAAATCCAGGATTCATCGCCATATAATGGTCGAAAAGAATTTCTCCTTCCGTAATCTGAATGCCCTTTATCTTTATAATATACTGGTTCGGATTCAACTGGATATTATCGCGCAGACGAATAATCGGTACAACCGTTCCCAGTTCCAGTGCAATCTGCCTTCGAATCATAACGACACGATCTAACAGGTCACCGCCCTGATTCACATCTGCAAGTGGAATAATACCATATCCAAATTCTAATTCGATGGGGTCTACCTGCAACAGGGATACCACATTTTCGGGACGACGGATTTCCTCGGCCTCTTCCTCCGCGGAATCCACTTCCTCCTCAATCGCCTCCACTTCAAGCTGGTTATCCACGCTTCTGCCCGCAATCACAAAACTGATTCCCAGAGGCACGAATAACTTCCAATCCAGAGGTGTGATAATCCCCAGAAAACTCATAACAATGCCTACAATATACAGTACCTTTGGTATCCCGAACAACTGCCGAACCAGCACATCGCCAAAATCGGCCTCTTTTGACGCCTTCGTAACAAGGATACCGGTTGCCAGAGAAATCAGAAGAGATGGTATCTGACTGACAAGTCCATCACCAATCGTAAGAATTCCATACTGACTTAAGGCGTCTGTAACCTCCATATTCTGATTGATCACTCCCATGGCAATACCGCCTACGAAGTTAACCAACGTAACAACAATACCAACGGTCGCGTCTCCCTTTACATACTTCGTAGCACCGTCCATGGCTCCAAAAAAGCTGGATTCCTGCTGAATTTTCTCACGACGCTGTCTCGCCTGGCTCTCATTGATGATACCGGTATTCAAGTCGGCATCAATCGCCATCTGCTTACCAGGCATAGCATCCAATGTAAATCTTGCCGTTACCTCAGATACACGCTCAGAACCTTTGTTGATAACGATAAACTGAATCAGAACCAGAATTACGAACACGATCGCTCCGATAATTAAATCATTTCCACCTACGAACTGTCCAAACGTACGGACTACGTTTCCAGGATCTCCGGTATTCAGTATCAGACGTGTCGAAGAAACGTTCAAAGATATACGGAAAATCGTCGTAAACAACAGCAATGTCGGGAAAAATGACATCTCCAACACTTCCTGCACAAACAACGCATTCATCAAAATAACAAGCGCAAGCGAAATATTAATCGCAAGCATAATATCCAACAAAAAGGAAGGAATTGGAATAATAAAGAATATGATTGCCGCAATCAAATATAATGCGACTCCCGCGTCTGCTTTCTTCATGCTCTCTTCTCCTTTCGTCTCTTCCTCATTTGCACTTATCTATTCTCTCTTAGACTATATACAAAAGCAAGTACCTCTGCGACTGCCTGATACAATTCCGGCGGAACTTCCTGCCCGACATCTACATTGGCATAAAGCATCCTTGCCAGAGGTTTATTCTCAACAATCTCAACATGATTCTCTTTGGCAACTTCCTTAATCCTCTGCGCCAGGAAATTCTCTCCTTTTGCTACAACTACAGGCGCAGAATTCTGTTTGGAATCATATTTAATTGCCACCGCATAATGCGTAGGGTTGGTAATTACCACATCCGCGCTCGGCAGGCTCTGCATCATACGACGCTGTGAGGCCTCCCGCATTCTGGAACGCTGCCGTCCCTTAATTTCCGGATTACCCTCGGTATTCTTAAACTCATCCTTCACTTCCTGTTTCGTCATCTTCATATCTTCTTTGAACTTATGCCTCTGATAGACAACGTCCGCAATCCCGATGAAGATATAAACCATGGCAATTTTCAATCCGGTGTCAATTACAATTGTCCCCACCAGAAGAACCACCTGTAACAGAGGTATATCATAAATCAAAAACAGGTCATTCTGATGATCTTTAATCGATGTATATGCCACATAAATAATAACAACAATCTTAACAATAGATTTCAGCAGTTCAAACAGGGAATCTTTGGAAATAATTCTCTTAAAACCGCTAATTGGATTAAGTTTGCTGAACTTTGGCATCATCGGCTTGGTCGTGACCTTCCATTTAATCTGTATAATATTGCTAAATACCGCTATGGCAAAACCAATCAGCAAAAAAGGGGCAAGCGTCAGCAAAATCGTTCCCAGCACATTGTTAATCACCATATTTGCCATATATACAGACATTCCTCCGACACTCTCATCAATAATGTCAGGAATTTTATTATAAATCAACTGGAAAGAGCCCATAAGACGCTCTCCAATAAATGAAATAAACAACTTTAAAATGACGAATAAGGAAACCAGACCAAGCGCATGGTTAAGCTCCTGACTCTTCGCCACCTGTCCTTCATTTCTGGCATCATCCAGTTTCTTGGCGGTAGCCGGCTCCGTCTTCTCACCGCCGTCACCGTCTTTTGCAAACCATTGTAAATTATATTCTAACACAAAACAGGGTTCTTTTTTCAAGTTAATACATTCCTTCAATCATAGAAACAATCATCCTTTTCATCTCCGTAAATATGAAACCGGAAATATTCGGAATCAGCACAACCGTAAGGAACATGATTCCCAGTCCCAACAGCACTTTAATCTGCATACCTACCGCAAACATATTCATCTGCGGCGCCACCTTCGCCATAATTCCCAATATACAGCTCAAAATCATGCTGCACGCAAAAATGGGAAGGGCAATACGAAACCCAATCACCATCATATCCGTCATATACATAAGCATGGAACCCATCAAATGATCCCAGTCAAACACTGCTCCATTAACTGGAAGAATCTGGTACGTATCAACCAATGCCCGCAGGATATAGTGATGCATATCAGTGACAATGAGGAGCATCATTATAAAATAATTATACATGGTACCGGATAGACCCGATTGCGAACGTGTCGTTGGGTCATATAAATTCGCCATCGCAAGACCAATTTCCATATCAATTACTTTTCCGGAAAACACAATAATGGAATTACAAATATTTGCCGCATAACCAATGAGCAATCCTGTAATTCCTTCTTTCAGGACGATGATGGCAAACTCAATTACTCCAGTATACTCCAAAACCTCTTTCGGCTGTATGATTTGAAACAATATAATTGCCAAAAACACCGAAAAACCAATCTTCACCCGATTCGGGGTGTTATTCATGCCAAAAAACGGAGCAATATATACAAACGTTGCAACCCTTACCAGTATCATCAGAAAATATTCAAATGTATATAATGAAAACCCATAGTTTATCATGCTGTATCAACCTAACGCAGATAGATTCCAAAGTCACTCCACAAGTCTGTCATAAAACCGGAGAGTTGCTCTAGCATCCAGCCTCCAATTAACATAAGGCCCAAAAATACAGCAACTATCTTGGGCACAAATGTCAGCGTCTGCTCCTGTATGGAGGTAACCGTCTGAAATATACTGATAATAAGACCTATAATCAGCGAAATCAACAATAACGGCGCCGACACCCTGATAATCAGAAACAATGCCTCCCTTGCAATATCCAATACCTGACCTTCCGTTATCATGTGTATTCACCTCATTCTAACGTCTACAATCATTCTCACATATGCGAAAATGATACGCTCAATAAAAAGTTTTAACAAGATTTCCTATCACGAGATCCCAGCCGTCCGCAAGAACAAACAACAATATCTTAAACGGCATGGAAATTGTCGTCGGTGGCAGCATCATCATACCCATAGACATAAGCACCGACGCTACAACCATATCAATGACTATAAATGGAATATAAATTAAAAATCCAATAATAAAGGCTGTTCTCAACTCACTGACAATAAAACTTGGTATGATGACATACATAGGAATCGGATCCAATGTCTCCGGCTCACTCAAGTCCATGCCAGTCATATCAATCTGTGCAATATCGCAAAACAACGCCAGATCCTTTCGCTGCATTTCTCGGAACATGAATCTGCGAATTGGCTGCTCTGCCCTGCTTAACGCCTCTTCCTGGCTAATCTCGCCCGCATCCATAGGCTGAAGTGCATTTTCATTGATTTCAGCTAACACCGGATTCATAATAAACAATGTCAGGAATAATGCCAGTCCCACCAGTACCTGATTGGGCGGAGCCGTCTGTGTTCCGACTGCTGTCCGCACAAAATGCAATACCACAATAATTCTGGTAAAAGAGGTGAGCATAATCAGGATAGCCGGCGCAAGTGAAATCACTGTCAACGTCAACAGAATCCTGACATTCGCAGACATACTTCCCTCGTCATTGTTCACCATAATAGAAATACCGTTAATATTGTCTCCTGTGGCATCCGCCCGCTCCGTATTCGGAGGGTCTATCTCGGATGCATCCTGTGTTACACCATCTCTGAACTGTTCCGCAGGAGTCGTTGCATATGCACTTTGTCCAAAAATCAAAAATAGCGCCATCAATAATGTAACTGTACCAAAGGCAAAGGAAGTCCCGCAATATATTTTCTTTATTCTCTTCATCATGTCCTGCCTACTTCCCTGGAAATTTATCTTTCAGTCTGCCTAAAACCTCCTGAAAACTTTCATTCGCCTTAATCCCACGGTTTTCCTCCTGTGAAGGTTTCCAAACCAAATCCTCCTCCGTCAGTTCCGTAAGGATATTAATCACATCTTTACATACAGAAATAACCAGATATTTCTTTCCAACCTGAATAATCTGTATAAATTTGTTGTTATTCACCCGGAAAGTCTCTACAATCCGAATATTCTTATTCTGTGTCATTCCCTGTTGATACTGGCCAATCCACCTTGTAGTAACATAAGTGATAACCAGCACAAACAGAAAAATCAACAATATGCTAATCAGTTGGAAAAAGCTTTCCCATTTCGAGGAAATTCCTAATAAAATCATACTATCCAACTACTTTTTTCACAGCTTCCAATACACGTTCTGCCTGGAATGGTTTCACGATAAAGTCTTTCGCACCAGACTGAATTGCCTCGATAACCATTGCCTGCTGTCCCATTGCAGAACACATAATAATGCAGGCTGCAGGATCCGTTGACTTAATCTGTTTCAAAGCCTGAATTCCATCCATCTCCGGCATGGTAATATCCATCAGTACAAGATCCGGCTTGGTCTCATTATATTTCTCTACTGCCTTCAGTCCATTCTCAGCCTCACCGGCAATGTTATAGCCATTCTTTGTAAGAATGTCCTTAATCATCATTCTCATAAACGCTGCATCATCACAAATTAAAATATTCTTTGCCATATCTTCTTCTCCTTGATATCACTTTTATTTTAGTTGTTTATAATTTCAGTAATACGTACGCCAAAGCTTTCCTCGAGAACGACTACCTCGCCTTTTGCAACGTATTTACCGTTTACTAACACATCAATTGGTTCTCCGGCAATCTTATTCAATTCTATGATTGTACCCGGGGCAAATTCCAAAATATCCTGAATCGATTTGCTGGTTCTTCCTAATTCAACCGTAACATCCAATGGGACATCCATAATCAGACCCATATTTTCCTGTTGCGTAATTGGATTGAAATCTCCTGCAAACGCCTGGAACTGCACCGGCTGTGCATTTACCGGCTGCTGTTGATACATTGGCATTCCCATCATTGGCATCTGCTGTTGCATCTGTGGCTGCATTGGCATCTGCTGTTGCATCTGTGGCTGCATCTGCGGTTCCGGCTGTGGTTGTGGTTCTGCCTGCGCTCCCGCTGCCACTGCTGAACTGTCCGCCTCCATAGTATCCGCAACCCCGGCACACATTTCTTTTGCAAAAGATGCCGGATACAACTGCATAATGGTGCTGCTTACCAAATCCCCGATTTCCATCAGGAAAGAAACCTTAACAAACTGCCCTCCCAGAAATTCATCAATCTCTCTGCCATCAACCGTATCTTTCAAATCTACAAGATTTGCTGACGGTGGACTGATGTCAATCATTTTATTTAACATGGAGGATAAGGACGTAGCCGAACTTCCCATCATCTGGTTCATGGCTTCACAGATTGCACTTAAATGTATTTCACCAAGCGGATCCTCTGTGTTTGTTCCATCTCCACCCATCATTAAATCTGTGATAATTTTCACATCCTGCTCCCGCAGAACTAAGAGATTACTACCATCTAAGCCTGTTGTGTAAGAAATTCGGATAAATACACAAGGTCTTTCGTATTCCTCGACGATGTCATCCCAAGTGGCAAAGGTTACTACCGGCGTTGAAATCTCGACTTTTCTGTTTACCAAAGAAAATAATGTCGTAGCCGCCGTTCCCATACTGATATTGGAAATTTCACCTATCGCATCAATCTCATCCGGTGTCAGTAAATCATTGCCTTCTCCACTCGTCGCTCCGGCATCATCACTCAACAGAGCGCTAATTTCTTCCTGTGACAGAACTCCATCCATAACTTCACTGCTCCTCTCTGATTACTGATGTAACTCTTACTGCATATCGGTCTCCCGATGCTCCTGGCAAAGCAGTAAATTTCTTGATGTTTCCAACATATACATTCAGTTCTTCTTCTACTTTTGTATCCAGGCGGATAATATCTCCCACCTGAAGATTTATAAAATCATTGACAGAAATCACGCTATTGCCTAAAACAGCTTTCACCGGCATAGGCGCCTTGGAAATCAGGGACTCAAGAAGTTCTGTATATTCCTGATCTCCTCGTTGCTGCATACTTGAATACCAGTATTTGGTATTCAGTCTGTCCATGACATCCTCCAATGTGATATAGGGCAGACATACATTCATAAGTCCTTCCACATCCCCAATTTTCATGTTGATTGTAATAATCGCAATCATCTCACTCGGAGAAATGAACTGTGCAAACTGAGAATTGGTCTCAATTCGCTCCAGCCTGGGATGTATATCCGCCACATTCTTCCATGGTTCACGCAAAAGATTGATACACGCATTCATAATACGCTCAATGATCAAAAGCTCTATCTCTGAAAACTCGCGCGCCCGATCTAAAGGTTCACCCAGTCCCCCCAGCATACGGTCTACCATGGCATAGCCCAAATTCGTTGCCAGCTCCATAATGATACTGCCTGGCATAGGGTCAAAATTAACTACTCCCAAAAGCACCGGATTAGACAAAGCATTCGAAAACTCAGAATATGTAACCGCCTCTGAATTCATCACATCCACCTGTATATTCTTACGCAGATATCCGGGTAGATTCGTGGACAGCAGACGTCCATAATGTTCAAATATAATCTCCATTGTCCTAAGGTGTTCCTTTGAGAATTTTGCAGGTCTCGCAAAATCATAGTCTTTGACCTGTTTCTCTCCATTATCCCTTATCTCTTCCGCATCCAGCTCTCCACTGTTCAACGCATTTAGCAGACTGTCTATCTCATTTTGTGATAAGACCTCGCCCATTCTTTTTCACCACCTGACATTTGGTCATTCTTTAGTCACTTGCTTCTTCATAAGTATAGGTCGGGAACGCCACACTTACAATAAAATCTGACTCAAACAGCTTGCGAAGGCTTACCAGCACCTCATCCTGAATTTCTTTCTGTGCAGTCCTCATATCATCTATGGTATGCTTTGCAATAACCTTGATAACCTCATCTTTGATAAGATCCTCATTTGCTGTGATTGCTTCTGTACCTTTCTTATAATCCTTATTCTTGGTATCCAATGCCAGTGATATGGAAACAATCGCATAACTCTTCCTATCATTGTCACTCTTAAGGTTAACGGTAATGCTCTCTCCTGCATCGACCTGCACGGTTGCTACCTGCTCCATCGGAATATCAATGGTAGCCTTCTCTTTGCCGCCTTCCAGTTCAAGGTCAATGGCTGAACATACCTTATTGACCAGTTCATTGGCTTTCTTGGTCTGCGGAACAACCGAAATCATCAGGATCGCAGTTAAAATTAGATTTGCAACTACCAGTGCCAGAATTAAGACACTCATTAAATTCTTTTTCATGATGTTTTTCCTTTCTAATTAGAATTATACGAATTGTATATCTTAATCTCCACCCTTCGGTTCCTTGCACGTCCCTCCGCCGTGGAGTTGTCTGCTACTGGATTATATTCCCCGCAACCTGCGGCGTATATCTTTCCAGGCTCCAGCGCTGTGTGTTCCAAAACGTAATCTTTCACCGCAAAAGCACGGTAAGCGGATAACACGTCATTATTTTCATATTTCCCATTACTGATTGGAACATTATCGGTATGACCCTCAATTTCAATCTGATTACTGTCATAATTTTCTAATATCATGGAAAGCTTGTCAACAAGCGGGAGTGCATCCTCCCTTATCTGTGACTTTGCGGAATCAAAGAGCAAGGCTCCATTCAATGTGATTCTCACAAACTGCGCATTCACATCCACTTCTGCCTGCGTTTCAATCTGCTTTTCTTTCAGCATCTGCTCAATCTGCTGTGCCATCTCTTCAGATTCTTTCAGCCCCATGGCATCAAATTCTTCTATGACTTCTTCCTCTGCAGTCGGCTCCCCCTCTTTATCTTTTGGCTCCGACTCCTCTGCCTCTTTATCAGCAGAATTGGTTTTCTCTTTAAAATAATCGTCCAGCATTTCCAACTGACTGACACCGGATGCAATCATCATTCCATCTCCAACGGAAGCTCCTCCGGAAGATAAAATGCTAAAACTGCTCTTATTCATGGATTTGATAAGCTGATCCCACTTTTCCGCATCAACCGTTGACATGGCAAACAGTAATACGAAGAAACACAGCAAAAGATTCATCAAATCCGCGAACGTATTCATCCATGACGCTTCTCCTCCGCTGGACTCTTCTACCTTTCTCTTTGCCACTATTCTTCACCTCCGCCCTGTTCAAGCATACTCTCACGCATCTTCGGTGACAGGAAGGATTTCAGTTTTTCTTCTATGACACGGGGATTCTCTCCTGCCTGAATAGACAAAAGACCTTCCACCGTAACTTCCTTAATCATAATCTCTGTCTCATTGTTCACTGCCAGCTTTGCCGACGTCGGTGTACAGAGCCAGTTTGCAATAATAGAACCATATAACGTCGTAATCAACGCAATCGCCATACTCGGTCCAACCGTAGATGGGTCATCCATGAGTTTCAACATATTAATCAGACCAATCAACGTACCAATCATACCCCAGGCAGGGCCTAAAGCCGCCCATTTATCCCAAAAACCTATATTCATCTTATGACGGGACTCCACACATACAAGGTCTGTCTCCATAATTCCCCTTACAAGCTCCGGGTCTGTACCGTCTACTACCAGCATAACGCCTTTTTTCAGAAATTCATCCTCAATTCCGTTTGCTGCTTCCTCCAAAGCAAGAAGTCCTTCCTTTCTCGCTATGTTAGATAAATCAATGATGTGCTTGATTACCTCTCCCACATCTGCGTTGGGTGTCTTAAATGCCAGGGTAAAACTCTTTAATCCGTTAACGAAATCCGCTACCGTATGTGATGCCAGTACACCTGCCAGTGAACCACCGATTGTAATAAATACAGAGTTCAAATCAAAGAAATTCGCTAATGCCGCTGGTCCCTGGTCTCCACTGATAATACCCAATACCATCAGACCAATACCCAGTATAATTCCAATTAATGACGCTATATCCAATTCTTCCACCTGCCCTTTTCATCCATGAAATGTATTATCCTTTATTCCTTATCCAACCAGGGAAGACCGGTTGTCATGAATTCTCTCTTATACAATATTACTAAATTTTTTATCTCTTGTCTACTTTCTTTTACAATTATTTTCTTGCCTGTTACAAAAGAAATGACAGTGTCCGGTGTTTCCTCCACGGATTCAATGAGTTCCGCATTGATTAAAACCTTTGATTCATTTAATTTCGTGACTTCTATCATGGGGATTCACCTCATTTCAATATATTGGGGGAACTATGAAAACAGTTCCCCAATATATGATATTATTCTTTACGGCTGCCGATTATCGTTTCAGATTTACCAGCTCTTCCAGCAAACTATCCGAAGTTGTAATAATTCTGGAATTGGCCTGGAAACCTCTCTGTGTCGTAATCATCTCTGTGAACTCATTTGCAAGATCCACATTAGACATCTCCAGAACACCACTGGACATCTTGCCTCCATCTGCGGTAATGTCCTGACCGATACCATCAAACTCACCAGAGTTCAATGTCTGCTGGTAACAGTTCTCTCCAAGTTTCTCAAGACCTGCCGGATTCGCAAATATAGTTACCGCAATCTGTCCCAGCAAACGGCGCGTACCATTGTCATAACTTCCATAAATCTCGCCATTCTCCTGAACCGCTAATCCGGTCAGGGCTCCAAGCCTGCGTCCGGTTCCGGTAATACCATCCACAGCTCCTTTATCTGTTCCAAGTGTAGGAACTCCTCCATTATCATAACACCCTGCCGTGGAAAAGTCTACATTGATATTACGAAATTGTGTGCCAAGTGCTGACATTTTTAAAATTACGGACTCTGCACCCTGCTGTCCAACCCAGTCAAACTTACCTGCATCCGGCTCTCCCTCTTTGAAATCCAGGGTATAGCCATATACTGTCTCCGTGTAGGAATATACCGCAGAATCGCCATCCTGAGTGATCGTTGCATTACCGTTTGGTCCATTCGGGAAATCCTGCGCCTGTTTATCAGAAATTCCGAACATTGATGTTACCGTGTACTCCTTACCGCTTGCAGAAGTATATTTCTTATTTACATCATCATATGTAAGCTGATCTCCATCCGCATCACGGAAATTCGTTCCATCGTATGTAAAACCATCTGCCAGATTGTAGGAACGATCAACATTTGTGGGTTCTCCGAATATATTCGTCATCGTATTTCCCGGAATTGCCAGATAATCCTGAAGAACAGAATGGTTGTTGGCATCCAGAATATCGGAAAGCTCCACTGTATAAGATAAGGTAGCCGCATTTGAGGTCTTTACAGCAAATTTAGCCGTATAACTGTAACCTAATGCATCATAGAAATTCAGACTCATCATATATCCATCGTCTGTATTCACCTGCTTACTGTTTTTGTCCAAAATACCGGAACAGGTAGCCTCCGTCGTCGCCTCAGGCGGAGAAGTCATGTTTGACTCCTGCATAACACGCAGAGAAGATACCGTGTCCTTACGAATTGTCTGGGTCGTGGGGTCTACCTGCCAACCCATAACCATGTAACCAGTGGACTTCATAACAAGGTTTCCAGCGCCATCAAGGGTAAATGCCCCTGCTTTTGTAAATAAATTCTGGCTGCCGTTGTTAACAATAAAGAAACTGTCGCCTGTAATACGCAAATCCCATCCGTCACCGGTGGTCTGGGTAGAACCCGGCGATGTAATATTCACGGAAGTGGAACCCGTGGTAACACCAAGACCAATCTGCTTGGCATTGACACCGCCTCGTGTCTGCGTAGCTCCTGAAGATGCTGATGTTGTCTGATACATAAGATCACTGAATGCGGTACTCGATGACTTAAATGCAACGGTATTTACGTTTGCAATGTTGTTACCTATAACATCCATCTTTGTCTGGTGTGTCTTAAGTCCTGACACGCCAGAATACAATGCTCTCATCATAATTAATTGACCTCCTGATTTTTCTGCCGTATGATCTTCTCTGTCATTCAAAGATCTGTTGCTTCCTTTAAACAGGTCCAGCTACATAATTACGGCTCCATCTATATTTGTGTATACATTCTCTGCTGATTCCGTCTGATCCATAGCCGTCACTACCGTCTTGTTCGGCACGTTGACAATAAATGAATAAGAATCAACAATCACAAGGGATTCTCTCATTCCCTTCGCCTCTGCTTTCTCCGTCCCCGTCTCCAGACGTTCTTTCTGCTCACTGGAAAGTTCAATGTTCCTGCTCTGCAGCCTCATAGACGCATGTTTCGAAAACTTCAATGCAGAATTTTCACTCACAGACTGTTTGTGCTTTAAGATATCCTCAAACGAGACTTCCGGCGCTGCCTGTGCAGTTTCCGGCATACCTTTTTTGAGATACTGGTCTGTAATCTGTTCAATAGAAGAGAATTGGTTTGAAATTTTATTCATATTTGCCCTCTCCTCCTAAGCTTCCCTGCTTTCTCTACTTTTTGGTAGAATTTTCATCCTTGCTGTCTGTATCCGTACTGTTGTCTGTATCCGTATTGTTGTCTGTATCTGTATCGTTGTCTGTATCTGTATCGTTGTCTGTATCTGTATCTGTATTGTTGTCTCCTGACAGTTTTTCCATTTCTTTCATTCGCTCAAGCAATGCCTGAAGTTTCTCAAGCGCTGACGTAGCGTATTTTGCAATGAATTCCTGCTGGTATGTCGTAAGGTTATTATAAGCCTTTCTTACTCTCTCGAGATTATCTTTATCGTCAAGCCTCAAATTCTTCACACTCGGAAGTTCATCCATAACCTTCTGGAAATCCTCTGCCATTGCAATTGCTTCCAGATACTGATCATCTACCACCTTATCAAGGTCTTCAATATTGTAAAGCTGGTCATCAATGGAAAGATATACCTTGTTATTCTGTTTCACAACAAAATCTACCCTGCCCTGTACAACATTACTGGAACCATTGCTCATCGTCACATTCATGATAACTGTCTTACCTACCAGATTTGTGGCCTGCTGCGTGGTCATGGTTGCATTCAAATTCTGCATCTCTTCCAGAGACGAGAATGTTGCGAGCTGTGAAATATATTCTGTATTCGAAGTAGGCTCCAACGGATCCTGATACTTCATCTGCGCTACCAGAAGTTGTAAAAATGCCTCTTTATCCAGACTGCCGTTTGATTTCCGGCTCTCTGCCAATGATCCCTGAGACGCGGTCTGGTCAACAACTTTACCATCTTTTACCGGTACCATTACTGACATATCTTTTCTCCTTTCTATTATTATGCTGTTACATCCATGCTGTTACCCTGTTCCGACATCATCTTTGCTGCGAGGGTTTCCTCTTCCGACATCACGCCTTCCATCTCATCAAGGCTGTTCAGATTCAAATTCCTTCTCGATGTCTTTGCTGCCTGCTCTTCCTGTTGCTCTCTGGCTGCATTCTGCTGATTCTCTTCCAGATTCCGCTCAAACTCGTGGCTGGCTATAGTTACCTCAATGGCTTCAACTTTTAAGCCCTGCTGGTTCATATTTTCCTTAAGTACAGCAACCTGGCTCTCCAATGCCTCCTTAACCGCCTCGTTCTGCGCTGCAATCTGAGCAGTGATCATGCCTTCTCTGGAAACCACCTGTAAATAGATTTTACCAAGATTTGCCGGATTCAACTGCATCTCAACGGAAGATTCCGCCTGATTTACAAACACCCTTGTCATCTGGCTGACCTGCCGAAGAATATCTTCTACATCAACTCTGGTCTGTACAACGGTCTGTGTCACTTCCACCACCTGACCCTGCCCAACGTTCTGGGTAGTCGTCTGGAATGTTACATGTGTCTGCCCATTCCCGGACTTATCATTCCCGCTGCTTTCCTTGAAGAAATCAGAAGTCTTCTCTCCTGTGCTGCTGTCTGCTGTCTCTTCCTGTCCCTCGGCATTCTCCTGCACGGAAACAGTCTCTGTCGATGAATTTTCTTCTTGCTGTACGGCTCCTTTTAAGACCTCATTCTGTACGCCGGATTCTTCTACAGGGTTCTGCGGATTCTTCTGTACCGCCGCTGCATCTGCCTGCACAACCGTGTTATCCTTTACCTGCTCTGCCGAAACCTCTTCGCCAGTCTGAACTACCGCCATATCCTGCGCCAGTCCTTCTTCTGTCGGCGCCATTTCCTGCATTAGATTGTCAGAAATCAACGGTTTCAGTTCTTCCTGCATCAGATTCAGTTCTTCCGGCGTCAAGTTGAGCTGTAAGGCAAGCTCCTGTGACAAATCAGCAATCTGTCCAAGCATCTGCTGAAAATCGCCGTCAAACAGCAAACCACCGATATCCCCGCTTCCTGTCAGTTCCATGACAAGACCTGCTAATTTAGAAGGATCCATCAAATCCAGGGCAGTAAGTCCCATTGCTTCCATCTGCTGTGCAACCTCTTCCTCGGAAATACCAAGTTTCTCTGCGATTACCTCTTTGACTTTCTCATCAAAAGACTGCAGTTTATCCTTCGTATCCTTAGGCAATTTGCTCGCTGCATCTGTCGGCTCATTGCGGGAAATTGTATTCTCCCGGTAGCCTGCCTTCGCAGATTCTTTCTCATAGACCTTCTGATTCACCTTATCGTTGCCTGTATTCTGTCCCAGACCTTCCGCAGAAACCAGATCCTGTGCTCCGCTGCCACCTGACGTCTGGCTCAAAAAAGCGCCAAATGCAAGCTCCGCTCCCTGAGACTGTTTCTGAGTTCCCGTCATCTCCGGACTTTTCAACAATGACAAAGTCTGTACTACTTTGCTGGTAGTCATGTGTTCTCCTCCTTTCCTGATTATTTCATGTTTTGATACCACAACATATCTGATGTAATATCATTTTATCATAAAATCCATAAAGGATCTTACAACCAATTTCATTAAGGCTCCATAATCTTGGTAAGCCTTGCCGCCACCTCAGAATCCATAGCGTCTAAAATCTTCGCCCGGGCATCCGTCTCCATATTGTTAAGGATTTTCGCTACAAGTTTCAAATCGTCTTTCATTGCCTCCATAAGCGCTGCGGCCTGTTTTGGTTTCATGGACGCATACGTGTTGACATAATCCTGAATCTTGCCATCAGCCTCTTCCTGCTGGATGACCTGTTTGTACAGAACCTCCGCATTGGCCGGGTCAATGCTCTCATAATATGCTTTATATTCAGATATATCGGGTGCATTCTCGTTAAACACAACCTCTTTATAAAACTCTGTTTTCTGTTGTTCAAATGCAGACTGCTCACTCTCAAATCCCTTGAGCCGTTCCACCTCCGCTTCCAGCTGCGCCACATAATCTGAATTGCCCTGTGTCTGAGTCTGGGCATTGGATATCTCCACTTCCAGTTCCTTGATACGCTCAATTGCTTCGCTTAACGTTGTATACGGATACTGCGCATCCACCGGCTCTTCCTCCTGTACAGTCGCCGGCAGAATCTTGTTGACATAGGGGACATCCTTCAATATCGGCTGAAGCACGGTAGAACCGAAACCGCCAATATCCATTTTGATCACCAGTGCTAAAATAGCAAGCCAGATGGCAATAAAAATGACGGTTGCAACAATAACGGCAACCTTACTTCCGCCTTCTTCCTCTTCTTCCGGCATCTGTTCTTCCATCTGCTTTCGATTCTGCTTCTCTTCCTTTTTTCTGGCTCTTTCCGCTTTTTTTTGCGCTTTTTTATCTAAAACTTCTGTCTCTTCCTGTTCTAATACCTGCTCTGCCATACCTGTCACCGCCTATCCTTCTCTCGCATGATTGTGCGTAAAACTTACCAATTCATCCACAACCTTGCTTTCTTCCTTTTCCACTTCTTTCTTAAACTCATCAAACGCTTTGTCTTTCAAAATCTCATGAGTCTTGCGTTCCGTCATGACCTCCTGCAGCTGTTTTCTGGCATTCTCCAGATTTCGTTCCGCTACGTGGACGGTAAGAATCTGGTTTTTGATTGTTTCTTTCATTATCTCAATTGCAGTTCGGTTTAATCGGATTTCAAGAAAGTCCAGCTTTCCATTTGCCAGCTCCCGCGCCTTCCTCTCATAATCGCGCTCTCTCATACGCAATGCCTCGAGTTTTTCTTCTTCTTTGTTCAATGCCGCGGCAGCGACAGAAAAGGCTGTCTTTGCCTGCGTCTCAAGTTTATATTTAATGTCCAGGATATTCTGCATCCTGTATATAAATTTTGCCATTTAAAATATTTTCTCCATCATATCAAGAATCTCCTCAAATGAGAACTTATCATGCGTCTCCTGCAACAGAAACTCGTTCACCCCATCAATTTTCTCAATGGCATAATCAATATTATTATTGGAACCCTTCTTATATGCCCCGATATTAATTAAATCCTCCGCTTCCTGATAAGTAGCCAGCACATTTTTCAGCTTGCCGGCCGTCGCTTTATGCTGCGGCTCTGCAATGGAGCTCATAACACGGGAAATACTCTGCAAAACATCAATTGCCGGATAATGATTCTTATGCGCCAGTTTTCTGTCCAACATTATATGCCCGTCCAGAATACTTCTTGCTGTATCTGTAATCGGCTCATTGAAATCATCTCCATCTACCAAAACCGTATAAAGCCCGGTAATAGAACCTTTGTCCGAATTACCTGCACGCTCTAAGAGCTTGGGCATCTCAGAATATACGCTTGGGGGATAACCCCGTGTCACCGGAGGTTCCCCGGAGGCAAGCCCTATTTCACGCTGCGCCATCGAAAAACGCGTCAGAGAATCCATCATGAGCAGTACATCCTTTCCCTGATCCCGAAAATATTCTGCAATCGCTGTCGCCGTCTTTGCCGCATTACGCCTGAGCAGCGCCGGACGGTCAGATGTCGCGACAACTACCACAGAACGACGCATACCTTCCTCGCCCATATCCCGCTCGATAAATTCCCTTACTTCCCTGCCGCGCTCACCGATCAGGGCAATTACATTGATATCTGCGCGTGTATTTCTGGCGAACATACCAAGCAAGGTACTCTTACCTACACCGGAACCTGCAAAAATTCCAATTCTCTGTCCTTTACCTACGGTTATCAATCCATCTACCGCCTTTACGCCCAATGGAAGAACTTCATCAATTATGACTCGTTCCATCGGATCCGGCGGTGGGGCATCCACAGGGTATTCCTCTTTCAGGGTTAGGGACTCTACATCGGTAGGTCTTCCCATACCATCCAGGGTATGTCCCAGCATTTCATCCCCTACACAGACAGACAAAGGATGTCCCGTATTCTCTACGATACATCCTACTCCTAACCCTTCCACACTCTCATATGGCATGAGCAGCAGTCTCTTATCCCGAAAACCTACCACTTCAGCCATAATATAAATGTCCTTGTTCTTATCAATAATAATCCGGCACAAGTCACTGAGTTTGGCATTGGGTCCCACAGATTCTATCGTAAGTCCTACTATCTTAACCACTTTTCCAAGATGTCTATAATAATTTTCGTCTGCTAACTGGCGATATTTATCCAAATCATACGTCACATTTTATCCCTCACAAACTTAATGACTTCAATGTCTTCAGCAGGTTTTCAAGTTGAATATCTGTTCCACATTCAAACACACCGGAATCTGTCTCTATCATGCATTGACGTTCCTGCAAGGATGCATCCGCCATAATTTCCACATGTACAGAAGATCCAACCTGCCCCGTAATCTCATCTCTGTGTCCTTCTACAAATTCAAAGTCCCCCGGGCTCACTCTGACCTGAAACTCTTTTGTCCCCTCTGCATTTAAAATTACTTTCTCAATCAGATAAATAAGAATCTCCTTCTTATCATCAAAATGTACATGAAATACCTTTTCAAATACATCCGAAACAACATCCACCATATACGGCTCCAATTCCTGAATCTTCTGCCTATAATCCTCTTCTAACTGATGCTGCTCCGTTTCCATTTGGCTGCGCAGCTCTGATAATTCTGCATCTGCCTTGGTTTTCCCCTCCCGATATCCTTCTTCATATCCTGTATCTCGCGCCTCATCATGAATAAACTGAGCCTGACTATTCGCATCTGCGACAATGGTTTCCGCCTGTTTTCTGGCATCTTCAAGTAAATCGTCTGCCTCTTCCTGTGCCATTTTTCGGATTTCCTCCGGCGAAATTACCGGTTCCTTGGGAACAGCGTCAACCTCTTCTGCATTCAATCCCACCAGAAATCCATCCACCATTCCCTGCGGGTCAGGAATCTGCGCTTTCATCTGTGCCTCTCTCTGCAATTCCTCCATCCGCTGTTCTACCTTAATATTGGAATTGATCACTCTTTTGGAAAAGCCGTCTGAAAACACATGCCTCTGCTTGTATAAATTAGACAACGATCTCATCACCTCCGCCGCGGGAAATTACAATCTCTGCTGAATCCTCCAGCTTACGGATAATTCCAACAATCTTCTGCTGCGCCTCTTCCACGTCTTTCATACGCACAGGTCCCATGTATTCCATGTCTTCCTTAATCATAGATGCAAGACGCTTTGACATATTCTTAAAGATTACATTCTGTACATCTTCATTAGCCGCCTTCAGCGCCACGCCCAGATCATTATTATCTACATCTCTGAGCACACGCTGGATGGCGCGATCGTCCAGAAGAAGAATATCCTCGAATACGAACATCTTCTTACGGATTTCATCTGCAAGTTCGGGCTCTTCAATTTCAAGAGTTTCCATAATATGTTTTTCTGTTCCACGGTCTACGGTATTCAAAATATTTACGATTGCGTCCACACCGCCGACAATGGTGTAATCCTGATTCACTAATGCAGAAAGCTTGCGCTCCAATACTCGTTCCACTTCCTTTATCACATCCGGCGAAGTCCTGTCCATCATAGCAATACGCTTTGCAACATCCGCCTGTTTCTCAGGTATCAGCGAACCGATAATTACAGCCGCCTGCCCTGCAGACAAATAGGATAAAATCATAGCGATTGTCTGTGGATGCTCGTCCTGAATGAAGTTTAATAACTGGGATGGATCTGTTTTGCGCACAAATTCGAAAGGACGAACCTGCAAGGATGCAGTAAGCTTGGAAATAACACCCTGCGCCTTTTCCTCTCCCAATGCCTTCTCCAACAATTCCTTTGCATAACCAATACCACCCTCGGCAATGTATTGCTGTGCCAGGCAGACCTGGTAAAACTCATTCAGCACATCTTCCTTCGTCTGGGGGGATATACTTCTTGTATTGGCAATTTCCAAAGTCAGCTCCTCAATTTCTTCTTCCTTCAGATGTTTAAAGATAGAGGCTGATTTCTCCGGTCCTAATGCTATCAGTAATATCGCCGCTTTTTGAACGCCTGTATAATCTTCTGAGTTAGCCATCTTATTCCCACTCCTCGTTCAACCAATTTCTAAGCAGTGATGCCACCGCCTCGGGATTTTCGTCCACGAATTTTTCTATCAGAATACGTGTTTCAGACTTCTCGGAAAATCCAATGTCCTCCAACGAATCTTCTGCTTCCTTGGTCGATGCCAGCAGGGATTCCACAGAAAGCTCCGGTTCCTCCTCCACCAGTACCTGCTCTTTTCTTGTGCTGCGGAATACCACATAGCCCAACATCAGCATAATGATAACCGCAATGATGATCGGAAGATAATCAACCGCATTGTCTATAAAACTTCCTCCATCATCATATTCAAAAAATGGTACCTGATATGCCACAATAACAATATTATCTTCCGAAAATCCGGTAGCTTTCGATACCATCTGTATAAAGTCCTGATCTACATCAAGTTTTACTTTATCACGATTTGCCGCTACGAACTCATCAAACGTCATATCATCCAGCTCACCACTCGCCTTAAGCGCCGCCTCACTGTAATAGCGATTCTGATTCGCCACCACGGTAATGGAAGAGTTTTCGTAATTCACGTCTCCCACGCCGCCTTTTCTGGTAGTAACTTTCTGGCTGGTATTATATTGTCTGTCCGTATCCGAAATTGTCAGACTGCTTGTCGCACCGTCCTCCAACATATAACCGGTATCATCTCTGTTATTGGTGTCGGTTCCGGGAACGCCTCCGTCACCGCCTGTCGCCTCTTTCTCGTACAGACTCTCGCTTGCCACCGGACCGTGCTCCGCACCATCCTCAGTATAATAATTATTGTCTGTCTCCTCTGTCTCGTCAAAACTGATATCCAGATTCAACCCCACCGATGCACTGTCATACACACCGGTACCTAAAATTACATCTTTAACCTGACCTTTCACCATATTCTCAGCTTTGGTCTTATAGGAAAGTTGTCCACTCGCCGCCCCTATGCTTGTCGAGGTATCTCCGCCTATGAACAATACGTTTCCTTCTGAATCCATAATGGAAATCTCATCTGTGGTATCATTTCCAACCGCTGTCGCAATCCACTTAGCAAGACCACCGGCCCGCTCCTCATCTATCTCCTCAGACAGTGAAAGCCTGACCGCCGCATATGTATCTTCTTCTAACGCCAGTACCGTTCCATCATCCACCGGCATACTGAGCTTGACAGTCGCACTATCAACAACATCCAGCATTTCCAACTGTCCTGCCAGTTCATCCTGCAGATAACGCTGGTATTTCTTAAACTTATCTGCCTCTGTGGTACTGAATCCTCCCTCAAACACATTGTTGAAGTCATAACCCGAAGCCGGAATCCCATTTTGTCCAAGCAGGATCGCTGCGTTGGCCTCATCCTGTGACTTTACGGAAAAACTAAGACCGTCACTGGAAACTTCGTACTTTATGCCTTCTCCCTCCAGGAGCTGCTTGACCTCTCCTGCCTCCTTCGTATCCTCACAAGTCCTGATTGATACCATTGTCGGGGTCGTAAGCACTCTGGCAACAATCAACAGACCCACTATGACTGCCAGTGTAACGCTGGCTATCAAAGTCTTCTGTTTTACTGAAAATTTATTCCACCATTCCACAAATTGTTTGGGAATGTTTCTCAATCTCTCCTGCATCTGCTTCTCGTCTCCTACCAATCCATTTCACAGTCAAACTTTACTCGTCCCTTCGCCTGCGTGAATTAAATTTGCATATTCATTATCTCTTTGTATGCTTCCAACATCCTGTCCCTGACTACTATCGTATAATTCAGGGCAATGTCCGCTTTCTCCTGTATTGCATTCAAATCATGTGTATTCGTGGCATAGCCCAGTTCAAACTGCATCTGCGCTTCCTCCGCCTTATTCTGGGTAATATTCGCCTCATTCACGGTACCCATAACAGACTTCAAAATACTGTCAAATCCCTTCCCCTGTAAACCAATCTTGTCGGCGGTATCTGTAAGACCTGTAAGATAAGCCGGGGTTACGTTACTTAACGCTGAAATATCCATTTAAAAAGCCTCCCTGTACTCTACTTGCCAAGCTCCAGACCTTTCAAGGCAATCGCCTTGCTTGTCTCAAACGCCGTAAGGTTCGCCTCATAAGCGCGGCTGGCATCTATCATGTTCGTCATCTCTGTAATAATATTTACATTAGGATAAGACACATAGCCATTCTCATCCGCATCGGGATGGGAAGGTTCGTACTTCATGATATAATCGGTCTGTGTATCCTCAAAAACACGGCTGACCTTTACACCATTTCCCAAAAAAGCCTCTCTTGTGTCTTCCAAAACCTTGCTGAAAGGCGTTGTCCTTTTCTCCTGAAACGTCACAATCTTTCTCGTATAAGGCGTTCCATCTTCTGTTCTGGTCGTTGTTACATTCGCAACATTTTCTGAAATCACATCCATTCGAAACCGCTGTGCGGTCAACCCGGATGTATTGATATCAAATGCCTGAAATAATGACATGGCGTCACCTCCGTACTTTCTGCCTTATCCGGCGCTCTCTTTTCTATCATCATAGACAGTAACTGCCTACTTGATCACACTCTTAATTCTTGCAAACTCTTTCGACATACTGTCAATCAAACCATTGTACTTAATTCTGACTGACGCCAGTTCTGCATATTCCTGCTCCGGATCAACATTATTCTTGTCCAAACGGTAAGAATAATCCTCCGCATCCGTATAAATCGTTGCATTCAAATGATCCATATGCATATTCTTCACTTTGTTGTCCAGAGATACATACTTGGACCTTCCCAGTTCCTGCTCAAGGATCCCCTCAAAATCCACATCCTGCCGTTTGTATCCCGGTGTATCTCCATTAGCAATATTATTACTGATTGCAGTCTCACGCAGCCACGCCGCGTCCGCACCCTTATTTAACACGTCTATGTAATCATAGATACCACTGGTTAACATAAAATTGCTCCTTCCATACATCCATTCTCTGTTTGTAATACTCAAATCTGTCCTTACTATAGATTATCGCAATCGACCTTATATTGCAAGTATTTTTTTGTAATTTTCTAGTAAAATCTACATGATATTGTGTGTTTTTGTCGAAACAGACACAAATACACGACAAATATTTTCCATCCCGGGAAATATTTGAAAAGGGTTTTCCACCATTTTCCATGCCCTTTTGCAACAATATATGTTCTCTTCCCGGAAGATATTCCTCATATCTTACACAAACACCCGCAACGTATAAAAGGATAAAAATGGAACCTGCAAAGTTTTGCAAATTCCATTTATTCCCCACCACCGATTCCCTTCGGCTGTCTTATCGACGCATCCCCTGTCTACAGTAAAAGGCTGCGCTATATTTATCACTCTTTTAATTGTTCCCTCTTTACCTTCTCAATCTCTTCAAATACCACATCATTCAATACCTTGATATAAGTTCCTTTCATACCGGAAGAACGCGATTCAATGACTCCCGCACTCTCAAACTTGCGGAGCGCATTCACAATAACGCTTCTGGTTATCCCTACCCGGTCGGCAATCTTACTGGCGACAAGAATTCCTTCTTTGCCTTCCAGCTCATCAAAAATATGAGCAATTGCCTCCAGCTCAGAAAAAGACAGGGTACTGATGGCTGATTTCACAATCTGAACCTTCCGGTTCTCCTCCGCATTCTCCTCATTGACCGAACGCATCATCTCAAGACCCACAACTGTAGTGCCATATTCACTTAAAATAATATCGTCAATATCGTACGGTTTCTCCAGTCGATAAACAAACAGTGTTCCAAGACGTTCCCCTGCAATATCAATTGGAGTAATGATTGCCTGATAGCGGTTTGCCTCTCCGACATTGAAACCCAACGTTTCAAGATTGACATTTTCTTTCGTAGAAAGGATTCCCAAAAGCCTCTCATTCAGCAACGGATCTATAAACCCGCCGACCTCATTGGCAATCAGTTCACTGATTTCTTCGGTCTGCCTGCTCCTGCCAATCCCCAGGGTCTTTCCTTTCTTGCTGATAACAAGAATATTCGAGTCTAAAATCTCCGTCAATACTTCGCAGATATCGTTAAAGATAACCTTCGAGGAATTATTATTGTGCAACAACTTGTTTATTTTTCTCGTCTTATCCAGTAACTGTACACTCATAACAATACCTCCCGATCTATCATTACATTTCCCTCTCAGACTCTGAAAACCCTTCCTTACTATAACATATTTTTCGCCAAAAAACAACAACTTTCTATTTCCGGCGCATTAATTTTCATATTTTCTTACTATTTCTGTCTTTCCTTCACAAATCCACATTGATTGTCAGCGCAGACAATCTTATTTCCTTTTTCCACCATGTAACCGCCGCATTTCGGACACTTTTCTTTCGACGGCTTTTGCCACGTCATGAAATCACACTCCGGATTAGATTCGCAGCCATAGTATTTCCTGCCTTTTTTTGTCTTGCGCAAAACAACTTCTTTTCCGCATTTTGGACATTCTACGCCAATTTTTTCCAGATAAGGTTTTGTATTGCGGCATTCCGGAAATCCCGGACACGCAAGAAACCTGCCATGCGGTCCGTATTTCACTACCATGTTGCGCCCGCACAAATCACAGATCACATCCGTAACTTCATCCTGAATTTCTACTTTTTCCAATTCTTTTTCCGCAACCTGCACTGCTGCATCCAAATCGGGATAAAAATTGCTCACAACCGTTTTCCAGCCAACGCTGCCCTCCGCCACCTTATCCAGCAGCGATTCCATATTTGCAGTAAACGTCTCATCCACAACCGTGGCAAACGCCTCTTTCATGATGGAATTGACGACTTCTCCCAGTTCCGTCACATAGAGATTCCGATTCTCCTTTGTGATGTAACGTCTGGCAAGCAGCGTTGTTATCGTAGGCGCATACGTACTGGGACGTCCAATCCCAAGCTCTTCCAGCGTTTTCACCAGGGACGCTTCTGTAAAATGCGCTGGAGGCTGGGTAAAATGCTGTTTCTCATTCAATTCTTTTATGTTGAGTTCCGTGTCCGTGTCTATTGACCTGAACAGAACGTTATTCTCACTCTTCTCGTCATCTTCGCTGGTGTATACGGATAAAAAGCCCTCGAACACAATCTTGGATGCCGACACATGAAAACGATATGTTCCGGCTCCAATCTTAACGGAAGTTGTTTCATACTCTGCGCTTGACATACGGCTTGCCGTAAATCGGTTCCAGATTAACTGATACAGCCGGAACTGGTCTCTGCTTAAAGATTCTTTAATCTGCGCCGGCGTTCTTGTTATATCAGAGGGACGGATGGCCTCATGAGCATCCTGTATCTTCTGATTTCCTTTCTTGCTCACGCTCTCGCCAGCAATGTATTTTTCCCCATAAGCAGACCCGATGTATTCTCTCGCCGCAGCGTCTGCCTCCTCTGAGATGCGGACAGAATCTGTTCTCAGATAGGTGATGACGCCCACGGTTCCCTGCCCTTTGATGTCTATGCCCTCATAGAGCTGCTGTGCCAGACGCATCGTTTTCTGCGTAGAGAAATTCAGGCGTTTGGCCGCTTCCTGTTGGAGCGTACTGGTTGTAAACGGCAGCGGCGCCTTCTTGATGCGGCTGCCCTTCTTCACATCAAGCACCTGATAGCTGGCATCTTTCAGATGTTCCAGAATGTTATCCAGTTCCTGCCTGGAGCCAATGGCAATCTTTCCTTTTTCATCGCCGTAAAACTTGGCGTCAAGCAATTTCTTTTCCCCCGGAATGGAGAACTTTGCATCCAATGACCAGTATTCTTCCGGAATAAACGCGTTGATTTCTTCTTCCCTGTCACAGATAATCCGAAGCGCCACCGACTGGACGCGTCCGGCGCTTAATCCACGCTTTACCTTGGCCCATAACACCGGGCTGATCCGATATCCCACCATACGATCCAGCATACGGCGCGTCTGTTGTGCGTCCACAAGGTTCAAATCAATATTGCGCGCCTGTTTCAGGGATGCCTTTACCGCATTCTTGGTAATTTCATTGAAACTGATGCGGCAAACCTTCTTATCATCTAACTTCAACGCTTTCGACAAATGCCAGGAAATGGCCTCCCCCTCCCGGTCCGGGTCGGTTGCCAGATAAATTTTTTCCGCCTTCTTTACCTCTTTTCTGAGGTTGGCGAGAATATCTCCCTTTCCACGAATCGTAATGTATCTTGGCTCATAATCGTGCTCCACATCGATACCAAGCTGGCTCTTTGGCAAATCACGGACATGTCCGTTCGACGCCACCACCTCATAATTCTTCCCCAGGAATTTTTTGATTGTCTTCACCTTTGCCGGTGACTCCACAATTACCAGATACTTTGCCATTTGTCTGCTCCTCTCTATCTTCACAGGACGGACGAATCCGTATCCGCTCCCGGATTGGCAGCCATCACGAGGAATTTTTTCCTTCAATGGAGATCCCGGAGCGGACATAATAATTTTTATAAACCTCGGAAACAATGCCCATTTCCCGCAATGTTTCTAATACTTTCATCAATGCCCCCAGACTTAATCCCGTTTCCGAAAGCAGTTCTTCCAGATTTCTGGGAGTCAAATCGAGACAACTATACACCAACCTCTCTGAATTTTCAAGAACTATTTTTTTCTTTGTGGATGAATTTTCTTCTGTTTTTGTAAAAATATGCATCTCTTTCAAAAAATCTTCCATATTCAAAAAAATTCCTGCACCTTGTCGAATCAGATGGTTTGTCCCCCGACTGGACAAATCGGAAATCCGCCCCGGAACCGCATAAATCTCCTTCCCCTGCTCCAAAGCAAAATCTGCCGTAATCAGAGAACCGCTTTTTTCCCTCGCCTCCACCACCAGCACGCCGTCAGACAATCCGCTGATAATCCGGTTGCGCTGCGGAAAATTCAAAGCAAGCGGCTGTGTATGCGGCGGATACTCGGAAACTATGCATCCTTCCTTTGCCAATTGCCCATACAGCTTTCGGTTTCCCGCCGGATAACAGATATCCACACCGCAGCCCAGCACGGCGCATGTACTGCCTTGTCCAAGCAGGGCTCCACGCTGCGCCGCCCCGTCAATGCCTGCCGCCATGCCGCTGATTACACGCACACCCGCTAACGCCAGCTCCTTTCCAATCTGTTCCGCCACCGTCTTCCCATAATGGGTACAGTTTCTGGCGCCCACTACGCCGATGGACCTCTGTGTGGAATGCGGAAAATTCCCGCGGTAAAACAAGGCATAAGGAGGATTATAAATGTGCTCCAGCCTGGCAGGATAGTCTTCCTGCCCCCAGACCGCCAGATGGATTTGATTCTGTATGCAGTATTCCAGTTGACCCTCTAATTCATCTTCACTCCTGCCCTGCGCCATCTGAATCACTTTCTGTTCCCGCTTTGTCAATGCGCAAATACGCTCCAGCGTTTCCGGCCTGGCACGGTACAGCCCTTCCGCCTCCATAAACAAGGTCCTCAGATAAATTTTCTTTCTGCCGGATAAAGATACCAGGCTGGCAAGCCAATATTCATATCTATTATACGCTGCCTGTTTTTCTCTCATTCCCAGTCCCACACCTTTCTGTCAATACTGCGGTACAAAAGACTCTCACAGATATGGGAATACCCAATCTTTTTTGCACCTTCCATATCTGCAATTGTACGTGCGACACGCAGCACACGATAATATCCCCGCGCCGTCAGTTTCAATCGCTCAAAAGATTCATGCATCAAAGTCTCTCCTTCCGTCTCCATCACACACCACTCCTCTACTGCGGACGAAGGAATGCGGCTGTTGTACAGAATCCCGGTTCCTGCAAAGCGTTCCCGCTGCAAACGCTGCGTGCGTTCCACACGTTTTCGAATTTGTGCAGAACTCTCTTCCGGCTGCTTTGCTGTCAGTTCCTTCAACCGGGGACGGCTTACTTCCACACAGATATCCATCCGGTCAATCAGAGGACGGCTCAGTTTGTTGAGATGACGCTCTATCATCGCCTTGGAGCAGGTGCAACGGTTCCTGTCCGGGAAATATCCGCAGTTACAGGGATTCATCGCCCCAATTAACATGACGTCTGCCGGATAAAAATAAGTACCGCTCTTACGTACCAGACGGATTTCCTGCTCTTCCAAAGGCTGGCGCAGCGTTTCCAGAACCGGTTTTGCAAATTCCGTCAGCTCGTCCAGAAAAAGTACGCCTTTATGTGCCAGACTGATTTCTCCAGGCTTAGGAATCGTCCCCCCGCCTGCCATCCCGGCAAGGCTGATAGTATGATGAGGGCTGCGATAAGGCCGCTGCCGAAAATTCATCTCACGCTGCCCGAACATTCCCATGACACTGTACACCCTGGCAAGCTCTAACGCCTCCTCCTCTGTGAGCGGCGGCAGAATCGTTGCGATGGCACGCGCCGCCATGGTTTTGCCTGCTCCCGGCGAACCAAGCATCAACATATTATGCCTGCCGCTTGCTGCAATCTCGCAGGCTCGTTTGAGGATTTTCTGTCCATGAATAAATGCGAAGTCAAAATCCGCATTTTGCGCTTTTTTGCCGGTTTCTTCTATATTATTATCGATATTGTCAGGTTCGTTTTCCATGAATTTTTCAGGCCCATCAAAGAACGCCTGCATCAGCTCCGTGACCTGATTCAGATTGTCTCCTGGAAGAATCGTGACCCCTTTTACAATCTGCGCCTCTCTGATATTTTCCCGCGGGACACAAACCACTTTCTTTCCGGCCTCCTGTGCCGCCAGAACCATAGGAAGAACCCCCTGTGTCGAACGGATTTCGCCATTTAAGCCGATTTCCCCTGCAAACAGGATGTCATCCAGATATTCCTGAGGGATTCTGCCATATGCTGCTAAAATAGCAAGTGCAATCGGCAAATCAAACACGGTCCCGCTCTTACGGATATCTGCGGGATAAAGATTTACTGTAATTTTCTTTGGCGCAAGCCGGATACCACTGTTGCGAATCGCCGCACGAATCCGCTCTTTTGCCTCCTTCACTTCAGAGGATAATACGCCTACCATTTCAAATGCAGGCATTCCGTCACATACGTCTGCTTCCACCTGAATAAGAACGCTCTGGATTCCACAGACGATGGCTGTCGATACAATACTGTACAAAATTGCCTCCCTTTGTGCTGGTTTGGGATTATGGGCAGACACGCCCTGAAAAAAGATGAATTTATTATACCATAGCGAAACCATATTGAAAAGCTGTTTCTCAAAAACAGCTTTTCAGTTTTTCCAACGCGCGTTTTTCAATCCTGCTCACATAGGAACGTGAAATCCCCAGTTTATCCGCAATTTCACGCTGCGTCACCGGTTTTCGGTTGTAAAGTCCATAACGCCAGACAACAATCTGCCGTTCCCTGTCATTTAACACTTTCGGAAGCATCTCATAAACTTTCCTGGTATTGCTCTTGAGCTCAATAATCTCAAAAATTTCCCGCTCCGTGCTCTCCACAACGTCCATCAGGTTAATTTGATTTCCCTCTTTGTCCGTCCCGATCGGCTCATAGAGCGACACTTCCCTCGATGTTTTCTTCTTCCCACGGAAATACATCAAAAGCTCATTGTCGATGCATCGTGCCGCATAAGTAGCAAGCCTGTTTCCACGCTCATAATTAAACGTAGCGATTGCCTTGATCAGCCCGATTGTACCAATGGAAATCAAATCTTCCATATCCTCTTCCCCACTCTGGTATTTTCTTGAAACATGCGCTACCAGCCTCAGATTCCGTTCAATCAGGGTATGTTTAGCTTCAAGGTCGCCCTCTTTCATTTTTTCCAGATAATATTTTTCTTCCTCCACATTCAGCGGCTTTAAAAAAGTTTTCAAAAAAAGCACCTCTTAGCTGATTTACTACATTCTATGAAAAATCAAGCCCTGAAGTGCCTTTCCATATAAAATTCACAGCCAGTCAGCCTTGCCATATTTGTCAGACAAGGGTTCTTTGCCGTCAAAATTCAACTTGTCTTCCCCGCAATTAGAAGGTATACTGTTACCGAAATCTAAAATTGGAGGTATTATAAAATGAACTTACCAAAAGATCCCGTCATGCTGCTCAGTGTTGTCAATACCTATCTGCGCGATTACCACGCATCTCTGGAAGAACTGTGTGAAGATGCCGCCATCTCCGCAGACGAACTGGTACAGAAACTAGCCGCCATTGATTACCACTACGACCCTGCGCAAAATCAATTCTGCTGAATAATTGGCGCAGGTGGTTTCTGATACGGCGTCCCGTAATCTTTTTGTTTGAGCAGTTCATGTTTGATATAATGAAATACCGCGTCTTCTCCCTCGTCCGCCAACATGTGCAAAAGCTTTTCCAACAATTCCCTGGTATCTTTGTGAATGATATGATGCTCCCTGCCATGCTCATAATATTCGAGCGCGCTACGGTCCGTATACTTCTCTTTCTGATAATTTCTGGACGCAGAAACGCGGTCAATAAACATTTCCACCACATACTTTAACGGCATCTTCATGCCAGCAATTCCTTTTTTGCCATCACCAACTGCGTAGTCAATCCAATATTCCATATGATGTTTATTTCTGCCCTTATGGTGCAGCCATGCCATAGAATATCCCTTTTCCTGCCGCTCCATATGATGCGGGCTCAAACCCTTCTGGAAATACTTACACCCCACCATAAATTCGGTCGGGCTATACTTGGACAGGTCATGCAATAACCCCTGTTTATATAATCCTACTCGGAAACACCCTTTCATCACAAGCATTTTATGGTGATTGATTGTCTTTAAATGTTGCCAAGCTTTCATAATACACCTCACAAAACATATTAAACTAATATAATATCCTGATAATTAAATATAAAATCAATAAATGCAACGGATAAAACACATAGAAAAAATACTTTAGGGAAGGTCCTTTCTGACCATTATAAAGCATCATCGGAAAAGCGGCCAGGGAGGCATAAGACTGGATGCCGATCCCGTAAAGCAACAGATTTTCTACCGCAAAGATGAGATGCCGTAATATCTTCCGCTCATACAACAGGTAATAACATACAATGAACACAATGCCGGAGCCACTGTAATCCGTATGCAAAAACTTCGCTGTCATAATCGCTACGACCGTAATTAATAATATCATGATTTTATTCTTATACTGTTTCGCAAAATCAATCGTCACAACTCCAAGAAACAACGTAAAAAATACATTTTGATGATCCCAGCGGATTCGTCCGAACAAGGCAAGATCAAAGGGAATCTCGGAAATGCAGGCAAACAACAGCAAACGCAGTTCATATCTGCGGATATTACTGGTATGCATCGCTCCTTCGACCAGAAGAAAACAGTAAATCGGGAAAGCCAGCCTTCCAACCATCCGCAGAATCCTGTACTGTGGAAATAACACAGCCCCCGTGTGGTCAATGAGCATACAGACCATGGCGATGCATTTCAGTGTAAACCCATTGATTCCAAATGATGTCTGTCTCTCCTGCATTTCTCTGTCCCTCCTCAATATTACTTCATTGGAACCGATAGGGGACCTAAGGCATCCCCCCAACTTCATTTAACTTCAATGGAACCGATAGGGGACCTAAGGCATCCCCCCAACTTCGTTGGGTCCCCCCTTAGGTCAATTAACGTACCGATTTACCGAACAGAAGGCAGACCGACTGTTCCCTGACACGGAATTCCTGCACCCTTCCAACCAGTTTCGGCTCTTCCAAAACAGAATTCTCCTGCGAGGTATCTAACAGTAATCTCCATTCCATATTCTCTGGCAGCGCAAATTTCTGCGTGGTATATTGAAAATTATATGCAATATAAATATTTTCTTTCAAATGGGCATACTCTCCCGCATAATACATGCCGACAAAGCTGCGGTTCATATCAAAATCCATCTTCCAGCCGCCGTCGCTGTGATAAGACAAGTCCGGACAGCCGATATTCTTATAATCTGTCAGATGATAGGGATCGGGACTACGCAGCATGGGATAATTCTTTCTCAGCCTTGCAAGCTGCCGGACATAATCCGTGATCTGCCTGCTGGTCAGATTATTCTTCCAGTCTTTCCAACCAATCTCATTGTCCTGGCAATAAGCATTATTATTCCCATTCTGTGTATTGCCACACTCATCTCCCATCCAGATCATGGGAATCCCCTGCGCAAAAAACAACACTGCAAGGGCGTTTTTCACCTGACGTTTGCGAAAGTCGAGAATCGGACGTCTGCGGCTTATGCCCTCCTGTCCGCAATTCATACTGAAATTATAACGGTTCCCATCCCGGTTATCCTGCTCATTTAACTCATTATGTTTGAACTCATAGGAAAATACGTCCCAAAGGGTAAATCCATTATTTTCTGCAACAAAATTGACAAATCCCTGCTTTTTCTGCTGTCTGCGCATCTGACACACAAACTCAAAGGTATTTCCATTCTGATGATTGATCAGCTTGCGGACTTCATAGAGAAATCTGTCATCATACGTATACAATTCCGGACCAAACCGCTCATTATCCTGTACAAGCTCTTTGGGAAAACCATCTGAGAACAGTTTGCATCCGTCGAGCCCCGGATCCTGCGCCAACAGACACGCTCCTGCCGGATTGCCAATAATTCGAAAACCATCCACATGATATTCTTTTCGCCAAAAATGCAAAATCTCAGTTATTAAATATGGATTTATCTTCTCCGGAAAGTAAAATTCCAATATAATTTCCATATTCTTTTGATGCATTTTTGAAATCAGCCGTTTGAGCTCATCCGGATCATTCTCCTTTAAATAGGATGCCTTAGGTGCAAAATAATTCCCCACAGCATATCCCCAGTAATTAATTCTTGTCTTAAAATTCTTGTCCTCTTTCTTGTCATCCAGAATTAAAAACTCTTCAAACTCATACAAGGGCATAAAAAGCAAGGTGGTAACGCCCAGTTTCTTTAATTCATCCAACCTGTGCTCAATTGCCCCCACGGTACCTCGTTTCAGGTTATTATTTCTCATCCCCATGGAAAATCCACGCGCATGGAGTTTATATATGACCATATCCTCTTTGGGAATCTGTGGATATTTGTCTTTTTTCCATTTGAATTCCGAAAAATAAAATGAACTTTTAATCTTTATCTTCTCATTGCTGTTCTGTTTTGTGGATAATGCGCCCATTGCCTGCTCCTGCGCTTTGCGTTTCTTCTCACGTTGCGGCACAAATGGTTCTGCCTGCCATGACAGTGGTCTGCGCCTCTCATCTCCCCAGATTTCACGACCGGAAATTCTTCGTGCATAGCGGTCATTCACTTCTTCTGAATCTATTTCAAAATTATAATCATACTTCTCCCAATCCAGCCCCTGTAGGCCCGTAGTATACAGAGTTTTCCTACTTTCCTGTGCCTTCATAGGAATTTTCAGAACCGTTCCATTGTCTCTGGGATACAAAATCAACCTGCACTTGGCGTTCTCATGCGCTTGAACAGAAAATAAAATTGTGTCGCCCTGTTTTGCCACACCTGCTTGTTCCTGGATTCCGGTACAGATTTGAAAATTCATATGCTCCTCCTATGCTGTCTACTAACCTCTGTTTCCTAAATCTCTGTTTTCCATAGTTTTATTATAACAACTCCTATAGGTTTTGGAAAGATTTTTTTTATAACAGTGGAATTTTATTCATGTTTATGGTACAATATAGTAAAAATGATAACCTTTCACATGGGGTTCTAAGCAATTTAAACAATCTACTCTAAAGAAAAGAGGAACTTCCTATGATTAAGACAGCAATAACAGATATTAAGACAGGTACTTATTCAGCTACGCCTGTATACAGTAAAACCGGACAGTTAATACTTTCTGCCCACACGCTTTTGACATCGCAGCAGATTTCCAGGCTGGAGTTTTACGGAATCGAATGGGTAGACGTCGAGGAGCCGTCTGAGCATCCTGATTCACAGCAACAGGAAGAACCCGTCTCCTACGCGCAGAAAGTACGCAAGAGCAAAGAATTTCAATCCTTCAAAGTAGATTACAACGAGAAGTCGCGCTATCTGGAATCTTCTTTCGATGACCTTGTCAACCAAAATATCCCAGTAGAAGACCATGCACTTATCGACCAGGTGAGTTCTCTGTACGCCAACAGTCTGACATCACTCTCCGTATTTGATATGCTGCATAATATGCGCCAGATTGATGATACCACATTTGCACACAGTATCAACGTTGCGCTCATCGGACGTATGCTCGGAGAATGGCTACAGCTCTCAAAAGAAGATCTGGATGTACTGACAATCGCAGGACTGCTTCACGATATTGGAAAATGTACGATTGACCCCAATATCCTCTTAAAACCATCCTCACTTACCCCTAAAGAATACGAAGAGGTCAAAAAACATGCTGCGAACGGAGCTGAACTTCTTGCCGGTCAGGATTTGGATCCACGCATTAGAGAGGCAGCGCTGATGCATCACGAACGCTGTGACGGCAGCGGTTATCCTTCCGGATTGAAAAATGAAGAAATTCCGGATTTTGCCAAAATCATTGCCATAGCCGACGTGTATGATGCCATGACTTCCAAACGTCCTTACCGCAAAGGTCACTGTGCGTTTGAAGTAATTGCCGCGTTTGAAAAGAATGGACTTGAAAAATTCGACATTGAATATATTATTACATTTATGACTCGTATTCTGGATACTTATATGGGCAACACCGTCCAACTCAGCGACGGATCTACCGGAGTCGTAATCATGAATAACAAGGTACACTACTCCCGACCGTTAATTCGACTCAGCACAGGCGAATGCCTTGATTTGGTAAAGCGTCCTGACCTTTATATTGAGGCAATCATATAATTTTTCGCATTTATACATAGACTCATCCTATGCCCTGACGGGCATATCACATAATTTTATAGAAAGAACGAGGTAAGCCCTATGAATGACAAACCGGACACTACCCCTGCAAATCTGGCAGACGAAGAAGACGATATGGAAGACCTTCGCGTCACTCTGACACTGGATGACGACGAAGAAGTAGAATGCCAGATACTTACCATTTTCGACATCGACGACCAGAACTATATTGTCCTTCTGCCGGTAGACGACGAGGAAGACGATGACAGTGAAGAAGGCGAAGTATATATCTACCGCTACTTCGAGGACGAAGATGGCAATCCCTCTCTGGAAAACATTGAGGACGAAGAAGAATATGAAGAAGTAACAGAATATTTTGAAGAGTTGTTGGAAGAGGCCGCATGGGACGACATGTTTGAAGATTAGTTCCCCTGCATTTCTCCCACAAATCGGGAGACCTCAACCTCTCTTCCATTGATATTTCTCACACTGTGAATATGAATTTCCTGTTTGGCGCGTGTTATTCCCACATAGAACATGCGCCTTTCTTCTTGTATATCATCATCCAAAACGGCTTTGCGGTAGGGTATGAGTCCTTCATTGACGTCAAGAATATGAACAACCGGATATTCCAGTCCCTTCGCGCTGTGCAGCGTAGCAAGCGACACGCAGTCCCCCGACAATTCCTGCTGTTTCATCTGCCGTTTTAATTCTTCCGTATACTCTTCCATATGTACATACCACGAATCATAATCCGGATACGCTCTTGCGTCATCCTGCAATTCATCTAAGATTTCGATTAGATTATCTGCATTGATTCTCCGATAATCCGCATACTCCCGTAAATATTCTTCATATCCAATCCCGATACGAATATAGTTCATCGCCGCGAATGGTTTCAGGCGGCTGATCACACGCAAATCCGCCTCAAGCTGCTCAATCCGCTCTGCCACCCAGTGCTGTTTTTTATCGTAGAAATAATCCGCCCAGACATCAAATGCCACCGTCTCCTCTTCCAGGCTGTCGCGGGTAATATAACGATTCGGACGGTTCATGATTTTGAGCACATCCGCCCGGCTGCGTCCGCCCAATGCAAGACGTATATAAGTGCGAATATCCCGCGTGACCCAGTGTTCGTAAAGATTGGGGATATTATCTCTGGTACGAAACGGGATATTATATGCCATCAACTGTGACATAAACAATCTCGGCTGCGTATTGGTGCGGAACAAAACGGCACAGTCCTGGTATCCATGCCCGTTCCTGCAGGACTGCAGAATCTGCTCTATAATCGCCTTTCCCTCTTCCCGCTGCCCTTCCCACATATGGTACTGCACGCTCTGGTCCCTGTGAAATTCAGCAGAAATATTCTTATCAAAACGCTGCGTGTTATGTGAAATCAGGCGCAGAGACGCATCCACAATTTCTTTCGGTGAGCGGTAATTGATATCCAGCAGCACGCGTTTCGTCCCCGGATATGCATTCTCGAATCCCAGCATCAATTCCGGTTTGGCGCCTCGGAAACGGTAAATCGACTGGTCGTCATCGCCCACTGCAAACAGGTTATTTTCCGGTTGGGCAAGCATCCTGACAATCTCAAACTGAATTTTATTGATATCCTGAAATTCATCAATCAGTATATATTTAAATTTTCGCTGCCAGGAAGATAGAATATCCTTCCTCTGTGCAAACAATTCATAACAGTATACCAGCATATCGTCAAAATCAATCAATCTTTTTGCCCGCATCTGGTTGTCATACAAACTGTATATTTTCTCAAAAATCTCCTTCGCACAGTTCCTGGGATAAAAATGCTCCAGAATCACTCCGGTATTTTTCACAAGGCTGATTTCACCCAACATATCTCCAATAAATTCATTCTCATCTTCATATTCCAGCTGCAACCTGCGTATTATCTCACGCATAAGCTGGAAACGCTGTTCTTCTCCCGCAATATTGCTGCTGCGAAATCCATATGCATGCTTTAGAATCTGAAAAAAGACAGCATGGAACGTTCCGAAGGTAATCGGATATTTCTTATTTCCCATTAGAGCATAAAAACGCTCCCTCATTTCTATTGCCGCTGCCCTGGTAAAGGTGATAACAAGAATACATGAGGGGTCAACCCCCTCATGCAAAATAAGATTTTTTACCCGCTGTGTAATCGTAAGCGTCTTTCCCGAACCTGGTCCCGCCAATACCAGCATGGGACCGTTCTTATGTCCGATCGCTTCCGTCTGAGATGAATTTAAACTCATAGAGAAACTTCCTTATCTGTTTCTAATTTTGTGATTGCCGCCCGAATCCTCGCCAGCGATTCCTCTTTGCCCAGAACTTCCATAAGCTCCGTAGCTCCGCCCGGGGTCATCTGCTTACCGGAAACCGCCGTACGTACCGGCCACATCGCATAACCGTTCTTGCAGCCTTTCTCCTTTACATAATTACATAACAGTTCATACAGCGCATCATTAGAATAATCCTCCTGTGCCTCAAAGATGGGCAGCAACTCTTTCAGGACCTCAAGAGACGTCTCCGGCGTTGTCTTCATCTTCTTATGAGCATACATCGAAATATCATACTCCGGCACCTGCATAAAGAAATCAACATGATCCGCAATATCCGGAAAAATCTCGATTCTGGTCTTTACCATGGCTGCAATTTTCTTCAGGTCATAATCTCCGGTAATTTCTTTGCTCAGATATGGCTCGGCAAGCGCATAGAACTCATCGAAATCCATGGCTTTTAAGTATTCTCCGTTCATCCATTTTAACTTCACAATATCAAAGACCGCCGGAGACTTGCTGATTCTGTGATAGTCGAATTCCTGAATCAACTCCTCAAGCGTAAATATCTCCCGATTCTCTTCCGGGCTCCAGCCTAAGAGTGCAATATAATTAACAACCGCCTCCGTCAGAAATCCCTGCTCAATTAAATCTTCAAACGATGCATGGCCGCTGCGTTTTGACAATTTCTTATGGTTCTCATCCGTTATCAGCGGCAGATGGATATATACCGGAGACTCCCAGCCAAACGCATCATAGAGACGCTGATATTTCGGGGCGGAGGAAAGATATTCATTTCCACGCACCACATGAGTAATGTTCATCGTATGGTCGTCGACCACATTGGCAAAATTATAAGTGGGATAACCGTCGGACTTAATCAATATCATATCATCCAATTCCGCATTCTCCACACTGATATCCCCATACAGCTCATCATGAAACGTCGTAGTTCCTTCATTGGGGATATTCTGGCGAATGACAAACGGCTTTCCCGCTGCAAGGTTCGCCTCCACTTCCTCTTGGGACAGAGACAGACAGTGCTTATCATACATCATGATTTCCTTACCCTCTACAATCTCTGTCTTCAGAGAATCCAGGCGTTCCTTCTCACAGAAACAGTAATATGCCTCGCCGCGTGCGACCAGTTTCTTTGCATATTCCATGTAAATCCCGCTCTTCATGCGCTCGCTCTGGACATACGGTCCGAAACCTCCGTCCTTATCCGGACCCTCATCGTGTACAAGCCCCGCTTTATCCAACGTACGGTAAATAATCTCCGTAGCCCCTTCCACGAAACGCTCCTGATCGGTATCCTCTATCCTCAACATGAAATCTCCGCCTGCATGTTTGGCAATCAAAAATTCATACAATGCAGAGCGAAGATTTCCTACGTGCATTTTTCCGGTTGGGCTGGGTGCATATCTTGTTCGTACCTTACTCATTGTAATTCTCCTTTTCCTGTCTCATATTTCTTACCATTTAACCTGTTGCCTATTATATACTACGAAACGGAAATTTACAAGAAAAGAATCTGCGTTCACCCATCCTACTTAGAAAACATCACCTTTTCATTATCAAACATTTTCGCAAGCACAAACACCCCGATTCCGGCATAGCATACATTGGCAACAACCGTTACCGCAATGTTGACCATGTCAGGATTCATCGAGAAAATACCATTCATGCTCTGCGCGCTATTATAGAGCGGAATCAAAAACCACACCGGCTCCGTCATGCAAAGATCCGGTATCATAGATGTCACGCCAAGGAGCATAGAAATAATCATAACCGGCGTCACCCATCCGGTTGCCTCTTTTACATTTCTGGCAAAGGCAGAAATAATGGATACCAGAGTGATAATGACCAATACGGTTGACAGTACAACCAGAAGAACTATGATATAATCTGTCATATTATAGATGTCTGCGCTCATTCCCTCCACGTCTCCCATCATCTTCGGCAGGGAAAGCATCATTCCCATAAAACTGGAAAAACCACTCAAAATAGCAATTGCACTCAGACTGATAATCTTGCCAATCGCCAGATGGCTGCGTTTCATGGGGGTAACAAGAAGCGTTGCAATTGTTCCACGCTCCTTCTCTCCTGCAATGGATTCCGGCGCCACCGCCATACAGCCGCTGAACAGAAATACCATCATCAGCATGGGCACCATCATTGAAAATATCTGCGCAGAAGTATCCTCATCTGTCGCCAAATCATATGTCTCTTCTCCTGGGTTGACGTCAAATTTATTGGCAAGTGCGGATTCGTATGTATTCAATACATCCTCCATCATATAATAAGACGACTGGGAATCGCTGTCCGTGGAATTGTAATAGAGCTTTACTGCCGGCGCCGCTCCACCCGCAGATACCTCATAAGAGGAAACCTGCGCGTCAAACTCTTCCGGAAATACCGCCAGCAAATCAAACCCTGCTTCCTCTGTCTTTAAGTCTTCCATACACTGCTCCATTTCACCGTCGGAAATTTCGGTGAACTTGATCGGCGCCCCGCCATCTTCCACATTCTTCATGCTGTCCGGCAAATTTATCACGCGTATGCTGGCCTTAAAATCTTCTGCTGTCTCAAACTGGGAGGAAAAACCGCTGCCCATAAAAGAATACAGCAGATATATCATCAATCCTGGCATAATTACCGTAGTCAGTACCATTCTCCGGTCTGTAAAAAACCGGACAAATTCTTTCTTCATGATTGTCACAATGCTATTTTTCATTAACGCCACCTGCTCTTTCTGCAAAAATGTCGAAGAATTTCTCTTCCAACGGTTTCTCTGCGGTAAGATTCTCTAAGGTATCACAAACCGCCATCTTCCCGTCTATCACGACCCCTACCCGATCACAGATTTTCTCAATCAGGCTGAAAATATGAGTAGAAACCACAATCGTCTTCCCCTGTCCCTTCAGTTCCAGCAGGAAATCTGTCACGACTTTTGCCGTCAGGACGTCCAGTCCGTTCGTTGGCTCATCGAAAATGATAATATCCGGGTCATGCACAATCGAAATGACCAGCGACACTTTCTGTTTCATACCGGTAGACAAATCTCCCACCTTCACCTCAGCAAACTTCGTAATGCCAAATTTCTCAAACAGATTCTGCTTTCTTGCCTCTGCTTCGGCCTTCTCCACGCCATGCAGCTCTGAAAAAAATCCAAACAGATAATTCGGCGTAAAAAACTCTTCTAATTTCAGCTCACTGGTAAGAAATCCCAGTTTACCCCGGACTTCCTCAGGATTCTTCACCACGCTTGCCCCATCCACGAGTACGTCGCCTTTGTCCGGTTTCACCAGTGCGGACATCATACGAAGCGTCGTCGTCTTTCCTGCTCCATTCGGTCCCAGCAGACCGAAAACCTCTCCCTCATAAGCGGTAAAACTCAAATTATCCACCGCCACCTTAATTCTCTCCTTTGTCTTCTCAATCTTCTGCTGCTTTGCAGAAATCCTGAAGGTCTTCCTCAGATTCTGCACTTTCAACATTTCTTTCATAAGCCATCCTCTCTTTGCTCTGTACTATTACAATAATACAATAATATAACTTTTTATATTTGTCAATACCCGGGAACCTTTGCGTTTCCCATTTTTGCAATTTTCAGCATCAAAGACATTTTTCACCGCTATTTTTGCAGATCCCGTATCTTCCTCGTCAATTTCCAGCACATCATAAAAAATGCTCCTATAACTCCTGCTACCAAAAAACATACAGAAACCAGACAAACCATAAGAAACATATCTGCACCGCTCAGACTGTTCAAATCATCCCTTGTAGCAAAAAAAAGTATGGTATTTGCTATATGCTGAAACGCAATGCAACATTCAATAACCCCCAACATCAGGAACAGCCTGCGAATTCGCTGGTACAGAGCAACCTGTGATTCTATATCGGTGTACAATTCAA
The DNA here is from genome assembly GCA_910578825.1 of uncultured Lachnospiraceae bacterium. Taxonomy (GTDB): domain Bacteria; phylum Bacillota; class Clostridia; order Lachnospirales; family Lachnospiraceae; genus Petralouisia. The sequence goes on along the minus strand of CAJTSB010000019.1, from coordinate 4,765 downwards.
ACCCGCCCTTTGCGGTCTCCTTGCGAAAGAATATCCACCAACCCCAACCGCACACATATTCCGCCCCCGTTTCCTCTACCAGGCTTATGTATTCCCTGTTGTTTTCTCTGTTCTTTTTCCAGCTGGGCCTGCTTCTGAAATCTTCCGGCATATCAACCCGATAAGTATATTCTCCGGGTTTACAGGGGACAAAAACATAAAGTCCTGCAAAATACTCAACCATTGCCCACCCTTTTTGACTCATTTCATTCAACCATCTTTCTTCTTTATCCTTATCAAAGTGTAACCTGAATTTTTTCATCCGCCGCTCCTTTCTTTCCGTTCATTCCCAGCTCTTTACCCTGATCTGTCATTTCCCCTGCATTTACATTTCTCTGCTGCATCATCCGCTTTCCGTTTTCCAGAAGTTCTTCCAACCGTTCTATTTCCTGCTGCAATGCAAGGCTGCCTTCCTCCGTGATGATATACTGCTTTTTCTTTCTGGACTGCTTATCCTCGCTATACAGGCAAATCCACCCCTTATCCAACAGCGTATTGATGGCTCCATAAAGCGTCCCTGCCCCCATTTCCAACCTTCCGCCAGTCAGCTCCATAGTATTCTGAATAATTCCATATCCATGATTGGGCGCCTGCAAAGAAAGAAGAATATAATAGACAGCCTCCGTCATTGCTATCTGCTTTACCGGCAAAAGAAACACCTCCCTGTTTATCTATTTCCAATCCATCTATCAATTTTATCCGTTCCCGATATATCGTCTAACGATATATTAAATATATCAACCTCCGATATATTTGTCAAGAAAAACCAAAAATGAGCAATATTATTTCCATTCAAAACAGGCTGCCGACTTCCGTCAACAGCCTGTTACCTGTTATATTATATTTCTGTCATCCCTGCAATCAGCGAATCATTCCATTATTCACGGTGCATGGAGAAACTATCCATATCGTAATTGGCAAGATTTTCGTGAATTCCACGCTCATCAGCCTCTGCAATCAGCAGATCTCTGTCCTTCTTGAACTTCATCTGGTCGCTGAATGCACTCGGTCCGCCAACGCAGCCTCCGTCGCAAATCATACCTTCTACGAAATCTTCCGGCAATTTCGCAGCTCTGAGAAGAAGGAGCGCTTTCTTACACTCTGCGGCTCCATTTGCCTTGCAGACTTTGGCGTCAATATTTTCTCCTGACTCTTGCAGACTTTGCAAAACAGCCTCGGTAACTCCACCGGAGTTGGCAAAACGCTTGCCGTACACTGATGCAATCTGATCATCATTTGCACATGGCTCAAGTGCGATTCCCTTCGCACGCATAATTGCACGCAGCTCACTGTAGGTCAGTACATAGTCTGCATTTCCCGGAATCTGCTGGTCTACGACCTCAGATTTCTTCGCAAGACACGGTCCGATAAATACGGTTACCGCATCCGGTTCTTTTGCTTTTATCAGACGAGATACCGCACACATCGGAGAGACTGTGGTAGATACGCAGTCTGCCAGTTTCGGATAGTGCAGACGTACCATATTTACAAATGCCGGACAGCAGGAAGTTACTTTCTTCTTGCCCTCCTTATAAGCCTCTGCCCACTCTTCTGCCTCATAAGCCGCCGTCATATCGCCGCCGAGTCCAACATCATAAAAATCATCAAATCCTAACTCAAACATCGCTTTCTTCCAGCTCGCCATCGTGATATCCGCACCGAACTGTCCCTCTGTCGCAGGCGCAGCCATCGCATATACCTTCTTGCCGGACTTCAATGCCTCTACCACATCGACAATAAATGTCTTGGAGCCGATTGCACCGAACGGACAGCTATGGATACATTTGCCGCAACGAATGCATTTTTCCTTGTCAATAATGGAAATTCCGTTCTCGTCGTATGTAATGGCGTCCACCGGACAACTGTATTTGCACGGTCTCTTCAAATGCGCAATTGCATTGTATGGACATGCCTTCGCACACTGTCCGCACTCTTTACATTTGGAGGCATCAATATGGGAACGATGTCTTCCCATGCGGATTGCACCAAATTTACATGCATTGATACAGGCCTTACCAATACAGTTCTGACAGTTCTCCGTAACTGTATAACTGGAGATTGGGCAGTCCTCACAGGCGGAACTGATAACCTGAATCACATTTCCATTATCTTCTGCGCCCGGCGCCTTGCCCTCTGCGAGACGAACCCTCTGCCGGATAATTTCGCGTTCCTTGTAAATACAGCAACGGAACTGCGGTGTAGGTCCCGGAATCAATTCCATTGCGATATGGTCTCTGTGCGAGTCCAGTTTCCCGGCAAACGCAAGTTTTGCCACTTCGTAAAGTACATCATGTTTGATTCTAATCACATTTTCATCTGCATACATCGTATCTACCTCGCTCTTTTTGTTTGTACATATTTTAACATCGCGCCATCGGTCTTGCAAGAGGAAAATGTAACTATTAGAAAATAGCAGGAATCCAAATCTTTCTTGCCAATTTCTTCGCATGGTGATAATATGATGGAAAACTGCAACGGATACATGGGAGTTTACTTATGAGAGATGAATTTGACTTGAAAGAAAAACTTGAATATTATTCACGCCATATTGCAAAGAGTATTTTTACCTTCCTGAAATGGCTGACCTTTTCGCTGCTGTCCGGTATCATCATCGGCGGTGCAGGGACATTATTCCATTACTGCATGACCTGGGCCAACGACTCCCGAACGGCAAATCCCAGTCTGATTCTGCTGCTGCCGCTAGCAGGACTCGTGATTGTAGGGGCGTATCACCTGCTGCATGACGAGAAGGATACGGGAACGAACCTGGTTCTTTCTGCCATTCACTCCAAGGAACATATTCCAATGAAAATGGCTCCCCTGATTTTCATTTCTACAATTATGACGCACTTATTCGGAGGCTCTGCCGGACGGGAGGGCGCCGCCTTACAGCTCGGCGGAAGTATTGGAAATACATTGGGACGACTGTTTAAGTTTGACGACAAAGACCAGCATATCATGATTATGTGCGGCATGAGCGCGGCATTTTCCGCACTGTTCGGTACGCCCATGGCCGCCGCCATCTTTTCTATGGAAGTCGTAAGCGTAGGCATCATGCATTATGCGGCGCTTGTTCCCTGTGTCATCTCCTCACTGACCGCAAAAGAAATCGCCGAATATTTCCAGGTGATGCCGGAACAGTTTCTCCTCACAGACCTGCCGGGTTTCACCCCGGCAAGCGCATGTTGGATTGCCATACTCTCCATACTCTGTGCCGGAGTCAGCGTTATCTTCTGCATCATGCTCCACCAGGGGGATAAAATATACAAAAAATATCTTCCCGACCCTTATCTGCGCATTTTTTCCGGCGGTACGTTTATCGTCATCATGACGCTGCTTGTCAAAACCCAGGACTATAACGGCGCAGGAATGCCTGTGATTGCGCGCTGTTTTGAAAATGATTTTGAACCTTCTGCATTTCTGCTGAAAATGCTGTTTACCGCAGTGACGCTCGGGGCTGGTTTCAAAGGCGGCGAGATAGTTCCCTCATTTTTTGTCGGTGCAACATTCGGCTGCACATTTGGCAATCTGACTGGTTTCACCCCCGCGTTATGTACCGCAGTTGGCATGGGCGCTGTATTCTGTGGCGTCACAAATTGTCCGATTACTTCGCTGCTGATTTGTTTTGAACTCTTCGGCTACGACGGAATGCCCTATTTCCTGTTATCCGTAGCTTTAAGCTATATGCTGTCCGGCTATTATGGACTTTACCACAGCCAGAAAATCGTATATTCCAAGTACAAGACAGAATTTATCAACCGCAAGACACATTAAGCGACACGCAAAGGAGGAACTATCATGCGCTTATTTCTGGCGGAAATTTTCATACCATCAAACTACTTCACCGTTCCGACAAATCCTGCCTTTTTCAATTTTGCAGTATAAGGTCGTTTAACCTTTTTCGGCACACGGACCACCGATGATTTGCTCATACCCTTAAATGCAGATTTGCCGATTTTCTTTATGGACGTTCCTTTGATGCGAACGGATTTTAACGAACTGCAATTGTAAAATGCATTCTGTCCAATCGACGTCACATATTTATCCATAGTAACGCTCTTTATTTTCTTATTCTTTGCAAACGCATTCTTAGAGATTCCCGTCACCTTATATATATATCCGTTTATCCGCACAATTGCCGGAATTTTCACATTCGGTACAGCCTTACCTGCAAATCCATTGCATGAAACCGTTTTCTTCTTTGCAGCAGATGATGTGACTTCGTATTGCAGCTTTCCTACATTGACAATTTCACCCTTTGACGGCAAAGGTCGTTTCACCACCTTGACGTTAATGTTTATCTTGACTGTCTTGCGGTCTGCTGCCGTGACCGTGATCACCGCTGTACTACCCTGTTTTGCCTTCTTCGACACTTTGATATTTCCAGTCTTTTTATTTACTGATACCATACCCGGCTTGCTGGAAGACCAGATAAGTTCCTGATTATCCGCATTTTCCGGGATCACAAATATATTGGTCTGATAGGACTGCCCTGGGAAGAGTTCCAATGTCTCCTCCTCTGCCAGAAGCATAAGCACATAGGCTCCGAATTCCACGGAGGCTGTCATCTTCTTTCTAGCAAGATCCACTGCACAGCGATACTGGTATTTACCGTTTGCGCCTTTTACCACCTTAGTACCGTTTACCAGCAACTGTTTTACAAAATAGCCTTCCTCGGGCTCTGCCGTAACGCTGATAACGTCTCCCGGAACATAATATCGTATGC
>CAJTSB010000018.1:18139-65237 GCA_910578825.1 uncultured Lachnospiraceae bacterium | reverse complement strand
ACGGGGAGATTTTATTTTGTCAAAGTTCAATTTTCATTCTCTATAGGAATGCTTAACAATGTATTGGCACGCGCCGCACAGCGTCACCTGCCATATCGTCGGAAGGCATTTCCAAAATGCTTCGCATTGCCTTCCTCCTCACCCGATATTCCATCTTGTCTCTCAGAAGAAGCCTTCCAAGTTCCGCTGCCGTAAATTCTCCCTGTTCTTTTTGCATCTGTTCCGCTAATTTTCCGATATCCACTACGCCGGGCGCAGAGCCTTTGCGATATGCAATCGGTTGCTCCCCGGCACAGAGTTCCCCCTGTTCGTTATAGACAAATTCACACAACAGGCTTTCTTCCGGCTCCGCAAAGACGATGGCGTCCATCTCGCCGTTTACGATTCCCAGAAGGACGTCCGCTCCCATATAGGCCAGACGTTCTACCATAAGCTCCCGTTCTCCTGCTTTTGGCGTCACCGTAAGCGCAGGAAATGCTTCTACGATCACGGAGCGCAACAGAAATCCGGTTCGCACCTCTTCCCCGTCATACTGTCGGAAATTGGCCGCACAACCGCAATACTCTTCGCCCCCGGTACTGAGCGCTCCTTCCACCAACGCGTCTACCCAGTTTTCATCCACATAGAAAAAACGTATCGACTCCGGCGGAAGCATGGACGATGACGCAAGAAGATAATCCGGGCTCACACCCTCCAGTCGTTTGAACCCCTGAATCCACTCCCTGTTTACCTCCTGCCGCCACAAATTTCTGTCGTTTTTCTCAAACCATGTTTTCATTTTATTTCCCCTCCCACAATTCATTCAGCCGATTTAGCATCCGCACTTCCAACGGCTCCTCCCTGTCCATCTCAGACATGGAAAGCTCATCCAATGAATCCTCTCTGCCTATCTGCATCAAATGAGCATTGATCCTCTGTCTCTCGGCTCGTTTCCATGCATTTTTTCGGTTCATAACGCTGTTCTTTTGCAGCTGTTTTACCAACGAAGGATTTGCCAGGGCAAGCAGCCGCCCCTGCTGCCATGCACTGTTAAGAGAGATATCCTCCTCCGTATTTTCCTGCTCTCCTACCCGCACAGGAGTCAGCGGACCCCGGTAATAAGACGTCTTTCTGCTCCCGTCCTCCGCCAGATGGCTCACCGGAACATAACCCTCTCGCAGCTTTTCTTTCATCTCCTGAGTCATGCCTTCCTGTTCTTCCGCCTTCAGCAAGCCCCGACTCAATCCCCCAAACAGCTCTTTCCAGTGATACTGCTGCGGTACGGATTCAAACTGCCAGTGATGGAGCACGATCAGCCGCACTTTTTTGCAGTTGCCGCCTCCGCCCTTCCACCAGCTCTCATATCCCTCCACGGAAACAAGATATGCACTGTTTATCATGCCCTGGCTGCTGCTCTGCGGAAGGCGGTTTCCCATCACAACCGCATACCAGTCCTCCTGCGTTTCATGTTTCACCGCCCGCCTTATATTTTCTTCACTCGTCTTTCTGGCATGTGCCAGATAACACAGCTCTTCTTCCCCCGGAAAGATATCCGCAAAAAGCCCGGCGTCCACATCTATATAGGAGACCGGCTCCTTCCCCTCATCCCCCTCCAGCGTAAGATGCGGGAAGAAAACGCCCTCCGGTGGCGTAATGGCGTCCTTTGCCGCCATAGTCTGAACCGGAACAATCTCATCCCCGGCAAGAAGAAATACATATAGCCAGGGATTTTCTTTCTTTGCCCTGCCGTCTCTGCGGACAGCCGTCAGACCGGAAGGATGAATCGAACGCTCCCAGGGAAGACTCTTACGCCTCAACATCACCTGCGGAAGTACCGTCTCATAATTTCCTTTGACCCCAGGTGCAGGGCATACGCCCAGAATGTCCTGCGGATTAATAGAAAACCGCGGTCCTTTCACCTCAATTGTCTGGCTGTTTGTCTGGGATTTGCCCAGTTCTTTTCCATCCAGCCATGCCGTCAACTGATAGTTGCCGCTCTGTAACAGCGGCAGGCAGGATTCGGAAAAATAGATCTCCTGCTTCTCTCCGATTTTTCCGGAAATGACATACCCCTGCGTTTCACAAATGCTGATTTTCAGGGCAACGTTTTCCTCTGTCAGCGTTGTCTCATGCTCTTTTCCCCAGAGCGCCACCGGAAGATTCTCTTTTATGAGCATCGTCTCCATTTCCGCCTCAAGCGGATTCTTATCTGTCCGCTCAAATTCCACATATAAAGAAGGCTCAACCGTAGCTGCACAAGGTCTGAGCGTGACCTTTCCCTGCCCGGTTCCTTCCAAAAGTTTCTTCTGCCAGAAGACGGTTGTAAATGGCAGCGGCGCGCGAACAGTTGCCTCAAACATCGTGCCTGAGACCTGCACGTCAAAGCTGCATCCGCCAAAGTCTCCCCCTGTGTCGTTCTGCTGCGTTGCATCACTTTGCAGCCTTGACTCCGGCAAAAAGGATTCCCGAAATTCTTTCACGGATATGGTCTTCTCTGCATCCTCCTGTTTCCCACTGCCGAAGGGAATAGAAAAACTGATAATCCACAGCTTAATCTTTGCAATCCCTGAAAACTCCGGTCCCCAGATATGGAGCATACATCCCAGCTCCACTTTCAGACGGAATAAGCCCAGATCCGCTTTTACGCCGACGCTCACGTCAACCAGAAAATCATAGCAATAAGGTTTCCAGCCAATCAAAATCTCAATCGCGGCCCGCACCCACGCCTCAATACATCCCTGATGGAACGTCATCGCAAATTGTCCGCCCGCCATAATTGCCGAAGGCGTGAGGGCAAAATACATATTTCCGGACGCGCTTAAATGATCGGTCAGTTTCCACTCAAATCCCAGCCTGTCGAGAACCGGATAATGCTGCGGTCGTTGATAGCGGTCTGCATATCCGCCGACGGATATGACAAAATCGCCTTTATGCTCTCCCCCATACCAGAGATAAAAGGCAAATCCTCCATGCAGATGACAGTTTCGGTCAATGATGTATGAATCTTTCGAAATTTTCCCATCCACAGGAATCACCCCGCTGCCTGGACGAATCGTCAGTTTTACGAGAAGAGCCGCAGAGATAATTGGATTTTTATCATTTTTCGGAAGTGTAACCGCCGCCCTGCCTAAAAGGTCAAATTCCATTTCCACGCCAAACATCATGGCGAGCACGGCATAAATTTCAAACATTTCAAAGGATTTGGCACGGACTGCGGCTGTCAGAAATCTGCTATCTTTTTGCACCGGAAAATAAGTATCCGCCTTCTGTAACAGCTCGTCCTGTCCAATGATTCCCCTTGCCATCTGCATCAGCACAAAATCATCCAGCCTGTCTATTGTGGGAACCGTCAGTTTGCGGTTATAGCCAAACGCTGCCTGAATCTGATTGACGGCAAAGCAGGGCGGTCCCACCTCCCGTCCCGACACTTCGCCCAGCACGAATGCGGAGGGATAGGGCTGGCTGCAATACTCTCCTGCCAGCTCTACCATAATCTCAGAAATTCCTGCCGTAATCGTGCCCTGGTAAGTATTTTCATCCTTCCTGCAAAATGAGCCGCCAAACCGAATCGCCGGGCTTGTGATGGACAGTCCGAACCCATGTAAGGCAAAGGAAGGTTCTTTCTTTGTAAATGGAATGCCAAGCGTCGCTCCATCCAGCTCCATCCGCAGAATCCCGGTCTCCAGTGAGGCAAAAAGTCCTACAAGAATTCGCCCCTCCTTACAGGAAAGAAGCAAACGCTGCAGCAGGAAAGGACCGATTTTTTTGTTGATTTCCCATCCGCTGCCGCCCGCTCCTGTATTTTTTGCATTCAAAATTCCATATGTACATGCCTCTTTTTTCAGAGATTTCTGCGAAAATTCCTTCAGGCAATAAAGATGACTTTCTTCCCCCAGATGCAGAAGAAAATAAAGCCCCGCCCTGGCAGTGACGCCCGAAACGATATCCCCTGCTGAGAAATCCTCCATGTCTTTTGTATGCAGCAAAAATACTATATCACGAAACTTCTGCTCCTCCAGTTCCGGAGCCTGCGCCCCCGCCAGCGGAATCTCATGCAGCGATACCGATACGCCCAGTTTCATTGCCAGATAAAAGCTGCGTTCCCCTTCCTGCCCCTTTTCAGTTCCAAATAACAGTTTTTTGTCCCCGCTCTCTGCCTCAATCTGCAGACTTCCCTTTGCAAAATCATATTCCATCTGCATCTGATCCGGTGTCGGCAAAAGTCCCTCCGGAATGCCAGGGTCTGAAAAACCCAGATCCAAAATCAATTTTTCCAGAGAAAAATCAGGCTGTTTTCTCCATGCAAAATGAAACTTGTTCGTATGCGTCTCTGCATCCAGCTGATAAGCAATATCGAACACCGAATCCAAAAGTTTTGCTTCTCCTTTTATCGCTGCCTTATACTGCCATTTTTCTTCTTTTTTCTCTATCTTCAAATCTACCGCTGCACGGATAGACTGGAAAGAAAGTTCATTTGCGTTATCCTCCTCCACATCAGCAAAGGCAGAAAATGCGAAGATTCCATCCGCCATATCATAACTGCATGAAATCGTATTTAACCTTATTGCAGGCAGGGGAACATCCGAAATCCCACAATGTTTCAGCAAACTTTCCATCATTCCGGACAGGCTGATTTCGTCCGGCCCCAGCGTATAACCGCTAAATATCCAGTTGTCCTGCGAACGCTCGGCGGCAATGGCAAAAGGAAGGTCTGCAATTTGCAGCTTTCCTTCTAATATAAGGCTGTTTTCCTCCTCATACCTGGCATATGCAAACTCTATTTCCTGTATGGAAAACACACCCAAAATATCCAAAGAAACGTCGATTCCTACCTGGACTTCAAAGGAAGTAAGCGCGTTTGTGCCCCATGTGCCTTCCAGGGAAAGAGACTGAAAAAACAAATCGTCCAACGCCGCTGCAACCGGCAGCTCCTTTAGCGAAAGTTCCCCGCAAAATGGCGTTAAGAAATCCAGACCCGTCACCTTCGTATCGGCGTCTCCGGTCTGGACATAGTACCCCTCATTTTCACTCTGAACATACACCGATACCGGAAGCTCGCCCCTTCCGATATCCATCTTCCCATGGATGCCCCAAATTACATTTTTCCGCTCCTGCTCCCACCTTTGAATTTCAATACTGAGCCTGAAATCACCGAGCAAAAGCCCTTCTGTCAGTTGCCATTTTTTCCCGTCAAGAACGCCTATCTCCTGCGAAAACAGTTCCAGATTGTCGCTGGCAGTATTCCATTGCAACATCACACTCTCAATCGTAAGCGCCTCCAGCATTGTTGCCAGCTCTTTGGGAAGCATGGAAAGATACTGTCTTCCCTCCTCGCCAAAAATAACGTCTGCCAACGAATAACTTCCGCTCTGTGCCCCACAATGAAACAAAATCAACGCCCGATTTCCATATATCTCATAATTTCCGGACAGGCGCAGATTCTGGCAGGTAAGCTCCGCCCCTCCCTGACACACCGTACAGACAGACTGCTCCCCTGTCTGCCAGCCGTATTGCATACGCGTAACACCGATTCCCGTACGGCTGTGCGTAAATGGAATCCATGATTCTGTAAACTGCGCCTGCATTTGGCAGACAAGCCCCTTTTCCCCTTCCTGAAACTGCACCTGCATCCGGCAGGACGGGCTCTTTTGCCCCGCCACTGATACACTGGGAATTACGCCTGCAAATCCGGTATAATCTTCCCGTACTGAAAGCTCCGAAAAACAGACAGATGCCCCGCCAAACACATCCCTCTGTACGGTTTCCGCAAAAGTTATCCCCGGAAGGTTCTCCTTCTCCCAGATAAATTCTGCTTTCCCATCATACCCCTTAAGAATCTTCTGTATCTCCTGTATGTTCATATCCCCCTCCTAAAATAGCTGCCATTGCGCAGTAAAAACATTATAAAAATATATATCTGCTGGAAATGGATTAACCGCCTGCACCGGATAGTTGTTGCTGGAGCTCGGCAGATACGGAACATTTGCCGGAATATTGCCATTTGCCGTTGTTACAGAAGAAGATAGAAATAATTGAGGCGCATTCAGATACCGCAGTGATAAATACCCCTGGGCTGCAAGATCAAACATACGGCACATCAGATAGCCATCCCCTGTATCGGGAAGATAAAACCCATCCCCTACCGGCGCAGGCCTCACCATTCCTCTTGCTGTGCAGTATACCTGCAAAGTAGTCTGCATCGGACGGGGCAGACTACGGTCATCCGAGACTACATTTCCATTCACATCCACATAACACCACATCCGCGGATCAAAATCCTCGCTGACCGCCTGGTTCCAATTGACGCCTGCATTGACAGGGTATCGCAGATTATAGGGACAGGAATTGAGATGGGACAGAAACTGAGAAAGCTCGTTTTCAATCAGAGCCGGACCCGCCGCCCGCCGAATTTTATTGCAAAGCTTTGTCGTATAATTATTTAACTGCCTTATATACGTATTGTTTGCTCCCCACGGTATGGGCGTCCCCGAATAGTTCCATGCAATCCCATTGCCAAACGTTGTCTCCATATGCCGGATTGCCGCCTGCAACGCTGCTGGATTCAGATTATTCGAAAAATCGCACAAAAGTACCGACAACAGATAAAAACTGATGGAATGACATCGGTTCTGCCCATTGTTCATATACCTTCGCACGAATTTCTTAAATGCCGGTCTTTTGTTGTCAATATCGAACTGTCCGGATTGCGGATCCCAGAATATTTTCCCTACCATCGACAACCCCATGTCCCTTGTTCGTTCCATATTTATCCCCCTGATTTATTTATCTGTTTATCTGATATTTTTTCTCCCCACCCACTGAAACACTGCCAGGCAAATCACCACCGAGAGCGCAGAACCCGCCGTGGACGCAAGCCCCATCGGAAACAACGTGTCCGCAAAATACCTCGACGCCAGAAAGGAAACCGGAATCCGTACGCAAACAATAGAAAGCGAATTATGCAAAAATGATAGCCCGGACAACCCACAGGCACAGAAATAGCCGCTGAAACAAAAATGGATTCCTGCAAGCAGGCAGTCCCAGACATATCCGCGCATATACTGCCCTCCGAGCCTTATTACCTCTGTGCTATCGGCAAACAGTCCGATCAACGGCTCCGCCTCAAGCTGCATCAGGACAACGGCGCAGATTCCCCATATGACGGCAATTAAAGAGGCATAACGCAACGTAAGCCGGGCGCGCTCATGTTTGCCGGCGCCGATATTCTGTGCGCAGAGCGCAGACACCGTCTGGAGCATGGAAGAAGGAACAAGGAACAAAATACCAATCAGTTTCTCCACAATTCCTACTGCCGCCGCATCGTTCAGTCCGCGCATATTTGCAAATACGGTGATGACAAGAAAAGAAATCTGAATAAACCCATCCTGACATGCAATGGGAATTCCGATCTTTAACAGACCCGCCATCGTATTCCTGTGGGGTTTGAAATTCTGCACGGACAGGCGAATATCCGCTTTCTGCCTTACAATCATAACCAGCGACACGATTACGCTGATGGTCTGAGATAATGTCGTTCCCAACGCCGCGCCTGTTGCACCAAGCCCCATCCCGCCGATAAACAGGTAATCCAGCCCGATATTGGCAACGCAGGCAATGGCAACAAAGTACATGGGACTTCTGGAATCACCCATGCCGCGAAAGATAGCGCTGATAATATTGTAAGCTGTAATAAAAGGAATTCCCATAAAACAAATCATCAGATATGATACGGTTGCGGACACCGCTTCTTCCGGCGTGGACATTCCGTTTACAATCAGCCTTACCGCCAGGAGCAGTACCAGCGTCAATACAACCGATAATGCCATAAATAAGGTTATGGTATTTCCGATGGCAAAAGACGCCCGTTCCCGTTTGCCGGCGCCGATTGCCTGTCCAATCATTACCACCGCGCCCATCGCCAGCCCGACAATCATAACCGTTACCATATGCATGACCTGGCTTCCGATGGAAACCGCAGTTGTACTTTCCACCCCATTGAATTGTCCAATGATAAATAAATCTGCCATACCGTACAATGTCTGTAAAAAGTATGACAGGAGGTACGGCAGCGAAAAATACAGGACCGTTTTCATTACGCTGCCTGTCGTTAAGTTCTTTTCCATTATCTGCCTCCCTGATTTTGCTGGTTTTCATGCTGCCAATTGTCACAGCACTTCATTCATGCTGCCTGTTCGATACCCCGTCAAATCCAGCGAAACGTAAGCAAAGCCATTTGACGTAAGTTTACTTACAATTTTATTTCTTATCTCGTCTTGCATCAGCGTTGCAAATTGCTCCGGCTCAACTTCAATCCGAGCCATCGTACCGTGAATGCGCACCCGCATCTGGTGAAATCCCAGCTCCAGCAAAAGCTGCTCCGCCCGGTCCACCATGTTCAGTTTTTCCTGCGTAATCGTTTCCCCATACGCAAAACGAGAGGCAAGACAGGCATACGACGGTTTATCCCAGGTCGGCAATCTTAAATGCTTCGACAATGCCCGTATGTCCGCTTTTGTGAGATGACAGTCGCGCAGCGGGCTTTTGATTCCAAGCTCCGCCACAGCCTGAAGTCCCGGACGGTAATCGCCGCTATCGTCTGTATTGGAACCTTCCACCAGATGTTCCATCCCCTTTTCCCTGATAATCTTCAACATCTTTTCAAACATCTCTTTCTTGCAGAGGTAACAGCGGTTCTTCGGATTCTCTGCAAATCCTGCAATCTCCAATTGCTCTATCTCGCACACAAGCAGGCGGATATTCTGCCCTTCGCAAAACGCTGCCGCCTCCTCAAATTCCCGCTGCGGAAAAACGCGTGATTTTATCGTCACGGCAACGGCACGATTGCCCAGCACATCCGCTGCAATTTTTAATAAAAAAGTGGAGTCCACGCCGCCCGAAAATGCTATCGCCACGCAGTGGAGCTCCCTAAAATAATTTCTCAGATGTTCTAATTTCTGCAACTGTTCTCTCGTAATTTCTTCCATACTTCATCCTTTATCCCCTGACCCCTATGTCATGCCGCACAAATCCTTTACCACCTCGCCGGCAATCAGTAAACCTGCCACAGACGGTACGAACGCCACGCTGCCCGGCACTGATCTGCGCATGGTCTCACCACCAATAGAACCATCCGTACACGCCCGCAGCGGCTCCTCCTGCGAATATACTACCTTCAGCTTTTGCACTCCGCGTTTCTTCAGCTCGCGCCGCATCACCTTTGCCAGAGGACAGACCTTCGTTTGATAAAGATCGGCAACCTGAAAACGGCTGCCGTCCAGTTTATTCCCGGCTCCCATACTGCTGATGATGGGAACTCTGTTTGCCTGCGCCTGCATGACAAGCTCAATTTTGGCTGTAACCGTGTCCACAGCGTCCACAATGTAATCATACTCTGCAAATGGAAAATCTTGTGCATGTTCCGGCAAGAAAAAACATCGGTGCAGCCTTACGTCTACCTCTGGATTGATGTCAAGCATTCGCTCTTGCATCACATCCGTCTTATACTGCCCGACGGTTCGTCTGGTCGCGATAATCTGGCGATTTAAATTTGACAGACTGACCGTATCGTTGTCAATCAGATCAAAGGCTCCAACGCCGCTTCGCACAAGCGCTTCACACACGTATCCGCCAACGCCGCCGATGCCGAAAACAGCAACCCGCGCATGGGACAGCCTGTCCAACGCCTCTTTTCCCAATAAAATTTCTGTTCTCGAAAACTGTTCCAGATTTTGCGCCTCTTTCCTCATATCGCTATTCCCCGCTTTTCCATGCATTTTTTTCTGCAAACCGCAATGCAGATACCAACGGCAGAATCAACGCACCGCAGAAAAAATTACTCACGCCATGCATAAAATCCCACGGCAGCCCGGCAAGTATCCACGCAATCATTCCCTGAAAACTGAGTCCGAAAATAATTGCCTGCGCCGGGGCATACAGCGTTCCAAACAAAAAACCGTGGACGGCGCACACCGCCATATATACAAAAGGTTCTGCTTTGCGGGGCATTTTCTTCGGAAGAACCATCACAAATGCCCATAAAACCGTCCATACATACAGATACGGAATCCACCACGCCGCAAAACCACTGAACAAGCCGTTTAAAAACACATAGACATATATGGGATATAACGCCTTCTGCCGGTATACAACGGTAAAGGCAACAATAAACGTGGCAAGCAAATGTACATTCGGTATCAATTCCATAATCATCTTAGAAACATACATGACTGCCCCAAGCATCCCGAATACAGCAATTTCCCGGATCGTAAGCTTCATTATTTTTCAACCTTAAAGGAGTACACTTCTCCCTCCTTGACTGGCGTAGCATCTACACCTGTCGTTGCATACTGGTCGTTAATATAAAACGCCCAATATTCACCGTCTTCATCATAATCTACCGTAACACCATTGACCGTCTTAACATAGAGACCATAGTCACCGTCTTCTCCGGCAATCAGCCCACTTTCCAGCAAAGCCTCTCCCACCGTCTCCTTATCGGTATTAACTTTAAAGTTTGTCTCATTGCCATCCCGATCTACTACATTAAGTTCAAACTGCGTCTCGCCCTCTCCCAGAACATTTCCTTCTGCCTTAGTCTGTGACGCTGAATCGGAATCCGCAGTGTTCTTTCCATTACATCCGGTTGTAATTAACGCCATCGCTGCAAACAGTACGGCAAACAACATCCATGACAACCTCTTCAAACCTAACTTGTTTCTCATAATTTAAGTCTCCTTTTCTTTTGCCTTATATTAATTCCATGAATGATTCACATGGTTATGGCCGTTCCTCCATACGATCCACTAAAACCTCTATTGCGGTTTCAAATCAAAAATTTTTGCTCCGATCCCATTACCGGCAAGCATCGCCAGAATATAAAGCAATGATTTCAGGCTGTAGGCGCCTGCCAGATTAAAATAAAACATATTTGCAATTGAATGTTCAAATCCAGACAAAATAAATATCATCACCGGTGCGATGATAAGCACAATATTTTTTGTTTTGGCGTATCCGTCAATCGCCAGATACATCATGACGCCGCAAAATATTGACAATAAAAATATATGTAACAGACTGTTATCCAGCTTTTTCTCAACCATTGCCAGACTGTTGATATTAAGATGCGCCGCCCGCGCCAATGTTGACGCGACGTATGTTCCTGCAAAATTTCCCAGGATAATAATAAACATATCCGGCATCTCTTTCCACGTTTTCACGAAACCAATCCTGCCGGTATACAGATTCAGATTCTGTATCACAATCGTTGTCAGTCCAAAACAAAAGAACAGGGACGCTATGATTTTATTCTCAATGGATAAAAAGACAATCCCACCTATTCCAATCATAAATCCTGCATAAACTGCTTTTATAAATGTCTGCATTCTCTCCATAAATAACACCTCAAACTATTCATATAAATCAGTCTTTTGCTTCCACAACAAGAAGCACGCCCTCTCGGAACAAAATCTCCGCTTCCTCCTCAACAATTTCATTGCTGACGCCAAGCGAATGATAACATTCCAGCACGGCGTTATTCAGCGGGTACTGAAATCCTTTCAGAGTCAGCCCCACTACCTGCGGCGTAAACGGGAGTAATGAAACATACGTTCCATATTGTTCCTCACGCCTTAATTTCATCCCCCGGTTAATCATACGGATACGGTTATTTTTATCAACCATCCGGCATTCCACGCCCTGACGCATCGCTGCTCCCAAAATGTGCAGATTTCCCAGCAGATGGTCAAGCCGTGTTCCGGTTGCACCCAGAAGATGGAGCCTGTCACACCCCTGCTGCACCGCAACACGAACGGCAAGCTCCGTATCCGTCTCATCCTTCTCCGGCTCAAACTGTAAGATTACAGGCCGACTGTTCTCATCCACATTCTGGAAATAATGCAGGATTTCCGGCTCCACCGAGTCAAAATCTCCTACAATATAATCCGGCGTCATCTTTCGCTCATAGAAGAACTTCATCCCTCTGTCGGCTGCAATGGTACACGCAAATTCATAATCTTTTATATAGGAATCTGCAAATTCCATGTCAAGATTTCCACCGCTGATAATCAATGCCTGCATCTTTTTCCCTCTTATTTCATAATTTCAAGAAATTCTTCCACATTGGCTCTCAAATCCCCATGGAATACTGCGGAACCAGCCACAATAATATTGGCGCCCGCGCCAAGAATTCCCCGTACGTTTTGCAGCGTAACACCGCCATCCACTTCAATATCGGTCTTTAAATTTCGTTTCTCAATGATTTTGCGTAAATCCTTTATTTTCTCTGTCAGATACGGTATATATTTCTGTCCGCCGTAACCGGGATTTACCGTCATCAAAAGCACCATATCGAGTTTGGGCAGAATATACTCAAGGCAGCTTAAATCCGTGGCCGGATTGAGCGCCACAGACGCCAGTACGCCGCTCTCTTTAATTTTATCAATCGTGCGGTCAAGATGCGTACACGCTTCTGCGTGAACCGTAATGATATCCGCCCCGCATTCCACCATCTCGTCAATCAGATGGATAGGTTCATGCACCATCAGATGCACGTCGAAAATCCGCTCTGTAAGACTGCGGATTGATTGAATAACCGGCGTTCCAAATGAAAGCGTGGGTACAAAATGCCCGTCCATAATATCAATATGTACATACTGCGCACCGACCTCGTCGATCGTTTTAATTTGCTCTCCCAGGCGGGAAATATCTGCTGCCAGAATAGACGGTGATAAACAATTCATTTTCCTCCTCCTTTCTAAGGTATCGCATTTGCATTCCGACTCTCTAAGGTATTGCATTTGCCTTCCGACTCTCAATATTTTTTTATGTTTTTTCTTTCCTCGTATAACATTACGTAGTTCTCGTATCTCACCGGGCTGATACTGCCCTCTGCCAGAGCCGCCTTAACCCCGCAATCCGGCTCATGAATATGACTGCATCCCTGAAACCGGCAAAACGGCTCATATTTCTCAAATTCCCGGAAATAATCTTTCAGATTTTCCTGTCCTATATCGGTAAGATATAAGGAACTGAAACCCGGCGTATCCATGATATATGTCTCTTCATCAATATATAAAAGCTGGGAATGACGCGTGGTATGCTTTCCCCGGTCAATTTTTTCACTCAAGGTCCCGGTCTCCATATCTGCCTCAGGTGAGAGCAGATTGATAATCGAAGATTTCCCTACGCCGGAAGGTCCTGCCACCGTAGTCGTTCTGTTTTGTAAAACTTCACGGACTTCCTCTAATCCCTGCTGTTTTTTGGCGCTGACAGTCAGAACCTGATATCCGCATGGCTCATAAATTGCACGCAAACTATCCAGTTCCTGGGAATTTACAAGATCTCGTTTGTTAAAACAGATAATCGTCTCAATCTGCCTCTGTTCCATCATAATCAAAAAACGATCCAGCAGATTAAAATTCGGTTTCGGTTTTTCCGCCGCGAAAATCACAAGCGCCTGGTCTATATTTGCCACCGACGGGCGGATGAGTTCATTCCTCCTCGGAAGGATGCGTATGATATTTCCGGTCTTTTCCTGCGCATCCAACAACTCCATCTCGACGTTATCTCCTACGAGAGGTTTTATTTTTTCCTTGCGAAAAATTCCCTTTGCCTTACACTCAAAGATTCCGGTTCCCGCTACATGTACATAGTAGAAACCGGCAATCCCTTTTATAATCTTACCCTGCATACGCATTTACTTCCTTAATTCGCGGTAAATGGAATATCATCTATTTCAGAGACGTCCGTCATCACAATCTCCACGCCCTCTTCATCCAGATACGTCCACTCCCATTCGATAATGATATAGCCCTGCGAGCAGTTTTCAATGCCGCCCTGGTCAATCGTGAACGGGAAAGACGTTGTCGTCCAGGTATTGATCACATCCTCTCCCTCACTCTTATGAAGCACAATTTTCGCTTTGACGCTGGTCGCGTCTTTGGGGATAGACGGCAGCTTATTGATGCTGTAATTGTTCAGTGAATAGAATGTGCTCTTCTTGCCAAGACTGATGACCAGCGTAATCGTCGCACCCTTTTCCACAGATTTTCCTTCCACAATGCTCTGACTGATAACGCTTCCCTCCGGAACGTCATTGCTGTAATCCGAGGTCGTAGTGACATTCAGTCCCAAAGCACTCAATGCGGCTCTCGCCTCAGCTTCCGGTTTATTTAAGACATTCGGCATCGTAATCGGCTCCACGCCCCGGCTAATCACAAGGCTGACCGTATCTCCCTTCTTGGCTTTGCCGCCTCCCTCCGGCGACTGGGATATGACAAGTCCGCTCGCCACAGATTCACTGTACTCAAAATTAGAATTGGGCGTCAATCCATACTCTTCCAGCTTTGCCTCCGCAGAGTCTTTGTCCAGACCCACAACATTCGGTACGTCAAATTCCCCGGCGCCGCTGCTGATGGTAACACGAATTGTCGTATTTTTCTCTACCTGTGCTCCTGCCTCTACGCTCTGTCCAACGATCTGTCCCTGCGCATAGGTATCGGAAGATTCCTCTCCTCCCTTTTCAATGCCGAGACCGATTTCATACAATGCCTGCTGTGCCTCATCAAACGTCTTACCTTTCAAATCAATCATTTCGACCTTGTCTTTGGATGCATCGTCCTCTTCCTCGTCGTCCTGATCCTCTACTTCTTCCTGCTGCACGTCATCCTTCGGCTGGTTCCCTCCAAAACGGAACAATCCAAAGAAACTGCCCACAATATAGATAACAATCGCAACGATGATAACTGCCGCCACAATTCCCATGATCGTCACTGCTTTTTCCATCTTAGGATTCAAAAAGCCGCTGTCATCGTCATCCTCGTCTTCTTCCTCGTCCTCTTCTTCCGGCTCCTCCGCGGCCTCCTCATAATACATATTCCGCGTCTGCTCCTTGATAGATTCCACCTCATCCTGTTTCATGACCCTGGTCTTATCCTGCTGTCCGATGGGAATCATCACCACGAAATCTTCATTCGGGCTGATTAATGCCTTTTTCAGATCAATCAGCAAATCCTCAATCGTATCGTATCGCCTGTCCGGGCTTTTCTGTGTACATTTTAAAATTATCTTCTCCAGGCTGATAGGTAAATCCGTCGTGTAAGCGCTGGGCTTTATCATCTCCTCCTGAAGATGCTGGATTGCAATTGCCACCGTAGACTCTCCGTCAAACGGTACGCGTCCTGTCACCATTTCGTACATGACAATTCCAAGAGAATAAATATCGCTTTTTCCGTCTACAAATCCATTGCGCGCCTGCTCCGGAGAGGCATAATGCACAGAACCCATCACATCAGAATTGATGGTATTGCTGCTTGCCGCCCGTGCAATTCCAAAATCAGTCACCTTCACCTTGCCCTCTGTGGAGATAATAATATTCTGCGGCTTGATGTCGCGATGGATGATATGCTTGTTGTGCGCGGCTTCGATACCCCTTCCGACCTGAATGGCGATGCTCACCGACTCCTTAAAGGAGAGCTGGCCTTTCTTCTCAATATAGGTCTTTAAGGTAATCCCTTCCACATACTCCATAACGATATAGTGGATGGCGTTCTCGCTTCCTACGTCATATATATTTACAATATTGGGATGTTCCAGCCCTGCCGCCGACTGTGCTTCCGTACGGAATTTGGTGACAAAATTCACATCTTCGGAAAACTCCTGCTTGAGGACTTTGATTCCCACAAAGCGTCCCAGGGTATGGTCTTTTGCCTTATAGACGTCCGCCATGCCGCCGGTACCGACTTTTCCAACAATCTCATATCTATCTGCAATATAGATTCCCTCTTTTAACATCCTTACCTCCAATACCTGATCACTTAAACGGTTCCGTCAAAATAACTGTGATATTGTCGTTTCCGCCATATTGGTTCGCTCTCGCAACCAGCGTATCCACAATTTCATTGCTATCCGTTCCCATCTTTATTATTTCAAATATTTCTCTGTCCTCCAACATATCGGTCAATCCGTCGGAGCACATCAAAATACGGTCATTCTCTTTCATTTCGACTTCAAAAAAATCAATCTCAATCTCCGGTCCGCCGCCTACCGCACGCGTTATAATATTGCGGTCCGGATGCACGCGTGCAATCTCCGGTCGTAATTCTCCTCTGCGCACCATTTCCTGCACATAGGAATGGTCTTTTGTAATTTGCTCAAAATATTGCCCTGCAATATACAATCGGCTGTCTCCCACGTTCGCTACGCACAGCTCCCAGCCGTTTAGCGTCGCTGCTACGACTGTTGTTCCCATGCCTTCCAGGTCTATATCCATCCCGGATTTTTCCACCACCGCACGATTCGCCTTCCATATAGCTTCCCGCAAAATAATCACAGGCGATGTTTCCCGGCTGCCCTGCGCAGACTGCACAATCGTCTCCACCGCATACCGCGAGGCATAATCCCCTGCGTTATGGCCTCCCATACCATCTGCTAACACATAAAGATTCGGCAGATTTCCAACCGGCATCTCAGAGGTAAACATATAGTCCTGATTCATTTCCCGTCTTCTCCCCATATCCGTCCTGGAAAAAGTTCTCATGTTTGGCCTGCCTTCCTTCTTCAAATTCTATCCTGTCCAAACCCCTCACGGATTCTGAACAATCATAAATATTTTAGCATAATGTATTTAAAAGGACAAGTCATAAAATCTGACGCCTTCTTAACTGCCCGCAGGCGCCGTCAATATCCCGTCCCATTTCCCGTCTTACCGTCACTGTAATTCCCTGTTTCTCCAGCCTGTTCTTAAAATCCGTAACCGTCTTTGTATCCGGCTGCACGTAACCGCCTTCCTCGATGGGATTGACCGGAATCAGGTTTACGTGGCAGTTCAGACCCCGAATCAGCTCCGCCAGCTGCATGGCGTCCTGCGCCGTATCATTGACGCCGCCCACCAGGCTGTACTCAAACGTAATTCGCCGCCCGGTTTGTGCAAAATATTCCTTACAGGCGTCAAGCAGCTCCTGTATATGATATTTGTTCGCAACCGGCATCAACGCAAGCCGTTTCTCCTGAGAGGAGGCATGGAGCGAAATTGCCAGCGTTATCTGCAGCCGCTCCCCGGCAAGCCTTAACATATTCGGCACAATCCCGCAGGTCGAAACCGTAAGGTTGCGCTGACTGATATTCAGCCCATGCTCATCCGATATCAGTTGGATAAATTTTAACAGGTTGTCATAGTTATCCAACGGCTCCCCGGTTCCCATCACAACCACATGAGAAATGCGCTCGCCAATATCCTCCTGAATGCGGTAAATCTGCTCCAGCATTTCCGCCGGACTTAAATTTCGAACAAGACCGCCCAGCGTGGAGGCACAGAAACGGCAGCCCATACGGCAGCCCGCCTGAGAAGAAATGCAAACGCTGTTTCCATGTTTATATTTCATGCGCACGCTCTCAATCATATTGCCATCGGACAGCGCAAAGAGGTATTTGGCAGTCCCGTCCAGTTCTGATCGCTGCACAATCTGCTGTTTCAAAACCGTAAGTTCACAGTTATTTTTTAATTTTTCCTTCAAACCTGCGGAAAGATTTGTCATCTCATCAAATGTCGTCACATGTTTGATATGCATCCATTGATATATCTGCCTTGCCCGGAAAGGTTTTTCTCCCATAGATACTAAAACCTCTTCCAGTTCTTTTTGATTTAGCGATTTGATATCGTGTTTCATATTATATGGCTTGCCTCTTTTCTCAGTTTTGCAAGAAAAAATCCATCGTTCTTTCCTTTTTCGGGCAATATCTGCTGCTGCCTCTCCAGTTCAAACTGCGGATGCTCTTTTAAAAACCAGCGCACGTTCTCCTCATTCTCCATGGGATTGATGGTACAGGTGCTGTACATCAGAACTCCCTGCGGTTTCACATACTGCTGCACGGTATGTAATATCTCACGTTGCAAGGCGCCAAGCTCCCTGCAATCTTCGGGAGTGATTCTGTATTTGATGTCCGGTTTCCTGCCAAGGACGCCAAGCCCTGAACAGGGCAGATCCGCAATGACAATATCCGCCTTTTCTGCCTTCGTCTCATCAAATACCCTGGCGTCCGCCTGCACGGCACGAATATTCAAAAGTCCGCAGCGCGCAATGTTTTCCTCAATCAGGGAAACTTTGTACTCCGTCAAATCCCTTGCCTCGACCATACCACTTTCGCCGTTCTCCGCAGACCAGAGCATTTCCGCCATCTGGATACTCTTACCGCCGGGAGCCGCACAGACGTCCATGACAAAATCCCCGGGTTTCGGCTCCGCCCAGAGTGCAACCTGCATGGAGCTTGCGTCCTGCACGTAAAATTTTCCCTCCTGAAAAGCCGGGATTTTTCCCAGGAAATCATAATGCTTAAGATACAGCGCCCCCGGCGTGGTTTCATTGTCAATCACCGTAATACCCTGCGCCGTAAGCTCTGCTTTCAGCTCCGCCTGCGTTGTTTTAAGCGGATTAATGCGAACGCTGGTAGGCGTTTCTCCCAAAAACGTTTGAAGCATCCGCTCTGTCTCTTCCAATGAGTATGAATTTCTCCACAGCTCAATGATCCATTCCGGTACGGAATACCGGATGGACAGGTAACGTATCTGCTCCTGCCCGGCGTCCGGCAGGGAAATCTGATTCAGATTGCGGCTGATACCTCGCAGTACGCCGTTCACAAACCCTTTTAGTCTGTGAAATCCCTTTTTCTGCGCCAGTTTCACTGCCTCGTTGCAGGTAGCGGACGCCGGTATCGAATCCATGAAATTCAGTTCGTACACACCGCTCCTTAAAATACAGCGGATTTGGGGTTTCATTTTGTTGACCTTTACGCTGGAAAACTGATTGATGACATAGTCAATCCAAATCATCTGCTCCAGCGTTCCCTCGCTGACACGTTTCAGAAAACTGCGTTCCTGTTTGTCCAGGTACTGGTATTTTTCCAGCATTTCCCGGATAACCGTATGGCTATATTCCCCGTCCCTGGTAACAGCGAGAAGAATTTCCAGCACAAGTTCCCGCAGGTTTACATCAGTCGTCATTTCTTCCTCCAAACAGAATCAGCAGACGCAAAAGCTGCAAGATTGCCGCCGCTGCCCCCGCCACATAGGTCAATGCGGCCGCGCCGAGGACTTTGCGGGTGCTCTTAAGCTCCTGCGAATCCAAAATTCCAGTATCACCTAAAATCCGTATCGCACGGCTGGACGCGTTAAATTCCACCGGCAGCGTTACAAGCTGAAACAATACGGCAAGAGAAAAACAAAGAATTCCAATATTGATAAGCAATGTCCCCGTATTGCTGGTAATAAACATTCCTATGATAATCAAAGGCCATGCAATGGCAGAGCCAAAATTTGCCACCGGAACAATCGCGCTTCGAATACTCAGAGGCGCATACGATTTCTGATGCTGAATGGCATGTCCGCATTCATGCGCCGCTACTCCTACCGCCGCTACGGAAGGAGAGGCATAGGTGCTGTCTGACAGACGCAAAACTTTGTTCCTCGGATCGTAATGATCCGTCAGTTCTCCGGAAACGTGCTGAACGCTGACGTCATAAATCCCTGCCGCCTGCAAAATACGCTCCGCCGCCTGCGCTCCGGTCATGCCCGACATGCTGCGCACCCGGTTATATTTGCGAAATGTGCTCTTCACCCTGGCAGACGCCAGAAGACAAATCACGGCTCCGATAATTACTAAAATGTACGTTGGGTCAAAATAATAATAAAATGGCATATGGTTACTCCTTTCCAAGCCTCGTTCCTGTCTCAAGCGGGAACCCGCGCAGGAACGCATCCGTTGTCATTCGTTTCTTTCCTTCTAACTGCACTTCCACAAGCTGCAACAGCCCACATCCTGTCTGAACAAGAATGCTGTCTTTGAAAACTTCCACAACGCTCCCCGGCTCGGCATGTGCCTGTACCTGTTCTTTCACAACTGCTTTCCAAATCTTAAGCGTTTTGCCGTTCAAATGCGTATACGCGCTCGGCCATGGATTCAGCCCCCGAATCAGGCGTTCCAATTCCAACGCAGATTTTTCCCACACAATCTCCCCAAGCTGTTTCTTAATCATAGTCGTATGCGTCGCCTTGTCGTGTTCCTGCGGCGTGTAGACCGCAGATCCATCTTCTATCGCTGCAAGCGTCCGCACACAGAGAGCCGCCCCTGTCTTAGCCAGACGGTCAAACAGGCTTCCTCCTGTTTCCTCCGGCTTTAGTACGACTTCCTCTTTCAGAATCATATCCCCGGTGTCCAGCCCTTCATCCATGCGCATGGTTGTCACACCGGTAACCTGCTCCCCGTTTATGACTGCCCATTGAATCGGTGCAGCCCCGCGATATTTCGGCAGAAGGGACGCATGGACATTGACGCATCCATAACGCGGCATATCAAGAATTTCCTTTGGCAGTATCTGTCCAAACGCTACCACCACAATGATATCTGCCTCGTATTGTTTCAGATAATCAATACATGCCTGCTCCCGCACGCGCACAGGCTGATATACTTCAATTCCATGAGCAAGAGCCGTCTCCTTGACGGGAGGAAACTGCATGGATTTCCCTCTTCCCTTCGGCTTGTCGGGCTGGGTGACTGCCAGGACAACCTCATGTCCTGCCTCAATCAATGCTTCCAGTGTCCCCACGGAAAAATCCGGCGTTCCCATGAAAATCACTCTCATTCTTCTTCCTCCTCATAGACTGCCTCATGCAGTCCATCCTCTACTCTTTCCACATACATACGTCCATCCAGATGTTCAATTTCATGGCAGAACGCACGTGCCAGAAGTTCTTCGCCCTCCAGCTCCACATGTTCCATGCGCTCATTCCACGCCTCAACCTTTACACGCATGGGACGGGTCACGATTCCGTATTTCCCCGGAACGCTCAGGCAGGCCTCCTCTCCGGTCTGCTCTCCCTCCGTCTCCACAACTCTGGGATTGATCAGCACAAGCGGCCCCTCCCCCACATCTACCACAGCCAGACGTTTCAACACGCCTACCTGCGGCGCTGCCAGTCCGACGCCGTTTGCCTCATACATTGTCTCCAGCATATCCTCAATCAATTCCTGAATCCTTGGCGTTATTTCCTTGATTTCCTTGCATTTCTTCTGCAATATTCCGTCACCCATCTGACGGATATTCCGCACTGCCATATCATTTCCTCCTCTTTTCCTTAATTTTATGCTTACTGTCTGTTACCCATTCACAGGAGCGCCTGTCTAAAATCCGTTCATCGGGTCAAAGTCAAACTGTACCGTCACATTCCGGAATTCCCGGTGATGGTAAATATACTGTTCCAGCACGTCCTTCATCTGTACAAGCGTCTCGTATTCGGAATGCTTAAAATACAGTACCCTTCGATAAACGTCTTTCAACTTGGCAACAGCGGCATCCGCCGGACCAATCATCTGTACGCCCGAGAGCTTTCCTCGCTCCTGCGCCTGCTGAATTTTCTTTGCCAAAAGCTCTATGCAGAGCATCGCCGTCATCTCATCGGTGGACGCCGTCATCATCACCAACATATGTCCACACGGCGGATAACGCATCAATTGGCGGCAGGCAATCTCCGACTCGTAAAATTTCTCATAATCCTGTTCCCCTGCAAGCTCAATTGCATAATGCTCAGGGCTGTATGTCTGTATGACAACTTCCCCCGGCAGCTTTCCACGCCCCGCACGTCCGGCCGCCTGCGTAATCAGCTGAAACGTCCGCTCCGGCCCGTGATAATCGCTGACATGCAAAGACAGATCCGCCGCCAGCACTCCCACCAACGTCACGTTGGGAAAATCATGCCCTTTTACAATCATCTGCGTTCCCACCAGAACATCCGCCTCCTGATTGGCAAAGGACGACAAAATTTTCTCATAGCCATCTTTGTTGCGGGTCGTATCAAAATCCATACGCAGTACCCTTGCCTTTGGAAAACGTTTCTTGACGATTTCCTCAATTTTCTGCGTTCCCGCCTTAAATCCTCCGATGTACGATGAGCCGCATTCCGGACAAACCTCCGGCGCGCGTTCCATGTAGCCGCAATAATGGCACACCAGATTTCCATTGTTGTGATGACTCAGCGACACATCGCAGTGCGGACATTTCATCACATGACCGCATGCACGGCAGGAGACAAATCCGGCAAGCCCCCGGCGATTAATAAATAACATGATCTGCTGATGTTTCTCCAACCGCTGCTCCATCAATTCCTGCAATTTTTCACTTAAAATAGAACGGTTGCCCTGTCTTAATTCTTCCCTCAAATCGACGGTATAACACGCAGGCAGAGGTTTTTCTTCGATTCTTTTTTCCAGTTCCAACAGAACATAAGCGCCTCTTTTTGCATGGTAAAAACTCTCCATCGAAGGGGTCGCCGAACCCAAAAGCACGCTGGCATCCTCCATCCCCGCCCGCGCAATCGCCGTCTCCCTCGCATGGTAGCGCGGCATCGTTTCACTCTTATAACTTGTCTCATGTTCCTCGTCTATGATAATCATTCCCAATTTCGAGAACGGTGTAAACAATGCGGAGCGCGGGCCAATCATCACATCCAGCTCTCCGTTCTTTGCCCGCTCGAACTGGTCGTATCGCTCCCCGGCAGACATTTTGGAATTGAGAATGGAGACGCGTTCTCCAAATCTCTGATAAAAACGCAGTACCGTCTGATAAGTGAGGGCAATCTCCGGTATCAGCACAATCGCCTGCCTGCCGCTTTTTACCAGCCTGTCGATAATTTCTATGTATACAGCGGTCTTGCCGCTGCCCGTTACGCCGCGCAAAAGATACGTCTTTCTCTCTCCTGCGGAAAAGTCATTCCAGATGCGTTCCACTACACGCTGCTGTTCCTGATTGAGTACAATCCGGCCGCCGCCGCGTTTCATCTCTCCCAACGGACTGCGGTAGGCGCGTTTCTCCTCTACGCACAGAATTCCCATCTCCTCCATCTTGCGGATGACCGAAGCCGTCATGTGGAGTTTCTTCGTAACCACCTCGTACGGCAGCGGGCTTTGCTCCATCAGATTCGACAAAAGCCTTGCCCTTGCAGTGTGATGTTTCTTCTCAAACACCTGAAGGGATTCCACCGCCTGCTCCCGTTCCAGCAAAAGCCGGATCATACGCTGTTTCTTCTCGCCTGTCTTTCGCTTGATGGGAAGTACGGTTTTCAACGCCTGATTCATAGTTGCGCCATAATTCTTCCGCATCCAGCCTGCCAGTGCAATCAGTCGGGATTCGATGGGAATGCTTTCTTCCACCACGCCTGCGATTTCCTTCATCCTCGATACGTCATACTCCGGCGTATCGTTCAGCTCCACAACATAACCGGTATTCCTCCGGTTCCCGTTTCCGAAGGGCACCTCCACCTGCATCCCGATGGCAAGTTCCTCCCTGAGCGTTTCCGGAATTTTATACTGAAAAGTCTTATCCAGTTTTTCATGTGAAATATCTATAATAATATTGGCGTACAATGCCATATGTGCCACCTGTTCCTGCAATCTTTCTGCCGGAATCAATAAATGTCCGGCAAGCCATAATTACAAAGCTTTCAACTCTTCCAACACTTCCTGAATCAATACGCGTTCATCCATGGGGTACTTTTTGCCCCTGATTTCCTGATAATCTTCATGCCCTTTTCCAGCAAGGACTATCACATCTCCGGGCTGTCCGTTGGCAATCACATAGCGGATGGCCTCTTTCCTGTCCGCTATTTCCACGTATTTGCCATCTGTCTTTGCCATGCCCTTTTTGATATCGTCAATAATCTCCTGCGGTTCCTCAAACCGGGGGTTATCGGATGTGATAACCGTCAAATCGGCAAGTTTTCCCGATACCTCGCCCATCTCATAGCGCCGCAGTTTCGAGCGGTTGCCGCCGCAGCCGAACAGGCATACCAAACGAGCAGGCTCATATTCCTTGAGCGTTGTCAGAAGGCTCTTAAGGCTCATGGCGTTATGGGCGTAATCAATCATCAACGTAAAATGATCCGACACCTTGACCATCTCAATTCTGCCCTTGACCTTCGCAGCCTTCAGCGCCTGTTTCATATCCTGCTCTGTCACCTTAAAATGGCGGCAGATGGCAATCGCTGTCAGGGAATTATAGATGCTGAATTTGCCGGGCACGTCTATTTCAACGTCCATATCGACAAGTCCCTGCGCCGTATAAGAAACGCCGAGATAGCCCGGCTTTTTCACAAGCTGCGGGTTCATTGCCCGAAGATCCGCATCCTCAGAGAATCCAAATGTCTCAAGCGCACAGGTATGCCCTTTTAGCACATCCTGCCAGTGCTTATCGTCCACATTTACAATTCCAACCCTGCACTGTCGGAATAATAAACCTTTGCATCTCATATAATCTTCAAAGGAGGAATGTTCGCCAGGTCCGATATGGTCGGGTTCAATATTTGTAAAAATCCCAATCTCAAAGGGAATTCCCGCCGTACGGTGCATCATCAGTCCCTGCGACGATACCTCCATCACCACACACTGGCATCCTGCCTCCACCATCTGATGAAAATACTTTTGTACAATCCAGGACTCCGGCGTCGTATTATTTGCCGGAATAACATTATTTCCGATAATGGCCTCAATCGTGCCAATCAGTCCCACCTTATAGCCGGCATTTTCCAGAATGGATTTCACCATATAGGTGGTCGTCGTCTTCCCCTTCGTTCCGGTGACGCCAATGACCTTTAACTTTTCTGCGGGATAATGGAACCAGGCGCAGGATAAGAGCGCAAGCCCATACCGGCTGTCTTTTACCTGAATCACCGTGACGTTCTTTGGCGCCTCTACGTCCTCCTGGACGAGAACAGCCGCCGCGCCATGCGCTGCCACTTCCTGCACAAACGTATGTCCATCCGCGGCTGTTCCCTTGATGCAGACGAACAGACATCCCGGCGTTACCTTACGGGAATCATACACAAGCTCTGTAATCTCTATATCTGTACTGCCCTGCACCACCGTATGGTCCAGGCGCTCCAATAATTTCTCCAATCGTTCCATTATCATTCCTCTTTTCTAAAATGGGTATTCGTTTTATTATATGATATATCTTATTTTTTGGCAAGTTTTGAGGATTATTTCATAGACAAAAAACCTCTATATGCTATAATAATTATGAATTTAAAAACGAAAGGAGGAAGTTTATGGTTCAACACAGAGACATTGTCGTTTGCATCATCCTGTCCATTGTGACATGCGGCATCTATGGCATCTATTGGTTTATATGCCTGACCGACGACACCAATGCGGTTTCCGGAAATATGGGAGATACCTCCGGCGTCATCGCCTTTCTTCTGTCCCTGATCACATGCAATATCTACGGTTTATACTGGGCATACAGACAGGGAGAGAAAATTGACCAGGCCAAGAACAGCCGTGGAATCCCCTCAAACAGCAGCAGTATTGCTTACCTGCTTCTCTGCCTGTTTGGATTTTCCATCGTTGCATACGCGCTCATGCAAAACGAATTGAATAAACTGGCATGAATATGAAAAGAAAGCGTTTGTTCCGGGTAATTACCTATGCTGTTTGTATTATGATGGCAGGTTTTGTATATGGTATCTTTGTAAACTATACCGGGTTCGCCATTCCCTGTCCATTCCGTACTGTAACCGGACTGAAGTGCCCGGGATGCGGCGTAACCGGCATGTGCCTGGCGTTGATGCAACTCGATTTCCAGGCGGCATACCGCTGCCATCCCATGCTCTTTATCCTGCTCCTTCCACTGGGCGCCGTCTGTGTGAGAAGTGCAGCAAATTACATCGAGGATGGTTCATGGCAGACAAACCGCTGGCAGAAAACAATCCTGTATGCCAGCATCATACTCCTTACGGGATACGGCGTGATACGTAATTTCGGGTAAACGCCATACCATTGGAAACAGCACAACGGAACAGAAAACTGACAACTTTGTCTAACATAAGGAGAAATCTATGAAAAAATATAAAAAGGCACTCATACTATTCATGATGTTTTGCCTGATGGCAGGACAATGCATTGCCGTGCAGGCTGCAACGAAGTCCTCGTCTAAGATTGTCCTCAACAAGACATCTTATACGCTCAAAAAAGGAAAATCCGTGCAATTGAAAGTTACCAAAAACGCTCTGGGCAAAAAGAAAAAAATTGTATGGTCGAGCAACAACGAAAAGGTTGCAACCGTTTCTTCCAAAGGAAAGGTCAAAGGCAGAAAAAACGGAAAAGCCACCATCACAGCGAAAGTGGCAGGCACGAAAGCAAAAGCGACCTGCAAGCTCGTTGTGGGAACGCCTGTACAGAAGGTAAAATTAAACAAAAATTCCGTACAGCTGGAAATCGGGAAACAGTTTCAGCTGAAACCAAACGTTTCCCCGAAAAAACCTACCAATAAAAAGGTCACCTATAAATCCTCCAATAAATCCGTCGCCTCAGTAAGCACAAAGGGCATGATTAAAGCTTTAAAAAACGGAACTGCAAAGATTACGGCAACGGCAGCCGATGGTACCGGGAAATCGGCAACTTGTACCGTGACCGTGAAAAATAAAACGATTAATATTACAGGCATTATTTTGAACAGTTCAAACCTCAGTCTGCTTCCCGGACAGGTAACGCGTCTGACTGCCAACATCCAGCCCGGCAATGCAACGGATAAACTCCTTAGCTGGAGCACCACAAACAGCGGGGTTGTAACGGTCAATAACGGAACTGTGAAAGCCGTAGGTGAAGGAACCGCCATAGTCAAAGCAACCGCAAAGAATGGCAAAACTGCAAATTGCAGCATCCGGGTATCCTATAAGGATCGGGTCAGCAATCAGGCCGAGCTTAATCAGGCGCTCACAAGCAAAATGGTCACCAACATCATTTATACGTCGGACGCCCCGGACAGGATACTGATTCCCGAAGGAGATTATTCTGCCAAGACTCTGGAAATCAACGCTCCCAATGCGGATGTGGAAAATAAGGGACAGTTTCGGAAAGTAACCATCAACGCGATTGCGGAGAATACATACGAGGAACATTCCGACAACGTCATATATTTCAATGCACCCAAAGGACATGTAGTGGTTGAAGAAAGCGGCATTGCTACCATCAATCTGAGCAGCAGCGGCAAACAGAATTTCCAACTGGAAAACAACGGCTATGTCAATGATATCAACGTTCCGGGACAGACAACCTTAACGGTTGGGGGCAAAAACCGTGTTCCCATTACCTTAAACGCCGGAGCTGCCGGTTCTTCTATCACCACGGCTACTGAGCTGCAGATCAATGCGAAAGCAAAATGGGATATGGTCGTTCTTCCCGGAGGAGAGAATACAAAAGCAACGGTTGACGATGATTCCTGTCTTCCATCTGTGGCAGGTATCGGGCGCATTCCGGTAACGGTAAGCGCACGTAATGACGTTATCAATATTACCGCCGAGATGCGTGATGATCTGGACATCAGCCAGACCGTGGAAGTCTCCGGAAATATCCAGGAATACTATCTGACCGAAGACGTTGCATCAGAGGAAAACCTGACGGCAGAAGGAGATTCCTCCGACACCCAGCAGCCGCCAAAACGTGCAGAACATATCAATTCTTCACAGGCAAACGTAACAATCCTGCCGTACAACAATGCAAACAGCGGCATGAACGATAACAATTATCCGGATTACATTGCCAGCGCAAACCGGACAGCAGTAACGGATGCAAACGGAAACTTTGTGATGGAAGACGTCAAAATCGGCAATTACTGGATGATTGTTGAAAAAGAGGGCTTTGGAACCGTTGTAAAGAATGTCATGATAACGAGCAACGACTCTTTGGACTATGCCTGCAGCAACACCAGCTTATTGAGCGATGAAATCACGAGCTGCGAAAATGCGCCGACAATCTCCGGCGTGATAATTGATTCCCTGACAGGAAAACCTGTGAATATATCGGGATTACAGGTCAAACTGAGAGCCGGATATGGAAATATCATTGGAGAGGTATTGCAGATGACACAGACGGACGATGAGGGTAATTACACCTTTACAGACGTTGCAGCCGGCGTTTATACCGTGGAAGTGCTCGATCTTCGACAAAATTTAGATGAAGACGCTATTCTCTATAATTCCTCCAATACCGATATCGTAGTGGCGTACGGTTACCTCGCCACCAACAACTACAACTGCATGGCAGATCAGAAAATGTACGACTTTACCGGAAAAGGCCGAGTACAGTTCACGCTGACCTGGGGTACCGAAGAGTCCGGAGCCAGCGCAGACATTGATTCCCATCTTTGGGGACCGAAAAAGAACTCAGACGAGGAATTCCATATTTATTACAGCAATGAAGGCTATTACGATTACGAGGGCGACAATTATATCAAAATGGCCGACCTGGATGTAGATGACACAGACTGGGAAGGTCCGGAACACACCACCATTTACGAGGAGACCAATGGAATTTATCGGTTCTATATCCGTAATTACTCCGAGAGAAATGTAAATAACTCTCAGATGCTTGCCAAATCATTCGTTCAGGTAAGGGTGACAATCGGCGCGAACTCCCACACGTTCTACTGCCCCAATCAGACAGGAAATCTCTGGTATGTGTGCGATTACGATTCCAGGAGCCACCGGATTATTCCGAAAAACAAGATGAGCAACTTCCTGATGGATGAATCGTACGTCGGCATATCGGAGGAAGAATACGAACGCGTCTATCTGGAAGAGTTAAAGAAAAGCACATCCAGCACGCTGAACTCTACAAAAGAAAAACTTCTCAAATTCTCTGATAATGACGCCAGACGTGCATTACAGAATCAGATTGCAGGATACAAAGAACAGATAGAATCAGCTACGAACCCCGATGCTGTAGCCCAAATCCAAAGCGACCTGGATCAGATACGGGAGAAACTGGACGATGCTTTCCACTATCCAAATGTTCAGGCGGATAACCTGGACACTTACGATCCTGAAATCATATATGGTTATGATGAAGATGAAAATGTCACATCTGCACAGGCTGTCATTAACTGCCATATTCTGTTCGGGGATACCCTGACGAACTTTAGCGCAGACACTTACAAAGAAGAGCAGACGATAAGCACATCTCCTTTAGAAGATACGGAATATGCTTACGTAATCCATGTGTCAGATGTACCAAGCGGGCTGGCTTTTGATGTCAAAGTCAAAGTATTGGCAAATCAGGCTGCGATTAATATTTCCAACAAGATTCAGGAATGCCGCAAACTGATATCACCATTTGTTGAGACCGAGGCCCTTCTGACAGACCGGGCACAGATAGACAGTATCGCAGCCAGTGACATCACCACGGAGGAGGCCTATGATGAGGCAATTAACAAGCTTCAGGAACTGCGAAATAAGTTTTATTACGATTTTGACAAATTTGACATTGAGAATGTAAGCGCAGAGAGCGGACTCTATGATTGGTGGTTCCGTACTGCTGACGAAGAAGATGAAAACAGCAACTGGCTGAAGACCAATGCCATCCTGAAGTTGGAACGTTATGAAGATGTCACAGATGAGGAAATCCTGTCCAAGCTAAATATTACATTTGAAGGTGATTATGATGATGAAGAACAGTCGGATATGGTTTCTTATGAGGTGACTGACAGTGACAATCAGAACTACCCGAAGATGATTAAAGTTACGGATGGCCAGTACACAAAGAAGATTTATATTGAAGTATTTGAATGGTAATAAAAGGGGGCTGTCATAAAGCAAACCTCCATCACAGTTGGTAACGGCAACCATCTCGAATAGAAAGACAAACTAAAACGGCTATGCAATCGGATAATCCTTTTGCATAGCCGTTTTAGTTTCCTTAATTGTTTGAATTAAAACTCCGGTACGCCGGGAAGACGCCGCAGTGCGCATAGGTCATACATTTGTACAAAACACATGGTATGTACCCGGCGTACCGGAGAATCTTAACTATCTTTAATATCAATTATGCTATCAGTTCTACTGCAAGATTACGGCGTTGTAGGTTCCTGATACAGCACCTCTACCTGTTTTTGTGTGAGGGAGGTATTATAAAGGCTTACTTCATCAATATATCCATGGAAGTAATCAGCCCATCCCCCTGCACCAATGAAAAAGTAATTTACACCTGCAGTTGTTCCAAGATTATCCAAAACAGTTTGTTTCACGCCGTTGATATAAATTTCTGCTTTTCCCTCAGATGTGTTTACCCAGGTCATCATCGTCCATTCACCTTGCTTTACATCTAAGTTTGTGCCGCCTGCACCACCTGTACCCTGCAGCTGAACTTTCTCCTGCCCTGCCTTATCAGGACTCATATAAATCATAAGCTGCTTATTCCAGGCCGCATTAGGCGCCGCACATCCACATACAATCTCGCCCCAGCTCGTAGGAATAGATTTCGGCTGTATCCACAGATTAAGCGTGAAGTCTTTCTTATCTGCTGCAATGCTATCCGCAAGTTTTATTCCAGTACGGTTACTGGAATCCTCATTGAAGAGAATGCTCTTTCCACTCACACTGGTAGCCTGATAATTGGGCGCCTCTGTACTGTCTGTCAAGTCTACATCCTTAACTACAGTTCCCGACTTAGACGGATCCACACTGTTTTCCAGGGTATCGTCAAACGTATAGAGTGCTGTTCTTGCTTTAAGCATTGCCGGTTTGGCAGCATATACTGTAACCTCCTGCGTCGTTGATACTGTCTTTTCGCCTTCCGTATAGTTGATGGTAATCTCCTGCTTTGCAGTTTCTGCTTCTCCCGCAGGTGTATTCATAACAGCATCTGCAATCTGAATACTTTCTGTTACATTGTTAGTCGAGCCATCCTTGTAAGACGCTGTCACTACCATTCCTGCCGGATTAAACTCCTCTGCCTCTATATAATCACATTTGTTGGGCTCTTTGGTAACTGCAATGGACGTCAACTCTACATCTTTTACCACAATCGGCACTTCCAGGGTTGTCTCTACGCCTGCTGCCAAATCATAATCTTCCGTAGATATCGGCAATTTCTTTGTCGCCGTGTATGTTCCGGCGCCATTGTATGCCGGAGTCAATGTCCAGTTGGTGTCATTTGTCACTACCGGCGCTGTACCATTTCTCATGGTAATCGTAATTTTCAGGTTCTTTAACGCATTCTGGATAACGGTGTCATCCTCTCCGACCACACTCGTTGTATAGGTGAAACCACCTTCCGGTGCATTTGTGGAAATATCGGATATAGTATCTTTGCCGTAAAGTTTTCCCACCTGATACACGTTCAGAGCAGAATCATATAAGCTGACTTCGTCCACATAGCCGTTAAACGTATCGTCTAATATGCCGCCGCCGACATAGAGATTTGCTATCTCACTGGCTTTCACCTTGTTGTCTCCGCTGTATATCTGTTTTCCATTCACATAAATATGCGTCTCTTTGTCTGAGTTCGACCAGGTAATCATCGACCATTTGCCCGTCTCCCAGACATCATCCGTATCCTCTTCGCCAGCGCCATGATAAATCCGGAAAGCGTTCAGCTTACCTGTGACTGCCGTATGGATTGCCAATCTTCTATGTTCCGCATTGCCCTCCAAAGTAGTTGGCAGACCGCACAACAATTGTGCAAAGGTTCTCGTCAATGTTTTGGGCTTTGCCCACAAATTGATGGTGAAGTTGGCGTCTTTCACTGTTCTGCCAAGACGAATGATGCCCTTATCACTGCCTTCTCCAAGCAGTACGCCCTTATTCTTGAATCCATCATCCTGATAATTGGCATTGTCATTGCCTGCCATCGTACCCATGGTTGCGCCCTTGGTAACCATCTTAGCCGCATCTCCGCCTTTGCTATCCGCCAGGCTGCCTTCAAAGTCATAATGTGTTGCAATGCCTTCTTCTAATTTCACGACGCTAATGGCCTGCGTCGCCGTTTTGGTTACTGCAGCATCTCCCTCGCCTTCGCTGTAGGAAATGGTTACAGATTTATCTTCAGGTTTCAATCCGCCATCTTTAGGAATAGCAACACCTTCGACAACAATCTTGCTCGTAACGTCTGCAGACTGACCATCTTCATAATATGCTTTTACTACCATGCCGGTCTTATCAAATTCAGCACCTTCAAGATAGTTCGTTCTGGAAGGCTCTGTCTCAATTACAATGTTATCCAGAACATGCTGGCCCTGCGGTTTTACCGTTACCTTCACGCTTAATTCCGCGCTCACACCATCGGCAAATGCATATCCAACCGGAGCAACAACCGTTGCCTTCGCCGTATAATCTGCCGGGGTTGTTGCCGCATAATTCTCAATTGTCCATAATGCCGCCGTATTCGCGATTGTCGGCACATCCTCTCCCTGTGCAACTGTCGGGTTAATCTTCAGTTTCGCAAGTTCAGCTTTTACTCCTGTCTCAGAGGTACCGTATGCGACCAGAATTTCATTGATCTCAATCGCCAAAGCTGTAATGCTGATTGCCGGCTTTTCTGCAACGGTTACCGTTACCGGTGCAAGATCATCTGCATACTTATATCCAACCTTAGGATCGCCAGGTGCAAAAGTTGCCGTATAGCCACCGTTTTCAGCCTCTGCCAGCGTCCATTTTGCTTTCGCATTACTGATGTCGTATGCACTGCTGTCACTTGTCGTCACAGTAAATGTCAGCTTTGCAAGTTCCTCCTTAATCTCGTCCTCTGACGCGCCATAAGGAACGGTTACGGTCGATGCTGACGGTGTAATCGCGGTAACCATTACCGGAGCCGGAATCTTAATCTTCACTGTCCGCGCAAGCGTTACAGACTTCCTGCCATCCATGTCAAACAAATAACCATCCGGAGCCTGCAGTTTTACCGTAGTCTCCACTTCACCAGTTGTAGTAACGGTATAATCTTCTGCTGTCAATGTATCGGAGATCGGAGTAAGCGCAATCGGCTCTCCTTCGCCTGCTAATGCCTTATATGCTATCTTCAGCAATGCTCTCTTCACATCAGCCAGCGGCGTTCCGTAAGGAACGGTAACTTCTTCTCCGTCATCCGCCGATACTGCCGTGATGCCGGCAACTGTATTTCCGGTATTCTCGATGTTATCAAGATAATAGGACTCTGCCTCTTCTTCTGTCAGAACTTCATTTGTAAATACGAGTTCATCCACAAGACCACTGTAATATCCATCTGCATTCCATCCGGTAACGCCGAAATAGGTCTTCATATTCTGACCCTTTTCATTCCTTACGTTTCCAGAACCAACCTTTTTACCGTTTACATACAGCGTTGCAAGTGCATCATACTCACCAGGCTCCGTACCGTCAGCGGTTTTGGTTCCGTCTACCGTCATCACGATATGCGTCCATGGTGCAGTTGCGCCGGATTTAATCGGAGCTGTTGCCGCTGTCACATGTTTATATGTTCCACCATAAGACCAGAGTTTCAGCGATGTATTGTTATTTCCTGCCAGAGCACACCAGGATTCCTCTCCTGCATCCCCCAGACCAAACTTGCTTGCCGTAGAAATGATTAAAGCTTTGTTTGTCGCCATCACTTCCGGTTTAACCCACATGGAAATACTGTAGCTCTTAGATTCGGTTCCCGCAATCTTGTCAAGCCTCAGACCATAAGTTCCATCCATCTTGAGCGCTTTGCCATTGACACCATTTTCCTCAAATGCGAGTTCAATGCCATCTGCAAATTCCTCCGTCGGTACTGCAGGTGCATTTTCGTTTTCGCGTTTTACAAGCGTTCCAACCGTATTTTCATCCTCAAAGGTGTATTTCTCGCGGTAGGAAGTCACTACAAATCCTTCCACCTCGAAACTCTTCGAAACGCCGCCATACCAGTAAGTAACAGTCGCGCTTGTCGTCTCTTTCGTAAACGCTGCAGGATCTACGCTGCAATCTGTAACGCTGATTTTTTTCGTTGTATTGTCTTTGAAAGTTGCCGTTACATCAACATCATCATCAGAAAAGCTTGCGCCTTCTCTTTCCAGCGTATTCTGTTTCAGTTCCACAGCGATGGATTCCAACGGATTCAAAGCTTTTACTGTTACCGGAACTTCTGCTGTAAGCTGTTTGGTACTGCTTACCACATAAGTAATTGTTACATTGCTCGTCGGCGCCCCCACGGTTACCTCAAGAGCATCTTCCGGATATGTATAATCGCCTTCTTCTATCAGTTTCGTTGTTCCATCGGAAAGTGTTGCTTCTATCTCCATTCCAGTCGGATCAAAGACATCGCCTTCCATATACTCCGTTTTGGTCGGCATTTTCTTAACGGTAATCTCCTTTACGGTAGGTTTCGCTTTTACCGTAATCGGTGTTGTCGCTGTCTGCGTAACGCCGCCTTCCGTATAAGAAACCGTTACCTGTCTGTCGGTCGTCTTCAGCGGGGTCTCTGTAGACGGACTGAGCTGGTATGCTTTGCTGTCAAGCACCTTTATCGTCGCATTGGAATAAGTTGCCGTAACTTCCATTCCGGTCGGGTCGAACAGATCGTCTCTGACATATTCTGTCTTATTCGGAGCTTTCGTTACTGCGATACTCTTCAAAGTTACTGCCGTTGCGGGTGGATTTACATTAACGCCCTTAACTGTTACCTTACAGGAAGCTTTTTTATTACTTCCATCGGCTGCCTTTGCCGTAATCGTTGCCGTTCCGGCTTTCAACCCTTTTACAACGCCTTTGGAAGTAACCGTAGCGACTGCCCGGTTAGAAGACGTCCAGTTTACTTTCTTATTATATGCATTCTTCGGTGCAACGGTAGCTTTCAATGTTGCAGACGCCCCTGCATTGATGGACACAGCCGTCGGAGCTACTGTCACCTTGCTTACCGGCGTTACTACCTTAACGGTAAAGGTTGCTTTCTTCTTACGGTTTTC
This sequence comes from uncultured Lachnospiraceae bacterium, assembly GCA_910578825.1. Lineage (GTDB taxonomy): Bacteria > Bacillota > Clostridia > Lachnospirales > Lachnospiraceae > Petralouisia. Next base: position 30,524 of record CAJTSB010000018.1, on the reverse strand, counting down.
TTTCGACGTTACGGTAATTTTAGCCGTTCCGATTTTAAGACCTTTTACCTTACCTTTGCTGCTGACCGAAGCAATTTTTCTCTTGCTTGATTTATATGATACTTTCTTGTTCTTTGCATTCTTCGGCGTAACCTTCACTTTAATCTGAAGCGTCTTGCCTTTGTTTAACGTTACTTTTTTCTTTTTAGGATTGGTAATTTGAATTTTTTTGACTTTTGCTTTCTTAGCTGCTTCTGCGGTTACAGAAGGAATACTCACGGATGTGAGCACCATTGCAAGTACAAGAAACAGCGAAAACAGCCGTTTTCGAGCTTTTTTCATCTTTTCCATAAATCTTCCTTTCTACAGTAAAACTGCACCATACCATACGTTTCGCATTTCAATAAACTCTGCGCTATGCAACGTATCTGAAGTCCTGAGACGTCCGTTCCTATGCATAGCGTCTACCGGAGGGACCGGCATATCTCCCTTCTTTTCCTCCTTTCATTTTTCCTACTATAGCTTCATTATCAAATTATATAACTTATCAATCTGTTTTTCAAGCACTTTGACCAATAAATTAAGTTCTGCAAGAAATTTTGTGTATATTTTACACTATCTCTGATAAACCTTTTGAAATCAACCGTAAAAATATGCATAAAAAAAAGCCGTATGGTTTTGATATTATATCAATCCATACGACTCTCTTTATACTTGTTTATCAATCACCGGCATCCAATCCCTGCTCCTGTTCCTTCTGAATCTCAGGAAAAGCCGACAGCATTGGTCTTTCATTATGTCCCTTAATCTTACGGTTCACATAGTTAGCTGTAATTTTCACGACAACCGGAGACAGCGCCAGCACGCCAATCAGGTTGGGAATCGCCATCAGTCCATTGAATGTATCGGACAGGTCCCACGCAAGCTCCAGTTTCATCGTTGCGCCAAATAAAATAAATACTATAAAAATCACGCGGTAAACAACCGTTGCACTGGAGCCGAATAGGTATTCAAATGCTTTCGTTCCATAATGGCTCCATCCAAGAACTGTGGAAAACGCAAATAACAAAATGGCAATGGCAATAAATGCCGGTCCCAGCTTGCCAAATACCGTAGAAAAAGCCTCGCCTACCAGCGCCGAACCTTCAGAGGCGCTTAAAACCTCACCGGTATTCAAATCCACCAGCCCGGAAGATAATACCACGAATGCCGTCAATGTACAGACAACAATCGTATCTGCAAACACCTCAAAAATTCCCCACATGCCCTGACGTACAGGCTCTTTTACATTAGAGCTGGAATGTACCATAACAGAAGAACCGAGTCCTGCTTCATTGGAGAACACGCCACGTTTCATTCCCCACGTAATCGCCATCTTAATCCCGGAACCGACGATACCGCCGCCTACCGCTTCCATGGCAAACGCGCCCTTGAAAATGGCTCCAAAAACTGCGCCAAACTGATCGATATGTATCACGCACACTACCAGCGCACCCACAATATAGATAATTGCCATCACCGGAACCAGTTTTTCCGTCACAGAGGCAATTCTCTTGATGCCGCCCAAAACCACAAGCCCGGCGAGCACCATCAGCACAATACCGGTCGCAAGCGTCGGAATCCGAAAAGCCGCTTTCATATTGCCCGCAATCGAATTAATCTGGCTCATATTGCCAATCCCGAAAGAGGCCATCAGACAAAATACAGAGAACAGAATCGCAAGCACTGCGCCAATCTGTTTCATGCCCTTTTTCGCGCCCAGACCATCTTTCAGATAATACATGGCGCCGCCGCTCCACTCGCCTTTGTCATTTTTCTTGCGATAATAGATGCCAAGCACATTCTCCGAATAATTCGTCATCATGCCGAAAAACGCTACAATCCACATCCAGAAAATAGCGCCCGGACCACCAAAAATCAATGCGGAGGACACACCTACGATATTACCGGTGCCAATCGTAGCCGCCAAGGCCGTACACAAAGACTGAAACTGGGAAATCGACTTATCCTCTGTTCCGGTATGTTTCGTAATATGCCTGTCTGTAAAGATACTGCCCAGCGTATGTTTCATCCAGTATCCAATATGCGATATCTGGAAGACTTTCGTAAGCGCCGTCATCAAAATTCCGGTTCCCACCAGCAAGACCAGCATGGGGATGCCCCAGACAAATCCATTAATCGCATCGTTTACTTTTGTAACCATGTCAATCATACTATTCACTCCTCTTTCTCCACGTTGTATCTTTGAAAATAAAACTCAAAAACACAGCAGGTAAACATTTGTCTTACCTGCTGCTGTCTTTAATAATTTATCACAGTATAGTGGAAATGTCAAGACGGCAAATCTCCCTTTGAGTTTCTCCTCAACAAACAGCACCCAGCAAACATCATCACGGGAAATATTACCGCTGCCAGAATTCCCATATGCAGATTTCCTCCTGCTGCCGAAGAAACCATACCTGCAAAGGTGGGTCCTGCGGAACATCCTATATCCCCGCCCAACGCCAACAACGCAAACAGCATTGTCCCACCCCTGGGGATGACATTTGCCGCTATGCTAAAAGAGCCGGGCCATAAGATTCCCACTGACAGGCCGCAGATTCCACAGCCCAACAGGCTAAAAACAGGCATCCGTGAAAGTGAAATCAGCAGATAACTGCACACACAAAGCACTGCGCTCAACCTCATAAACATATTTAAATCTATTTTTTCCCCGTATTTCCCATAAAAAGTACGTGAAACTCCCATCAAGATGGCAAAGAACATCGGTCCCGCCAAATCTCCGACTGTTTTTGATACATTCAAGCCGGACTCCGCAAATGTGGACGCCCACTGGCTGACTGCCTGTTCACTCGCTCCTGCACATATCATCAGAAGCAAAAGCAGCCAGAATGTTTTATTTCCAAAAAGTTTTTTCACCGGCAGCCCCGCATCTCCCTCCTCCAACAGGGAATAAACAGGTACTTTGGCAAACACCAGACAATTCAAAGCAGGAATAACCGCCCATAAAATAGCTAACACCCTCCATTTTCCAACGCCAAAAACCGTAAAAAACAAAGTTGTAAGCAAGACTACGCCCACATGTCCCCAGCAGTAAAAAGAGTGCAGAAGGCTCATGGCCGTCTCTTTGTTATCTGTCGGACATGCCTCCACAATCGGGCTGACAAGCACCTCCAACAGGCCGCCGCCAACCGCATAAATCATGACCGCTATCAATAAGCCGGCAAATGCATTCGGCAGCATCCCGGGCAAAACCGCCAGCGAGACCAGTCCCAGCGAAGATAAGACATGCGCCAGGATAATCGCTGTACGGTAACCGATCTTATCAATAAAACCGGCACTTAACATATCCACGCATAATTGAACAAAGAAATTAAACGTAATCAGCAATGTGATTTTTGATAATGGAATGTTATATGTTGACTGGAATATAAGAAACAGCAGTGGGGCAAAATTATTAACAATTGCCTGTACAATATAACCGATAAAACAGGCTTTGATTGTTGACTGGTAACCAGGAGATTTTTTGACAATATGTTCCATTTTCACACCTCATTTTTTATTCGTAACAAAAATGCCCCGGCTCCTCACAAGAGCCAGGTCATTTCTGCCATCAATAAAAACTTTCTGCATAATTCATAAAAAATTCTATCATCCCCATCACTGCGGCAAAACCGCTCAGAAGAAATACAAGGAAAATCGCACCTTTATCGTATTTGAGCACTTCCTCCTGGTTATCTCCCTTACGGACATTGGAAATCAGCATTTCGCATCCCAGCGCGATTAATATCAGCGGCCACAGTTTCATAACCGTTTCCAGCGACAATGCCGGAAGGAACATATGGACTAAAAACAGGCTGCCGAACAATATCATCAACAATCCGCAGGTAATACTGCCAACTCTTCTGGTCTTCATACAATCATCCCTCCTGTTTCTCTGCCTTATCGTCCAGTTCCTTTTTCTTGCCTCTAATCAGGTAGACGCCTGCCCAAATCAAAAGCAATGCAATCACAACCTGCGGAACACTGTCCATCATAATCCAGTATACGCTGTCCGGAAGCATCCATCTCATACAGTCACCGATATAATTCCACAAAATAACGACGCCGGCAATAATCAGCCCTGCTGCCAGAAGATTCGACTGTTTTCCTTTCCATCTCCCCTGATTCAATGCAGAATCCAGATGGAATAAATAATCATCTTCCAGCGCATAAAATTCCTCGTCAGACATCCCTCTGATATTATGCACGTTAAAAAAACTATAGCACCACAGGATTGGCAATATGAAAAGCATCGGCCCCACATTTAAAAATGATGCAAAAAATATTAACGACCAGAATATCGCCATAATACTGATTCCCTGTTTCATAAATCCCATGTACATTTCCCCTGCTCCTGGTATCAGGGAAAAGCAAAAGGTTAAAAATCCACTTTTCTTCCTTGTCATCTCGTTACCTCCTGATTCTCTCTTTGTTCTCTCTCCTCTGTATCCATGCGGAACAGACCATTGCTTATTTCATTCAAAAAACTGGAAACCTCTCCGCTTTTTCGGCTCAAGGTATCGGTAATACTTATCTGCTCTTCTGCGCTTTGCTCCTGCATACGCACAAGCCTCCACTCACGGACAGCTCCGGCATCCAAATCCTGGAAATTCGCCGTCAGCATCAGAAGAAATATGGACGTCACTACCGCAAGCCCTACCTTCAGGCTGTACATGAATAACTGTATCTGCCTTGATTTCTCCTTTACCTGTACACTCACCTGTACATCCACCTGATGCGCCCTCTGCGTGATTTCTTCCTTCAAATAACGGGGAGGTTCGTGTGGCAATTCCATCCAGTCTGCAAACTGCTGTGCGCAGAAGGTACATTTGCCAATATGTCCTAAAAACTCACTTTCTCTTTGCGGATTCATTCTTCCTGCCAGCCAGTCACAGAACATTTCCTTATCAATATGCAAATTTCCTTCTTCCCGCCTGACAATTTCTTTTCCTGTCTCCGTCATCCAATTGCCCTCCCTTCCATTATTTTTCGAATCATTCCTTTGGCCCGATAAATCTGGGTCTGAATTGTTTTTACTCCCTTTTCCGTTTCCATTGCAATTTCTTTCGCACTCTTCTCCCGGTAGAAATGCTCTACTGCAACTTCCTTATAAGGACTTTTCAGGCTCTGACAGATAGTGTACACATACTCTTTGGATTCCTGTTGTAAGTATGCCTCCTCGGGATTTGCCTTCTGATCCTTTAATTCTTCAAAATACGTATCTTCTTTGGGCTCCGTACGCCTCTTTGCACTTTTCAGGAAATCCAGTCCTTTGTTCGTCGCAATCCTGCATACCCATGCCTTTTCATATTCCCGCTGGAAGGTGGCAAGATTCCTGTAAATAGATAAAAAAGTTTCCTGTGTCAAATCTTCGGCATCGAACTGATTTCCCGTCATCTTAAAACAGATGGAATATACCAGCCGCTCATAAGTATCCAGAAGATAACTGAAATATTCTTCTTTATCGATTCTATCCGCCCCCTTTTCTCCGGTCTTTCGCATGTTTCCTGCTGTTTAGCGAACCGTTTTCTATCTGTCTGTTTATTATAACGAAACAAATCTGCAATTGTCTTCAATAGTTTATCTTTATTTTTCATTTTTTCAATTGTATAATTATAACAACAGCCCGTTTGCGGCGCAAATGCTTTTGGGGCATCCTTCTGATGAAAGATGCCCCAAAAATATTCTTTGTCATAATGTACTCTGGTTTCTTAGCAGATTTATTTCGCAATCAACTCATCTGCAAGCGCTTCCATATCCGCTATGGTAGACTCTTTCATCGCAGACTTGATCGTTACCACCTTGTCACAAACTGTGATGTCCTTCATCTCTTCCAAAAGCGTGCGCATATTCTTTGCCGCTATCGGAGCCCAGGAACCGTTTTCCATCAGGGCAACCGTACGCTTACGATAGGTCTTGCTCTTCAAATGATGCAGAAAGTCTTCCATGCACGGGAAAATCCCGCCGTCATAAGTTGCAGCGGCAAGCACCATCTTGTCGTAGCGGAATGCATCTTCGATTGCCTCCGCCATATCGTCTCTGGATAAATCGGTGATGGCAACTTTTTTCGCACCCTTTGCTTCCAGAATTTCTTTTAACTTCTGAGCCGCCTTAGCCGTATGTCCATGGATGGAGGCGTAAGCAATCAGAATTCCTTCATCTTCCGGCTCATAGCTGCTCCATACCTGATATTTTCCAATATAATATTCCAAGTTTTCTTTTAAGATCGGACCATGCAGCGGGCAAATGATCTGAATATCCAGCCCTGCCGCCTTCTTTAACAAAGCCTGTACCTGCGCGCCATATTTGCCGACGATGTTAAAGTAATAACGTCTTGCCTCGCACGCCCAGTCCTCTTCCGTATCCAATGCGCCGAATTTACCAAATCCATCTGCAGAAAAGAGGATTTTCTCGGAGCTCTCATAAGCAACCATAACCTCCGGCCAGTGTACCATAGGCGCCATCACAAACGTCAGCTCATGGCTGCCCAGGTTCAAGGTCTCTCCCTCTTTTACCACCAGGGAACGCTCGGACAGGTCAATGTCAAAAAACTGTCCCAGCATGGGGAAAGTCTTGGCGTTGCCTACGACAATCATTTCCGGATACTTCTCTGCAAGTTTCTGAATGTTGGCAGCATGATCCGGCTCCATATGGGAAACAACGAGATAGTCCACCTTTCTTCCGGCTAATTCCTGCTCCAGATTTTCGATCCATTCAGCGCCTCTTCGCGCGTCCACAGTATCCATAACTGCTACCTTCTCGTCCAGAATCACATAAGAATTATAAGATACGCCGTTCGGCACCACATACTGACTCTCAAACAGGTCGATATCCTTATCATCCGTTCCAATATATTTAATACTATCTGTAATCGTTACGTCCTTCATTCTTAATTTCCTCCTTCTTTGTTAGAAAGGTATTCGTCAATCCCTTTCGCTGCGGCTTTTCCGGCACCCATAGCAAGAATTACGGTTGCTGCCCCGGTAACTGCGTCCCCGCCTGCAAATACGCCCGGTTTGCTGGTCGCTCCGTTTTCCTCCTCTGCCACGATACACTTCCTGCGGTTGATATCCAGTCCCTTTGTGGTAGAAGAAATCAACGGATTGGGGGAAGTTCCCAGTGACATAATCACCGTGTCTAACTCCAAATCAAATTCAGAACCCGCAACCTCTACCGGACGTCTCCTGCCGGACTCATCCGGCTCACCCAGCTCCATACGGATACAGGTCATACCTTTGACCCAGCCGTTATCATCCACAAGAATCTCCGTCGGGTTCGTCAACAGGTCGAAAATAATTCCCTCTTCTTTGGCATGGTGTACTTCTTCCACCCTTGCCGGAAGCTCCGATTCACTTCTTCGATATACCACATGTACTTCCGCGCCAAGACGAAGAGCCGTCCTTGCCGCATCCATCGCCACGTTTCCGCCGCCTACCACGGCAACCTTTTTGCCCTTCATAATCGGCGTATCGTACTCATTCTGGAATGCTTTCATCAGATTATTTCTCGTCAGAAATTCATTGGCGGAGAATACGCCGTTGGCCTGCTCTCCCGGAATTCCCATAAATCTCGGGAGACCCGCGCCGGAACCGATGAATACAGCCTCAAATCCTTCTTCCTCCATCAGCTCATCAATCGTTCCCGCTTTGCCGATTACCACGTTTGTCTCAATCTTAACGCCCAATGCCTTCACATTTTCAATCTCTTTTGCCACAACTGCACTCTTAGGCAGACGGAATTCCGGAATACCGTAAATCAATACGCCGCCCGGCTCGTGCAATGCCTCAAAAATCGTCACGTCATACCCCATCTTTGCCAGATCCCCGGCACAGGTCAAACCTGCCGGACCAGAACCAATCACTGCAACCTTGCGGTTCTTCTTCTCCGCCGGAGCCTGAGGCTTGATACCGTTCTCTCTCGCCCAGTCGGCGGTAAAACGTTCCAGCTTGCCGATGGATACCGGCTCTCCCTTGATGCCGCGGATACATTTTCCTTCGCACTGGCTCTCCTGCGGGCACACGCGTCCACAAACTGCCGGAAGTGCGCTCGCCTTGCTGATTACGTGATAAGACTCCTCAAAATTGCCCTCTTTAATCTGGGAAATAAATCCCGGAATATCAATCGAAACGGGGCAGCCTTTGACGCACTGCGCATTTTTACAGTTCAGGCAACGCTCTGCCTCCTCCATCGCCTCTTCTTTATTATAGCCAAGGCACACCTCCTCAAAATTCTTCGCGCGCACCTCGGGTTCCTGTTCTCTTACCGGTACTTTCTTCATTACATCCATTATCTGTCACCTCCGCAATGTCCGCATCCGCCATGGTGGGTATCACCCTCCTGAAGTTTCAGCATACTTCTTCCCTCTTCCGTCTTATACATCTGCTGACGTTTCATCGCCTGGTCGAAATCCACCAGATGCCCGTCAAACTCCGGTCCGTCCACACATGCAAATTTCACCTCATCCCCTACAGTCACACGGCAGGCGCCACACATACCTGTACCGTCCACCATAATCGGATTCAGGGAAACGATCGTTGGAATATTCAGTTTCTTTGTCAGGAGACAGACAAATTTCATCATAATCATTGGTCCAATCGCAATGCATTGGTCATATGTATTTCCGGAATTCACCAGTTCTTCCAACTGGTTCGTTCCCATTCCATGGAATCCGTAGCTGCCGTCATCGGTCGTCACATATAGATTTCCAGCCACCTTTTCCATCTCATCTACTAAAATGAGCAGGTTCTTCGTCTTAGAACCCATAATCACGTCACAGTCCACGCCGTTTTCATGGAGCCATTTTACCTGCGGATATACCGGCGCCGTTCCCACGCCTCCCGCGATAAATACGATCTTTTTCTTCTTCAGCTCCTCGATTGGCTGCTCTGTCAGTTCAGAGGCACAGCCAAGCGGTCCTACAAAATCCTGAAAAGAATCTCCCTCTTCCAGACTCTCCATCCTCTGTGTGGATGCTCCAACTGTCTGGAATACGATGGTGATCGTTCCTGCCTCTTTGTCATAATCACAGATGGTAAGCGGAATACGTTCTCCCTCCTCATCCATTTTAACGATTACAAACTGTCCGGGCAGACAGGACTTTGCCACGCGCGGCGCTTTGACGTCCATAAGAAAAATCTTATCCGCCAGCTTTTTCTTCTTTACGATTGGGTACATACTTGAACCTCCGTCTCAGTTATCTTCTAATAAATTTCTGTAACGTTCTTATTTTAATATACTTCCCTGAAAAATTCAATGACTTTGTGAAAAAAGTTCCCCTGAATGCACAGACGATCATGGTTTTTGACAACCACTTTGCATCACTATTCCACGGTCGGAGCAAGCGGTACTTATTGACATCCATTCTGATATCCTTTAAGATATAGCAGAGATAAAATAACGAAGAAATCAGGTAGATTATGAATTACGAAATTACTGGAAAGACGAAACTGACCGCGCTTCTGGGCAGTCCGGTATCGCACAGCATTTCCCCGCAGATGCATAACGAATCGTTCCGTCTGCTGGGTCTCGATTATGTGTACCTTGCCTTTGACGTGACGCCGGAATGCCTGAAGGATGCTGTAACGGGATTAAAAGCCGCCGGAATCTGCGGATTCAACCTTACCATGCCGTTAAAAGTACATATCCTTCCCCATCTGGACGAATTCACCCCCGCCGCCAGGCTTGCCGGAGCCGTCAACACGGTCATCGTCGAAGACGGACATTTGATCGGCCATACAACGGACGGCGTGGGATATATGCGCTCCGTATCGGACGCCGGTTACAATATCATCGGACAGAAAATGACGCTTTTAGGCGCCGGGGGAGCTGCCACCGCCATTTGCGTACAAGCCGCCTTGGACGGTGTTTCTTCTATTGATATGTTCAAACGCCGCAATCATTCCTGGGATAAGACGATTGATTTCTGCCAGCGCGTGGCGTCAGAGACGGGTTGCAATATCCGCCTTCTGGACATCGAAGACAAAACTCTTCTTGCAGACAGCATTTCCAAAAGCGCCATTTTGACAAACGCTACCAGCCTTGGCATGGCTCCGGACATCGCAAAGAGTCCCATCCCCGATTCGACTCTGTTGCGCGAAGGACTGATTGTATCCGATATCATCTACAATCCCAGGGAAACATTGCTGATGAAACAGGCAAAAGAAATGAATTGTCCCTGTTTCAACGGTCTGTATATGCTGCTCTATCAAGGCGCCGCCGCTTTCGAATGCTGGACCGGGCAGAAGATGCCGATAGACATCATCAAACAAAAATATTTTTCACAATAGATGCAATACCTGTAAGAATCACCTGCAAAACCATACGACATATCTACATAAAGGAGTAGGAATTATGAGTTTCAAATTTATAAATAAACTTCCAAGTCCGGAAGAAATCAAACAGGAATACGGTCTCTCTGAGACCGCCACACAGACGAAAAGAGAACGCGACCAGATGGTAAGCGATATCATCACCGGGGATTCCGGTAAATTTCTGGTCATCATCGGGCCCTGTTCCGCAGATAACGAAGATTCTGTTTGCGACTATATCAGCCGCCTGAAAAAGGTACAGGAAAAAGTGGCGGAAAAACTCGTCCTTGTTCCGCGCATCTACACGAACAAACCGCGGACGACAGGGGAAGGTTACAAGGGGATTGCCCACCAACCCGACCCGGAGAAACGTCCGGATATGGTTGCCGGATTGATTGCCATGCGCAAAATGCACATCCGCGCCCTGGAAGAGAGCGGCTTATCCTCCGCCGACGAGATGCTCTACCCCGAAAACTGGCCTTACGTGGAAGACCTGCTCTCCTATGTCGCAATCGGCGCACGTTCCGTCGAAGACCAGCAGCATCGTCTTACAGTCAGCGGTTTTGACGTACCGGCGGGTATGAAAAATCCCACGAGCGGCGATTATTCGGTTATGCTCAATTCGGTATACGCTGCACAGCATCCTCACCACTTTGTATTTCGCGGATACGAGGCGGACACCAGCGGCAATCCGCTGACCCACGTGGTACTGCGCGGCGCCGTCAACAAACGCGGCGTTTGTATTCCCAATTATCACTATGAAGATCTGGAACGACTGATTCAGATGTACGGCGAAATGGATTTAAAAAATCCTGCCGCTATTATTGATGCGAACCATTCCAACTCAAACAAACAGTATGAGCAGCAGATTCGTATTGTCAAAGAAATCATGCACAACCGAAAGATTTCTCCTGAAATCCATAAGCTTGTAAAAGGTGTGATGATTGAGAGTTATATTGAACCGGGATGCCAGAAAGTCGGCGAACATATTTATGGAAAATCCATTACCGACCCCTGCCTGGGCTGGGAGGAATCGGAGGATTTAATCTATCATATTGCTGATATGAGCTGAGACGCCTGTCAGTTTATCAGAATTGATTTCACTAAAATGGCTGGAACAACCGATGCATGTCAGGACTTTGCTGCCGAATGTCGCAGCGTATGTAACGTCAACGCACCGGTGATTCCGGCTTTTTTACCGTAGGATTTTACAAGTTTCCAGAATCCCTGGCGGCTCATCACCTGCCCGGAGCAATTTGTGAACAGATAAATGCTGTCCTCTCCTGAGAGCAGGGCGCTGCGCCCCTGCGCCAGATAGATTTCCAATGCCTGCTTTGCATCTGCACTGAACCGAATCGTCCGCTCTTTCCTTCTATCGCCGCACATTACATGCTCCATCTGCATATTGATATCCGACATTTTCAACGTAATCAACTCCGATACCTGGATTCCCGTCGCATACAACAGCTCCAGCATAGCTCTGTCACGCAATTCTTTGGGAGAATTCCCCCCCGCCTGCTGCAACAGGCGCTTTCTGTCTTCCTCCGACAGCGCAACCGGCGCTTTGCGCTCCACTTTAGGCGCTTTCAAATCTACTGCAGGATTATAACTGATATATCCTTCCTGCTGTAAATACTGAAAAAAAGCCTTCAACGAGGCAATGCTTCTGGAAATAGTAGATGGTTTTCTGCCCTCACGCTCCAAATACAGAATATAGGAATTCAACGCCGTAACCGTAACCTGTTTTGCACGCACAATTCCCTGTTCGGCAAAATACTGATTCATCTTCCTCAAATCCCGTTCATAAGAGACGGTCGTATTCTCCGAGGTCTTACGCACTTCCTTCATATAAAAGACAAACTTATGTATCATTTCTGTCATAAAAACTACCCCAATCACCATTTTCTATCGTCAGAAATCCTCAAAAAAGGTTCCGATAAATAGTATTATAATGATATCCGGGAAGAAAATCAAATGGATTTTTCGCCTTATTTTCAGGCTTTTTTCGCCTAATACAAGATGTCGTTTCAATAACATTTTTCCCATCAATATATTGT
>CAJTSB010000018.1:0-18129 GCA_910578825.1 uncultured Lachnospiraceae bacterium | reverse complement strand
GATTTATATAACTTTCAAGGAAAATTCCCATCATAAAAATAAGTAAAAGACCAACCGCTGCTATCAGCCACGCGCCATAGATATAGCCACGCTCTGTACCATTGCCCGTCTTATCCTTGTGCAATCGTTTCCGCAGGTGTGCAGTCAGATAACAATACAGGATATATACCGGAAAGTAGAACAAATACTGTGGAAATACCCCGCCCAGCACCAGAAGAATCCCTTTCACGCCATATTTTGCAATAGCTGCGGAGAGCATGAAACCTACGGAAAACCCCTGCCATCCTAACATCAGAATTCCTCCCGCCATGCCAAGCGAGGTCAGTGTCAAAGCCAGCAACAGCAAAAGCAACGGCATACGCTCCCCGATAATATAAAAGAACAGGTTTTGCCCATTAATTTCTGTATATTGAAATTTTTCCACAAAATAATCATTCAAAATACCTGCATTGGAAACTGCCTCTCTCCCCATCAGGTTTGCCAGAAGTATTCCCGCGGCAAATGCTCCCAAAAGACTGCCCTGCATCATTCGTGTCCAAAGAGAACGGCTCTTTTCGATTCCTTCCTGCCGCCTGAATTGTAAATGCAATAATTTTCTCATCCGCCTTCCACAATGATTTGATTCTTTTTTCTATCTTATGCCGGCGCATATCTGAAAATTCATTCCCTGTCCACATTTTTCTGAGCAGCGCGGGTAGTGCGGATATCTTTATATGCCAGAATCGCTGCCACCGTCTTACTGTCCTGAATAATCCCCTGATAAATCATTGCGCATAAATCTTCCAGCGTATGCATTTCCAATTCAATAAACTCACTCTCATCCAAATGCTGTCTGGAGGGAATCAAATCCTCGGCAAGATAGACGTCAACAACCTCATTACAGAATGCAACCGTTGTCCTCAGGGACAACAAAAACTGCAAATGTTCACAACGGTACCCTGTCTCCTCCTCCAACTCTCTGGATGCACATTCTATCGTGGGCTCCGTCACGGAATCCCGCGCACCTGCCGGTATCTCAAGCGAAAAACGCTCTAACGCATTTCGATACTGGCGCACCAGCAGTATTTTTCCATCTGGCAGTATGGGAATGACTGCAGCCGCCCCTTTTCTGTGCTCCACATAATCCCACTTTTCTACCTTTCCATTCGGCAATTCCATATAATCTGAATAGATATCCAGTATCGTCCCTTTATGCTCCAATTCTCTTTTAATACGTTTGATTAATGGCTGTTTCATGTTTTCCTCCTTAATATAGCGGCAGCTGCCAAATCGTCGGAAGGCATTCCAGAAATGCTTCGTATTTGCCTTCCTCCCTCTCGCATCCACTGCGGATGACTATAATTATTTTTACCTTATCGAAAAGATACTTTTATGCTTTAACATGACAAGGTATTTCCGATAAGATAAGAAAAGAAGACCGCCAACAAAATTTGTTGACGGCCTTAGTTCTTTACTTTGCGTAATCCGTTACACGAGATTCCCGAATTACATTGACTTTAATCTGTCCCGGATACTCCAAATCATTCTCTATCTGTTTGGAAATATCGCGTGCTAACAGAACCATATCAGCATCGTTGATTTGTTCAGGAACTACCATAATCCGAACCTCTCTACCTGCCTGAATAGCAAATGACTTATCCACACCTTTGAAACCGTTTGCAATATCCTCTAACTGTTTCAATCTGTTAGAATATGTTTCCAGAGTCTCTCTTCTCGCACCTGGTCTTGCCGCCGAGATGGCATCTGCCGCCTGCACGAGACAGGCAATCATTGACTCCGGTTCTACATCTCCATGATGCGCTTCTACTGCATTAATAATGGTTGGGCTTTCTTTGTATTTTCTGCATAAGTCCACACCGATTTGAATATGGGAGCCTTCCACTTCATGATCCACAGACTTTCCAATATCGTGAAGCAATCCGGCACGCTTTGCCTGTCTTACATCCACGCCTATCTCTGCCGCCAGTAAACCTGAAAGCTGCGCCACCTCAATAGAATGTTTCAATGCATTCTGCCCATAGCTTGTCCTGAATTTCATCTTTCCAAGCAGACGAACAAGTTCTGAATGAATTCCATGCACTCCAACTTCCAGTGTTGCTGTTTCTCCCTCTTCCCGAATCATGGTCTCAACTTCTTTCTGAGCCTTTTCAACCATTTCTTCGATTCTTGCCGGATGGATACGTCCATCCACGATCAACTTCTCCAAAGCAATCCGAGCCACTTCCCGACGAACCGGATCAAAACCGGAAAGTATTACTGCTTCCGGCGTATCATCAATAATGAGGTCCACACCTGTCATGGTCTCTAAGGTTCTGATATTCCGTCCCTCTCTACCAATGATTCTTCCTTTCATCTCGTCATTCGGAAGCTGCACTACGGAAATCGTAGTCTCTGCCACATGATCTGCAGCGCATTTCTGAATAGCCGTTACAATGTATTCTCTTGCTTTCTTTCCTGCTTCCTCTTTTGCTCTGATGTCCATTTCTTTGATCAATTTTGCAGTATCAAGCTTCACATCATCTTCGATCATTTTTAAAAGATAATCTTTCGCCTGTTCAGAGGTTAATCCTGAGATTCTTTCCAGTTCCTGTACGCGTTTTTCATGTAGTTGTGTAACTTCTGCTTTCTGCCTGTTAATTTCTTCTTCCTTTGCTGCAAAACCTGCTTCTCTCTTCTCAATGGACTCTAATTTCTTGTCCAAATGCTCTTCCTTCTGGATGATACGCCGCTCATTGCGTTGAATCTCATTCCGGCGTTCTTTGATCTCCTTGTCCAATTCATTCTTGCTGCGAATGGACTCTTCCTTGATCTCCAGCATGGATTCCCGTTTCTTGTTCTCAGCAGTCTTAACAGCTTCATCTATTATCTCTCTTGCCTTCTCTTCCGCACTTCCAATTTTGGATTCTGCGACACGTTTGCGGTATGCAACGGTAGCGAAGTAAGTAATAGGTACTGCGATAATTAACGTGACAACTACAGGGATTAATATAATCCATACATTCTGCACAGGAGCACCTCCTTTATTTAATTATCATTGTACATATAAAAAAACGTACCCGTTTTAATATGCCATATACAGTAAATTGCACCCATGATATGCAATCTAAAGACATGAAATACAACATATTGATTTTATACTTTTTTGCGCCTCATGTCAAGTGTTCTAAGACATACAAAATATCATTCGAGGAAAAACCTCTGCGCATAAGAAACCGGTACATCTTTTGTTTCTCCCTGATATCTGCACACTGGGAAGAATATTCTTTTTTCCGTGCCAATGCAAGAATCTGCTCCCGTTCGCTTTCCTCTTCATACTCCTCCTCCAATGCCTGCCAGATATATTCCCGGGGAACGCCCTTTCCCTGAAGCTGCATCTGTATCATTCTCCGGCTCTTAGTATCCCTGTGGCAGCGCACATAATTCTGCGCATAGCGTAAATCATCCACATAATGATAGCCCTTCACATAGTCAATCGCATCCTCAATGATATCCTCCGGATAGAATCCCTGTTTTAATTTTGTCCGCAACTGCTCCTCCGTGCGGTCCATCTTCTCCAGAAGATGCATGGTCCTTTTCCTTGCCCGCTTTATGAGAATCTCCTGACAGATTTCCTGAAACTGCTCCCGGCTAAGTTCCGCCCCCTCCTGCAAGCCGTACTTTCTGCACTCTCCTTTGTACAGTGGAAAACTGCATCCATCTTCCAATAGAATCCGCACGCGTTTCTTATCCAGTTCCTCAATCTGTACGACCTGCATTCTGCTCTCCCTCTTTCCGTTCTTCTATGTTCCTGTGGCAATTATGTTCCTATTCGCCCGCCTTCTTTGCCGGTTCCTGTTTCTTCGGTTTCTCTTCTGCCTCCTCCTGTGCAGAATCATCCGCCAGTACCTGCGCGCGTACTTTCTCCTCTACTTCTTTACAGATATCTACATGTTCGCGCAGATACTGCTTGGCATTCTCGCGTCCCTGCCCGATCTTCTCATTGTTATAGGCAAACCAGGCGCCGGACTTATTGATAATTCCAAGCTCTGCCGCATTGTCCAGGATATCTCCTTCCTTCGAGATTCCCTGACCGAACATAATATCAAATTCCGCCTCCTTAAACGGCGGAGCCACCTTATTCTTGACAATCTTAACCCTTGTCCGGTTTCCAATGAATTCCCCTGCCTGTTTCAAGGTCTCAATCCTTCTCACATCAAGCCGGACAGAAGAATAGAACTTCAATGCACGCCCGCCGGTCGTCGTCTCGGGATTGCCAAACATGACGCCGACCTTCTCACGCAGCTGATTGATAAATATGACGATACAGTTGGTCTTGCTAATCACCGCCGTCAGTTTACGCAATGCCTGTGACATGAGGCGCGCCTGCAATCCTACATGAGAATCCCCCATATCTCCGTCAATCTCCGCCTTGGGAACGAGAGCCGCCACAGAGTCCACAATTACAATATCCACGGCTCCGGAACGCACCATCGTCTCCGTTATCTCAAGTGCCTGCTCTCCGTTATCCGGCTGGGAAATATAGAGGTTATCAATATCAACCCCGATATTCTTCGCATATACCGGATCCAATGCATGTTCTGCGTCGATGAACCCGGCAATGCCGCCGTTCTTCTGAACCTCCGCCACCATATGTAACGCCACTGTCGTCTTACCGCTGGACTCCGGTCCATACACTTCAACAATTCTTCCCTTGGGCACTCCGCCAACCCCCAGCGCTAAATCGAGGCTGAGACATCCGGTAGGCACCGCCTCCACGTTCATGCCCTTTGCCGAATCTCCGAGTTTCATCACAGAACCCTTGCCGTAATCCTTCTCAATCTTCGCGATTGCTGCACTCAGCGCCTTTAACTTGTCTTCCTTCGTTCCAGGTACGTCCAGCACCTTTGATTTATCTTCTCTTGCCATATCTGATCTCCTTCTCTTGCGAACTTATGTTCGTATATTCCATATACTAATACACATTATATAAATTGTCAACTGTTTTTTATGTGGAATTCAAAAGCGGAACCGCTGATGATTGCGACGTATCTATTAATCGCATCTCCCGGAAAAGAAAAAAGAACAGCTACACAACGGTAACTGTCCTTCATTATAAGACCTGTACACAAATCCGTCAAGGCACCATCGCCCGAATTTCGTCAAGAGAATGAAATCCAACCTCTTTCTTTACCACTTCTCCGTTTTCGAACAGAATCAGGGTGGGAATACTCATGACGCTATATTTCTGTGCAAGCTCTCCCTCCTCGTCTACGTTCAGTTTGCCTATCTTCAACTTTCCTTCGAGAGCCTTTGCCGCTTCCTCCACAACCGGACCCTGCATCTGACATGGGCCGCACCATACTGCCCAAAAATCAACCAAAACCGGCAATTTACTGTTTGTCACTTCTTCCTCAAAATTATCCACTGTAATAGTTACCACTGCCATATCCATTCCTCCTAACTAATGTATTGGCAGGCGTCGCCTGCCAGCTCGTCGGAAGGCATTCCTAAAATGTTTGGCATTTGCCTTCCTCCTCTTTTTCTTTCATAATACTATACATATTTCCATTCGGCAAACAAATTTTGTTAAAAAACCGTTAAAATTTCCATTCTTTCTTGAATCCCCCTTTTCTTCGTGTTACAGTAATCCTATACCTGTTAACGATGCTTAACTACAAAGGAGTATAAATGAAGAAGGAAAATTTTAAACGAATACTGTACGATCTCACTATTACGATTGGGCTGCTGGCGCTAACCACCGGACTCACCTTTGTTCTGTTCTTCCACGTCTCCGATAATTCAGCCAATACTGCATTGTTATATCTTATCGGCATTACCACCATCGCATATTGCACAAACGGATACCTTTTCGGCACATTTGCTTCTGTCTGCGGGGTTTTTTGTATCAATTACATTTTTACTCACCCTTATTTCAGTATAGACTTTTCATCGCCAGATTATCCGACTGTTTTTATCTGTATGCAAACACTGTTTTTAGCGGCGAGCACTGCTGCATCCTACATACGCCAGCAGGCAAAAGTTCTTTCCGCACGGGAAAAACAACTTATGGAGGCAGAAAAGGAAAAACTGCGTGCAAATCTTTTGCGCGCTGTCTCGCATGACCTGCGTACGCCATTGACCAGCATTATGGGGGCAAGCGCTTCTCTGGAGGAGAACTGGGAGAATTATGAAACACGGGAACGCCTTGAGCTCATCCATAATATCCACGATGACGCGGACTGGCTTTTAAACATGGTAGAAAACATCCTGTCCGTCACCCGCATACAGACAAAGGATTCCAGGCTGAATTTATCCATAGAAGTGCTGGATGAGGTTGTCGCTGAATCGGTCACACGGCTGAAAAAGCGTTTTCCGGATGCAGAAATAGAGGTAACTGTACCCGTGGAAATCATCCTGTTTCCCATGGATGCCAAACTGATTGAGCAGGTTCTGATCAACCTCATGGAAAATGCGCTGACGCACGCCCACAGCGAACAGCCCATCCAGCTGATTGTAGAAAATAAGCCAGACGATATTTATTTCCGTGTGATTGACTATGGAATCGGACTTAACGAAGCTCATCTTGATCATATATTTGACGGAACTTATCCGGAAACAGTTTCTTCGGACGTCCATAAAGGAATGGGAATCGGGCTTTCCATCTGCCACAGCATCATTACGGCGCATCGAGGGACAATTAGCGCCAAAAATCATGAAAACGGTGCGGAATTCCTGTTCATACTACCAAAGCCAAAGGAGGGACCATATGCATAAATTTCATGTATTAATCATTGAAGATGAAAAAAATATCAGAAATTTCATATCCAAGACGCTCTCTTCACAAGGCTATCGGGTAAGCTGCGCCTCCACCGGGAACGAAGCCCTGTCCCTTGCGACTTCCCTTTGTCCGGATATCCTTCTGTTGGATCTGGGACTTCCTGATATAGACGGCATGAAAGTTATACGGCGCATGCGCTCCTGGTCAAACTGCCCCATCATCGTAGTTTCCGCGCGCACGCTGGAGCTGGATAAAGTGCGGGCTCTGGACGCAGGTGCAGACGACTATCTGACGAAACCTTTTGGCACCTCCGAGTTAATGGCGAGAATCCGCACCTCCCTGCGCCACAGCAATCCTAACGGTAACGGGAACAGTCTCCCCTGCCATCTTTACCGGGCAAAGGGACTGAAAATTGATTTTTCCAAACGTGCCATATCCATCAATGAGGAGTCCATACATTTGACGCCCATCGAATACAAAATCGTTGCATTCCTCGCCCAGAATTCCGGCAAGGTGATGACCTATTCCGCCGTAATGAACAATGTCTGGGGACCTTACAATGAATCCGATAACAAGATTCTGCGCGTTAATATGGCAAATATTCGACGGAAATTGGAGAAAAATCCGGCGGAACCTGTTTATATCTACACGGAGGTCGGCGTCGGCTACCGTATGGCAGACGACGAGGAAAATATAAAACTATAATAAATTCGACAATGCGATTTTCACGATTCTTACATTTTGATGATTACATTTACTTTCTTATTGTGTATAATAGTAGGAGGTTTTAATCACCATATTAACAGGAAAAGGATTGTGAACACTATGCATAAGAAAAAAAGAAGAAGAAAAAAAAATAACATGAGGCTGCTCGTCTATGCCATTCCCCTGCTCTGTGTGATTGTGGCAGGCATCGGCGTTATCCGTGCATTTACTTCCGACGATAACAAGCAGCCATCCATCCCGCAGGACATCATCTCTGATTCCGCTAACAATGAGGCCGCAGATGATAAATCCACGGCGGACAGTCCGGATACCCCGACTCCTGATACGTCAGCGGACAATACCAACGATGCTGACGAACCACAGGAACCTGAGGATGGCGAGGACGCTAATGAGCCGCAGGATGAGGCTGCGGAATTTACACTTGCCGATTTGGACAACCCGGAAGGGTTTGAGGAACGTCCAACAAAGAACGGCATCGTCCTTGCGAATGAACAGATTGATTTAAACGGACTGGACACTTCCTGTCTGGACTGGGGACAGGGCGGAGACCTCGACGAGTATAACCGACCGGCAGGCTGTATGCAGTATCAGGAAAAATACGGCATGTACAACGCCTGGTTCATTAAGGATGAGCCTGAAAAGAAGGTCATTTACCTCACAATGGACGAAGGTTATGAATACGGCTGCTCTAACAGAATTCTTGACACTCTGAAAGAGAAAAACGTGCATGTCGTCTTCTTTGTCACCAAATCTTACGCAGAAGACAACCCTGAGCTTGTACAGCGCATGATTGATGAAGGACACGAAGTCGGCAACCACAGCGTTACGCATCCCGCCGCGGGACTGCCCTCCCAGGACATAGACACACAGACCTATGAAATAAATGAGAATCACCGTTACATCAAAGAGCAGTTTGGCTATGATATGCATCTGTTCCGTTATCCCGCAGGGAAATTCAGCCAGCAGTCCATCGCACTTATAAATAACCTGAACTATAAGAGCGTATTTTGGAGTTTCGCTTATCTGGACTATGATGTGGAAAATCAGCCGGATCCCGCTGAAAGCCTGCAGAAAACAATAGACAAGCTGCACCCCGGCGCCATCTATCTGCTGCACGCAGAATCTGAGACAAACACTCAGATACTGGGAGATTTCATCGACCAGGCAAGGGCGCAGGGTTATGAATTCAAAGTCTTCCAATAAAACGCAGGGAAACGTTTTTCTCTCACATAATACCAAAACATCCGGGTCTCTCTTAACGAAAGACCCGGATGTTTTTGCTCCTGCGCTGTCCAAAAACAGTACACGGAAATATTCAGATTACTTATTTCTTAATTTTAATCTTAACGGTTGCCTTTTTATTCGTACCGTCTGTCGATGTTGCCGTAATCTTAACGGTCTTGCCTTTTCCGGCTTTTTTGGTGGTTACCTTGCCCTTGCTGTTGACCGTTGCCCATTTCGTATTTGAAGACTTATAAGATAATGTCTTGTTAATCTGTGACTTCTTTGCCTTCTTGTTTGTCGGCGTGATGGTCGGTTTAAGCGTTACCTTCTTGCCCGCTTTTAACGTCAAGGTCTTCTTCTTAAACGAAACCTTCTTCACACCGTATTTCAGAATCTTGATGGTCAACTTGTTGCTTACCTTATTGCTTCCGTCATTGGCTGTCGCTGTAATGGTCACTTTCTTGCCTGCTCCGGCTTTCTTCGTGGTTACCACGCCCTTGTTATTTACCGTCGCATACTTCGCATTGGAAGACTTAAAGGTTACCGCTTTGTTCGTTGCATTGGACGGATTGACTACTGCTTTGACCGTCGTCTTCTTCCCTGCCATGATATTCTTGTTGACTGCGGAAATCTTAATGCTGCTAACCTTGACAACCATCTGAGACGATGCGTTGGTTACTGTCACCGTACATTCTGCTTTCACGCCATTGGCTGTCTGTGCCGTGATAACTGCATTTCCTGCGCTGATACCCTTAACCGTACCGCTTGCATCCACAGTTGCAACTTTCTCATTGCTGCTGCTCCAGGTAATGGCCTGCCCGGAACCATCGGCTGGCGTATACGTTACCATCAGTTTCTGTGTTCCGTTGACTTTCAGGCTGGCGGTCTTGGGAATGCTGATTTCCGTTACCGGATTTACGAATACTTTACAGGTGGCTGTTACGCCTTCCGCCTGTGTCTTTACGGTAATTGTTACTTCTCCGGACTTTACTGCCCGTACCCTTGCCCTTGTCGCAGATGTGGACTCAACGGTTGCGATGTTCTCATCACTGGATTCCCAGGTAAGTTCTGACTCCGTTGTGTTGGCAGGATTAAGTTTCGCTGTCAGGGTAGCGGTTGCACTCACCCTCAAATCCAAAATTGTTTTATCCAGAGTAACTTGCGTCGGAAGAACCTTTTTAACCGTTACCTCGCACTCAGCCTTCAGGTTCTTATCAGCTACAGAAGTTGCCGTGATGGTCGCTTTACCTTCCGATACCGCTGTTATCTTTCCGCTTATGACCGCTACGATTTCCGGATCGCTGGACTTCCAGGTCACTCTCTGATTGCTTGCATTCTCTGGTGTGATTACCGGAGTTAATTTCGACTCACTGCCCCTTAATATTTCAATGGCATCGCCCTCCTTGAAACTGATTCCTGTCGGCATAACCGGCGGCTCTGCTGTCACCGTAACTTCAATCGGGGTAAGCTCTCTTTTTATCTTGCTGCCGATCGCTACCACCGGCGTAATATTTGCCGTTCCGGCTGCAACTGCCGTAACTTTACCGGCTGCATCCACACTTGCCACCTTTGGGTTATCGCTCTTATAGCTTACCGTAACATCCAGATATGCAGCTTTGGCTTTATCCCTCAGGTCATCGGTAATTTCCGTCACCGTTACCTGTGCCGTCTCTTTTACCTTCAAAGCCGTCTTATTTGCACTTGCTTCCAGTGTTGCTGCCATAAGCGCTTCTTTTGCTGCCTCCTTTGCTGCCTTCAGTTCCTCAGATTCTTCATCCAGCCTGTCAATCATAAGACCGGAAATTACAGGGTCATTGGCATCGCCTGACTTCACTGCATAGAAATGTACTTCTGCCTGCCCGGTTACGCCCTTAACTTCAAATTCAAAGGCCTGTGTCTGAGTAACATTCTGTGTCGAGCCCAGGTTCTTCGTCTGCACCTTCTCAGACGTCTGTTTCTGTCCGGCGCCATCTGTATATTCTGCATAGAAGTCCATGGTACGATTCTGGTTGCCCCACCACTCCTGAAAGTAACCGGTCACCTTGTACTTGCCGTTCTCCAATGGAATGACATACTCACATTTCTTGCCACCTTTTGCATACCACCCATTGGAATAAATGTCATCCTTTGTACTCGTACGGTTTCCTGCAATGGTATTCTCACTGTCATTGACAAATCCCCAGCCGCTTTCTGCCGTATAGAGCTGATCCGGAACCGCATTTCGCAGATCCGTATATTGTTTCAACAAACTATGCTGCTGGGATGTCTTCAGCTTATCATTCCAGCTTCCAACACCTGAATCAATAAAATAAACAGTATTCGAGATTACCGTTATTTCTTTTGTAATCGTAGCAGTCATGCCATTTACAGTAACCGTACCTGTCACTTTCACGGTCTTCCCGGCGGTCGCAAATTCATCGTCCGTTTTATCCCAGGTAACATCTGCTTCCTGCAATTGTCCTGCAATATCTACCTTAACCTTTGCCGGGAGCGTATAACCTACCGGCACATAGCTTGGAACGCTATCCTCAGAAATGATTATTCCATAGGCCGTCATCAGTCTGCTGTATTCTTCCTCCGTGATGTTCATAACCGTACCATGACAGGGTTTTGTCGGCAGGCTTGCTTTGTCTTTCGCATCGCGGAAATCTGCTGACGCCAGATCATCCGTCACCTGCGGATAATATCTGACTCCGCCGAAATCATCAATCAGCAGACAGTATTCGCCGTCTGCACCGGCAATATCATCTTCATTTATTTTGAAAACACAGGGACCCTCGCCTCCGCCTACATTGCCCTTGGAAGGATCCGTTGTCCAGCCTACGCCTTTCCATTCGCCGAGGAGCGAATCTGCTACCTCTTCGTAAATATATTTTGCTCCGCCATCTTCATTCTTGGAGAAACGGTAATATTTACCGTCATCCCCTTTGATTACGGTCGTGTCAATCGTTCCCCAGGTATTGTCAATCCATATTTGCGGATCTGTAAATGTATTGAAATCTCTGGTCTTGCAATAGTAAATTCTCTGTTTTGCATAGTTGTCTTCTTTGACTTTAGACGCCCAGAACAGCATATACTCTCCGGTAGCATCGTCATAGAAGATTTCCGGCGCCCAGGTACATCCTGCCTCAATCTGTGCGCTGACAACGCACATTCTCTGATTCGTCCAGTGAACCAGATCGTCCGACTCCCAAACCATAACCGCCTGGCTGCCGTTTGTCTGCACACCACTCCAATCCCAGTTGGTTGCTGCAATCGATAAGTCTGTCGCTACCAGATAGAACTTATCGCCTTCCGGAGAACGCAGGATATAGGGGTCGCGCAGACCCTTTGTTCCCAACTCGGACTTCAGTACAGGCCTGCCACCGTTCAGCTCTACCCAGTTGAGACCGTCCCGGCTGGATGCCAGGAAAATCTGTTCTCCCTCACCATCGCCTGCAAAATATGCAAATACATAATCCGTCATCGTACCGACGTTTGCCTTTGCCTTTACCGTGACGTTGTATTCCTTCTTCTTATCACCGCCTGCCTGTTTCAGGGTTGCCGTTAATTTCACGTTCGTATCCGTACTCTGCCTGTTTACGACTCCGGCAGGTTTATCGCCCTGTGCAACCGGACTGATCACATTTTCCTTGTCAGAAGTCCATACAATCTCAGACCCCTCTTTGCCTTTCGCCGGAAGTGTGATATTGCCTTTGATATTGTCTGCACCCGGAATTTCATAAGCCATAAAAGCCTCATATTCCGCGCCGTCCCTGGTAATTACCGTGAGCTCATAGCTGTCCTCAAAGCTCTTGTCCTGGTATGTGCCTTTTACGCTTATGGTTGCCTTCTTCGGCTCGGCAGTCGCATTGACCTTTCCTTCTGCCGTTACAGCAGCTGTATTGGATGTCTTCCATGTCAGGGAAACGCCGTCCACCTCTGCCGGAAAATCCAAATCGGAATCCACTTGGTCCACGCTCTTATTATCCTTAAGCATCGTCTTAAGCAAGCCTTCCTTTACTGCCCTCAACTTCTTGTCTACCGCCCATACGTCCGTCTTTTCTTTATGGATCGCATTCACCTGATCCGTTGTCAGCGCCTGATCGTAAATCTTAAAGTCAAGCACACTTCCCTGATAAGCCGGATCCGGATTATACAGCGATCTCCCGATATATCCAATAGAGGTGCTGGTACTGTTTGCGCTCAGGATATCCTGTATCTTATATGTAGTCTCTGTCGTCGCCGACTTTTTTCCATTCAGGTAATAAGTCACATTACCATCTTTAAATACCACGGAAAGTATATTCTTTCCACCGCCGTTGTCTCCAGCCGGAGCTGTATTCTTGTCACATCTCACCTCCGTTGAACCATCTTTTATCGCTGCCAGAATTTTTCCCGAATAATCCCCATCCGAAGACCAGGGAGATACAAAGAGATAGTTCTTCACATTCGGATAATCGCCCACAGTGGTTCCGAGCGTAAGCAGCCATGCCATTGACTGTTTCGTCGCCGTATAGGTAGCCTCAAGGGTAAATGACTCCAAACCGGCTTTTTTCAGCGCTCCTGCCGGAATCTCGACATATTTGTTTTTATCCTTTCCCTCAAAGATCAGCTCCTGGCTTACGCCGTCATCCATGGTTACAAAATCAGAATTGTCTAAGTTGACAAGCCTGCCGTCCAGATTGTTTCCGCTGATATCCTTCAGCTTGCCGTCTGCGTGGCTCATATCCCAATGCAGAACCGGCTCTGGCCCATCTGCCGCCTCCACTGTCCCCAACGGATTAGCCGGGAGCAGCGTGACCGTCATGGCAAATGATAAAATTGCTGCCAGACACTTTTTCATGATGTTTTTTCTTCTCATTCTTCTCCTCCTTTTCTAAACATACTGCCATTTGTGCATTTTGACAGAATATTTCCCATCGTACATAGTAACATTGCACAAGTACGTCACTGGTATATTATATTTTACTATAATTTAGTAAAAAAAACAATGGTATTTACCTACAATTTGTTAAAAATTTAGTAAACACCACTGTTTTTTACCCTGATTCAAACTGCTCGAATTCCTCAATTTCGTCCAAATTCGGACAGCTCCAGACCCTCGTTGCGCTCCAGCGTCATTCCCACGCTCCAGCTATTGACAAACAAAAGCAGGGGATTTCCTTTCAAATCCTGGATTTTTTTCATGTCGGAAGTGCCCGTCAGTTTATCCATATCAATTTCCTTATTTTCAATCCAGCGAATATGCTCATACGGAAGCTGTTCCAGGCGAATGTCCACGTTGTATTCATTTTCCAGGCGATATTTCAACACATCGAACTGCAGCACGCCCACAACGCCCACGATAATCTCTTCCATTCCGGTGTTGTACTCCTGAAAAATCTGAATCGCGCCCTCCTGCGCAATCTGTGTAATCCCTTTCACAAACTGCTTGCGTTTCATCGTATCCAGTTGGCGCACCCTCGCAAAATGTTCCGGCGCGAACGTGGGAATGCCCTCAAAGGCAAACTTATCTGCCGCAGTTGTAAAAGTATCTCCAATCGAGAAAATACCCGGATCAAAGACGCCGATAATGTCCCCGGCATACGCCTCTTCGATGATCTTGCGTTCCTGCGCCATCATCTGCTGCGGTTGGGACAGACGCAGTTTCCTGCCGCCCTGAATATGGGTGACCTCCATGCCAGCCTCGAATTTCCCGGAACAGATACGCATAAACGCAATCCGGTCACGGTGCGCCTTGTTCATATTGGCCTGAATCTTAAACACAAAGGCAGAGAAGTCCGGCGAAAACGGATCTATCTCTCCGATATCCGCTTTTCTGGGCAAGGGAGCGGTTGTCATTTGCAGGAAATGCTGCAAAAATGTTTCCACACCAAAATTCGTAAGCGCGGAGCCGAAAAATACCGGGGATAACTCCCCCTTCGATACCAGCTCCATATCAAATTCCGCGCTGGCTCCGTCCAGAAGTTCAATCTCCTCTGTCAGCGTCGCCAGATAATCTGCGCCTATTTCCGCCTCCAGTTCGGGATCGTCAATGTCTATATTTTTCTGAACGCCTTCTTTCGTTCCCTTGAGGGTATCGGTAAAGGTCATAACCTTTTTCGTATTCCGGTCGTAGACGCCCTTAAAATTTTTACCGGAGCCAATCGGCCAGTTGATGGGGCAGGTGGCAATGCCAAGTTCTTTTTCAATCTCATCCAGCAAGTCAAACGTATCGTTCGCATCACGATCCATCTTGTTGATAAACGTAAAAATCGGTATATGGCGCATCACGCATACCTTGAACAGCTTTCTCGTCTGCGCCTCCACGCCTTTCGAACCGTCAATCACCATAACTGCGGAATCCGCCGCCATCAACGTCCGGTAAGTATCCTCGGAGAAATCCTGATGCCCCGGGGTATCCAGAATATTGATGCAGCAATTATCATAATTAAACTGCAATACCGAAGAGGTAACGGAAATTCCCCTCTCCTTCTCAATCTCCATCCAGTCGGACACCGCATGTCTGGCGGTAGCCTTTCCTTTTACGGAGCCAGCCAGATTGATTGCCCCGCCATAGAGCAGGAATTTCTCTGTCAATGTCGTCTTTCCGGCATCCGGATGCGAAATAATTGCAAATGTCCTGCGTTTTTCTATTTCCTTTTGTAAATCTGCCAAAACAATTCCTCACTTTCCAGGTTCTATTCTTTTCCAGTATATCTTTTAAAGCATTCCCTTGCCCGCTTTATTTTTTCTCTGAACCACCATAAAGCATACCATATTTACGGCTGCTGTCAATGTCCAGGATACCGGATAGGAGATATAAAGCACCCACAGACTCCGGTACTGCTGAAAAACAGTAAAAATCCAGAACACACGAAATGCACAGACGCCAAGCAGGGATACCACCATCGGAAATACAGAACAGCCGATACCGCGCAATTCCCCCGTGAGTACGTCCATAATTCCGCAAAGACAATACATCGTACAAATCACCGACATACGCAAAAGCCCCACTTCTATGACATGCGGATCGGAAGAATAAATCCCCAAAAGCGGTTCTCCCAGAAGATAAGCCGCCCAGCCAAGCGCTACTCCCACAAATGTCACCAGACCAAGGCACTGAAACAGCACCCGGTCAATCCGTTTACATTTTCCCGCCCCATAATTCTGACTGGAAAAACTGAGCGCCGTCTGATGGAAGGAATTCATCGCCATATAGATAAATCCCTCGATATTCTGCCCTGCCGTATTCCCTGCCATCGCCACCGAGCCAAACGAATTGACCGAAGACTGAATCAGCACGTTTGACAAAGAAAACAATGTGCCCTGCAAACCTGCCGGAAATCCAATCCGCATAATCTGCACGATTTTGTCTCGATCGATCCCAAGTTTTGAAAACTCCAGGCGGCAGCCCCCCTCCATACGCATCATGCAGCGCACGACAAGCGCGGCAGACACACATTGGGAAATCACAGTCGCCAGAGCGACGCCTGCAACGCCGAGGTGAAATCCGATCACAAATATCAGGTTCAGAATGATATTGATCACACCTGCCGCCAGAAGATAATACAGGGGACGTTTCGTATCCCCCACCGCACGCAGAATGGAACTGCCAAAATTATATAAGAGAAGTACCGGAATTCCTGCAAAATAGATACGGATATAAAGCACTGCCTGAGAAAGAACATCCCCCGGCGTTCCCATCACAATCAAAATCTGCGGCGCAATCAGAATGCCAAAGACCAGCAGAATCCCGCCACAGAGCAGGCTTAACACCACCGCACTGTGAACCGTCTCACTCATCTCACGCTCTTTTCCGGCTCCATAAAACTGCGCCACCAGAACATTTGCTCCCACCGAAAAACCGATAAACAGGTTGGTAAGCAGATTAATCAATGCCGCATTGGCGCCGACCGCTGCGAGCGCCGTACTGCCCGCAAACCTTCCCACCACAATCATATCCGCCGCGTTAAACAAAAGCTGCAGAATCCCGGAGAGCATGAGCGGAATCGAAAACGCAAGAATTTTGGGAAACAACGGGCCATTGCACATATCTATCTCATATGATTTTGCTTTCATTTCCACTCCACCAGACTTTCTCCGTCAATCTCTGACTCGATTCCGAAATAAGCAAGCACTGTTGCGCCGATATCGGCAAATGTCGGTCTGGTTCCAAAATTCTGACCCGCCGAAACCGGTCTGCCATACATCACAAGCGGCGTATATTCCCTCGAATGATCGGTAGATGGTGTGGACGGGTCGCAGCCATGATCCGCCGTAATCATTAAAACGTCTTCCTCTTTCATTTTGTTTAAAATCTCCGGCAGCCGTTCATCAAAATAAGTTAATGCCTTTGCATATCCATCCACATCATTGCGATGTCCGTAGAGCATATCGAAATCAACCAGATTCACAAAACATAACCCCTCGAATTCACGCTCCATAAATGCAAGCGTCTTGTCGATTCCGTCCGCATTTCCACTGGTTCTCACCGAATCTGTCACGCTCTTTCCCGCAAAAATGTCATAGATTTTCCCAACGCCGAGCACCTCTTTGCCATGCGCTGCAAGTACGTCGAGCATTGTCACCCCCAGCGGTTCCAGTGAGAAATCATGACGCCTGACCGTACGGCTGAAATTCCCCGGTTCCCCCTCAAACGGCCGGGCAATCACCCTGCCCACGCCATGTTCTCCGACTAACATCTCCCGTGCAATCCGGCAATATTCATACAAGGTCTCGACTGGAACAACCTTCTCATGCGCCGCTACCTGAAAAACCGAGTCCGCGGAGGTATACACAATCAGATCTCCGCTCTTCATATGCTCCGCGCCGTAATCCCGGATTACCTCTGTTCCGGAATACGGTCTGTTACAAAGCACGCCGCGCCCGCATCGCTTCGAAAACTCCTGAATGACCTCCTCCGGAAATCCCTGCGGATAGGTCGGCAGAGGTTTCGGAGAAATCAGCCCCGCAATCTCCCAATGTCCAATTGTGGTATCTTTTCCCTTAGACGCCTCCGTCATTCTCGCAAACGCTCCTGACGGGGCGTTCTGCGGCGTTTGCGTACCCACCCCGTCAATATGGAACAGTCCTAGTTTCTTCATATTCGGCATGGAAAAGTATTCGCTCGTGGAGGCTGCACGCAGCGTATTGCTGCCTTCGTCCCCGAAATCTGCGGCATCCGGCATTTCTCCAATTCCCACGCTGTCTAACACAATCAAAAAAATACGTTTCATAAGCACCAACCTCCTGTTCCTGTTGTATCTAATATAATAGAACCTTTTAGAAATGTATGCAAGATATTTTTGCCGTCAAAAAAATTCCCACAGCCGGCAATCGCCGCCTGTGGGAATTTCAAAAAGGGGAGGATAAGTATTTAACCTTATCTTTGGTTCAAAGCTTTCATTTTCACCGAAAGAAACAAGTGGGGGCTTTGTTCTTTCGGATAATGGTAGTAT